>CAWGGS010000049.1:0-101828 GCA_963822095.1 uncultured delta proteobacterium
GGCTGCGGATATCTTGACGGATCAGAAATTCATGAAGCGACCCTCACTTTATGGGCCATCCATAAGCAGGGTGCCGAGTATAATGCTTATGCACCCGATATCGATCAACACCATGTGGTTAACCATTTGACCGGTGAAGAGATGGCAGGGAGTCGTAATGTCCTGGTGGAGTCGGCAAGGATAGCACGGGGCAAGATCTAAACCTTGTCGACTTTGATGCTGACAAGCACGACGCACTCGTTTTGCCCGGCGGTTTCGGAGCCGCCAAGAATCTCTGCACCTTTGCCTTTGCTGGCCCGGACTGCACGGTCAACCAGGAGGTTCAAAAAGCCGTCACGGCAATGTCGAAGAGGAAAAAACCCATCGGAGCCCTGTGTATCGCCCCGACCATCCTCTCCCGTATCCTTCCGGGTATCAACGTAACCATTGGTCAGGACCCGGGAACCGCGGAGGGCATTGAGAAGATGGGAGCCCGCCATACGCCAACAACCCATGGGGAAATCGTCATCGACAGGGAACACAAAATCGTCACAACCCCGTGCTATATGCTGGATGCAAGGGTTGACCAGATCGGTGAAGGGGCAGAAAGGTTGATCGAAGCGATACTTGAGATGGTTTAGGATGAAGGAAAAGAAGGAAAAGCAGGAACTACAGGAACTACAGGAACTACAGGAACTACAGGAACTACGAAAGCATAATAAAAACTAACAGTTGCTCAATAAAAAAATAAGTGCGAAGCTAAAATCGTGCTTATTTCGGCATTCCGACTAATAGTATATTTCTGGTATTTTATTGCTCAACCTTCATGCGGTTTCTATCTTTTTCTATCTTTGCCTGCCGTGCCTGAAGTTGCTATCCCTTCCTGCCGTTCCTGAAGTTGCTATCCCTTCCTGCCCTGCCTGAAGTTGCTATCCCTTCCTGCCGTGCCTGAAGTTGCTATCCCTTCCTGCCCTGCCTGAAGTTGCTATCCCTTCCTGCCGTGCCTGAAGTTGCTATCCTTTCCTGCCCTGCCTGAAGTTGCTATCCCTTCCTGCCCTGCCTGAAGTTGCTATCTTTGCCTGTCGTTCCTGAAGTTGCTATCCCTTCCTGCCGTTCCTGAAGTTGCTATCTTTGCCTGCCCTGCCTGAAGTTGCTATCCCTTCCTGCCGTGCCTGAAGTTGCTATCTTTGCCTGCCGTTCCATCTACTTCCCAATACAGAATTTGGAAAAGATGGTGTCCAGGATATCATCGGTTGTCGTTTCGCCGACGATATCGGCTAGTTGAGCCAGGCATTCCTGCAGATCGACCGCCAACAGGTCATTGGTCATGCCGCCTGACAGGCCCTCCTCCACCCTTTCGCAGGCATCAAGTGCCTTTATCAGCGCATCCTTATGACGGATGTTGGGGGCACATGCATCCTCTGACCACTGCTCCTTTCCGGCTGTAACCATATCAAAAATGGTTCCTCTGAGATCAGCAATTCCCGTCTGCTGCTTGGCTGAGATGGAAACCATAACTCTATCGGCAAATATTTCCTTACAATCACCGAAGCCGGGTAAGCCGATATCCATCTTATTCATAATGACAATCAATGGCTTGTGGCTGATCGTTTGATAAAGCTCTCTGTCGGTTGGGGTAATGTTCTCTGAGCCATCGACCATAAAGAGAACCAGGTCGGCCTTGTTGACCTGGGTTCGTGCCCTCATGATACCAAGAGCCTCGACCGCATCGGCATGCTCCCGAATTCCGGCGGTATCGACGATTCTCACCGGGACACCTTCGATATCGATATATTCCTCGATCGTATCCCTCGTGGTTCCGGGAATCTCGGTTACCAGGGCCCGATCCTCCTCTAGAAGCGTGTTAAGAAGACTGGATTTCCCCACATTGGGACGTCCCACGATCACCACGGTTATCCCATCTCGGTAAACCCTGCCGCTATCAGCCGTTCGCACCAGCTCCCGCAAAGGCTCTTCCACCCCTGTCTGCAGATGGTTCAAAAGCTGCTCCTGGTCGATAATCTCGACATCGTCATCGGGAAAATCGATGGCAACCTCGACAAGAGCACAGATATTGACAAGTTCTCCTCTGATCGCATCAATACGGGTATAAAGCGCCCCGGCCAATTGCTCTTCGGCCAGGTCAACACCTTTTCGAGTCTTGGCGGAGAGGATATCGATAACCGCTTCAGCCTTAGTCAGGTCGATGCGTCCATTCAAAAAGGCCCGCTTGGTGAATTCACCGGGTCCGGCGAGGGATACGCCACGGGAAAGGAGGAGCTCGAGAATATTTTGCAGGACAATGAAGCTTCCGTGGCAGTGGATCTCCACCACATCCTCTCGAGTATATGTCAAAGGAGAACGCATATAGACCGCCAGGACCTCGTCTAGAATCCTGCCGTCCTCGGGACGGACGATATGGCCGTAATAGAGACGATGACTGGTAAAAACAGACCGGGGGGCGGCCGGTGCAAAGACGGCCTGTAATACCGGAAGAGCATCGGGACCACTCATCCTGATTATACCGATTCCACCGGCTCCGGGTGGTGTTGAGATGGCAGCTATGGTTGGGGTATCCGCTGCTGATCTGGGCATGGGAAGAATATTTGGTTGGGTAAATAGAGTGGAGGGGTTAAGTTAAAAATGATGGACTCATAAAAAGCCCGATCTCCGTCGTTGTAGAGCTAAAACGGCAATTAGCCGTACCATATGTACTGCCGAATCACCGTTTCAGCTCTACGCCTAGTATATCAAGCTTTTTCCAGAGTCCATCTCGGGAACTCTAATGACTTTTTACGAGAGTATCAAAAATGACTGTCGAGTAATGCAATAAAATCAACTGGTGAAGGAACGTAGCCCGCCCGTTCCTGCAGTTGCTGCTCAGTGCCTGTAGTTTCAGTTTCTATCTGTTCCTGTAGTTCCTGCTGTTCCTGCCCTTCCTGTCTGTTCCTGTAGTTTCTTCTGTTCCTGCCCTTCCTGCCCTTCCTGCAGTTGCTGTAGTTCCTGTAGTTCCTGCCCTTCCTGCCCTTCTACTTCTCGTCTCCAGCCTTGCTGTTTTTCCCCTTATGACCGCCGCGGGGACTATGCTGCTTGCGAGCGCCGTTCTTTTTACCTTTTCCAGGCTTGTAAATCAGAATTTTCTTGAACAGTCCGTCTCCAACGCTACGGCTACGGATCTCCTTGTCCACCTGCAGGGCCATGTGAACGACCCTCCGCTCAGATGGATTCAACGCAGCCATTACCTGGGTTTTTCCATCTTCCTTGACCAGCACGGCCAATTCGAGGGCCTTTTGGGCCAATTCCTTCTGCCTTCTTTCTCTGAAGTCACCGATATCAATGGAGAGTCGTATGCGTTCGGATATTTTCCTGGCAATGATCTTTCGAAGGATATATTGGAGACTGTCCAGTGTCTTGCCATCCTGACCGGTAAGGGGCTCTTCAAATCCCCCTTGAATGCAGCAATGTACAGTCATTCCAGAGGCTTCAATTTCAATCTTCGAGGGATAGCCCATGAGATCCAACAATCGTCCAAGCTCCTGGTGAACGATATCAAGACTCTCCTGGCTTATTTTTTTTGTCTCCTCACCTGAGCCTTGATCTTCCTTTGAGGGTACTACGACAGACTCCTCTCTGGTATCGGGTTCAGCGGTTTTATCATCATTACCTGGCTGACGGCTCTTTTCTTTTTTGTTCGCTCTGGCTTGGCGCACCGGTTTCTGGGGTTCCACTTTCTCTACAACCTCAGGGATCTCCTCCATCTCCTGAGCCGCTTTAACCGAAGCTTTAATATGCGCTTTTTTTCTGATCAGCCCGAAAATACCTGTCGAACCTGTTTCAACAACATCGATATCCAGTTGTTCTTGGGCTACTCCAAGTTGTTCACATGCCTTTTTTATGGCATCCGTGACCTCTTTTCCGTAGAAATCTTTTTTTGTTAAAGGCATCGACTTTCCTTGATATTTATATGCGTCCTACGCATCAGCTCTTTTGGTGCCGCAGTTCAGCGGGTGGTCTTAAACCGGTTTAATCTGCTGCTTATTGATCAAATACTGCTGCAGGATCGAAAGAAGATTGTTGACAAACCAATACAAGACAAGACCTGAGGCAAAATTGACAAACATGACGGTGAAGACCAGGGGCAGAAACATCATTATTTTTGCCTGGGTAGGATCAGCCGTCGTTGGAGAAAGTTTTTGCTGGGCAAACATTGACACACCCATGAGAAGCGTCAAAACCGGTATCCCGCCAAGATACGGGATATGCAGCCCAACCCACAACCTGTCCGGAGCCGAAAGATCGGTGATCCAAAGCATAAACGGAGCATGTCGAAGTTCTATGCATTGGAGCAAAACCTTGTATAAGGCAAAAAAGACCGGAATTTGCAAGACCATGGGGAGGCAACCGCCGAGGGGATTCACCTTGTATGTTTTATACAGGCCCATCACCTCCTTATTCATCCTCGTTGGATCGTCTTTGTATTTTTCCTTTATTTTTGCCATTTTAGGCTGCAATTTCTGCATATTCTTCATGGATTTCATACCCTTCTGGGTAATCGGCCAGAAGGCGGCCTTGAAGAGGATGGTAACAATGATGATGGCAACTCCGTAATTATGGACGAACCCGTAGAGGAAATTCAACAACCATAAAGTTGGCTTGGCGATCACGTCAAACCAACCGAAATTGATTGACTTATCGAGATTGTTCCCGACCTTTTTCAGCGTGGAGAGCTTTTTGGGCCCATAATAGAGACGGTAATTGTAGGTAATCTCTTTTCCGGGAAGGAGGGTATCCAGTTTCCCGGATACAGTCATGTGCACCAAATCATTTTTTTGCTCCTGCATGGTAACAGATGAAATGACGTCCTTGTCGGCCATGATCCCACAGATAAAATAGGTCCCTTCGTAGGCAGCCCAATCTATGGTTCCCTGGATTGTCTTCGGGGCATCGGTAATATTTTTGCTTTTATATTCTTCAAGCTTTCCATTTAAAAAGGCTGCAGGCCCCGTGAAATTATACCTGCTCTTCCCGGCGCTGTCCTCAAACGGCATATTCACCTGAAGAAGGTGCGGCTGTCCCTGGAGCGCTCCGTTGCTGTTGTTTTTTACCTTAACTTCTAAGTGTATCAAGTAGTTGTCGCGGTCGAAAATATATTTCCTCTCCACCGATAGCCCTGAATCAGTGACCGCATGCATGACAAACTGTCCTTTATTTTCCTGTTTGTTCAACTGCACATCCCTTTTATCACTGGTGTACAGGGTGTTTTTATCAACGGCGGTCCCCCAGGTGAAATCAAGAGGATATCCTTGTTTGGGGTCGGTTTCTATAAGCTGTTTTCCGGGAGAATCGGATTTGTCCGTTTCTTTATATTTTTTCAATATAAAGCTCTGCAGAGTACCCCCTCGTTCCGAGAAAACGGCTTTATAGACATCGGTATCTACAACTACTTTTCTGGCGGGATGTTCTTCAACCTTGGGATGAGGGGTGACCTTGGTTGTCTGAACGTCGACCGTCTTCGCTGCCGGAGTCTCTTTTTTCAAAACAGAAGGGGACACCTGCTCAACCGCGGTATCCTGCTTTTTCAGTTCAACATCCTTGGTGGTCGGGACACCGGCAAAGAAAAATTGGTATACGATGAGGATGACAAATGAGATAACAATCGCCAGAAAGGCTCTATAATTGTCCATGCAATTTTCCGTAATATAAATACTTGTGGATAGTAATCGTTAACCGGAAGGTTGATCGCTTCGAAAACACAGAAGGTTTACTGTACAGGGTCATAGCCTCCCCGGCAGAAAGGGTGGCAACGCAGAATACGGCGGAGTGCAAGCAACCCTCCCCGCAGAATCCCATGACGTTTTATTGCCTGAACGGCATATTCGGAACATGTTGGAACAAAACGGCAACTCGGCGGGAACAGTGGCGAAATACAATACTGGTAGCCCCGGATCAAACCGAGGAGCAAGCTCTTCGGCAGGTGACTGATTTTGATTTCAGCTTTCATGTGATCTCTTTGTCGCCGCCATAAGAAGTGCTACCGCCATAGTGATCGCAGATGGAGAATTTAATGCAAAATCCGGCCGAACTGTAAACACTATATCTGCATCACGTGGATAAACGTCCCTGTTCAGACGGAATGATTCCCTGATAATTCGTTTTATCCGGTTCCTTTTTACCGAACCTTTAATCTTCCCGCTGATACTGATCCCCAAGCGGTTTCTGCCAAGAGTATTCCGACAATGGATAAGGGAAAAGCCTTTGCCGTGCATGCGCATCCCCTGTCCGTAGACCTGTTGATATTCCCAGCCCTTGCGCACCAGGCAAATCTTCGGAAGTGAAAATATCTTCAACAGTTTCAGGCAGATATACGCTTACGCCCTTTGGCTCGTCTGGCACTTAAGATTGCGCGACCGGCACGTGTCTCCATGCGTGCGCGAAAACCGTGCCTGCGTTTACGTTTCAGGTTACTCGGTTGAAATGTACGTTTACTCATTGTTGCCACCTTCTGTTTCTATATCCATGAGTTAACATGAAATACCTTAGTGTTTCCGTCGAAACGATCCTTAAGAAAGAGTCAATACTGACCGTTCCGGCCTCCTCTTCTTTCCTTTGCCACTCTCCCATTTTTTAGAAGGGCTGGGAAATGGAATTAACAAAAGCGTATTATTAACCACACCTGCCCCATGCTGTCAAACAATTTTGGCTGATTGATCCTATTAGCCGCTTGCACGAGGGATGAGGTTGTGCTAAAGAAAGGCTGAAGGCTGAAGGCTGAAGGCTGAAGGCTGAAGGCTGAAGGCTGAAGGCTGAAGGCTGAAGAAGGAAAAGCGGACGGCAGCGGCAAGTCAATGGTTTTTTTTGCTGTTCCCGCTTCTTCTTCGACAAGAAACATTTTGTACGGAAATATATCCGGCTTTTGTCAGAGGGGCGAGATCTCTATACATTTGCTAAACCATATGCTGATATATCTTACAGCTCCCAGCTTCTGAGTTCTTTTTTACGACAACTGTCCTGACCCATTTAGCCACCTTAAAGAAAACACAATGTCACAACCACGTACATATTCCGAAATAGACTGGAACCTCCTCTGGAAAAACGCCAGAAATCGTAAGTCCTGGCGAGGCAAAACCGTCGAAGACTGGGACAAAAACGCTCAGTCTTTTGCCGACAGAAATGCAGACTCCCCGTTTGCCTCCATGGTCATCTCCCATCTTTCACTCGATGCGTCCATGACCGTTCTCGATATCGGGTCAGGACCGGGAACCCTTGCCCTGCCATTAGCCGAGTGTGTTGCATCGGTGACGGCCATGGACTATTCCTCCCAGATGATCGCAATACTTGCCGATCAGGCACTGCAAAGGAATCTTGCAAACATCCGGACTGTACAAGCCTCCTGGGAAGATGACTGGGATTCTCTCGGTATCGGTAGCTACGATTTGGTGATCGCATCCCGCTCACTCGGGGTTGATGACCTAAGCGGCGCTTTGAAAAAAATTAACGATCATGCCAAAGGCTCTGTCTGCATCACTGATCGAATAGCTCCCACCCCTTTCGACCCCGGGGCATTCATGGCCATTGGCCGCCCTTTCGACTCCGGTCCCGACTATATCTACACGCTTAATATTCTCTATTGTATGGGCATCCAGCCAACCATTGACATACTTGAATTGGAGCGGGATCTTATCTTCCCTGACCTGGAACAAGCTCTCGAAGTATATACATGGATGTTCAAGGACCTCAGCCGGAAGGAAGACGGGAAGCTTCGCGACTATGTTTCCTCGCGCATCATACCTTCCGATAAAACCCAAATTGTTATCCGCAGAGAATTTCCACCACGCTGGGCAATGCTCCAGTGGAAGAAAGAAGAGGAAGGGAGAGCTGCAACAGGAACTGAAGGAAAAGAAACTCCAGGAACAGCAGAAACTCCTGGATGAAGAGAGAGAAAGGAATTTAGAACCGCCATGGACACCGAAAACATTTTGAACACATGAAGTTTGATGGACAATGTTGCATTTTCTTCTGAAGACCGGACTCACATAACACAAAATAACATCTATTTAGTCTAACTTGTTATCACAAACCGAAAGATTGGACAACTACCCTCTTATACGTAGATATTTTCATGTCGACAAACACATATGATGTTGCCGTAATCGGGGCCGGACACGCCGGTTGCGAGGCAGCTCTTGCAGCGGCCAGAATGGGCATGAAGACAGTTGTGGCGGTCATCAATGCCGACACCATTGGAGCCATGTCCTGTAATCCGGCAATCGGCGGTCTTGCCAAAGGCCATCTGGTACGGGAAATAGATGCCCTGGGGGGAGAAATGGCTGTCAATATCGATGCCACCTCCATCCAGTTTCGCCGTCTAAACACCAGCAAAGGCCCGGCAGTGCGCTCCTCCCGGGCCCAGGCGGACAGGCTTCTCTATCGCCTGCGGATGAAATCGGTTCTGGAAAACCAGGAAAATCTCACCATCAAACAGGCCATTGTTGATTCCATCCTCGTTAAAAACGGACGAGTTGCCGGCATCCGGACCTCCCTGGATGAGACCATAAACGTCCGAGCAGTCGTGGTTGCCACCGGCACCTTTTTAAACGGCTTAATCCATATCGGTCTCAAACACTTTCCAGCCGGCAGGATGGGAGATGCACCATCGATGAAACTTGCCGACTGGTTCAAAGAAATGGGTTTTCTCGTTGGACGCCTCAAGACTGGAACCGTCCCCAGGCTCCATGCTCACTCGATAGATTATTCAGGGCTTGAGGCACAGTACAGCGACCAGCCGCCTAGCCATTTCTCCTTTGCCGGCCGGGGTGACTATACGCTCCCTCAGCGTCCCTGCCATATCACCTACACCAATGAAAAAACCCATGGGATTATCCGAAACGGAATCGGCCAGTCTCCCCTGTATGCCGGAATCATAGAGGGGATAGGGGCCAGGTATTGCCCGTCCATTGAAGACAAGGTGATGCGGTTTCCTGAGAAAAATCGCCATCAGATCTTTCTCGAACCGGAAGGACTCGATACCGTGGAGGTCTATCCCAACGGCCTGCCGACCAGCCTGCCTCTTGCTACCCAAAAGGAGATGCTGCAGAGTATCAAAGGACTTGAAAATGTCGAAATTATCCGTCCCGGCTATGCCATAGAATATGACTTCGTCGATCCGCTGGAACTTCATCCGTCCCTTTGTACCAAACGTCTGGAAGGTCTTTACCTGGCAGGGCAGATTAACGGCACCTCCGGCTATGAAGAGGCCGCAGCGCAAGGACTGATCGCCGCCATCAACGCGACACGGTATATCCAGGAAAAAGAGCCACTTATCCTGGATCGATCCCAGGCCTATACCGGGGTTCTCATTGACGATCTTGTCACCTGTGGCACCAAGGAACCTTACCGCCTCTTCACATCACGAGCCGAATACCGACTGCTGTTAAGAGAAGATAATGCCGACGCCAGGCTGAGTCGAATAGGATACGAAATCGGTCTCTTGAGCGAGGAAAAATTCAAGAGTTTCCAGGTCAAGGAAGAGGCTATCGCCCAGGGAAATGCATTGCTCAACGCAATCACCCTAAGGCCAGTCGCGGAGACGAACGCCGCCTTGGCCAGGCTGGGAAGTGCTGAGCTGAAGCGGAAGTCTTCCCTCGCTGACATCCTGCGCCGCCCTGAAATGAGCATTGATACTCTGGCAAAACTTCCACTTACCGGAGAAGAGGTTGAAGCGGTCCAGACCCTTGGCTCCTCCCCTGTGCGGGACGAGGTCCAATTACAGGTCAAATTTTCAGGTTATATTCAGCGACAGGATGAACAGGTGCGGCGATTCAAGAAGATGGAATCGGTCACGCTCCCGGAAGACATGGAATACAAGGGACTGTCAGGTCTCAGCAATGAGGTGGTTGAAAAGCTCACCCGGGTCCGCCCGAGATCCCTTGGCCAGGCTTCAAGGATCTCGGGGGTCACTCCGGCTGCTATTTCCGTGCTTCAGGTCCACCTTAGAAAACTCAAAGAGCAAGGAAAGAAAATGCCATGATTGCCTACCCAACCATCAGTCCGGTTATTTTCCATATTGGACCACTGCAGGTTCGCTGGTATGGCCTCATGTATGTGCTTGGTTTTACGGCAACCTACCTTCTGGTCAAAAAACAGGTGGCCAATTTTGGCTTTAAACGGCTCGAGGAGCATTTTGAAAATCTCAATCTGGTCCTGATACTCTGTGTCGTTTTAGGCGGACGACTTGGCTATGTCCTCTTTTACAATCTCCCCTATTACCTTGCCCATCCTCTCGAAATTCCAGCAACGTGGAACGGAGGCATGTCCTTTCACGGCGCCTGTATCGCCCTTATTGCAGGAGGCCTGCTATTTTGCCGTCTGAAAAAGATCGATTTCTGGAAAACCGCCGACATCTATGTGGTTACTGTACCGATCGGTCTCGGTCTTGGTCGGTTGGGGAATTTCATCAACGGAGAACTCTATGGGCGAGTTACCACCGTACCTTGGGGCATGGTTTTCCCCGGTGGAGGACCAAACCCGCGCCATCCGTCCCAGCTGTACGAGGCCTTCCTGGAAGGGATAGTACTCTTTATTATCCTTTGGAGCCAAAAACGAAGGCCTTGGTCCAAGAATTCTCTCTGGCCGCATGGATCATTACTGGCATTGTTTCTCCTCTGCTACGGCATATTCCGCATCCTGGTCGAGTTCGTTCGCCAACCCGACCCCCAGGTAGGCTTTCTGATAGGCTCTCTTACCATGGGACAACTCCTCAGCAGTCTGATGGTGGTCGGGGGCCCGATTCTCTGGTGGGTCCTGATACGGCACGCAAACAGGTCCGACTAACCTGGATATTTCATGAAAAATTTGTTTGGAATTGAATGTATTATGTGGATATAAAGAGGTAACCTCATAAAATTCAAGCATGCACCGAGTACAATTTGTACCTGAACAAAAACAGTCAACGGTACATTTTTCCACCCTTCGGGAGAGTCGATCCGATCCGCTATCCCGCGTCGCTTGTGCGGTTCACATACTTCAGTAGAGTGAACCGCACGTCTCCAAGGCTTGCAACCGCCTCGACTCTTGAAATATCCAGACTAAGGGGTTGTTTTTTTAGAGACTTTGATATAAAAATCAGCACGTTTTACCTGGGCATAGGCGCCGGGCTCCGAAAGTGGGTTTGCCCTTCTCTCTCTTATTCGAACGCCGGAACCAATGGGGAGGGGAGAGAGACCTTATTTCTTTTGTGGGATTTGCTCGAAATACCATCCCATCGGATCGATCAATTCAAAACCGAGTTCCATCAATCTTTTCTTTACATTCATCACATTATTGGTGAATAAATACGGAAATATCGCCCTCTTGTTTTTATCCCAGTACCTTGCAACCAGAACACTTCCAAGAGAGATCCTCTCCTCGGTTATGACGTCGATAATTTTTTTCATCTGTCCCGGCTTTTCTTCGGCAAGAATGCACAGCAGTGTCCCCGGCTCCCCTATTCCCAATACATTTACAAACGAAGCAAGAAGATCCCGGGTTGACAAAATCCCCTTGAGATACCCGTCCTCGTCAACAACGGGGAGCGCCCCTACTTTCTTTTTCTGGATGACCATCAAGGTATCCTGAATTGTAAAATATAGGGGAATGACCAGGGGATCCTTGGTGATTATTTCAGAAATGAAATGGTCAAGCACCTTCTCCAAGGTCTTTTCATAGGCCGCCTTATCGAGCAATATGGACGGCATTGCATCCCGCATATCCCGGTCCGTGAGGATGCCGACCAATTTCCCGGCAGTATCAACTACCGGCAAGTGCCTGATACCGTTTTGCTGCATCAAATCCCTTGCTTCACCAATTTTTGCATCAGGTCCAATCGTGACTAAATCCTTTGCCATTATCTGGCTGATGAACATATGATGCTCATGTTTTTGTGATCCCATATTATAAAGACCCTCTTTTCGAATAGTTGTTTGATTTTTTCCTTGTAGGATCGTAAGAATCAGATTCCCAGCAATTTTCGAATATGGTTTTCAACCAGAATCGGCAGAATATCCAGGTTGTACCCCCCTTCCAGGATTGATACCAGTCTGCCCCCGGTATGCTTTTCTGCAACCTTCAGTATTTCATCGGTTATAAAATCATACCCCTCGGTGGTAAGATTGACGTTGGACATCAAGTCACTTTCATGGGCATCAAATCCTGCCGACACCAGAAGCATCTCCGGCCCAAAGGCATCTATTGCCGGGACCATATCCCTGAGAATCATCTTCTTATACTCTTCATCGCCTCTTCCCGGAAGAACAGGAGAATTCAGGGTATAGCCGTTCCCTCCCCCTTTTCCTGTGTCGAATTCCCGGCCGGTCCCCGGATAGGCAAAAGATGGGTGTTCGTGAATCGAGTAGTAATATACCGAGGGGTCATTTTCAAAGGAATGTTGCGTTCCATTCCCGTGGTGAACGTCGAAATCAATAATAGCGACACGCTCAATCTCCCATTTTCGTTGAAGGTATTTCGCGGCAATGGCAATATTGTTGAAATAACAAAATCCCATCGCGTGATCCACCTCGGCGTGATGCCCCGGAGGACGAACCGCGCAGAATGCATTGTCTATGGCGCCATTCATCATCTCATCAATGGTTCGCAGGATTCCCCCAACTGCAAGGAGAGCAATTTCATACGTATCCCTGCAAACAGAGTTATCCTGGTGATCAAAATCAGGAAACCCCATGATACAAGCCTCTTCGAAGCGCATGATATACTGAATCTTATGAACCGCTTCAATCCATCTCTGATTAGCAGGCTCCGCGGTAATCAGCTTCAGTTTTTCAAGAATGCCTGTTGCCGCAAGGTGTCTCTGTATTGCAACGAGTCTTGCGGGTGATTCCGGATGCCCTTCGAATGTAACATGCAGAAGGTATCTGTCGTCATATAAGAATCCCGTATTTTTCATAAATCGTGCCCTGAGTCGCAGATGACCATTGCCGGAAAGCGTTATCCAAGGTCTTGGTCTTCAGTAAAACACCTCCCTGAATTTCCCTTTTACCGGATAAATCAAAAAGGTGGTATTTTATAGAGTTATTCGCTGTCTCAATAAGCTGTTTTAGAATTGTAGTTTACCAGGGAGCAATGTGCAACCCTCTCGTCATCTCCATTTAAAAAAGAAGAGAGATTGGTGGGGCTTAGATCAAATCTTGATGGACTCTGGAAAAAACCCGATCTCCGTCGTTGTAGATCTGAAACGGCAATTAGCCGTACCACAGGTACTGTCGAATCACCGTTTCAGATGCTACGCCTAGCATATCGAGCTTTTTCCAGAGTCCATCTCGGCAACTCCGATGACTTTTTACGAAAGCATCAATCTTGGACTATATCACAACGGGTTCTCGACCTCTTGCAAAATAGTCCTTCCACCCAACCTCCGCGTTTTGCTCAAAATTTTTTCCTCGCAATATGTAGCATATGCCCGTGGTGAAATTTTCGCCATACCTCGGAGTCTGCGTGTACCTGATTTTGAACGAAAATCCTCATTTTGCAAGGGGCTCTCTTATAAAAAAAACAATCTCTTCTATTTTGGGACTATCCTTTCGATGAAGAATCGGATAAGGTTGAACTTTCCTCATTATCCATCAATTCGTCTTAATCACAAGTCAAAACTAATTGCAATACATTTGCAATTATGTTACGGAGAAGTGATGTAATCACTACCATTGACCCTTTTTTAGCGCGCCCTAAAACAAGGGACTTATCACCTTTATGGCCGGCAAATCGGCACAACAAAAAAGGAGGGGAACACACGGCACCATCGGAAACTGTTTTGAAGTCAATTTCTTAACCAGATTCATGAAAGGAGCACGACTTATGAGTAAAGAGAAAGAAGTTATCGAAACATCAGAAGCTCAGATCGCGGTACACTGGCAAGAAGAAGAATATTTTTATCCATCCACGAAATTTATCGGCCAAGCAAACCTCACCGACCCCGCCGTTTTTGATCGCTTCAGCCTTGATAACTTTCCTGATTGTTTTATAGAGTTTGCTGAGATGCTTACTTGGTATAAACAATGGGATCAAGTTCTTGATACAAGTGATGCACCATGTTGGAAATGGTTTAAAGGCGGACTGATCAATGTAAGTTACAACTGCATTGACCGTCATCTGGCAAAAAACAAAAATAAAACCGCCATACATTTTGTCCCTGAACTGGAAGAAGAAGCCGTCCAGCACGTGACCTATCAGGAGCTGTATGTTCGTGTCAATGAATTTGCCACATTATTAAAAGAAACAGCCGGCCTCAAACGTGGAGACCGGGTCACCATCCATATGCCGATGTCCGCAGACCTGGCCGTCTCCATGCTGGCCTGCGCCCGAATCGGTGTCATCCACTCTGTCGTATTCGGAGGCTTCTCCGCCAGCGCCTGTGCCGACAGGATTGTCGATTCCCAGAGTCGAGTACTGCTGACCATGGACGGCTACTACCGTGGCGGAAAGCTGCTTGACCATAAGAGCGTCGATGATGAAGCATGCCAGATTGCATTGGATCAAGGTCAAAAAGTCGACAAACTTCTTATCTGGCAGCGTCATCCCGGCAAAGTCTCCACACCTGCTGCACTGGTGGAAGGCCGTGATATTATAGTCAACGACGAGTTGAAAAAATACTACGGCGCCCGCGTCGAGCCGGAAAAGATGCTGGCCGAAGATCCGCTCTTCCTGATGTATACCAGCGGTACAACCGGAAAACCGAAGGGCTGCCAGCACAGCACCGGCGGCTATCTGGCCTATGTTACCGCCATGTCGAAATACATCCAGGACATCCATCCTGAGGACGTCTACTGGTGTATGGCCGATATCGGCTGGATCACCGGCCATTCCTTCATCGTTTACGGACCGTTGGCACTCTGTGCTTCCTCCGTTATCTATGAAGGTGTCCCGACCTATCCGGATGCAGGAAGATGCTGGAGAATCGCCCAGAATCTCGACGTCAATATCTTCCACACCGCACCAACTGCAATCCGTGCTCTAAGGAAAGTCGGCCCGGATGAGCCTGCCAAATATACCTATCACTTCAAGCACATGACCACGGTCGGCGAGCCCATCGAGCCTATCGTCTGGAAATGGTACCAAAAAGAAGTCGGCAAAGGCGAAGCAGCAATCGTCGACACCTGGTGGCAGACAGAGACCGGCGGATTCCTCTGCAGCACGGTTCCGGGTATCGACCCGATGAAACCAGGCAGTTGCGGCAAGGGTGTTCCCGGTATCCATCCGGTTATCCTGGATGAGGATGGAAAGGAGCTTCCGGCAGGATGCGGACAGGCAGGAAACATATGTATCAAGAACCCTTGGCCAGGTGGTTTCATGACCATCTGGGGTGATCGTGACAGGTTCGTCAAAAATTACTATGAACGCTATTGCACAAACCCGGATAGTAAAGACTGGCGCGACTGGCCATACCTGACCGGTGACGCCGCTGTACAAGCACCGGACGGATACTTCCGTATCCTGGGCCGAATCGATGATGTTATTAACGTTTCCGGCCATAGATTAGGCACCAAGGAGATCGAATCGGCAGCACTGACTGTTATGGAAGTTGCCGAGGCCGCTGTTGTACCGGTTGCCCATGAAGTAAAAGGCAAAGAGCCGGATGTGTACGTCTCTCTAAAACCTGGGTTTACGGCATCCCCGGAACTTGCACAGAAGGTCAATGACGCGATTATTCATCAGATTGGTAAGATCGCCAAGTGTCGGAAAGTCTGGATCGTACCCGACATGCCGAAGACCCGTTCCGGCAAGATTATGAGAAGGGTGCTCGGCGCCATCTCAAATAAAGGTGATGTCGGGAACGTCATGACCTTGGCCAATCCGGAAGTAGTGGAAGAAATCAAGAAAATGGTCGGCTAATACGTACGAACCAGTCGGTCAACTCAAGCCACGGGTGGTCTTATACAAGATTACCCGTGGCTTTTTTATCCTTTTATGGCAAATACAAATTGTCGGCCCTCTCTCCCAACAACATCCCAGGAATGTGAAAAGCTGGGCTGGGAATACGTCGATATCGTCTTGGTGACGGGTGATGCCTATATCGACCATCCTGCCTTTGGGGTTGCACTCATCGGCAGATTGCTGGAACATCATGGATATAGGGTAGCAATCCTGCCGCAACCCCGTTACGACCGGACCGATGATTTTGAAAGATTCGGTCGTCCCCGCCTCTTTTTCGGTATCACCGCAGGAAACCTGGACTCCATCGTCGCCAACTATACAGGAAACGGGAAGGTCCGTTTCCATGATGCCTATTCTCCAAACGGCAATGCCTGGTTTTCAGAAGAGCAATCGAAAAGCAACCGGCGGCGTCCGGACCGGGCCACACTCATCTATTCCAATCTTGCCCGTGCCGCCTATAAGGACGTACCCACAATCCTTGGAGGTGTCGAAGCGTCGCTTCGTCGCTTCATCCACTATGACTATAAACAGGAGAGATTGCGGGGGTCGGTACTTACAGATGCCAAGGGGGATCTTCTCGTCTATGGTATGGGAGAAAAAAGTATCCTTGAAATAGCCTCCAGGCTCGCCGGGAAACAGCCATTAGACACTCTCCACGGAACTTGCAGAAGGCTGACGGACAAAGAGATGTTGCTGGAATTTCCCCAATATGCCGGTTCCGGTCGCACTGTCCGCCTTCTCCCCTCATGGACGGAAATCCAGACCAACAGGGACCTGTTTCTCGAGGCGGAACAGATCATTGACAGGCAGGCAAGAAGCTGTTCAGATGCCGTTTTGGCCCAGCGTCAGCAAAGTTCCTGGCTCATCCAGTACCCGGCACAGGTCCCGCTTTCGACCGCTGAAATGGATGCTTTGTATGATCTGCCCTATTCCAGAATGCCGCACCCGAGCACCCCTGAGGTTCCCGCCCACCGAATGATACGCAATTCCATAACCATCGTTCGGGGTTGCTCTGGAAATTGTTCCTTTTGTGCGATCTGCCGGCATCAAGGGCCTATCGTAAGCAGCCGGAGTAAGCGATCAATCCTTCAAGAGGCCGGCCGAATCAGGAATTCCGACAATTTTGATGGGACAATAACCGATCTGGGAGGCCCAACGGCCAACCTATACAAAACCGAATGCTCCCGGAAGTTGTGCAAAAAGCACGACTGCCTTTATCCCGAGGTGTGTAGACACCTGCACATTGATGGGAATGCTCTCTCCGAGTTACTGGCTGAGATATCAAAGCTTGCCGGGATCGAGCATGTGTTTATCTCTTCGGGGTTGCGCATGGAGCTTCTCTTAAAAACTCCCCATTTGCTGGAATCACTCATTTCTAAATATCTTCCAGGGGCAATGAAGATCGCCCCGGAACACACCGAAGATGACATTCTCATCCTCATGCACAAAGAGCCCCACGAAAAACTCCTCGAATTTCTAGCCCAATGCAGAGCTATTGCCCAAAAGACAGGTCGGAAAGTCGTCATTAACCCCTACATCATCACCGCCCATCCCGGTTGTACTGAGCAGCATACTGCCAGGATGGCCAAAAAACTCAAAAAACTCGGGCTGCAAGTACGGCAATTTCAGGATTTCACCCCGACGCCGGGAACGCTTTCCACGGCAATGTACGTAACCGGTCTGCACCGTGATACACAAAAACGAATATTCATACCAAAGAAGGCATCTGAGAGAAAGGGGCAACGACAACTCCTGGAAAAACCTTTCGACAAAAAGACAAAAAGTAACAGGTAGTTTGAAATGTTTCCTTCGAAACGAGAAAACAGAGAAAATTTTCCAGTATGAAATGTCCTTACAGAAGAATCAAGATCGTTAGATTTTATTTTTGTCTTCCGAATTTCTTTTTGGATTTTGGGTTCTTTGATGCATAATCATAATAATAATAATTGGAATATTTTATCATTTTCGACTCGACAATATTACTTTTATATCCGTTAAACACAATTCCGACTATCTTCTCCTTGCCGATATCTTCAATGATTTTTTTCACATCTTCACGTCCTGAGGCCCCCCACCTCACGACAAGCACAACACTATCCACTTGTTTTGCAAGGATTAAGGTTTCCGATGCAATTTTTACCGGCGGACTGTCGAAAATAATCAATCGATCATCATAACGGGCTGAAAGCTCCTGTACCAATCCCTGCATATGATCGGAGCTCAACAGTTCGGAAGGGTTGACCGGTGGATTGCCGCTTGCAAGAAGTGTCAGTTTTTCTACCGATGTCTTTTTAATTATCTGTGAAACCTTATGGGTATTCTGCAGGTAATCGACAAGACCAGGAATCCTGTCCTGCCCGAAGAGAGCAGCTAGTCCTGGTCGACGCAGGTCGCAGTCAACCACCAGACAGTATTGATCCATTCCCTGGGCAAGCGATACCGCAAGATTTGCAGCAACGAAGCTTTTACCCTCCTCTGGCGCTGCTGAAGTAACAAGAACAGTCTTGATTCTTTTTTTATCTTCGACAGGATAGAGTATCCGGCTGCGAAGAACGCGAAAGGATTCCGACAACATTCCGGAAAAACCGGCAACTTTTAAAAGTCTTTCGTCCCATGGACGATTTACGACACTTTCCGTCTCGAGAAGTTCGACACCATTCCCCTGGCCTCCAATCTGTTGGGCTTCCTCCTTGTCAGGCCCAGTTTTTTGTTGCACGGGCTTCTCTAAAAACGGTGAAGTACCGCCATTAGTTTCCTCTGAGGAAATTCCTTCAAGGGATTTGTTAAGGGCTCTAGATATTTTTCCCATGCCTATCACACATATCAATGATTTTGATTTTTCAGATTGAATTCAGCGTGTTTTTCACTACCTGTACAACCTAAAGCACCCACCGGTGCCGAAAGAAAAAAATAATGCCGAGCAGAACTAATAAACACGCAATTAACAATCCAAGCAACCCTCTCCTTTTTCTCTTTTTCTGCACGACAGGTGAAAGATCAAAAGTGGCCGTATCACCCGGCAAATGCAACTCCTGAATACATTCCAGTATAATCTCCTCATCGATTGACAACTCCCCTTGGGAGAAACCGCTTATCAAGGCATGATCGCATAATACATTGATAAGACGGGGATTACCATGTGTTGTTTGAAAAATAATCTGTATGGCCTGCTCGGAAAAAATCTGGAGATTACTGGCTCCAGCCTTATTGAGCCTGAAAAGAATATACTGTTTAGTGTCCTGTGGGGAAAAAGGGGTCAGATGAAACCTGATCCCAATTCTCTGCCGCAGAGGCAAAAGACGTGGGTCTGCTAATCGGTCGAGCAGTTCGGGTTGGCCAACCAGGAAGATACTTAAGGCGTCGACATTGTCACCGGAAAGATTTGACAGGAGCCTGATCTCCTCCAACAGATCAACGGGAAGAGCCTGTGCCTCATCAAAAATCAACAGGGTTCTGTTATATTTATTTTGTTCCTTTTTCAGAAAATCGGAAAACTCTCTTAGAAAATTGACCTTATTGGTGAAAGGCAACCCTAGTTCCGAAGCTATATATAAAAAAAACTCCTGTGACGAAAGAAGAGGGTTAGACAGTACACAGACATTAACGATCGATTTTACTGACTTGACAAGGACATTAATTAAGGTCGTTTTTCCGGTTCCCACCCCACCCGTTAAGAGCACAAAACCTTTCTTCGACAGGATTCCATATCTCAGGGTTGCCAGACCTTCTTTATGGGTTTCGCTCAAAAATAATGTCTTTGAATCCGGCAAAAGCTCGAATGGATTTCTTTGAAGACCGTAATAGCGTTTATACATAGATTTTCCCTTCTTCGTCCTGCCTTAAAGAACTATCCGACCAGTATGAACTAAGTAATAAAAGGCACCGCCAAGGATAACAACACTCGCGGCAAATACTGCTACCCAAAAAATTGAAACCATTTTATTGCGAAAATTCTCCTTATCTGTACTTATGTAAGGTATTGAACAGACAACCGGCAGGTTCAGATACGTCTCTACATCTGTAACATCCTTGAATGAGGAATCAAGAATTGCCTCCGAAAAGGCGATTCCACCCCCAAAGAGAAGGCTGATAAAAATCGACATCCCCATGATTTTATAGAAGTTCGGGCTATAAGGCGTTTCCGGTAACCTGGCAGGATCTTCAATCCTGAATTGGCTTCCTTTCTGCTTTTGTTCGATATGCAATTCCGACTGAGCTCGGAGATTCTGGGCGACAAGAAAATCAAAATGTTTCTTCAATTCCCCGTACTCCCTGGTAAGGGACGACCATTGAGCCTCTCGGATAGGTGCTTCGGCAACCCACTTTTCATATTGCTTTATGAGAGTTTTCAGCTGCCCTTTTTCCTTGGTAAGATTATCAACATTTATTTCAATTTTTTTCATTTGCAGTGAAAGCTGGGCGAGAAGAGGATCGGTTTCAATAAAATATCCCTTTTTTCTAACACCTGTTTTTGTTTTATCATTTCCAACTGCCTGGCTCCCCATATTTTTTTCGAGTTGTTCGATCATTTTATGAACTCGAATCACTTCGGGGTGTTTCTTCGTGTACCGCAGAAGAAGGGCATTGTATACCCTTTTAAGGCGTTCAAGACGTTGTGCGTCGCTTTCCCCCGCAATCATTTTTCCACCGGCTAAGTCTTTCTCATTTTCATTATCCATCGCTGTCGTTTGCGCTGTCAGGGCATTCTTTCTTTCTGTAATCTGCTGCTGAAGCATCACTCGTGTTCGTTCCAAATCCTGAATACTGTCCTGTTTTGCCTGGTATTGCTGCTGCAAGGCATTTAAGCGATTCAGATTAGCCTCCTTCTGGTCAGGCATTTCATTATAATATTTGAGCTTATAATCCCGCATGGCCGCTTCTTTCTTATCAAGAACAGCCCTTGACATTTGCAATTCATTTTGTGTATACGACGATGTTTCCGTCGCCCGATCTTCCCTATATTTCAAATTCTGTTCTATGAATTTTCCGGCAAGAGAATTGACCACTCTTACTACCTGGTCTGGAACTCCTCCTGCAAAACTGATGGTAAATGTATCACCGCGAGAGGAGGGGCTTATCAGTATGTGTTTGCGCATTATATCAATGACATCTTCCATGGGAAGGTTTTTTCTCGCCTGCTTGTACAGACCGATATCATTGATCATTTTTTCAAGATCTGTCCTGCTGGTTACCAGTTGAGTCAGGGTGCTGACCATTTCTTTTATCTTCTCATCAACATGCGGCGACATCCTGCTGGGATTGATCTTCTGGCGCTGATAACTGAGAAGGGCTAAGGCACGATATTGCTTCGGCATCACTACATTCAATACCAGGCCGACCATGATTCCCAGCAGTAAGCAGGCAATAATGAATACTTTTTTCCGAAAAATTATATCAATATACAATCTAATCTGGAGGCTCTGTTTTAGGTCCATATCCGTTTTGAAAATTTGCGCCGGTAAAGGCATTCGATTAAATTTTTTATATCTTACCTATCGAATATTAACAATATATTTAAACTCAATATTTAATAAGCATGAAAAGCCTATTTTTCTTCTCCATCAACCTGAAAAATATATTCAGACTTGAAGCTCCAGAATCAGAAAAGATACAAGATCCTGATCATCCGAGATCGGAAGGAGAAAAAGTTACCGCATCTTCAATGGTGCTTTTCCCGAGGATAAGCATAAACAATCGATCAAGACCGAATGCTATTCCTGCACAGGAATCCAACCTATCAAGGGCGGAAAGAAAGCGCTCAGGCATTCCAAACGGATGTAATCCACTCTCTTCAATATATCGTAATTCATCGCCAAAACGCTTTCGCTGTTCATTGCTATCCGTCAATTCAGAAAAGCCATTGGCCAACTCAATTCCCTGTATATACAGCTCAAACCGTTCTGCAACCTCTGGGTTCCCTTCCTTTGCCTTGGCAAGAGATGCAAGCGCCACGGGATAATCATAAAGAAAAGCAGGAATTTTCCGCCCGAGATGGGGCTCAACATACTCCACCAAAAACGCATCAAACCGACCGCTTTTTACTGCGTGCCCGGCTGAAATTGGGCTAAAACGCCTAAAAGCTTCAGTAACTGTAAGCCTTTCCCACGCTGTGGTCAAATCAACAATTTCTTTTCCTGCAAAAATACTTTTCGGAGACAATGATACAAGATCAGGAAAGGATGCAATGAACGTCTCTTTAAGAAACCCAAACAGACTCTCGCAATCACGCATGAGATCATGATAATCGGCCCCAGTCCGATACCATTCGAGCATCAAGAACTCCTCGAGATGAAGACGTCCTTTTTCCCGGGCCCTAAAACAGGGGCAGATTTGAAATATCTTGTCACAACCTGAAGCCAACAGACGTTTCATGCACAATTCAGGGGAGGCCTGCAAAAACCATTTACCCGATCTAAGTGGCCGGATATATCTTTCCGGTATAATGACAGGTTGACGAACAGGAGTATCCACCTCCAGAAACCCCTGTTCGAAAAAATACCGCCGGATGAAGCGAAAAAGAGCCGCCCGCAAGTGCAGTTCTTTTAGGGAGAGCATTCGAGTTATTCTTTTACTCTGGTAACGTATTGGCCGGTTCGGGTATCAATTTGAATTTTATCACCCTCTACAACAAAGGGGGGAACCTGCAGCACATAGCCCGTCTCGACGGTAACCGGTTTGGTATCGGTGCCGGAAGTGTCTCCTTTGGCCCAGGGATCAGCCCGTATAACCTCCAGATTTACAAAAATCGGCAGACTCACGTCAATGGGTTTTCCTTCGAAAAGGAGTACCTGCAGCTCCATATTATCAATGAGAAAATTGGTGTTGTCTCCCAATTGTTCTTTGGTGATGAACATCTGCTCATAATTTTCGTTATCCATAAAAAAGTAATCGTTGCCCTGATTATACAGATATTGCATCTTTCTCTCGTCGAGATCTGCTTTTTCGAATTTATCATTGGAGCGATAGGTTTGAGTGAACTGATTCCCGGATATCATATTACGCATTTTACACCTATACAGGGCCTGGCCTTTTCCGGGTTTCGAAAATTCAAAATCCGTTACAATATAGGGGCTTCCGTCGATCTGTATTTTCAAGCCTTTACGCAAATCAGAGGCAGTGTACATAACTCATCTCCATAATATCGATTATATCAAAGTATTTTCATAGGGTTAATATCTTGCCGGATACATACAGCTCCATGCATCCCTTACAAAGCCAAAGCAAGATAATAGATTGCATAATATACCTATTTCATGGCCTTTTGCGCAACCGCTATCGGCATTTTTTCGGTTGTTCCGATTTTTATGGCTTTTTTGTCCTTTGGTTATGACTTCTTTCCGATTTGAAGAAAATTGGATATACTGATATCTTTATCACTGCTTCTACTCTTTGAACAAGGCATATATTTTCCCCTTTTGGGAGGACATTATGGTCACCATCGGCATCCTCTCCGATACACATATTTCCAGCTGTACTGAGTCCTTTAACATTCAGATTACAAAAGCATTTTCAGATTGTGAGGTCATTATCCATGCAGGCGACCTCACCAATTTTTCTATCCTTGAGGCCTTTGCAGAAAAGACGGTTTATGCAGTCCATGGAAACATGTGCACCGAGGCGACGAAACGTCTGCTTCCCTTCGACAGGTTGATCAAGATAGAGGGATATGCGATCGGAATCTGCCATGGAGCAGGTCCGGCTGCAAACATCGAAGAGCGACTTTGGGATCTTTTTCCCGAGGCCGACTGTATCATCTTCGGTCACACTCATTCGCCGCTTTGTGAAAAACGAGGTGGTGTCCTGTTTATAAATCCAGGTAGTTTCAGATCTTCCGGCCTCTACGGTGCTCCGCCTTCCTATGCCATCCTTTCCATTGACGAGAATGGATTACGGGCAAAAATTCACACGCTAAAACAGCTATGAAAACCTTCTGGACCCCATGGCGAATAGAACATGTTCGAGGCACTGCGCCCCCGGTTGACGGTTGTCTTTTTGAACCTCCCGGAAATTCATGCTCTGATGAGAATTTCCTTCTGCTCTATCGAGACCAAAAGGTTGTTGTTCTGCTCAACAGGTACCCCTATGCCAATGGCCATCTCCTTATCGCCCCGATCCGGCATATCACCTCCATCGTCGAGTTGCATTCGGACGAAAACCTGGCCCTCATGGAAATGCTGCAATTTTGTTCCACCCTGCTCATGGATAAGCTTTCTCCGGATGGCCTGAATATCGGCTGCAATATCGGGAAATCCGCAGGTGCCGGTATTGCCGATCATCTCCACTTTCATATTGTTCCACGTTGGGACGGTGATCACAATTTCATGTCTGTACTTGCCGATGTCAGGACGATTCCCGAACACATACAGGCAACCTTCAACCTTTTACATCCGGAATTTACAAAAATTCAACCGGATCAACTCGTCAGATAATATGAACAAGCCGATTAAAATCACCCCGATGCTCCAGCAGTATCTTGAAATAAAAGAACAACATAAAGATACCATCCTCTTCTATCGTATGGGCGATTTTTATGAGATGTTCTTCGATGATGCAAAAATCGCCTCAAAGGTATTGGGTATCACCCTTACGTCTCGCAATAACAAAGGAGATGTGAATAAAATTCCGATGTGCGGCGTCCCCTATCATGCCGCCCAGACGTACCTTGCAAAACTCATCAAAGCCGGTCACCGGGTCGCCATCTGTGAACAAACCGAGGATCCCTCCCAGGCTAAGGGGATTGTCAAAAGAGAAGTCAGCCGAATCATTTCGCCTGGAATCGTCATTGACGACCAACTTCTTGACGAAAAAAGCAATCTCTATATCTGCGCCATTTCAAGTCATGAGAGCGGCAAACACCATGCCTATGGTGTCGGTTTCCTTGATCTCAGTACCGGTGAGTTCCTGATTGGCGAATTTACCGGCCCATCATGTGATGTCACTGTTGTCGATCAGCTTACCAGGATGAATCCGGCCGAGCTTTTGATCAACGAAGCCGATCTCGACAGACTCTCCGACTTTCTGAAGACTGTTTCCACCTTTCTTCCCAACCTCTGTATTACAACAAGAGAAGCAGACGCCTTCCACTATCCATCCTGCCGTGAACTCCTTATTGATCACTTCAAGGTCCTCAACCTCTCCGGATTCGGTTGTGACCATATGCGAAACGGCATTGTAGCTGCGGGAGCTCTGCTCAGCCATATCCTCCAGACCCAGAAGGCCGATACGGGACATATTGAAAAACTGTCCTTGATCGATCTCGAATCCATTCTTCTCATTGATGATTCCTCCAGACGAAATCTTGAACTTACTCAAACCATAATTGGAGGAACCCGTGAAGGATCGCTGCTGTCCGTACTCGACCAGACCTGTACGCCCATGGGGGCACGCTTGCTAAAGCATCATCTTCTTTTTCCCCTGCAGGATGTTGAACGGATCAAAAATCGTCTCGATGCCGTCAATTTCTTTTTCATGCATGGTCAACTAAGACAAGACATCCGCGAAATCCTCGATGCCATCTCTGACCTTGAGCGCCTCAACAGCCGCATGGTCCTGGGAACCGGCAATGCCCGAGATATGCTGGCCATGAAACGGTCGCTCTCTCGTCTTCCTGAGCTGCAAAAACTTCAAGAACACTTCCAAAGCCCGAAACTCCAATCGATTGCCGAAGATTTCGATTCTTTGGAAGATCTCCACGTGCTTCTTGAAAACTCGATTAACGACGATGCTCCCATCGGCATACGGGACGGCGACATTATAAAGCTTGGATATAACGAGGAACTGGATGAGCTTTGTCATTTGTTGCATGATAGTAAGAAAATGCTTCTCAATCTGGAAAACGCCGAACGAGAGGCAACCGGAATTCAAAAGTTAAAGATCGGATACAACAAAGTATTCGGATACTTTATCGAGGTCAGCAAAGTACATGCCGACAAGATCCCTGAGAGATATATCCGCAAACAGACCCTGGTGAATGCCGAACGATTTATCACTCCCGAATTAAAAGCATTTGAAGGAAAGATTATCGGCGCCGAAGACAAGCGGATTGAACTTGAATACACGCTTTTTTTAGAGATCCGAAATCGCCTTACTGCTGAAAGTTCCCGACTGATCAAGGCCTCGCATCTTCTGGCCCAAATCGACCTGTTTTCATCTCTTGCCGAAACAGCCTACCTGTATCACTATCGTAGACCTGAGGTAAATGACGGGGATATAGTCCACATAGAGGAAGGACGCCATCCTGTCATTGAGCGTTCCCTGCCTGCCGGAAAATTTGTTCCCAATGACGTCACCTTGAACCAGGAGAGCGACGAGGTCCTAATTATCACCGGTCCCAATATGGCTGGAAAATCAACGGTCCTTCGCCAAACCGCCTTGATCGTCCTCATGGCCCAAATGGGAAGTTTTGTTCCAGCCGACCGAGCCTTGATAGGGGTTGTTGACCGGATTTTTACCCGGGTCGGAGCGATGGATGATATAAGAAGAGGACAATCAACCTTTATGGTGGAGATGAACGAAACGGCAAACATCCTCAATAATGCCACCACCAAAAGCCTTGTTATCCTTGATGAGATAGGCAGGGGAACCTCCACTTATGACGGACTGGCAATCGCCTGGGCGGTTACGGAAGATCTGGTTCTAAAAATGAATAAGGGTGTGAAAACCCTGTTTGCCACCCATTATCACGAATTGACGGATCTTGCCAAAACCATGCCTCGGGTCCAAAATTTTTCCATTGCAGTCCGGGAATGGAACGATTCCATCATTTTTCTCCATAAGCTTGTTCGGGGAGGCACCAACAGAAGCTACGGTATCCAGGTCGCATCCCTGGCCGGAGTACCAAATTCCGTTGTCCAACGGGCAAACGAGATTTTAAGAAATATTGAAAACGGGGAATTTGATTCCGACGGCACTCCCCTCATTGCCAAAACCAAGAGACCACGTTCACTTTCCCGCAGGCAGCATCCTAATCAACTCTCCCTCTTTAAACAGCCGACCGATCCTGTTCGTGATTTCCTTAAGAAATACGATATTGACGATTTGACTCCACGTCGGGCATTGGAAATTCTCTATGAAATGAAGAATCTTTTCAATTGCTGATGATTTTTTTTCCCTCCCATGCTATTTTCTTTAAAGAAGAGGAGAATGGTAGTATAAAAAATACAGCATTTACTCTGGATTCCTCACGAACTGATGAGAAATACGGGCTAAGCTCCTTAATACAACGTGCAATGAACGTCTGCAAAAACTATCATATCGGAAACCCTCCATCATACATGCAACGTTTTGCATCCATCTTTCTATTAATATTACTGATTTCTTGTTTTTTCCCACCTGCATTTGCCCAGGGAAACAGCCCAAAGGGCAAACAAAAGGAAATTGAAAATCGTTATCTGCTTACACGAGGGAGATACGACGATCTCAGAACGAAAGACACCGCCAAGATATCTCGAGAAGAATGGCTCAAGAACGCCCGAAATTTTCGCAAGATATATCTTTTAGACCCAAAATCTGAATATGCACCCAACTGTCTCTTTATGTTGGGTCAAATCTATCAGGAAATGTTTGTTCGTTTTCACAACAAAATGGATCTTGATGAAGCCATTTCCTATTTCAGTGATACAGCTACAATCTTTCCTGGAAACAGATTGGGTGATGATGCCCTCATGACGGTGGCCAATATGTATCTTGACGATCTCAAGGATCCGAAAAAGGCATCTGATGTACTCAATAGAATCGTCACTGATTTCCCCAAAGGAGATATGCATTCCCTGGCCATAAAGAAGCTAAAAACCCTCTCCCAACAGTATAATACTCCATTGCCCTCAGCAATGGCCGGCAACTCCCAGCACAGCAAACTCACAAACGTGCTTCCTGTAAAATACTGGTCGTCTAATGACTACACCCGTATCGTCATTAATGCTTCCGGCCCGGTAGCCTACAAAGAACAACTCTTGGAAAAGTCCGATGATAAGCCGAGAAGGTTATTCATCGATTTTTACAACAGCTATATCAAACCGCGATATCGTGCTCCCGTTCCGATAGAGGACGGCCTGTTGAAAAGAATCCGTACCGGGCAGTTCACTTCCGACACGGTCAGAGTTGTTCTTGATATCGAATCCATCTCATCCTATAAGGTCTTCAGTCTCGCAAACCCTTTTCGCGTGGTTATCGATGTTCGCGGTCAAAAAAAAGAAGTTCCCCCACCGGATCTTCCCCAATCCATCAAACCGATTCCGCCCATCGAGCCCCCTTCAGAGTCACCACCAAAAATTATTGTTTTGCGGGACAGCAAAAAAAGACCTGTCTATGACAAAGCAAATCCCCATACCACCATCCCTCATCTCACCGCAAAACAAACGAACCGAAGGGCGATTTCCCTGGCTCAGCAACTTGGCCTTGGAGTAAAGACCATTGTTCTTGATCCAGGTCATGGAGGGAAAGATCCAGGAGCCATAGCTTTCGGTCTCAAGGAAAAAGATATTGTCCTAAGAGTCGCCAAAAAACTGGCTCCTCTTTTAGAAGAAAAACTTGGATGTAAGGTTATTCTGACACGAAATAAGGACGTTTTTATTCCACTTGAGGAACGAACAGCAATCGCCAATACCCATGATGCCGATCTCTTTATCTCCCTGCATATCAATGCAAGTCCTTCCGAGAGAGCGTACGGCATAGAAACCTATTTTCTTAACCTTACCGCCAACCCAGAGGCCATGAGAGTTGCCGCTTTTGAGAACTCGACATCTACCCATCAGATGAGCGATCTGCAAAATATCTTGTCGGATATTCTTAATAATTCAAAGATCAACGAATCCTCTCGCCTTGCCGAGCAAGTTCATAACTCCCTCATATCCGGACTAGAAAAAAGGTTTTCGCATATCAAAAACCTGGGGGTCAAACAGGCGCCGTTTTATGTTTTAATTGGAGCTGAAATGCCTGCTATACTTGTTGAAATGTCTTTTATCAGCAATAAAGACGATGCCCGTCATTTAAAAAACAATCATTTCCTGAACAATATCGCCAGTGACATCTCTTCCGGCATCCAATCGTATATCAGCACCAATACAGCAAGTCTCTGACCCTGCAGTATAGACAATAAAAAAGGTTCTTCCGGATTAGATTAAGGCAGGAGGCGGAGGGCATCTCTGGAGACGCCTCACGGACGTCCGAAAGGGAAACACACAAGGCCGCCCCCCGGGAGGGGTGCAGACAGGACGTCCGCACCTGGCAGCAGGTGAGGGATGGCCTGTCTTGTCAGCCGTGGTGTACCAGCGATGAGGCCGCAGAGGAGCGTTCGCAGGCGATGCCCTCTGCCGGATTGTTCCTTTCAGATTTACAAAAGTACGCTTCATTCGGAGAAACCATAAAAAAAGGCCATCGCCGGTTTCACCCGCCGATGGCCTTTTGTGGCTATACCTTCAGAAAAAAATCAGGCCACTTTAGCAGCCTTAATTCGGGCCAATGAACGCTGTAAAGCAGCTTCCGCCCTGGTTCTGTTTACTGATTCATCTTTTTGAGCAGCCTGAGCAAGCCTTTTTTCCGCTCGCTCTTTGGCTTTCATGGCCCGATCAACATCGATTTGCTTACCGAATTCCGCACTTTCAACGAGAAAGGTTATCTTATTGTTGGAAACCTCACAAAAGCCTCCACTGATCATAAGATTCTCCCTCTTATTACCTGTTTCGTAAGAAAGAAGGCCAATCTTAATTGTTGAAAGAAAAGGCGCATGATTGGCAAGCACACCAAAATCTCCACCATATCCCGGTGCATTAACGATATCGACATCCTCGTTAACAGCTGCTCCGGTAGGTGTTACCACTTCCAGTTTTATCTGTTGTGCCATTGAACCAACCTCGCTAATCGTTATTTATTATCTTCCTTCGACTTAGCTGCCTTTGCAACCGCTTCATCAATGGATCCCACCATATAGAACGCAGCCTCAGGCAAGTCATCATGTTTCCCTTCGAGGATCTCCTTGAAACCTTGAACGGTCTCTTCAATCTTTACGAATTTTCCGGGCATACCTGTGAAAACCTCGGCCACGGTAAATGGCTGGGACAGATACCTCTGAATTTTTCTGGCGCGGGAGACAAGAAGCTGATCCTCCTCGGAAAGCTCGTCCATACCGAGAATGGCAATGATATCCTGGAGGTCTTTATACTTCTGTAATGAGACCTGAACGCCACGGGCCACCTGATAGTGTTCTTCACCGATTACGTTCGGATCAAGAATTCTGGAGGTGGAGTCAAGCGGATCAACGGCAGGATAGATACCAAGCTCCGAAATCTGCCTGGAAAGAACAACGGTTCCATCGAGATGGGCAAATGTTGTAGCCGGTGCCGGATCGGTCAAGTCATCCGCAGGTACGTAGACGCACTGTACGGCGGTAATCGAACCTTTGGTAGTCGATGTAATGCGTTCTTGCAGGGCACCAAGGTCGGTGGCCAGCGTCGGTTGATACCCAACAGCTGACGGAATACGTCCGAGAAGTGCTGAAACCTCGGAACCTGCCTGGGTGAAACGGAAGATGTTGTCGACGAAGAACAGCACGTCCTGGCCCTCTTCATCACGGAAATACTCGGCAGCGGTAAGTCCGGTCAGTGCAACACGGGCACGGGCTCCTGGAGGTTCCGTCATCTGTCCGTAAACGAGAGCTGCTTTGGGCAGAACGCCTGATTCCTTCATCTCATGGTACAGGTCGTTTCCTTCACGTGTACGCTCACCAACACCACAGAAGACCGAGATACCACCGTGATGCATGGCTATATTGTTAACCATCTCCATCATGATAACCGTCTTGCCGCAACCGGCGCCGCCGAACAGACCCATTTTTCCACCCAGTGGGAAGGGAACCAGCAGGTCGATAACCTTAATACCGGTGACCAGAACGCGTACCTCGGTGTCCTGCTCGGTGAACAAGGGCGCATTGCGGTGGATCGGCATTTTTTTATCAGATGTGATGGGGCCAAGACCGTCAACCGGACGTCCGACGACGTTCATAATCCTGCCGAGAGCAGGCTCACCAACCGGAATTGAGATCGGCTCTTCTGTATCGCGAACTTCCATCCCACGTACCAGACCATCGGTCTGATCCATGGCAACGCAGCGACAGGCGTTATTGCCGAGATGCTGGGCTACTTCTATAACCAGGTTATCTTTTTCATCTGAAATGCCGGGATTGCTGACATACATGGCATTCATGATATTCGGAAGATTCCCTGCGTCAAATTCGACGTCCACGACAGGACCAATTACTTGAATTATTTTTCCAATCCTTTGATTACTCATAGGGCCTTACCCCTCCTCAAGAGTCTTAGTTTTTCCGTACGTTCAGATTTTATTTAAGGGCTTCGGCACCGCCCACGATATCCATGAGTTCCGCTGTAATTGCGGCCTGGCGCGCCTTGTTGTATACTATGGTCAAGTGATCTACAATATCTTTACATGCATTGGTAGCGTTATCCATGGCAGTCATCCTGGCGGCATGCTCGCTTGCACCTACCTCCAACATGGCATGATAGATCATTACATTCAGATAGAGAGGTTGGAGGACATCCATGATTTCTTCCGTGGAAGGCTCATAGATATATTCACCTGAGATCTTTTTGGCCCCTTCTTCCTGGACGGGCTGTACCGGCAGAAACGCCTTGGTGAACGGTTTCTGCACAGCCACTGATTGAAATTGGGCATAGATAACTTCAACCTTGTCAGCCTTGCCGTTCAGGAAGTTTTCTGAGACATCAACTGCAATCTCGCGGGCATTAAACATCTGAAACGAAGACATGATGTCTTTATAATTCTTCCGAACTTTCCCCGTCTTCTTCAGGAGTTGGAAACCTTTTTTTCCGACACAGACAAAGCTTACCCCGATGCCTTTGGCCTCAGCTTCGGCCATGTTCTTCAAAGCAAGCTTGATGATGTTAGCGTTAAAGGATCCACAAAGTCCACGATCGGATGTAATGACGACATACTCGATATTTTTGATGCTGCGGGTTTCCATTAAGGGGAAACTTCCGGTATTGGATCCACTCGATAGATTCGACATTGCCTCGACAAACTTTGACGTGTATGGCCGGAAACTCTCCATCTTTTCCTGGGCACTACGCAACCTCGCCGAGGCGACCATATTCATGGCCTTGGTGATCTGGGATGTCTTTTTGACACCCTGGATCTTCGTGTGTACGTCTTTTAAACTGGGCATAGCTGGACCTATCTTTGATTAGTTAAGACCTTTGGTTGCCTTGAATGTAGTACCAAAGCTGGTCAGTGCTTTATTCAGTTTCGCCTTAATTTCATCAGTGAACACCTGCTGCTCTTTGATATCGGAAAAGATTGAAGCATCATTCGATTCGATATACGAGAACAACTCCTGCTCGTAACTTGCCAGGGTATCAACAGGCAATTTATCGAGGTAACCATTGGCACCGGCATACAGAATGACAACCTGTTTCTCCATGGGCAAGGGCTGATATTGAGGTTGTTTGAGGATCTCGACCAGACGTTCACCACGTGTTAACTGGGCCTGAGTTGCGGCATCAAGATCGGAGCCGAAGGCCGCAAAGGCCGCAAGCTCGCGATACTGGGCAAGATCGAGTCGCAGGGTACCTGCAACCTGTTTCATCGCCTTAACCTGGGCACTACCACCAACGCGGGATACGGACAGACCAACGTTGATTGCGGGACGAACACCAGAGAAAAACAGGTTCGGCTCAAGGTAGACCTGACCGTCGGTAATCGAAATAACGTTTGTCGGAATAAAGGCCGAAACATCCCCTGCCTGGGTCTCAATGATCGGAAGAGCGGTCAGTGATCCAGCTCCCAGTTCATCGTTAACCTTTGCGGCTCGCTCGAGAAGACGAGAGTGGTTGAAGAAAATGTCACCCGGATAGGCCTCACGTCCCGGCGGACGACGAAGCAGGAGGGAGAGCTCGCGGTAGGAAACAGCCTGCTTGGAAAGATCATCATAGATGATAAGCGCATGCATGCCGTTATCCCTGAAATACTCTCCCATTGCACAACCGGCAAAGGGAGCGATATACTGCATTGGTGCGGGATCGGAGGCACATGCCGCAACGACTGTGGTATATTCCATGGCACCATGCTTTCTCAGGTTCTCAACAACCAGGGCAACGGTTGATTTTTTCTGGCCGACGGCAACATAGATACAGTGTACGTCCGTTTCCCTCTGGGCGATGATCGCATCGACACAAAGGGCGGTCTTGCCGATCTGACGGTCGCCGATAACCAGCTCACGCTGTCCTCGTCCGACAGGCGTCATGGCGTCTACGGCCTTGGCACCGGTATAGCAGGGCTCATGCACACCTTTTCTGGCGATAACGCCCGGGGCCAGAACTTCTATTTTTGAACTCAATTTGGCGTTGATCGGGCCCTGACCGTCGATGGGAAATCCGATACCGTCGACAACGCGGCCTTCCATTTCAGGTCCAACCGGAACTTCGGCGATCCTGCCGGTACGTTTGACAATATCACCTTCCTTGATACCTTGAACATTTCCCAGAACAGCACAACCGACGTTGTCTTCCTCCAGGTTCAAGGCAAGTCCCATAATACCGCCGGGGAATTCGAGAAGCTCCATGGCCATACAATTTTGTACGCCATAAACACGTGCGATACCGTCACCGACTGAGATAACGGTACCGGTTTCATTAAGGTCAATACTTGTCTCGTACTCCCCAATCTGATCTTTGATAATCTGACTGATTTCTTCGGCTTTGATCTGCATCTATTCTCTCCCCTTAATGGAATCTTTTAAACCTGCAAGCTGTGTCCTGATGCTGCCATCCAATACAAGATCTCCGACTTTGGCTATTATGCCGCCAATCAAAGATGGATCGACGCTGGTCGACAGCTCAACTTTCTTGCCTGTTAATTTCTCTAGCGTGGCCTTTACGTTGGCCTGCAATGTATCACTAAGCTCTACAGCTGAAATGACCATTCCATGACTGATATTCTTTTCCGAATCAACCATGATCTGAAACTCTTCTGCTATCTCGGGGAGAATTTCAGCCCGTTTTTTCTCAACAAGCAGATTCAGGAAATTCCCCATGATCTTATCAACACCGGATGATTTGACAATACCAACCATGACCTTTTCTTTAAACTCAAGAGGATAGAGCGGGTTCGTTAAAGCATCGATAACTGACGGATGCGTAGCATACAACCCTGAAAGTCCCTGGAGGGTTTCATTATAGGTTTCAAATTTACTGTTCTCCTTGCCCACAGCAAAGAGAGCTTTGGCGTATCTTCTCGCTAAGATTGTCTGTTTCACTGGACGGCCCCCACTTTGGCTAGATAATCTTCAACGATTTTTACCTGATCTGCAGCCGTAAGGTTTTTCACAATCAACTCTTCAGCCATTGCTGCGGCCTGATCTGCAATATCGTTCTTCAGCGTTCTGTTCGCTTCCATTATCTCATATTGGATAGCCATCTCGGCCTGACGTTGAATATCAGCCGCAGCCTCCTCGGCCTTTTCGATAATCCTGGCCTTTTCGATCTCTGCTTGGGCAACAGCTTTCTCAACAATGGTATCTATTTCGGCTTCAATGCCCGCAAGCTTAGCCTCGAATTCTCTGTAGGATTTTTCGGCCTCGGCCTTTTTGGCCTCCAGATCTTCTATCTCTGTCCGTATTTTGCTCTTTCTGCTGCTCAATCCGGTGGCAATTGGTTTGGCCGCGAATTTTATTAAAATGAACATCAAGACAGCAAAGTTCATAAACCGCCACAAGAGATCCCACAGTTTGGCCGTGGTGATCAATGGCTGATGCACTTCACCATGCTCAGCTGCCGCATTTTCACTGGCTTTACCCTCTTCATGAACAACCGCGGTGGCGTCTTTAGCGTGACCCTCTACAACAACCTCGTGGCTCGTCTTTCCGGCCATATCGGGATTGACATTCTCTGTTGCCCATGCAGTCCCGAAGGACAAGGCAAACCAGAGTGTCACTACGACCAGAATGCTTCCCCTGGCTACTCGCTTCACTCCTTTCATCTCTAGAGACTCCTTCCCAGAATTTTACTGGCCATGGCGACGGCAAATCCATCTAGATTTCCTTGAAGTCCTTTTGCTGCACTTTCTATCTGCGTTCGGATCTCCGCCATTCTTTTATCTTTTCCCTCATCTACCTCAGCCTTGATTGCGGCAAGCTTCGAACTCCCTGCAGCTGCGGCATCAGCTCTTGCAGAATCCAGAGCGGCTTTAGCCTTCCCCGAGGCCTTTGCCATCTTTGCATCAACCTCTTCCTGTCGAAGACGTGCGTTTTCCTGAACCTTTGCAACCTCAGTTTGCATCCCTTTCATCTTTTCAGATCTGTCACGCAAAACCTTCAGTACAGGTTTGTACAGCACCGCATTCATGATAAACATCAATACGATAATGTTTACCATCTGAATAAACAAAGTGATATCCAACGTAACCATGTTTGCACTCTCCTGATAAACTTAAGTTTTATAAACTCATCATTCAGAATCGAATGTGGACTTACTCTATAAATTACAAACTTGCAAGGGTTCAGATGAATGACCATTCATGTCGAAAATGAATGGTCATTCACAACCGGTGAAAATTTTTACTGTAAATAATCGGCTGTGTCAACTACTTTATAATATCGAGTCAAGGTCAACTTCACTAAAATTCATAAAGAAGTTCGGCGGCACAACTTTTTTTTATTACTAAGAATGTAACACTTCTTCATCCCTCAAGAATTTTCGAGACATGGATCGGAACAGACCTGATGGCATCTGCAAGCTTATCCACCCTTTCGCCTCCGGCTTGTGCCATATCCGGCCTGCCGCCTCCCTTGCCGCCCACCACACCTGCAACTCGACCGACGAGGTCTCCGGCGCTTATTTTATTTGTGAGGTCTTTAGTGACGATTGCCAACAATGCAACCTTGTTTTTAATAACTCCCCCAAGAACGGCAACCCCGGAATCGAGACCGTCTCTTACCTTATCCCCCACCTCTCTCAAGGTTTTGGGGCTATCGAGTGGTATCTGGGCTGCAACAACCTTTATTCCGGCAACGTCCACGGCATCTTTCATCAGGCTATCAAGGTCTGAACTGGCAAGACGGCCGGCTAATTGTGCAACCTGTTTTTCCAGGTTCTTCTGGTTGGCCAGGAGATTTTTAATCTTGGATGCAATATCTTCCACCGGTACGTTTAGAACCGCAGCCAGTTGCGCTTCACGATGACTTACATTCTGAAGATATTCAAAAGCAGCCCTTCCTGTCAGAGCCTCGATCCTCCTGACCCCTGAGGCGATTCCACCTTCCGATGTTATTTTAAAGACCCCAATATCCCCGGTTGCCCGAACATGGGTTCCACCACAAAGCTCTTTACTGAAACCTTCAACTGAGACTACCCGAACCTTCTCTCCGTATTTTTCGCCAAAGAGCGCCGTCGCTCCCTCTTTCAGTGCCTCATCCCGATCCAATACCCTGGTATCGACTAGGGTGTTCTCTCTTATCCGTTCATTTACGATGCGCTCGATCTCAGCTATTTCCTCCGGTTTGACCTGTGAGAAATGGGTAAAGTCAAAACGAAGCCTCCCTGGGCCTACCAAAGAGCCGGCCTGTTTGATATGATCGCCCAAAACCTTTTTCATGGCTGCCTGCAGCAGATGGGTCGAGGTATGATTGGCAGCCGTTTCCAGGCGTTGTTCTTCTCCAACCGCAAGCTTGAGCTGCACCCCTTTTGTGAGTGTTCCCTCCTCCACTTTAATCTCATGAAGTATCAGCGCCCCTTCTCCCATTGTGGAGATGACGCTGGCTGTACCACCTTCCCAGCTCACCCGTCCCTTATCACCGACCTGTCCCCCTGATTCGGCATAGAACGGAGTGATTGGGGCGCACAATTTCCCCAGGCTGCCAGCTGGCAAAGAGTCAATCTCGTGACCTTCGGTATCCAGTAGAGCATCGGCGGAGGTCTCGGCCATCAATTGCTCATACCCGACAAAATCGGTTTTCTTTCCAGCGGCAAGGAGTTTCTTCACCCCATCCTCGCGCAGTCGAATCCCCTCTCCCTTTTGCGACGCCCTGGATTTTGCCCGCTGCTTCTCCATCGCCTTGGTAAATCCTGCCTCATCGAAACCGACGTTGCTCTCAAAAGAGATGTCACGGACAATGTCTACGGGAAAGCCGTAGGTGTCATAGAGTTTGAAGATGAAATCTCCGGGGATGACCTTTTCTTTCTTCTTCTTCATTCTGGAAATTTCCTGATCGAGAATCATCAAACCGTTTTCCAGGGTTCCCCGAAATCTCTCCTCCTCATTGTTGACCACCTTTTTCAAGAGTTCCCTCGCCTCATTGAGATGAGGGTAGGCGTGGTTCATCGAGTCGACAACAGCAACCGTTACCATATCCATAAACGGTTTTTCGAGTCCGAGAGACTTCCCGTACCGAATTGCCCTGCGCATTATGCGTCTGAGCACATATCCTCTGCCTTCATTGGAGGGCAAAACACCATCCGACACCAGGAAAGCCGTAGCCCGGGCATGATCGGCAATAACACGCATGGCTACATTATCATCTATATCTTTGCCATACGTCCGTTTCGACAGGTTTTCCAGACAACGTATTATCGGGGTAAAAAGATCTGTATCATAGTTATTGAATTTTCCCTGCAGAACAGCTGCAACCCTCTCCAGCCCCATTCCCGTGTCAATACTGGGTTTTGGAAGCTTGGTCATGGTTCCGTCTTCGGCACGGTTGAACTGCATGAAAACCAGGTTCCACAGTTCAAGAAAGCGGTCACAATCGCAGCCCAAGGCACAATCCGGTTTGCCGCAACCGGCCTCAACCCCCTGGTCTATATGGATCTCGGAACAGGGGCCGCAGGGGCCGGTATCCCCCATGGCCCAGAAATTATCCTTTTCGCCCATTCGGACAATACGGCCATCAAGCAATCCTTCAACCTTTTCCCATAGAGCATAGGCCTCGTCATCATCGTCATAGATGGTGATCCACAGTTTTTCTTTCGGCAGCCCGAGCTCCTTTGTCAAAAAGTCCCATGCGAAATGAATCGCCTCTTTTTTAAAATAATCGCCAAAGGAAAAATTCCCGAGCATCTCAAAAAAAGTATGGTGACGGGCCGTGTATCCGACATTTTCAAGATCATTGTGCTTGCCGCCGGCTCGGACACAGCGCTGACTGGTCGTAGCCCGCACATAGTTTCTACTGTCCTCTCCCATGAAGACGGTTTTGAACTGTACCATACCGGCATTGGTGAACAGTAATGTCGGGTCGTCTGCCGGCACAAGGGAAGAGCTCTCAACAACAGTATGGCCGTTCTTCTGAAAATAGTCTAAAAATTTTGCGCGCAATTCATTTCCGGTCATAGGTCTTTTTCTACTTGTGTTAAAGGTTAATATCTGGGATATACTTTCAAATTACAGGTCATTACTTGATATTTTTCCCAAATTCTATAATAAACGGTAAAATCTCCTTAAATTTGGGTGTTCCTGCTTTGCCCAGGAGTTCGTAGACGATCATCTCGGCTGGCCCGATCATCGCTCCCCGCGACCGCAGTTCATCAAGACCCAGCTGATGATTTTCAAGTGTCCTTGCGGAAACGCCGTCAGCCACGATAAAGGGAATCCACCCCTTATCCAGGTATGTCACCGCCGTTTGGTAGATACAGATATGGGTTTCAACCCCTACCAAAATCGGTGTTGTAACCGCATCGGGTAATTGATCCACCAATGTATTTGTCTGTTCATTGGCCAGAGCACTGAACTCGGTTTTGTCGGGTCTTTCTATTCCCTCCATCAACGGTTCCAGCTCGACAACATAGGGACCAAGTCCTTTTTTATATTGGGTATTGGCAATGACCGGGAGAGACAAGATCCTTGCGCAATCCAGCATCAGCTTGATTACCGTAGTTACCCGATCTGCCCGATATATCTGGGCCATAAGACTCTGTTGAGGATCGATTATATGAAGATAACAGTGGTTGGGTTGCAGTAATTTGTTTTTCATCTTTTGCTCTCGATTAAATGGGATAGTGAAAACGGTTGACAAAACGGGCTCGAAGTCATCAATATACCGTCTCTCTTTTCCTGAATCAAACGGCAGAAACCAAAAGGCCCTCCCAATTAACTCTTTTTCCATTCGGTATTCAAGCGGGAAACCTCTCTCTTTTCTTTTTTGACCTCTTTTACACCTTTCCCGCAACAGGGATATTTCCGGCTTGACCCTGTTTCGTGAAAACGTTTAAGCAAAGTTTTTCTTTTCCTTTCCCTTTACAATAAGGAAAATAGAATTAAACTAAATACTAAAATATCTGGAAAAGGATCTCTTATGAAAGATGAACAGATTGATGCTCTGGCAAAAATTTTGAAGTCGATGTCACATCCGATCAGATTAAAAATCCTCTGTCTTTTACAAAATGAGGAACTCACGGTGGGTGACATCACGAATGCGGTCAAGACAACCAATGCCAATATCTCACAGCATTTGAATATACTTCGTGGTCAGGGGATCATCGATTTTCGAAAAGAGGCCAATTTTATCTACAACAGAATTACCGATAAACGCATAATAGATATGATCTCAAAAATGCAGAAACTATTCTGCCCGGATCTTAAGGAGTAGACACCATGATCGTCACAGACTGGGTTCACACAATTGCTGGTTGTTTTATACTTATTAGTCTCGCTTTGGGAGTTTCTGTCAGCCCGATTTTTCAAAGTCAATACTGGTTGTTCTTTACCGCCTTTGTCGGTCTGAACCTCCTCCAGTTCGGCTTTACCAAGTTTTGCCCTCTTGCGCTCCTTTTAAAAGCAGTAGGTGTTCCCGAAACACGATAGAGTCCGCCCCCCCGAAAGGGGTATTCGGGTTCTTAATTGAGAAGTTTATTAATGTTCGCACGGGCACAACTCTAAAAATCATATTAAAACAAACGGTTAATCAGACAGCCAAACAAGCACGATGCTTTTCTCCCGGTTTCGTCGACCAGGAGCTCCATCGGCTGTACGTTTTTGGGATACGACGGAATATTGAGGTCAGGTTCCGACCATCTTGGCACCGCAGGAAGCCTGCCAACAACAAAGAACCTCGGAACAGAATTCCTTCTTCCTGAAGCAAATGCTATTTCCTTCTTTTTCCTGGATCCTGCAAATAAGCTTCTCAAGGTTTATCCCCCTACTCTCCACACCTATCAATCGTGCCTTCTGCCGCGCAAACGATAAAAGCTTCGGTCCTTTTAAAAATGTCTTCTCTGACATCTCCCCACCTCATACATTGATTTTGAACATGTAGATCTATCCATTTTTCCTAAGAAAAAGACAGATAGAGAACAACCGACAGGTCCGGGTCAAATAGGAAGAATGTGCATCTCTTCCTGAATTTGATGGACCCCAAGAAGCAGCAGACCATTACGCCCATCAATCGAGACCCGATCACCGAAACGGATCTTTTTGTCGCCGATCTCACAGTATTGACCGGTCTCATAGACCTTCAGACGTTTGCAACCGACCACGCAGGTTTTCTCCAGACGAACGGCGACAACGGAGGCGTGAGATGTCTGTCCCCCCCGAGAGGTTATCAATCCATCGGCCATATCAATCACTTTAATATCCTCGGGAACCGTATCCTGCCTAAAGAGGATCAGCGGGGTACCGGGATCGGTCTCTCTTAGCTCCCTGATGTTGCTTTCAGAAAATACCGCCCTCCCCGAAATCGCCGAACCTGAGACGCCGACGCCTTTACCCAGGATATTTTCAATCAGGTCTTTGGATTCCACAAAGACATTGAGATGTTCCTTCTTTTTAATGGTTATCATGTCGCGAGTCTGCAACAGATAGAGCTGATCGGGTGAAGGACCTTCAAAAGTAAACTCCATCTCCTGAGGATTCCAATTCTTTTCATAGACCAGATCCCGTGAGATGGAAAGCAGGCGCTGATAAATTCCAGGGAACCTCCGCTCCAGGGTTTCCTCCACCGCCCGGCCGTCGAGTTCGGCCTGCTCGACGGAAACAGCATAACTGGTTACCAGTCCTGACACGATATCCTCACCTTGATCCCCATAGGCATAATCTCCCCACAGCGCCACCCGGGATACCTTACGATAGGGATGGGCAGTGAAAAGGACACCGGCCCCGGAGGTATCCGAGTAGTTGCCGAAAACCATGGCCTGGACGATCACCCCCGTTCCCCATGAGTCGGAGACATCCATGATCTTGCGATAATCCGATGCCTTGAAGGTATCCCAGGAATCCAAGACCTTCTGGATGGCTGTCACCAGCTGCAGCCAGGGATCATCAGGTATGCCATACCCGCGATTTCGTATCAGCTTCTGGTAGGAAAGGGCCAGATCTTTCATCTGCTCGGGAGAAAATTCCCGCTTCAGGTTGACACGGTGTTTGGCTTTGGCTTCATTCATCAATTCCTGAAAATCCTCACGCTGCATCCCTGAAATCATTGCCCAAGATTGGAGGAAGCGTCGATAATTATCCCAGGAAAGGTACGCATTCCCATGATCGCGCACATACTCTTCAATAAGTTCTTCGTTCATGCCGACATTGTGGATGGTGGCCATCATTCCCGGCATGGATATGGCTCCACCGCTTCGGACCGAGAGAAGCAGCGGTCGGTCGGGGGATCCATAAACCTTTCCGGTCATTTCCTCAATTTCGGAAAGAGAAGCGCGGATCCTCCGCATGAATTCTTCACGAGCCTTGGAAAAACCGAACACCACATCCCGGCACCGGAAGACCTCGGTGGTTATGACAAAAGCGGGCGGAACCGGCTTCCCGTCGGCGACCAAGGTCATCAGGTTGAATCCCTTATTGCCCAGATGGATCAAATCGTTGGTAAAGGGGTTGATGTTATAGAGAGAAGAAACCGTCTTTTCCGGGTTGTAGGTCATCAACAGATCAAGGCCCTGTTTGTCTAAAATATCTTTTTGACTTTCCAGGGTTTGAATAATTCTGATGATAAAGTTGTCGAGGTGCTGAAGACCAAAGGTGGAGGAGATCAGATCCCGAAAAAAGAATTCGGACACCCTGTGAATCGTATTGGTGATATCCTTCTCGTCCCAGAGGGATCGGTATTTGGTTACAAGATCATTCGGATTGATCTGGGGGATAATAATTGACAGGTTATTTTGGTGAATATTGGTGTAGAAGGCATAGATGATATCCTTGACACCCTCTGAAAGCCCGCGGAAGATATCCAGATACTGGGTGTAGGAAAAACGCCGCACCTTAAGAGAATTCTGCAATAATGACATGTAGATGTCAATTCTTCTCGATGTTATTCCATCAATATTCAAGGCCTGGAGAAAAAGTTTGAGACATTTTACGATTCTAAAGAAGGCGGCCTGGGTAATGAAACTGAGATTGACGGTTTCAGGCAACCTCTCCAGATAGATATTTGCCAGGTTTTCCAGACGAAAGGTCAAGCTCAGGCTATCAAATTTTCGTTCCCGGTACCGTCCGTATACCGATGGGATATCCACCGCAATATGTCTTTTATAGTAAATATCCTCCCGGGCTTGAAAACGCTCAGAAGAAAGTATGGTACTCCTGAGTCCTTCCAGTGCCTTCAGGAGCGTCTCGAGACAACCGACGGTTCCGCATGTTTCCAAGTCGGCAAGTACTCCCTCCATTTCCGGAAATCCTTCCTGGGCGGCCAGCAACAGTTCGGAGCGCAACTCCTGAAACCCCAGGTTATATTTCCTGTGCATGAGTTTATACATCTGGACCAGAAGTTCAAACCGACGAAGTTCCAATGGTTCAAGATCTGTTTGCCGTGCCAGGAACTTCTTGAGATTTTCAGGATTCCAGTCAAGTATGTCCTGCATGCTCTTGAATTCGAGCTGCTGGGTGATACGCTCGGCAAGACGGAACTGGTCATCAATAAACGGTCCTTCCACTGCCACCTGGTTATATACCTCTTCAGGGAGGTATGCCTGCAACAGTGTCTTTTTCCGGGATTTCCAGAAAAGCAAAATCGCCTTGATAAAATTAACTATCAGATTCGAACTTTCTACATGACTCTGTTTCCTTAAAAAATGGATCAAGACATCTTTTCTCTTATATATCTCGTCCAACTCGGTAGAAACATCGCGCAATTCCCCTTCCGCACCGATTTCATTAAAGAAAACCGGCATCAATTTGGTGAATTGCTTGGCCAGATTGTATATCGGTTTAATGGGATGATTGAGCAGTTCGGAGATATCCCTCTGAAAAAGGTCGGTATCTTTGACGCAGGTGCCAGTGAGTTTCAAGTTGATGATGAGGGCGGAAAATAAGGTAGAACACCACTTCGGTTCCTGCTCGATCAAGGTCAACCAAACCCGAATGTTGTTGAGATGGGCAGGATTGGTGAGAGGCTGCCAGTCCTCGTCCACACCTGCGACCTTTGCATACTGGAAGCCGAAACGCACCACCTCCCAAAGAAAGGTCTCAACCATCCGGCTGTTTCCGCGATTAAACACCTCGCCCCCCAAAACCTGGATGCACTGGAGCGATGTATGGGGGTATTTATTGACATTGGCCTTTAAGAGATGAAAGGTCGTCAGCAGAAATTCCTCGATCTCCTCAAAGCTCTGCTGTCTGACCAATTGGACCAGACCGCGGTTAATCTCCCGCAGAGTCTCCTCATGGATCAGATATAACCCCTTCGTATCCATGATCTTGAAGAGAAAGAGCAATTTTTTGTTCTCAGCAAATTTATCCCGGACAAACAGGGGCTTCCGCCCCACCTCCGAATCGGCTTCGGCCTTGGCCAATCTCTCAGGTATTTCTCTGTAGAATCGGACGATATCGATGTGGGCCGGAAGTGCAAGTATGGCTTTGAGCGCTTCTGCGGGGTCTGTTTCGATATCGATTGCGACCAAGGCATTCCGAGCCTTTTTTATTGTAGCATGGGATATTGAGGATAAAAGCGGTTCCGAATGGAAATCCTTGTCCTCAATTCCACATCTCTCGATAAACCATGGCATCGGATCATCTTCCAACAGCCAGTATTCATAGTTTTTCAGCAGGACGACACGCATCAAAGACGCAAGCGGACGATAATCGAATTCCAGCTCCTTATCAGAGTCCGCCAGGGCAAGAAGTTGACCGGCCAGGTTTTTGATCGGATGCTGACCCTGGACAATTTGCATAAGCGCCAAACCATCCTCCTTCTCCAAGGCCGACATTTTGGCAAAGATCCAGTTCAACGGCTTTTCATACTGGGTAAGATTCTTGACGGTTAAAAGGCTGATCACCTTTTCGATCCAGGCAATTTTTGCCTCAACGATCAAGGACAACAGAGCGACATTCTTCTCCGTATCTTCCATGGCCCTGAAAAACAGAGTGGCAAAGAGTTCAATGGCCTTGGGTCCATCCTGATGCCGAATGAAATGACCGCTGTTTTTCAGGACAAAGCTCCTGAAAAGCGGCAGAATCAGGTTCCAATTTCGAAAGGGATGGCATATTTCATAAAGCAGGCCTTCCAGGCTCGAATACAACCCCTTGTATTTGCTCACTATATCCAGAAGAAACAGAAGCTCTGGATCTATGACCACATTTTCGGCAGTCTCAAGGAGATTAGCCTTCAGGGCATCCGAATCTATGGTTGCGGAAGATGCTGGTGTTTTTGTTTTATTAGAGATCACGGACTAGTACTCTATGACGAGGAGCTTCTAAAATAAAAAAAGGAAAGCGCCCCGGCGGTCCACCGGGGCGCTAAGACAATCATTACAACGGACTGTTGGCATCCATATGGCAGATCAGGTCGAGCATCCGATTTGAATATCCCCATTCATTATCATACCAGCTCATGACCTTGACGGTCTTTCCGATCACCTTCGTCGATTGGGCATCAATGATCGAGGAGTGATTGTCGCCCTGGAAATCTATGGAAACAAGCGGCAGATCGGTATAACCGAGATAGCGGTTGGATGCCTCCTTCAAGGCCTGATTCACCTCATCCACACTCGTCTCCCTCTCCACCTCCATGACCGCATCGACCAGAGAAACATCCGGAGTCGGCACTCGAACCGCCAGTCCGTCAAACTTGCCCTTCAGCTCCGGAATGACAAGTGAGACTGCTGCGGCTGCACCGGTTTTGGTCGGAATCATCGACAGGCAGGCAGCCCTGGCCCTGCGGAGATCGCTATGGGGGAAATCCAACAGGCGTTGATCTCCGGTATAGGCGTGAATAGTGGTCATCAGTCCTCGCACAATGCCGAAATTATCAAGGATAACCTTGGCAAAGGGGGCCAGGCAATTGGTCGTACACGAGGCATTGGAAACGATATGATGCTGGGTTCCTGAATACTCATCCTCATTCACTCCCATCACGAAGGTCTTGACATCACCCTTTGCCGGAGCAGAGATGATCACCTTCCTGGCTCCTGCATCAATATGTCCCTGGGCCGACTGGCTATCTCTGAATATACCGGTACATTCGGCAACATAATCAACACCCATGCTTTCCCACGGAATATCAATGGGACTCCTGTGATCGGTCACGGTGATATGTCTCCCGTCAACGATGATTCCCTGCTCATCACTGCTCACATCCCCGGTATATATCCCCATAACCGAATCATATTTAAGCAGATGGGCAAGGGTCGCATTATCCGTCAGATCGTTGATGGCAACGATCTCAACATCCTTGAAGACCGGATCCATCCCGACAGCACGGAAAATATTCCTCCCGATCCTTCCGAAACCGTTTATTCCAATTCGTATGGTCATACCCTTCCTCCATTATGTTTTTCTAACCACCCTATGGCAAAGCGACATTACATCAGCTGTTGTTTGGCCTTCCGATAGAGATGTAGATATTTTTTAGTCACCTTCTCCCAAGTGTGGTGCTCTCGAATCTTCGCCACCGCGGCTCTTTGCATCCTGCGTACGCATCCCGGCTTCCGGTAACAGGTGATGGCTCTTACAATCGCATCGCTCAGGGCATCTGCAGTATCCTTTTTATAGGTAAAACCGGTCTTTGCATCCACTACCTTGACAAGACCTCCCACGTAATGGACGATTGGTATGTTGCCGAAAAGCTGGGCGATATAATCCGTCAGGCCACAAGGTTCATATCGGGAAGGAATGAGAAAAAAATCTCCTGCGGCATACACCTGATTGGCGATGGCAGGATTGAACCCGCGCAAAAAGCAGACTCTCCCCTTATTCCCCCGCTGCTCAGCCAGATCGATGATCTGACTCTCTTCAAAGGACCCGCCCGTCCCCAGCAACAGTATCTGAAAATCCTTACTCTGATGAAGAGTGTGACGAAGGGAAGCAATAAGGACATCGACCCCCTTCTGGTCGCTTAATCGTCCTATAAAGGTTATCAACGGTTTATCCAGGTCAGGCTCCAGGCTTCCGAATCGCCATACTCCTGACAGTATCTCACTTCCGGAGAGCTTTTGCAACAAAGCCTCCTTACAATTTTTTTTGCCCTCCAATTCATCATCTCCCCAAGGATCAAAGGCAGCTGAAATTCCGCTGCGTTCAGGTCGGCTTGGATCGAAATCATCGGGATCGATACCATTGGTCACTCCTTCCAGGACCACCCCCATTTCGGCCAATCGGTGACCCAGCCAGCCGGTCATTCTGTCATCTCTTGTTTCCTGCAGTTCACGGGCATAATTCTCACTCACCGTATTGACCATTGCATAACGGCCTGCAACAATAAAGGGATCAAAGGTATCGCCCAAACGGTTTTCAAGAATATTTTTCCTGGAGAGGCCGGTGACGGCCTGGGCAAAAGGCAGATCCGCCACCTCCTGATGATACCCGATTCCGGCATTATGGATCGTGACGACGGTGGCCGTCTTGTTGAAGTAATGCCTAAACCCATCAATCCCACGGATCATGGCAGGCAAAACTGCTGTATGGCCGTCATGGCAATGGATAATATCGGGTTGTTCGCCAAGCAGCTGCATTAAGGCCAGAGCACCTTTTTGCAGCAGGATATTCATCGCAAAATAGTCGACATGCCCGGCTCCCTGTTTTTTCCATGCCTCCGCTGCTTCTTCGGCCGACGTGTAGGTATAAACATCCGCTTTTTCCCGGAACCGTTCCGCTTCCAAAAGATACACCTTCACCCTGCCGATCTTTGTTTCCCTGACCCGGATTGTCTCCTCACGATCGATGTCGGTGTAGTTCATGTTAAGGGAATATTCGAGGATCTGTTTGGGATTCCGGGGATCTGCAACCGGTGTGAACCCGAGCTCTTCCGTTCGGATAAAGCCATAGCATGGAAGTACCACATGGACGGAACGCCCATTCCAGCGTGCCAGAGAGGCTGCCAGCTGCCGTACCATGTCCTTGACTCCGCCGGCACCAGCCAGGCCTTCATATTCCCGGGTCAGCATCCAGATATTTCTTGGCGTGTCGGACCCGTTGCTCATGGCGCCTTCCTCCTTTCTTCATAGACAGCCCTATCCCTGAGGAGAAAATCGGCCAAGGTCAGACGAACCATGGCCTCGCAGACCGGGATTATCCGTGGTATTGCCGAGATATCGTGCCGTCCTCCAACCCGGATGCCAACCTCCTTATTGTCAAGATTGACCGTTTTCTGTTCCTTGGCAATGGAAGGAATAGGCTTGACCGCCACCCTGATACGTATCTGCTCACCGTTGGATATGCCCGCCAGAACCCCTCCGGCATTGTTTGTCAAAAATCCCGTGGGTCCGATGGGATCGTTATTTTGTGAGCCAAGCATGTCTGCAACTGCAAATCCGGCTCCTATCTCTACTCCTTTGACCGCCCCGATGGACATCAGCGCCTGGGCCAGAACCGCATCGAGTTTATCAAATACCGGTTCCCCTAGCCCTGCGGGGCAGCGGGCAAGGATCTCGACGATGCCACCCAATGTATCCCCCTGGGCCCGCACCTCCGCGACACGTTCCTCCATACGAACGGCTGCGGCAGGATCGGGACAAAAATAGGCGTTGTCGTTGATCTTGGCAAGATCGCACGTTTCGATCCGCACTCCCCCCAAAGAGACGGTATAGGCACAAACGTCAATGCCATGCTCTTGCAACACCAGCTTCGCTATCGCCCCGGCTGCTACGCGGGCTGCCGTCTCCCTTGCCGAGGCGCGCCCTCCGCCACGGTGGTCCCTGATTCCATATTTTGCCAGGTAGGTTTTGTCACCGTGTCCGGGCCGAAAAATATCACGCAGGTTGTCATAGGACTTTGAATGGGCATCTTTATTAAAGATCGCCATTGAAATCGGGGTTCCAGTTGTCCTCGGTTTCGTCTCACCCGCAGGGGTGAATATACCGGAGAGTATTTCCACCTTGTCGGGTTCCTTGCGGGGGCTCGCGGCACCTCCCTGCCCGGGGCGCCGACGCGACATTTCCCGCTCGATATCTTCCTGGTCAAGAATGAGCCCCGGAGGGCACCCGTCGATCACCGCCCCGACGGCACTCCCATGCGATTCCCCCCAGGTTGTAAGCCTGAAGGCCTTGCCAAATGTGTTCCCCGCCATCTATTGTCCTGTTCTTGTGATTTTTGCCGCTTTTTCACGTATCTTTTCAACGGCTTCAGCAACACCTACCTTACCGGTATCAACGGCAAAATGCGCAATTGCCCTATACAATGGCTCTCTTTCCTTTAATATATCCATCATCTCCTCTGCTATCCCCCTACCGGACAGAGACGGCCTGTTCTCCTGGGTGGAGACATCAGCCTTGATGCGCTGCAGGAGTATGGAATCATCGGCCATAAGCCAGACGATTATCCCGTTTCTCTTCAGCTCCTGCCAGACCTGCCGATGGAGAACCGCCCCTCCCCCGGTGGCGACGACACTTCCGGTCGCATCGGTAAGTTCCCGAAGGACCTCCTCTTCACACCGACGAAATCCATCCCAACCTTCGTTTTCAACAATTGTCTTAATTGACGAACCTTTCTTTTGACAGATCCTGCTGTCGGTATCAATAAAGGTGTACCCCAACTTTTCGGCCAGCAGTCCACCGATCGTCGTCTTTCCCGTTCCTCGAAAACCTATGAGAAAAATCATTTCGTTCATCATATTTTTTCCCTTTAAATGTTTATAGTATACGGTAAAATAGGTATGTCAAGACAGGATCCGCTCCTTGAGTTGAAAGTCCTTTTTCTAATTTTTACCCTGATCATTATATTTTTCCGCAACAGGCATTGGAACCGAAATCGGACCAAAAAAGCACGCATCTTCCGGTACGTTGATCATTGAGGACTTGCCATGAAGTACAAAGATTATTACCAGGCACTTGGCTGTACAAAGGATGCCAGCCAGGACGAAATTAAACGGGCTTACCGCAGGCTCGCCAGAAAATACCACCCTGATGTCAACAAGGAATCGAATGCTGAAGACCGGTTTAAGGAAATCGGTGAGGCATACGAGGTTTTGCGCGACCCGGAAAAACGCAAGGCCTATGACCGGTTCGGCAACAACTGGAAAGAGGGCCAGGATTTTCATCCGCCACCTGGATGGGACACGGAGTCTTCCTTTCGTAACAGCCAACAAAACTTTTCCGGGTCAGGTGATTTCAGTGACTTTTTCGAATCTCTTTTCGGGGCAAGCCGTTTTCAAACCCGCACCGGTTACGGCAACCGTAGTTTCATGGTCAAAGGAGAGGATATCCATGCAAAACTCGCAATCAGTCTCGAAGACAGTTATAACGGTTCCCGCCGCACCATAACTCTCAACCGAACTGCCATCGATCAGGGAGGGCAACCCATCACCCAACCGCATTCTCTTGATGTCGCAATTCCCAAGGGGATTATTCAAGGCCAGCAAATCAGACTCGAAGGGCAAGGATCACCAGGTATGCAAGGTCACAATGGTGACCTCTTCCTCGAAATCGTCTTTATCGAACACCCGATATTTACCGTCCAGAACCGTAACATCCTGCTCACCTTACCCGTCACCCCCTGGGAGGCCGCTCTCGGCTCAACCATAAAGGTTCCAACGCTTGGAGGACCGGTGGACCTGAAGGTTCCTGAAAATTCTCAAACCGGGAAAAAACTTCGTTTAAAAGGCCGCGGACTTTGTTCCAAAAGCCAAAAGGGAGATCAATTCGTCACACTAAGTATTATGACACCTCCGGCCAAGACGGCATCCCAAAAGGCACTTTATGATACCATGGCCAAATCCTTCTCATTCAATCCCCGAAATTGACACATAGGTATTGATTATGGAAAACCACTTCACATATACTGTTATCGACGAATCCACCTGGTGCAGCCTCAGCGAGACCTGCAGACTCTGCAAGGTGGATGATGAATTGGTCAAAGAGATGGTTCAGGAGGGAGTAATCTCTCCAGCCGGTACATCCATCCGTGAGTGGCGCTTCGGCGCTCAGGAACTCAAACGCATCCAGGTAACCGTTCGTCTTCAGCGAGACCTCCGGGTAAATCTACCGGGCGCCGCCCTGGCTCTCGACCTTCTGGAAGAGCTTGAACTCCTGCGAAGTCTTGTGAAATAACTGGACATCACTTAACAAAACCTGTAGAAACACGGCACTGCCGCTTTAACTGACATTGACAGCCTCGTAAATATCTTTGATCCAGGATGGCTACTACAATACTCCCTCTGCGAGGCAAGCATATTTTTATTTTTTCGGCGTATTAGGGTAAGGGTATGTCGTAACAATTAGAAATGTGCAGCAACGAAGGAGGTAAGTGAACATAGTGAGACTCCGGATGGAGTGTTATTATGACGCTATCACCATTTATGGAGAACAAAAATGAGAGCCGGAAAATTTTCCATAACCACCGCACGCCCGATGGAACTCGTCGACATCACTGCGACGATTTCCGGAAAACTACAGGAATCCGGGATCAGATTTGGAATCTGCACCCTGTTCAATCCCCATACGACTGCCGGACTGACCATCAATGAAGGGGCCGACCCGGCTGTTGGCCATGATATTATCGGCGGTCTGAAAAAGATAGTGCCGATGGACTATCCATATACGCATATGGAAGGGAATTCCCCCTCCCATATCATGGCCTCATTGATGGGGTGCTCCCTGACCATATTGATCGAAAACCAAAAGCTCATCCTTGGAACATGGCAGAAGATTTTCTTTTGCGAATTTGACGGGCCGCGTACGCGTTCAATCCACTGGCAAATAGAGGCCTCCGACTAAAAGAATTGTAAAAATCACTCGGATTATAGCTGGAGCTATCGGCTCCTTTCACCCTAAAACACTACCAGAATCTCATGTCAATACAACCTGATCAGATATGCTTCGGCCTTTCCGAACAACTCGACAAGGAATCCCTGGCCTGTTTTCTGCAACTGGCTGGAAATAAAAAATTTGCCGATGTCTTTGCAAGCCGTCTTTCAAGCAAGGAGATTGACGACCTCGTCGGTTCCTTCATGTCGCTGCTTCGACGTCATCTTTCAGAAGATGAGTACCACAGTTTGTTTCTCCAAGACGAAGTTCCCCATAAACATTGAGGTGAGTGTTACCAATGAAGTCGGGAATTCTCCACGATTTACGTAGCTATATTGATCTCTTGCGCCGTGAAGACCAACTTTTGGTAATTGAGGAAGAGGTGGATCCCCACCTGGAAATTGCCGAAATCCATCGTCGAATAATCGCAAAAGGCGGCCCGGCACTGTTATTCACCCGAGCAAAGGGGTCGACCTTTCCCGTTATAACTAATCTCTTTGGAACAGGTAAACGCCTGGAGCTTGCCTTTGGGAAAAAACCGGAACTGTTCGTTCGTGATCTGGTCAGTTTAACCCAATCAATCATGCCGCTCACCATGGGCAAACTTTGGGAAAATCGCCGTATTTTCATGGATGGACTCAAAATTGGCTTAAAGAAATGTTCCTCAGCTCCGATACTCGACGTCTGCCAGTCACCGCCGAAACTTTGCAGTCTGCCCATGCTGACCTCATGGCCCAGCGACGGTGGCCCCTTCGTCACCCTGCCCCTTGTCTATACCGAACATCCGGAAGGCAAAGGGCATAACCTCGGCATGTACCGCATCCAACGCTATGATGACGCCACGACCGGGATTCACTGGCAGATCCATAAGGGGGGAGGTTACCATTATTACGAGTCCGAACGGCTCAACAGGTCCCTTCCCCTGACCTTATACATCGGCGGGCCACCGGCCCTGATGCTCGCTGCCATCGCCCCTCTACCCGAAGATGTTCCTGAACTTATTTTGACCTCACTCCTTTTGGGCGACAAACTGAAAATGACAGACGACCCCAGGGGGGGACATCCGCTGGTCGCCCATGCTGAATTTGCAATCAAGGGAGAGGTTCCCCCTCACATCCGCAGACCCGAAGGCCCGTTCGGCGATCATTACGGATACAATTCACTTCAGCACGACTATCCGGTTTTTCAGGTCAGCCATCTCTATCATCGCCGCAATGCCATCTATCCTGCAACGGTGGTCGGGAGACCCAAACAGGAGGATTTTTTCATCGGCGATTACCTGCAGAACCTTCTTTCTCCTCTTTTCCCGCTGGTTATGAAGGGAGTTAAAGAGCTGAAAACATATGGAGAAACAGGTTTTCACTGCCTCGCTGCTGCTCGGGTTTCCAACAGGTACCCTCGGGAAGCCTTCGCCAGCTGCCTGAGAATTTTGGGAGAGGGCCAGCTGTCACTCACCAAATTCCTTTTGGCGACCGACGGGGATATCGACATAACTGATTTTTGTTCCCTTTGGTCCCACATCCTGGAACGTGTTCAATGGGATCGGGATCTCTTTGTCTTTGCCAACGTCTCCCAGGATACTCTTGACTACACCGGCCCCTCCGTCAACAAAGGGTCGAAGGCCATGCTCCTTGGTCTGGGAAAAGAAAAAATCAGAGAACTGCCACGGACTTTTTCAGGGACCTTGCCGCCTGGTTGCAGCGCCCCCGAGGTCTTTCTCCCCGGGACCCTCGTTATCCAAGGAACAAGCTATCGGGAAAGCCCGAAACTTACCAAAAGAATAGCCGCATGGGATTTGCTGGAAACCTGGCCGGTGATAATCTTGGTGGACAACACCAAGGAGGCTACCTGTTCCATGCAGGAATTTCTCTGGACCTTCTTTACCAGATTCGAGCCGGCCGCTGATATCCATGCGGCCGACTCACATGTGGCACGATTCCATGTCGGGCTCACCCCTCCAATAGTCTTCGATTGCCGGATGAAACCATGGTACACTGCCGTTCTTGAAGTGGATGGTGCCACCAAGGCCAAAGTCGATTCCCTTTATTCAACCATCATCCCCACCCGCTGGAGGTAGCCTTTGCGCCTGCAGAAATATCTCGCCCAATGCGGTCTTACCTCTCGGCGAAAAGCCGAAGAAATGATTCGCCGGGGGCGAGTGAGTGTGGATGGTGAGGTCATCACAACTTTAGGCACCAAAGTCAACCCCGAAACGCAAAAGATACACCTGGACGGCAAGGTCGTCGTCTCTCTAAATAATCCGGTTACGGTCCTCTTGAATAAGCCCGAAGGCTATGTAACCACCCTCTCCGATCCCCAGGGACGACCGATTGTCACCTCCCTCCTCCACGGTATCCGGACACGGGTGTTTCCTGTGGGAAGATTGGATCTGGACACCGAAGGGGCACTTATTCTCACCAATGACGGCGATCTTGCCGAAAGGATTCAACATCCCAGATTCGAGGTAAAAAAGACCTACGAGGCCATCGTCCAAGGAGTGCCGACCAGACACGACCTGCAGCGCCTTGAAAAAGGTATCATGCTTGAGGGGAAGAAAACCTCACCCGCTACGGCAGCAATTTTCAAGAGAATGGGGAATACGACCCTGGTCAGGATCACTATCCACGAAGGGAGGAAAAGACAAGTAAAAAAGATGTTTTCCGCTGTCGGCAAGCCGGTACTCAGACTGAAACGAATCGCCTACGGCCGTCTTTTATTGCAGAATTTACCGGTAGGCGCCTACAGAATTCTCTCGGAAGGTGATATTAAAAAAATTTTTTTATAGAAATTTCTTTACAAACGCTAAAATAGCTGATTAAATCTAGACAGTTATAAGAGCCGGTATTGAACCGGTCTACTTTTATTCCCTCAACATACTGATATTGTTAAAGTTTTCACGAAATTACTTGGTCGTAACGGTTGGAAATTACTTTCTTTATTCTTTTTGTCAATTGACGCACGCCCACTAAAAGACAGAGTACCCTCGGGGGGGCAACCAATCTTCCGGAAATAGGAGTAACGCATGAACAAATCAGAACTTATTGAAGCCCTGGCGCAAGACATCAGCATCCCTCACCGCGAAGCTGCTGCTATTACAAACACCGTAATTGAAACGATGACGGAGGCGCTTGCAAAAGGTGAAAGTATCGAAATCCGGGGGTTTGGCAGTTTCGTCATCAAAAAATACGACTCTTATGAAGGACGCAACCCCAAAACCGGGAAAAAGATCAAAGTAAAACCCAAAAAGCTGCCCTTTTTTAAAGTGGGAAAAGATCTACGCGAGCAGGTCAACAGCAATAGAAGTAAATAATGATACCGTCATCGGATGTTGGGGTGCACCATTCCCCAACATCCGATGACTGAGCAGCTACTCCTCTTTTTTACATTTCTCGATTCCTCCCACGAGATCATACACCTGCGTTTCATCTATACGGACAGAAACGATATCACCCGGAGCCGCGTCTCCGTCATTTATTAAAACACAGCCATCAATCTCCGGGGCCTGAAATCTGGTCCTTCCTTCTAAAAGAAGATCTGTTTCCCTGCTCAGTCCTTCCACCAAGACAGGTTCAACCTTGCCTTTATATTTCCGCACTATCTTTCTCGAGATATCCGCCTGGACCGACAGGATATGTTCCACCCTTGCCTTTTTCACCTCTTCTGAGCACTGACCTGCCAATGATGCTGAAACAGCCTCTTCTTCATTGGCATAGGCGAACACTCCCACGTGATCAATCATGGCTTCTTTCAAAAACTGTTCAATCTGACCGACATCCTCTTCCGTCTCACCGGGGAATCCCAGCAATAATGTGGTGCGCAGCGCCATCTCCGGAATAGCTGATCGGATCCGTTCCAATAATCTATACAGCTCGTCACTGCCATAGCGACGATTCATCCTCTGCAAAATACGACTGTTGACATGTTGGATGGGGATATCCAGATAAGGAACGATTCGTGATTGGTTGGCTATAAGTTCCAAAAGCTCGTCGGTAATACCTGTGGGATACAGGTACATCAAACGAATCCAAGGAATGGAGGTATGTCTCAACAGGTCATTTAGCAACGGGATCAGCTCGTTGTTTTTTTCTCTATCGTTGCCAAACGCAGTCAAATCTTGTGCAATAAGGGTCAATTCCCTGACCCCCTCCCTCTCAAGACCGATACTTTCTTCTACCAGGTCGTATATTTCCCTACTCCGAAGACAACCTCTGATGGAAGGAATCATACAGTAGGCGCAGTTATTGTTACACCCTTCGGTAATTTTGAGCCATGCTCTGAAAAAGGGTGTTGCACGCCGACGCGGCATAGCCGATGACATGAGGAAACGCTTGCCAAGGTGGAGAGTCCTTGTAAATTTTCCAGCCATCAGGCCATTAACTAACCTTGCGATATCAGCAACTCCTTCAGTACCGACAAAAAGATCAACTTCGGGAAACTCCTCTTTAAGTTTTTCCTGATATCGCTGAACAAGACAACCGGTTACGACGAGAATTTTATGCGGGAAACTATTTTTTACGGCAGCCAACTCCAAAATCGCCTCAATTGCCTCTTCCACCGAAGGTTGAATAAAACCGCAGGTGTTTATAAGCATTACGTCACTTGTCTCGGGCTCTTGTTCTAAAACCCAGCCATCTTTTTCGAGATACCCAATCATTACTTCGGAATCGACAAGATTTTTGGGGCACCCCAGACTGGTCACATGTATTCTTTTCATAGGAACTCTAACGAGGAAACTTCTCTATAAATATATCTATAAGCATCCTGCTCCGAGCTTTAAATTCCTGTTTTGTAAAACCAGGCTTCCAGTTCTTCCCCCACACTTCATCTGATACAAGAAGCATGGCGGCAAATTGTATCTTCCTGAAAAATGCAACACTGCAAAGAGCGGAATGCTCCATATCGACAGCCAAAACTCCATATTCTTCGTTGAGCTTTTTCAAGGAACTCCTCTTCTCTCTGTATGGTGCATCCGTTGACCACACGCACCCTTCAGACCAGGGCAGGTCCCTGGCTTTCAATGTATGCCGTAATGATTCAACGAGCTTGGAAGAGGGTGGCGGCTGGGAGCCTGAAACATAATATGCTGAGGTTCCTTCACCACTTTGGGCGGAAGTAGGTAAAAGCAGATCACCTATGGAGAGTGAATCACTCATGGAACCGCACCAACCGAACAAAAAAACTCTTGTTGCCCCGAGAGCAATGAGCTTTTCCATGGTCAGCACGGCAAAAGGGGCTCCGATCGCAGGCCCTGCGACAAAGAATTTTTCTTCCTCATTTACGAAGAGATTTGAATTGTAAAACTTCTGCCGCCTGGCTCCATGAGCCTCCGCGGCCTCAAGACCATAGCGCGCCTCAGAGGGGTTGACGAGGAAAAGTCCCGTCTCAGGAATTGTATGCTCTTTTTTTGACCGCCTAGGGTGGATAACAATATCATTCTCAAATTCCATCGCACTCCTGCCGAGGGTTTATAGCCAATTTGCATAAATGATAGCATCGTAATAACACTCCATCCGGAGTCTTGCTAATGTCCGCTTACCTACTTCATTGCTGCAAATATTCAATCGTTACGACGTACCAAGAGTACGCCGAAACAATAAAACATTCGCGCGCCTCGCATAGGTAGTCTTTTTATTTAGCCATCCTCAATTCAAAGGTTTTTATGAGTTTTTCTTAAATGACATTTATAAAGGGGAGCAGGTTTGCCTAAAAACAAAAAGGCCGCAGAAAATTCTGCAGCCTTTTTGCTCTTCCTATGAAAGAAAACAGTTATATGCCTAACAGACTCTTAAGGGGGTTGGCATACAGCAGAATCAGGGAAATAACCAAACCGTAAATAGCACAGGACTCGGCAAGGGCCATACCAAGAATCATGAAAACCATCAATTTCGGTTGAATCTCAGGATTACGGGCAAGACCCATACAAGCACCCTGGCCAACGTTACCGATACCGATACCTGCTCCAAGACCGGCCAAACCGGCCGAAAGGGCAGCGCCTACACAAACAAGAGCAACCGCTAAATTACCTGTCATTTTTTTCTCCTTCTTAATATATTATTATTTTGGCCTTCTTCCTAAACAGGAAAAACCTTTTAAAAACCGACATAATGTTTCAGGCTGCTTCCGGCATCAATGGGCATGCTCTTGTGCCTGGGCACAGTAAACAACCGCTAGTAGAACAAAAACCATCGCCTGAACCAGAGAGACGAGAACACCAAGTATCATGATTGGCAGTGGTGCAAAGTATGCTCCGGCCAACCCGAAGAGAATGAGAAGCAGGGTCTCTTTGGCCATGATATTTCCGAAAAGACGGACAGAGAGTGAAACCAGACGAGCGATATTACTGATCACCTCAATGGGCAACATAAGAGGGATAAGCCACCAAAGGGGCCCGATAAAATGTTTGTAGTATTTAAATCCGTGGTTTTTTATACCGATAACATGGTGAGTAATCCACACAATGATGGTCAACGCCAGGGTTGTATTCAGACTTGCAGTCGGAGACATGAATCCGGGAATCAGGCCGATCAGATTTCCCACAGCAATATAGAGAGAAAATGTCGCCAGCATCGGATAAAGGGCATCGGCCATCTGCCGTCCCATATTCTCGACAAAGAAATCATCCATCCCGCCGACAACGATTTCCCAAAAATTTTGCCCGCTTCCGGGGATCATTTCCAGATTTCCCAGGGTCAGTTTTGAGACAACGATCAAAAATATCATTACCAGCCAGGTATAGGTCATATATGGTGCACATAACTGTTGCACAATGCCATGCCCGACAAAACCGTGCGGTATGGGAAGTCCCAGCGCATTCAAAATTACTGATATAAAAAGTATCGGATGTTCCATAACCCCTTTTTACCTCCTCCCACTGAAAAAATAGTGCCTGGCCACGTTCAACAACGTGATCGTAACAGTAAACATTACTGTCGACAACCCGACAATCAATCCAACGACATTCACCTTATGACTCCTGATCAGGAGAAACAGTATGACGCCGATGATCAGTAATCGGAACCAGAACTTAATGACAAGACCGGTCTTTATCTTTTTTATCTTTTTCTTCTCGTTATCTTTATCCTGATCCGGAGCAAAAGAATCAAGGAATCCGACAGCATCCTTTTGCGAGAACAGGAAGCTCACGATCGATATGATCCCGCCAATAAGTACAGCCCCGGCAAAGGACCATGATACAAAAATCCATGAGCCTATCGTTAAAACCAGAAGATATATCCAACTCATAACCTGCATCTTCTGCAGGGACAGCACATTTTCAACCACTCGATCCTTTATTGTCCTTTTTGTCCTTTTCTTTGTCTTCCTTGTTGGCACGCAAGACGACCTGCAATAACGTCTTGAAACCTGATGCTATACCGAACGCAAGACCTATGAATGTAAACCAGGGTGATGTGCGGTCGTGAAACACTTTCTGATCGAGCAGGATCCCTCCGCCGAGTCCGATAAAGATACAGGCGACAAAGGTAAATCCGACATGTCCATAGTGTGCAAGCAACTGGACAAATTCATCCTTCAGATCAGACATACTTAGACACCATTTCTCTTTATGGGCATCCCCCAGTATACAACAGGCTTTTGGTAGCATGCCTACCGTTCAAAGTCAACGAATTTTTTATGTTTCCATCAATTTTTTGAATGACCATTCAGTCATTTTCGCCATCTTTTCCAGGTCATCAAATGTGTGAGCCGCTGAAATAAAAGCAACTTCAAATTGGGATGGAGCAAGATACACCCCCCTGCTCAACATCTGGCGATAATGGCATGCGTAACGTTTGGTATCAGAAGTCATGGCCGAGGAAAAATTCGTCACCGGCTCCCGGGTAAAAAATGCCGTCATCAACGACCCGACCCTGTTCAGCTGAACCGGCAGGGCTGCGTTTTCGGCAATAGCTCGCAACCGATCGGCAAGCCAGGCGGATTTTTCTTCAAGTTCTTTATAAAAACCGGGTTTCTGCAGCTGTACAAGAGCTGCAACGCCTGCCGCCATTGCCAACGGATTCCCGGCGAGCGTGCCTGCTTGATACACGGGACCATCCGGAGCTATACAATCCATGATCTCAGCCTTTCCTCCATAGGCTCCAACCGGCAGGCCACCACCGATAATCTTTCCCAGACAGGTCAGGTCCGGCAGAACGCCGTAGTACTCCTGAGCACCACCGTATGACAATCTGAAACCGGTTATAACCTCATCAAAGATCAAAACGATTGCCAGTTCCGAAGTCAATTTCCTCAGCTTTGATAAAAATCCGTCCGCCGGAGGTACACACCCCATATTGCCAGCAACGGGTTCGACGATAACACATGCTATATCCAGAGCAGGATCACGCAATGTTTTTTCTAATATCTCCAGATCATTATAAGGAATGGAAATCGTATTTTTTACAATATCCTCGGGAACTCCGGGGCTACCGGGGATACCCAGTGTAAGCACACCGGAACCGGCCTTGACCAGAAAGGAATCGGCATGGCCATGATAACATCCATCGAATTTTATAACCGTCTTCCTTCCTGTATAGCCCCGAGCAAGTCGGACGGCACTCATGGTGGCTTCCGTCCCTGAATTGACGAATCGAACCTTTTCAATGGACCCAACCGCCTCCACAACCATGGCAGCCAGATCTATTTCACCGGGCGTGGGAGCCCCAAAGCTCGTCCCGTTTTGGGCAACATCACATATTGCATTTATTATAGAAGGGTTCGCATGTCCGAGAATCATAGGTCCCCATGAACCGACAAAGTCAAGGAACTCATTGCCGTCGACATCAACGAGGGTGGCACCGACAGCTTTTTTGATAAACAATGGATCGCATCCGACAGAGCGACAGGCCCTTACGGGGCTGTTAACCCCCCCAGGTATCAATTTTTTAGCTTGTTCAAACATCTTTCCGGAAGTGTTCGTTTCCATGCGCAGCTCCTGCTTTTTCTGGGTTTATGCAGTGTTAAAAGGTGCGCAACTATAGCATGAGAGGAGAAATTCTGTCAAACATGTTTCCGCCATTGACATGCCGATATAGCCTACGAGGCTGGGGACAACCAAGGAATAATCTCTCCTGGAAATTGGGATGGCTCCGATATTTTCTTTGTACTATCGACATGTCACGTCGATCACAAGATATGTGCAACAAGAGATGGGGACCTCTTGTTATACCGGCACCCTTGACCTTTTACTGTATGATGCTCAAATTTAGAGACTGATTGATGAGTTGGAACCGCGATGATTGGATACAAACATTTTACTTGTCTTGTAAAATTTCTGAAGGTAAACTAAGCGGCGTTTGTATATACAGTTTCATATCAAGTCAAAAATCCGGCTCTCTTAAGATTTAACATATTTTATTCACTCTTCACAAGGAGACGAACAATGGCAAGCGACAAAGTCCAACAGGTTAATGATGCTGAGTTTGATGGAAAAATCGGCTCTGATCAACCCACTCTGGTCGATTTTTGGGCCCCCTGGTGTGGTCCCTGTAAAGCTATTGGACCGGTCGTTGAAGATTTGGCCACCGAATTCGAAGGAAAGCTGAACGTCTACAAGATGAATGTTGATGACAACCCGGCAACCCCTGGTAAATTCGGCATCCGGGCTATCCCGACATTGATCCTCTTTAAAGGAGGCGAGGTCGTTGATCAGATCACCGGCGCGGTCGGAAAGGCTCAACTGGTCAGTCTTATAAACAAAGCTCTATAAATCGAATACTGCCGGCTCCGCCTTCCTCTATAAGAAATGTTCAACGTGATACGAAAGTGGGGGGCTCCCATACGTCGGATACAAATTTATTTCAGATCTGCTGGCTCTCAAGTCCCGTTGAAATGCTAACGGGACGGTTTCTAGGTTGAGGCCGGCAGATTTCTATTAAACCGGTATGGCTGGGCCAGATAGGACGGCCATAACAAATCGTGAAAGTTCATCACTCCGCCAGGGCAAGGCCGGTGCTTTGAGGAGACTTTCATATAAAGGGTTTGTAACGCTTCGACCGGGCGTTATAAAATTGCGGATCGGGTGAAACAACCAAGCCGCCGAACTCATTTACGGGTGCTTCCAGTGTCCCAATAATCACATCCGACTATGCAACTATTTACTCGTAATTCTCTTCACACACATTCACGACCTCGCATAATTCCGATCACTCTTCTATGTGCAACTGTGCTTATTTTTACCTTATCCGGATGCGCATCGATCAAGAATATGTTTGATTTCACAGGGGGTAAAAAGGTCAACCTCCAGCAATCGGCCGAGACCCTCATCGTCAAAGGGCTGGATCAGTTCAATATAGGTCGTTACGACTCGGCTAGCGAGTATTTCAACAAAATTCTCGACAGTTATCCGTTTACACCCCAGGCCGTTCTGGCCGAGCTAAAGGCCGCTGATTGTAAATATTACCAGGAGCATTATCTGGAAGCGCTCCTCCACTACAAACAGTTCGAGGAACGACATCCTACCAATGAGGCCATGCCGTATGTGATGTTCCAAAAGGGTATGTGCAATTACAACCGCATAGATACTGTAGACAGAGATCCGGATGGGGCTATCCAGGCGATCCGGGATTTCACCCAGTTACTGCGGGCCTATCCGGTTTCCCCCTATACCGATGAAGCCAAAGCACGCATCCGGGCTGCCAAGGAATTTTTGGTCAACCACGAATATTTCGTCGTGAACTTTTATCTTAGGACCCAAAAATTCAAACAGGCGGAAGCCAGATTAAAATACCTCATCGCCGCTTATCCGAATGCTATGATAATACCTCGAGCCAAAAAACTTCTGGCAAGGATTGAGGCCGGCAATCCACCTCATTTTGGGATAAGCGATTGGTTCGCCGATCTTTCCTTGCCGAGCTGGAACACCTTCTTCTCAAGCAAATCCAGTATTCCGTCGACGGAAAAGAAAAGCGAATAAAGCAGGTAGATTTTCCTTCAGGGCCGAGCCACGTGCAAAAGTGGCCTTTATACAGTCAAGGCATCGGAAATCGCCCAATCGTTGCCGAGTGAAACCTCCATTGCCCTGACCGGGCAGATGGTCACACATTGTCCGCAACCGGTACATTGGTCGGCATCAAATAGCACAGCCATATCAGGATGATGCATTGCCAAAGCTCCGGATGGACAGACCCCCGTACATTCCCCGCACTGAAAACATTTATCGTCGTCACGGCGAATGCTTGCAGCAAGACGTTCAACCCGTACCCCGAAACTCTGCAGGTATTCCAAGCCTGCTTTTACATTGTTCTTGCCCCCCTTTAAACCAAGTATCATCATCCCTTCCCGGTGGGGCAATATATCCGCCTTGAGAATATTCGACTCTATATCATACTTCTTCACAAGCTGGTAGATAAAGGGCTGTTCGCTGGTGTCTTTGGGAAATCTCAATATATATATACGTGTATACATGTAGCTATCCTTTCCTTGTCAATGTAAGAGGACTTTTTTATTCCAGCCTTCCGTTTTAGTGGAACAAATGAAAATTACGTGATTTTCAGGCTCTCCCTCTTGCAAATTTTTGAACCTCTTTTACTTTTTTCGTTCCCAAACCTTCTCCACCATGGTTACCAGCTGCTCAAGAGGCCGGTCGGTATCCAGGGTGAGAAGTTGATCCGCAGGAAGTTCTACAGGCGGCTCAAAACGACCCTTCTGCCGTAGATAAATCTCCCATCGGCCATCCGATACGGCGTTTGGGTCCCGCAATCTTTTTTCCATCCGTATTTTTAAAACACTTTCATCACATCGGCAATAGACAAACAACAGCTTTGCCTCATGTGCGAACTCCAAACAGATGCGTTGTCTCTCCGCGGACGATTGGTATGAGGCATCCAGGATAACACAGGTCTTTCTCTCCCGAGCAAAATCCTTCCGGGCCAAGGAAATCAAGAAATCATAGGTTCGCCTGGAAAAGTCCGTGCTGTAAATCCCTGTGTCATATCCACTCGTTTGTCTACTGGATGCAGCCAGGCCGGCAAGCTCCTTGCGGGCAACATCGGAGTTATGATAACAGCACCCCCATTTCCGGGCACAGGCTTCGGCGAGATAGCTCTTCCCGGAAGCTATCTTTCCGAAAAAAATCAACAGCCGCTTTTTTCCGGACATTTATCTCCCTCGGACCTCAATCGGCATAGCTTGCAGCCAGTTGGAAATATCTTTTGGCCTGTTCCATGCTTGTCTTGGCCTTATCAATGGGAACCAAAGGATCTTCTGCGGTAAAAAGTCCTATTTTCCCACGCACATAAGCTCGATAGCATTTATAGAAATTGAGCATTTCCCAAAGCCCTTCATCTCCAGATCGGGCAATGAATTGGGTAATAAAATAGGAAGAGAGCTCCATCAGACCGTGGTAATCCAAATCCATGGCCAAAAAGGCGATATCGGCGGCCACGTCCGAATAGCGAAACCGTTCGTTGAATTCAATACAATCGAAGATGAAAACCTTGTCCGCCAGACAGATATTTGCCGAATGGAGGTCACCATGACAATCCCGCACTCTTCCTGCAGTGACCCTGCGATCAAACCGTTGGCTATCGGCAAGTACTTTCTTTGAAAACGCCTTGATCTTGTCAAAAATCTCCCTGGTCAGACCACCTTTACCGACCACTCCCTCCGTCTGATCAAAATTCTCCAACACGTTGTGGGAAACAGCTTCCGCCCTTCCGAACTCTCTTATGGTTTCCCCACCATCAGCCGTATCGTAAAAAGGAATCAGTACTTCAATAATCGCATCGAGATGTTCTCTTTTTAAATCCCCTGATTCGATTATCTTCGACATCATCCGCTCTTCCGGCATACGGGCCATTTTAATACCGTACTCCACCACGTGTCCCGCTCCTTTAAGCGAGTAGTTTCCATCGGCCAGATTGACGGAAACCATATCCAGATAGAGATCGGGGCATAAGCGCCGGTTCAGATCCAATTCGCGTTCACAGAAAAATTTCCTCTTGTTCAAAGTGGAAAAATCAAGGAAACCGAAATCCACCGGTTTCTTCCACTTGTAAACATACTCTCCTGCAATCACAACAAAAGATATATGAGTTTGAATCAATTGCGTCGCCGTCACACTGTGGGCATAGCTCGTGGGCTTTAGCAAAAATTCTATATACGGCGGATATTTTTCCATGCAATACCCTTAAAGATCGTGTCGTCGTCACCAAGCCGAATGTCCGGGAAGATTGTAAGGGCAAGATTGAATCATTTACCCAGTCGGAAACATTTCAGTCCAATCTATGACTTCAACACGTCCCCTCTGCTCCCAGGGTATAAACGAGCTGTCGCTCACCCGACATGACGGCACGCTCCACCATGTGGAGGCTGGTGGACTTTTTATCATAACAGAATCAACATTAACCGTAAACTCCCACAAATCCCCTTTACCTTGGTTTTGAATCATGCTATCTATAATGTTTTGTTTTTCCATGTTTAATATTCACAACTCCCGATACCACTCTCTTTGATTTCCCATGGATCACAAACAACTTACAGAATTGCTGTTCTCCGTTGAAAACGGCCGTTGCACTGTCGAAGACGCAGCCCGACGGCTTCGCCATCTGCCGTCTGAGCGTGTTGCCGATGCGTGTATCGACCATCAGCGGACAATTCGTACCGGGATTCCCGAGGTTATCTACGGTGAGTCGAAGACCATCGAGCAAATTGCGCCAATAGCCCAGGCAATTCTCGCCTCAGATGCCGTATTGATTGCGACACGCATCGATGCAGACAAAGCAGAAGGCGTCCAAAGCCTCCTTCCTGAACTTCAATACCACCCCAGAGCCCGTCTTCTCACAGGTAATGCCAAAAAGCCCGACAACAACCGCTGTCGTGGAACCATTGTCGTTGTCTGTGCCGGGACCTCCGATATCCCGATTGCCGAGGAGGCCAAGATTACAGCCGCGAGCCTCGGACATCCCGTGGAATCCGCTTATGATATCGGTGTTGCCGGACTACATCGCCTTCTGGACCACCAGGAGATGTTGCAAAAGGCCTCATCGATCATTGTCGTGGCAGGAATGGAAGGCGCACTTCCCAGTGTGGTGGGAGGCCTCGTCTCCTGTCCGGTAGTCGGGGTTCCGACTTCCATAGGCTACGGCACCTCTTTTGGTGGAATTACCGCATTGCTGGGGATGCTCAACAGCTGCGTTCCCGGGCTGGCTGTGGTCAATATCGATAACGGATTCGGCGCTGGATGCCTTGCCGCATCCATCAACACCAAAACAGGGGAGGCATCACCAGGTTGAACCACAAACTCCTTTTAATGTGAAAAATTATCCCCAGGGCCTTTCTTTCGGGTGGCCTTGATATTAATTTTCTACACAACCTTGCAAGATTCAGCCTTTGAGGTATAATCGCGGAGTTATTGTCGTTGAATTATAATACTGCAGCAAGGTATCGTCTCTTTTCCTGAAGCCTCTAAGGATATACATGAACACATCACTGAAACTGAAGCTCTGTCTAGTTGTTTTTCTTATCTTTTCAGCCATCGTTACCATCATTCCGTCTTTTTATAAGGGAACACCCTCGTGGTGGAAAAAATATATGGCTCCCGGCGGACTGCATCTGGGACTTGACCTCCAAGGCGGTATGCATCTGGTCCTGAAGGTCGATCTCGACAAAGCTGCACAGAACACCCTTGAGCTTGCAGCAAACGACCTGAAAGAACGCCTTTCCGAACAATCGATAACCATCGTCCAGACAAAATCTGAAAAACCAGGAACGATCTCCTTCACGCTCCCCAATACCAATGCTGTGGATAAAGTGAAGGATATTGTCAAAGATGACGATGATATTACGGCAAAATTCGAGACAAAGGAAGGAAGCTTTCCACGCATCCTTCTGTCACTGTCAAAAAAGAGAATCGAATTCATTCGAACAAACGCAGTCAACCAGTCCCTTGAGATTCTTCGTAACAGGATCGATCAGTTCGGTGTTGCCGAACCGGTCATCATTCGTCAAGGGGATGACGAGATCGTCATTCAGCTTCCAGGCATCAAAGATCCCAAAAGGGCAATAAAACTCTTGGGCGACACGGCCCAACTTGAGTTCAAGCTGGTTGTCGACTCCGCCGGAATAAACCTTCCTGGACTGATCCAACAAGCGATCTCGGCCGGCAAATGGCACAAAGGCGAGAGTACCAAGAAACTCAATCTCGCCCTGGAAAATCTTTTGCCCAAAGATACCTCCATCTATTTTGAAAAAAAGGTGGATGCAACAACGAAAAAAGAGACCCTCACTCCCCTGCTTCTGGAAAACAAGATCTTGATGACCGGGGATATGATCAAAGATGCCCAGGTTCGAATCGGAGGCAACTTCAATGAACCCTATGTCAGTATCAACTTAACGGGCCATGGGTCAAAGGTCTTTGCCAATATCACAGAAAAGAACGTCGGGAAAAGACTGGCCATTGTCCTGGATGGCGTTGTTCGCTCCGCTCCGGTAATACAAGAAAAAATTTTGGGCGGATCAGCACAGATCACAGGCAGCTTTACCCATGAGGAGGCAACGGACCTGGCCATTGTGCTTCGGGTCGGTGCCCTTCCTGCTCCCGTCGACATTATCCAAAATATGACGGTTGGAGCCAGCATGGGACAGGACTCCATCCACCAGGGAATATTATCCGGTCTTCTCGGTTCCTTCCTGGTTGTCGTGTTCATGTTTATATACTACCGGCTCTCCGGCATTATCGCCAACTTTGCGCTGGTGCTCAACATTCTCTTTCTCTTTGCAGGCCTAGCTGTTTTAAGTGCAACACTGACCATGCCGGGTATCGCAGGTGTCGTTCTTTCCATTGGTATGGCTGTCGATTCCAATGTTCTTATCTTTGAACGAATGCGGGATGAACAGGCCCTTGGTAAATCGGTCATCTCGAGTATCGACGGCGGTTTTAACAAGGCCTTTCTTACCATTGTCGATGCCCAGGTAACAACGCTGATAACCGCCCTCGCACTCTTCATTTTCGGAACCGGCCCTGTCAAGGGATTTGCGATTACCCTTTCTTTAGGTATTATCTTCAATCTCTTTACCTCCATCAACTGCTCCCGCTGGATCTTCGACAGCTTGACTTCGTACAAGAAGATTAAAAGAATCAAATATATGCAATTCTTCAAGAAGCCGAATCTCGATTATATGAAGCTTCGCAAGATTGCCTTTTGCTTTTCCGGCGCCCTGGCTCTTTTGGGGATAGTTGCCTTTATAGAGATTATTCTCGGTAATGCCAATATGGGTGTTGATTTTGCTGGTGGATCTCTTCTGCAATACAAGACCGAGAAGAGTTTTTCCATGAGCGACGTACGTGCCGCTTTCAAGCACAGTGAGTTCGCTGATGTCGATCTCCAAAAAGTTGAAAACGAAGGCCGCTTGATGATCAAGATCAAGAAATCATCGAAAATCGTCACCACCGACCTCAGTGATCGAATCACCAAAATCCTTAACAGCAAGCTTCCGGACAAGCAATTCACCCTGGAGAGTCAATCGGAAATCGGATCTTCTGTAAGCGCCACCTTACGTAATCAAGCCATACTTGCTATTTTCCTTTCCATGACCGGTGTCATAATCTACCTTGCAATTCGCTTTAACTTAAGTTTTGGGATTGGAGCCGCGATCGCCACCTTCCATGATGTTTTCGCCGTACTTGGTATATGCTGGCTTCTCCACATCGAAATGACTCTGCTTATCGTGACCGCCTTGCTGACCCTGGCTGGTTATTCTCTAAATGACACTGTCGTTATCTTTGATCGTATACGGGAAAATATGAATAAATCCGAAAAGCCCTCCATACTCCAGGTTATCAATGAAAGTGTCAACCAGGTTCTTGCCCGTTCGATCGTAACCTCGTTTACGGCTTTCTTAAGTGTTCTTGCTCTCTATCTGTTTGGTGGTTCGGTCATCCACGACTTCTCATTCGCCCTTTTGATCGGGATTATTATCGGCACCTATTCATCAATTTTCGTTGCCAGTCCGATCCTGACTGTTTGGGAAAAAAACTAGCACTCGTCTGCATTTCGAGACCGTATGCACCAGCCACCACTACCCGACAACGTTTCTAAAATCGACCGGGATGACCAGTTTTCCTTTGCATGTCATCCCGGTATTTCCTGCTTTACCCATTGCTGCCGGCAATTGGATCTGGCACTGACCCCTTATGATGTTTTGCGCCTGAAACACGCCCTTGGACTTTGCTCCTCCGATTTTCTTGAGAAATATGTCCTCATTGAACAGGAAGAAAGCGAGGCCTTTCCGCGTCTCTATCTGACCATGGTGGATGACGGTAAGGCAAGCTGTGTCTTTGTGGCGGCAGAAGGATGCACCGTCTATCAGGACAGACCCGGTGCCTGCCGGGCATACCCCATTGGGCGTGCAGCAGCAATCAGGAAGGGAAGTCCGGTTAAAGAATTCTTTGTTCTACTCAAAGAAAATCACTGCCGAGGTTTCAATAGCCAAAGCCCGCGCCAAACGCCGTTGAAGTACTGCCAAAACCAGGGACTTGCCCCCTATAATCGCTTCAATGATGCGGTAGGTGACATACTCCAGCATGAAATGATACGAAAGGGCATGAAACCCACAAAAGAACAGATAAAGAGCTATCTGTTGGCTTTGTATGATATAGATACGTTACGAGAAATAATTCTTGATGGTCGCCTGCCTCACGCATCTCTTACTCCCTCCCGACAGAGAGAAATAGCAGATGATGAGACGCTGCTTCTTTTTGCCATAGGGTGGTTGAAGAGCGAACTTTTCCCACAACACCACGAAACTACAGACCAATAGATACTAATAAGGTGCCCATGTTAAAGCTCATTGTATTTGATTGTGACGGGGTTATGTTCGATTCCAGAAATGCAAACCGCGAGTATTACAATCACCTCCTTGTTCATTTCGGCAAACCGCTTATGAATAAAGAGGAACTGGAATACGTTCATATGCACAATGTTACCCTGTCGGTCAAACACATCTTCCGCCATTATCCACAACAGGACGTAGGCGAAGTGGAGGCATTCAGGAGACAGCTTGACTATACCCCTTTCCTCCGCTTCATGCGTATGGAAGATGACCTGATCCAATTCTTGGATTGGGCAAAAAAAAGATTCGATCTGGCAATTTCCACAAACCGGACAACTACCATGACTCCTCTTCTCAAGAAATTCAAACTCGAGGATTACTTTGGAAAGGTTATGACCGCCGATACCGCAAAGCTCCCCAAGCCTGCCCCAGATGCGCTCATCGAAATTCTCGAACACTATAATTACCGTCCCGATCAGGCGATATATATCGGGGACTCCGTCATTGACAGGCAACATTCCAAGGCCGCCTGCATGCGGCTCATCGCCTTTAAAAACCCTGAACTTCCAGCAGAATTTCATGTCTCCAGCTTCATGGAAATCTGCGCCCTGCCCCCACTTGCCTGATTGGCTTATGCGCCATAAGAATCCGGAAACACTTCTGAATCTCCTCCTTCATCAACTCTCTTAACTCCTTCCATCAGCAGCATCATGAAATCTCCTATCTCGGCTGCTTTCATTTCCTGAGGAGAAAGACCGACATTGAATCGGTATATCCCTTCCCTTTCAGCAAGTATGGCGAAGATTGCCTCCTGGTTAAATTTTCCGGCATAGGTGGCATTTATAATACATCCCTCCCGAAAGGAGACTTTGGCCTTACCTTTTGTCAAATCGAGGGAAAGGGCACCGGTTTTTTTATTCATATGAAATATCTGGAACAGTTCTGCTGGTGCCATATCTTTGATTCGACCCTGCATACTGGCATCGAATTCACGGGTCCTGGCCGTATTGGCCTTGGCGAGTCTTTCGGCCAGCAGCTTGGTCATAAACAGCTGTACCGATGCGGCTTCACCTATCAACCTTCCGAAATTGTCGCCGCTTATTTCGAGAACTTCCGTATCTTCGATGACCTTGATTGAAGAACGGGCGATCTTATTACCAAAAAAGCTCATTTCACCGCAGACATCACCTTCTCTCAGGGTCGAAATTTTCACCATCTCATCTTCAACGCTGACCTCTCCCGACATCAGGATATAGAGATTTTGATTGATCTCGCCTTTTTGAATGAGATAGGCACCTGATTTGACACTCTGTTTATGCAAATAGCCGAAAAACCGTTTCAAGTGGTCTTGGGGTATCGCCTTGACCAGCGGGTAATCGCAGATCATGGCAAGAAGGCCCTTTTCCTCCGCCGTCAGGTCAGAATCTTCGAAATAAGTATCAGGAGCATCATCAAGTTTTACGAATTTTATGAGCCCGGTGCACCCACTGCAGCTAAAGACCCGGAGATTTTTTTCTGGATCAGTGACCGTCCCGGCTTCGTCCAGCAGGTTGAAGAGAAGCTGGGTCATCTCCCGAACCAGGATCAGACATCCTTCCCTATCCTTTGGAAATGCCAGGGATTTGTCCGATAAGACAAAACGCTCTTCCAACTTATATAACGGACAGTTGTTATTTTCTATTATTTTGAATACAGCTTTAAAAGATCCCATTTAAAAGGAGATGTCTCGAATTTATTTTTGTTATTTCAGCTTAATTCTGCTATGGTTCCATTATTTCTGGAAATAGTATCACAACACATCCCACTACAGCTTTCGAACAATTCTTCCAGTGGCACTTATGGGTATAGCGACCAAACAGCTTGAGGCGATCTTTCAGGAAGTCAACGATCATTTTAAAAGCAGTCAATATGTTTCAATACAGCCGGATGCCGGAAACCCTCCGGAAAAATATGAAGTGACCTATACCATAAAAGGCCTTCACCAGAACAAAAAAAATGAAGTGGTTGAGTCGACACGTCATACCATCGCGATATCCATTCCTTTCGGCTTCCCCCACTTCCCGCCTAATTGTAAACCCATCTCCCCTATATTTCACCCTGATTTTGACCAAGCCGCCATTTGCATAGGCGATTTCTGGAAAAAGGGCAGCACCGTTTCCAATCTGATCGTTCATATCGCGCAAATGATCTCAGGGAAGATTTTCTCAACAGACAATGCTTTCAACGAAGAAGCCGTTACCTGGTATAAGCAGCACAGTGACCGCCTTCCTTTCGACTCGGTGGATTTTGACTACGAACCCCATGGTCCGACATCATCTTCTCTGATAGATTCCTTCGATGAACTGGAGGCCCTTGAAATCGACGTATTCGAAGATCCGGCAGAGGAAACCCCATCCTCCGAGACTCCTGACGTCCCCCTCCCCTCTGTTCCACAATCTGCTCCTGATATTGATCTCGATCTTTTACAATTAATGGCCAAGCAAAAACGGTATTATTCGCTTTATACCAGGCTCCAATCCATCCCGACCGATTTGCTCACCCCATTACTGATTGATCTGAAAGACACGACCCATATCGAACTCACCAAAGCCAAGGAGATCTTTCAACAGGGCCTCGATTTCGAGCTGCAAGGCCTGAACAAGATGGCATTGGAAAAGTTTCATCTCCTCGCAAACACGGTCACGGATTATCCCGAACTTGAGGAGAAGATTCAACAGGCGGAAGAATCCTTGGGTGAACTTGAAGACTTTTCGTATGATCCTAAAGAATTTACCCCTAAGAAAACCCTTTCCACCACTTCGAAATCACCTAAAAAAGATGTGTCGGGAGAACCAAAAAGCCCCACTTTTTTCACCGAAAAGCCTCTTAAACGAACCCCAATCCTCCCTATTATCATCGCCTGTTCCTCAGCAGTGCTTATAGGAGTCTTTGTCTTTTTCTTTTACTCCTCCAATGCGCAGTTTAAAAGGGCAGAATCCGCCTATTCCTCATGTAAGGATTCACTAGCCAAAGATAAGTTCAATGATGCCGACAACATGTGCAACAAAGCTCTCTCTCTTGTCCAAAATATATATCTTTTTAATACGACTGGGAAAACCTCGCTTGCCCGCGATATCAAAACCACTCTCTCTTCGCAAAAGTTGCGCCAGGGTCTGGCTGGAATGATCCTCGTCAACGGGCATTTCGTCCCCAAAGATGAAAAAGAGGCCTTGACCGCATTCGCCAAAGAAGCGGATAAAGGCGATTCTGCCATGACCGACCTCTCCTGGAATGAGGCCAAACAGCATTATCAGCTGGCCTTAAACATTATAACCCGAGTCAAGCTCCTGGCCAAAAACGATGCCCGAAAAGTTGAAAGCGTGCGGAAAAGCCTCCTTCTAGCCGAGGTGAATAGTTACATTATCGAGGGAAAAGAGTATCAAAAAGCAGGAAAGATAGATCAGGCGGTTTCGATACTTGAAAAGGCTAAGCAAAAAGCCGGGGAGTTGGATGGGGCCGCAAAGGACCCCACACTTAAAGAAATCGAACCTCTCCTCTCGTCCGTTCGGTTTCAATCGTTGAGAAAAGAAGCTGATTCCTCCTTTGCCAAAAATCAATGGAAAACTGCTGCGGACAACTATACAAAAGCCATAGCCCTTGGAAAAAGTCTACCAGCCACCTCTTTTCGGGACGTAACGGAATTAACAGAAAATAAAGCCAAGGCAGTCCTTTATTCTACCATTCAAGAAGGAAAGGTCGCCTTTGACAACGCCCAGTGGGATAAAGCCATTGCCCTCTACGAATCTGCCATCGACCTCCTTAAAAAAGACAGTGCCATCCTCAAACAGGCCAGTTCAGAAGAGAACAGGAAAAAACTTGCCAGGATTATGTTAGAGGCCTCAATAATCAGAGATAAGCAGGATGTCGCAAGGGAACTCAAAAACGGCAACAATCAAAATGCCATAGACAAACTTGAATCCATTGTCGCGACCATTAAAAAGAGTTCCTTTGACAAGGAGAAATACTTCGCCCGGATAACCACTGACGTTGAACAACAAATCACCGAAACGAAAGACAAACAGCAAATTTCCGAAGGAATTGACTATCTCCTTAAAAACTATAAAGAAATAATAACAAAATCCTACACTATTGCCAAGGATGACTCTTTGACTACCCCCGAAGCAACCTTCGTCAAAAAAATGGGGAAAAAACTTCTTTATAAGTTAGAGTGTACGGATACTGGACAGAACAGTCCGCTTAGAATAATAATATACTACAGTTTTGATCCTATGAAAAATAAATGGGAGTTTTACAGCAATCCCCGGTAACCAAGCAAAGTATATCGGGAACAAGGAGAAAACACCCCATTTTTATGTAATTTTTATCCTTTTCTTTTCCCATCAATGCTCATGATGGTGATGGTGTTCAGATTCTTGAGCAGGTCCACCTGCCTCCTGCAAGGCCGCGTCCAGCAAATCGTTGACCTTCGACATTGCCTCAATTGCATCTTCTATCAGGGCTGCTATCTTTTCCTGGCCATCTTCCCGGGCAATATTTGCCCATTTGCGGCATTCTTCACCATGACCAATATTATGCTCAATCCAATGGGGCAACAAGACCCGCAATTTTTCCATCTGTTTCATCAGACTTCTCCGTCCAAGGCTTCTTTTTTATGCAAGAATATCTTACCTGCTAAAAAATCAATATGATCAATCGCCATATTGGTTAATTCCATACTTCCTTCAAAAAGGGTTTTTATCTTAATCCCCTTCCCCAACACATCCACCCGTGTAACGTTTTCTTTTACCAGCTCGAATTTTCCGTCCTGTTCTACCACGGCACTCATTTGACACATAATTTTCTCCTTACCTGTTAGCCTACAAAAGAAACCTGAATTCACCTTTACCCAAAAGATCATGCAGATGGAGGATTCCTTCAAGTCTTTTTTCATGGTCTGCTATTGGCAAAACCGTAATTTCATGACGTTGCATGATACTAAGCGCATCTGCCGCACGCTTCTCCTTATCTATGGTTATAGGTTCCGGAGTCATAATATCTATTGCGCGCAACCTCTCCAACTCCCTGTCTCCAGCAAGAGAGCGACGGATATCCCCATCAGTGACGATGCCGACAATTTGTCCATCCCCATTGACGATGATCACGGCTCCGAGATTCTTTGCATTAAGTACCCGAATTGCCGTAAGCGCAGAATCTTCTTTTTCGATAACCGGTATCTGTCCTCCGGTCAACATCACTTCAGCAACCTTTACTTTCAATCTTTCGCCCAAGCTACCACCAGGATGATTCTGTCGAAAATCGGACACTTGAAATTTTTTCCTGTTTTGCAGGACCACAGAAAGAGCATCTCCCATCGCCAAGGTGGCCGTTGTGCTTGCCGTAGGTGCAAGGCCGAGGGGACACGCCTCTCTGGGGACGCCTATATCCAAAATGATATCGGAATTCTTGGCCAGTGTGGAACGCATACCTCCTGTCATCGCAATAATTAAATTTCCCCGTTTTTTAAGACTGGTCAGCAGGGAGTTGAGTTCAAATGTTTCTCCTGAATAGGATATGGCCATAACCACATCTGTTGGCATGACCATCCCAAGGTCACCATGCATTGCCTCCACAGGGTGGAGAAAAAAAGATGGGGTTCCGGTACTGTTCATTGTGGCCGATATTTTCTGCCCAATAATCCCGGATTTGCCGATTCCTGTTATCACCAACCTGCTTGGACACTCGACAATGCGATCCACTGCCTCGACGAATTCCTGACCTATTCGCTGCCTGACGGCCGCCAGACCCTGTTCTTCTATTAAAAAAACCTTCCGTGCTTCCTCAATTGACATATATCGATATTTTCCTTTTCCTGGGATAATTTAGATAAAACCTTTTATTCAAACAAAACAGAATACCATATTCTTTTTCGATGTTCCATCATATACCAACTCCCAGTTCCGCAGTCAATAACGTGGGGGGATCCCTTGATTCTTGAGTTTCCCCTTGACATCGTCATATTATCAGGTCATGATGATGGAATTTTCCAATTTTCAAATTCCTTGCATGATACTTGAATATTTATAAACAAGTAGTTCGTTTTTCGCAGGGTAACGTTATCATGGAGATGTCAAATGTCTAACTATCTATTTACTTCGGAATCCGTTTCAGAAGGTCATCCCGACAAAGTTGCAGACCAGATTTCCGATGCCATCCTCGATGCCATCCTTGAACAGGATATAAACGCTCGTGTCGCCTGCGAGACCATGGTCACCACCGGCATGGCCATCATCGCCGGCGAAATTACCACCAATGCCTGGGTCGATCTTCCCGAGGTAGTCCGTCATACCATCCGGGATATCGGATACAATTCCTCCGACATGGGATTCGATTGGCAATCATGTGCCGTCCTCTCCTCCATTGACAAGCAATCTTCCGACATCGCCCAGGGAGTAAATATGGGTACCGGCCTTGACCTCGATCAGGGTGCCGGGGACCAAGGCTTGATGTTCGGATATGCGTGTAACGAGACCGATGTTCTTATGCCGCTGCCGATAACCCTCGCACATCTTCTCACAAAACAGCAATCCATAGTCCGTAAGGAAAACCGACTTCCCTGGCTTAGGCCTGATGCTAAAAGCCAGGTTACTATCGAATATGAAAGAAACATCCCTAAACGCATCGAAGCAGTTGTTTTATCCACCCAGCATAGTGAACAGGTCAGTTATGAGGATTTAAAGGAAGGGGTGATGGAGGAAATTCTCAAACCAATACTTCCTCCTGATATGCTGGATGCCAATACTAAATATTTTATTAATCCCACGGGAAGATTCGTCATAGGAGGTCCTGTCGGGGATTGTGGTGTCACCGGAAGAAAGATAATCGTTGATACCTACGGCGGCAAGGGTTCACATGGCGGCGGAGCCTTTTCAGGAAAGGATCCTTCCAAAGTCGACAGGTCCTCCTCATATATGGGCCGATATGTAGCAAAAAATATTGTGGCGGCAGGCATTGCTACCGAAGTCGAAGTGCAGATTGCCTATGCCATAGGTATATCCAAACCGGTTTCGATCAATGTCAACAGCTTCGGTACCGGCAAAATACCCGACAATAAAATCAAAGCCCTTATCTCCGAAATCTTTGACCTACGTCCCAAGGCTATAATCACAGACCTCGACCTTCTGCGTCCCATCTATCGCGCCACTGCCTCCTATGGCCACTTCGGGCGGAAAAATGAAAATTTCACCTGGGAAAACACCAATAAAGCTGAAGAGTTACGACAAGCCGCCGGACTGCACTGATACCTTATCAACAGGCCCGTCTTTCTAGAAGAGACGGGTCTTTTTTTTATTCAACAATTACAGAAATATCTCCTGCTGGTTTGTCTCCAGACGATTACTTTTTCTCACGTGTACTGTACTGCCATTTTTGCATAGCATAGATACAGTCATCCTGCACTGGCTCGAAAAAATCTTGCGGATACCTGACCAACTACTATGAATTCCTGTCCCTTCTAATTTGAAGCGGATGTCGTGAACAAGGTGATACGCCAGGACTGAGATAAACAGATGTCCGGAAACCCGTTTTGCTATCTGATGGTGAACCGGTCGTAGACCGAGCACCGACTTCAGCGAACGAAAAACAGCTTCGAGGTCTGTCAGCATGGTATAGGTATTCCATAATGTCAACTCATCCCAGGCTGTCTGACTTGTGCGCAGGCAATACACTACTTTGTCTTGATGACCAATCATCACATTTTGGTATCCATCCCACCGAAGTATTCAGTATCCTAGGTTGTTGGATATATCAAATGAAAAAGTGCGATTTAGATAGCCAGTAATTTCAAAGTCGAAAGAAGAATTTTGTAGAGCAGCACTTTTGGGCCAGAGGATATTATGGATCGACGGTTGGCAAGGAAGAGGAGCCGTACGAGAATATATCCAAAAGCAGGAGAAAGAAGATAAACGAATTGAGCAATTAAAACTGTTTTAAACGCCAGCCACCTTTAGATAGCTCCTGATTTGCAATCGCTATGAGCGGTTCATATTTTTCAAGCGACCGGCTTTGCCGGTTGTACATGACTTTTAAGAGCAAGGAGGCTGACCCCCTGTAATGAGAAATTTATGGCAAAAACAGTGTAATTGAGATAGTATTGTGCCGAATAAATGACGAGAATCAGCTATATTGGCAGTGCAGTTAGACTCTGCTAAAATAGCTATTACTTATCACTTCCCTTGAACTGCAGCCCCCAATTTATATAAAAACCTCAGCTTACGGTCATTTTGGGAAAAACGAGCCGGAATTTTCATGGAAAAAACCACTATGGCCGATACTCTCAGGGAAAAAGCAGGTTTATAATCAGGTATTAAGGAGAGTATTATGTATTCAGACGATAATAAACAAAATTCAGGAAACTGCCTGCCGCTTGATCTTTCACTTCCTTATAAGGTTGCTGATCTTTCTCTTTCCGGATTTGGCAATAAGGAGATGAGACTTGCCGAAAAGGAGATGCCCGGTCTGATGGCAGTCAGGGAAAAATATGGTCCCCAAAAGCCTTTAAAGGGTCTAAAGATCATGGGAAGTCTTCACATGACCATACAGACTGCCATGCTGATAGAGACATTAAAGGAACTTGGGGCTGATATTCGCTGGGCTACCTGCAATATTTTTTCAACCCAGGATCACGCGGCGTCCGCCATTGCAGAAAACGGCTCTGCTGCCGTTTTTGCATGGAAGGGGGAAAACCTTGAAGAATTCTGGTGGTGCACGGAACAGGCATTGACCTGGCCCGACGGGTCAGGACCGGACCTTATTGTTGATGATGGAGGAGATGCTACTCTCTATGTTCATCAGGGTGTTGCCGTTGAAAAAGATCCGTCTCTTCTTGAGAAAGAATATGACAGTAAGGACATGCAATGCCTTATAGCGCGTCTGGCTGTCACATATGAAAAAGATCCTCAGCACTGGACAAATATTGCAAAAAAGATTCGCGGGGTGTCGGAAGAAACAACAACAGGGGTTCACAGATTGTATCATCTTTCCAAAAGTAAAGAACTGCTTTTTCCGGCTTTTAATGTAAATGATTCTGTAACAAAGTCAAAATTTGATAATCTATATGGTTGCCGTGAATCCCTGGCTGATGGAATTAAGCGCGCAACAGATGTAATGCTTGCGGGTAAGATTGTTGTTGTATGCGGTTACGGCGATGTGGGAAAAGGATGTGCTGACTCGATGAGAGGTTACGGTTCACGCGTTATTGTTACCGAGATTGATCCAATCTGCGCTCTTCAGGCTGCAATGGAAGGTTTTCAGGTAATGACTATGGAGGATGCTGCTTCCATCGGTGATATTTTTGTTACAGCAACAGGGTGCTACCATGTTATTACAGGGGAGCATATGGAAGAGATGAAGGACGAAGCCATTATCTGCAACATAGGGCATTTTGATAACGAGATTCAAATGACTTACCTTGAAGATAACCCTGAATGTACAAAAGAAAATATCAAACCCCAAGTTGATAAATGGACATTAAAATCAGGTAAATCAATAATCGTACTTGCTGAAGGCCGGCTGGTCAACCTCGGATGCGCCACCGGTCATCCCAGTTTTGTAATGAGCAACAGTTTTACCAACCAGTGTCTTGCACAGATTGAACTGGCTTCAAAGGATTATAAGATAGATGTTTATACTCTTCCCAAAACCCTTGATGAGGAGGTTGCAAGGTTGCATCTAGGCAAACTTGGAGCAAAAATGACAAAACTGACTCAATTTCAGGCAGATTATCTGGGCGTCCCGGTCGAAGGTCCTTTTAAACCTGATCATTATAGATATTAGAAGATATTCAAGAAACGGTTAGGACACTAAACCGTTTCTTGATCTTTATTTTGAACTTGCAGTATAAACCCTGCCCCAGTTTTCACCGGGAGGATTTTCCTTAAATTCCTTGCAGTGTTTTATCATTGTCTTACTTGGTATCTCTCCTGATATTTGGGTCAACCCAACTTTTTGCAAATGATTATCAAACTGCTCTGTAACCAGCATTTTTTCTTGAAGATAGATATAATGGAATATTAGAAAGATAGAATTTCACTGAGCTTTACAGTGCCATAAAATATTCAGAAACTACCGACAGGAAACCAATACATATTTTGAGGGTCAAAGCAAAAGCAATGCTCTTGCGGCCCGAGGTCACTCGTAGGAAAAACGATCCAATTGCCCTCTGGTTACTCTAGGCCTGGTCCTCGATTCCAATAGTTTTCCCTGGCGGAGCCATGTCTATGAGAGTAATGTATCTGAACCGAATACATTATCGGAGATGCTCCATAAACTTGCCGGAGGGTGTCCCTCTGCAAGGGCCCAAACCCACTGTAGTTTATGGATGCAGGCATTGCCACTGATGACAATGTCGCCTGGGTGTGAGAAAATCAGTATCCATATCTGATAGAGAGCAGGGAAAAGCACCGTCAATTTGATCAATGAATCCCAGATAGTATACTTATAAATCCTCTCCAATCCCCTTTTCCACAAGTGTTATATCTCCGGAGAGAACCTGATGGCTTTTTCCCGTCTCATCCTTAACCAACCAGTCTTCCTGATTGATCAGGCCCCTCAGAAAGTCCATACACAACTTCACCTGAGTTCGTTAGCCATTGCAGCCACTTACCCGCAAGCATATCCTTCCTGCGCCATTCGGTGAGAATTTCAGGAAGTCCTTTTTGCTGTAAAATATTCAGCTTTCCAAGTATTCGCATCCTGACCTTGGTAAAAATCTCCATGATGGAGATATTCATCTCCGGTCAGAATCGCAAGTGATGTCACCTTATCGTGAAGTTACTCCTGGAAATCTTTTTGTTCTGAATTTACGTTAACCCCAACGCCGATTATCGCGAATCGGTTCTCCTCATCTTCCGATAGAGAAGATGACTCCGTCAAAATACCACAGCATTTCTTCCTTGCCAAAAAGACATAATTGGGCCATTTCAGAAGCATTTTTTGTTGAGTTACATCCTCAAGAATCGTCGCCACTGCCAAACCGCTTGCAAGCGTAATCTTCGAAAAGTCCTCTACAGAAAGAGAAGGGTAGACTATCAGAGAGCAATACAGCCCCTTCCCAGGGGGTGATTGCCAGTGCTTGCCCAGTCTCGCCCGTCCGCGGCGGCCCGCATCCTGGGACTCAAGCAATGACCGCCAGACCTTCTTCAGCTGCGTTTGCTGCTAACGTATAGGCTGTTCTATTGGTTGAAGGTACATTGCGAATAATATAGAGCACTCACATCCGTTCCTTTCCCTGGAAATTAGAAAAAAAAAGTGCAGAGTATACACTCCGCACTTTTAATTCATCCAAAGAAGATAAAGCAGATTAGTTTATTCCTTCTGAACCCTCTTCATTTTTGATACGGCTCTTCAATGCGTACATAGTGGTGGATCCGGAAGACCAGAACATCAGCTTTCCTTCCTTAACCAGGTCATTGGCAGCATTCTTTACTGCACGGGGTTTGGTATCGGGGTCGCACGCGTAAAAATCTTTTATGTACAGCTGAGGTTTCGGAGATTTTTCTGCTTTCTCCAAAATTGCCGCTTTGAGATCTTCAATACTTAAAGCCATAATGAATCTCCTTATTGATTTTTTAGAAGAAAGCATCAAAGTTCCCGGCCGAACCGACTACCGGTCCGGCCGAGGGGTTATCACTTTAATTACTTTATATGGCTTGTGTACTTGAACTGAGTCGTAGTACGCCAGGTGTCATATGCAAGGCGATAATCGTCGATGCTCTTCTCAGTAAACGGTATATCACATTCCTCAAAGAAACGCTCCCAACCAATACGCTCCGCCCAATCTCCAACACGCTCATACTTTCTGGCGCCGGCGGAATAGGCAACAACTATCTTCTTGATGGCCTCAACCACCTCAGGCCACCGAGGTGTGTTGTTGGGGAGAAACGGAATAACGAGTTTTGAGAACTTCGGTACACTTATACGGTTGGATACTTTTCCACCGACAAGAATTGCAATACCGTCACCTTCCGGGTCAGCCAGAGGCATAGCCGGACACATGGTATAGCAGTTACCGCAGAACATACAACGCTCGACATTGACCTTAACGGTTTTAACCTCTTTACCATCTACCTCAGCCTTGGCAGGTTTTACAGCGCCAAGCGGACAGGAGGCGATGGCCAGAGGCAACTCGCAGACACCGGTAATACGGCTGTGGTCGATCATCGGCGGTTTACGATGGACACCGAGGATGGCGATATCGGAGGCATGGACGGCACCGCACATGTTCAGGCAGCAGGCCAGAGCGATACGGCATTGGGCTGGCAAGGTCATGGAGGTGAAGTAATCGAACAGTTCATCCATAACGGCCTTGACGACACCGGAGGCATCCGTTGCCGGAGTATGGCAGTGGACCCACCCCTGGGTGTGAACAATATTTGTAATACCGGCTCCGGTTCCGCCTACGGGGAACTTGTTGCCGCGGCTCTTCAAATCATCCAGAAGAGGTTGAACTTTATCCTTGGAATCGACCATGAACTCGATATTGTTCCTGGTGGTGAAACGCAGAAACCCGTCACAATGTTTATCTGCGATGTCACAGATCTCGCGGACAAATTCTGCTGACATCAGCCTGACGCCACCGGCACGAACAGTATAGACCTCTGCACCGGTCTCTGATTTATGCATCAGAACTCCTGGCTGAGTAATCTCATGCCAGAGCCATTTTCCTTTGTTTTCCTTTATAACAGCAGGCTGGAACTGCCCATAATGGAGAGGACCGAGATCGGACATCCTTCCTTCCATCGGTTTTTCTGGATTATATCCCATGATGTAAAACTCCTTATAGTATCATTGATAAAAACGAATCAAATCATCACAGCATCAAGCTGCATGTTTCTTTCGGAATTCGACGACATCACGCTCAAATCCGCCGGGAACCTCTTCCTCATTCCAGAAGACATAGGGGTTAGAACGCGGCTCTTTTACCATTTGAGGAATCGGATCAACGCCCATGACTTTGATAAAGGTCGGCAGTCCAACACGCTGCATGGTCTCACCAACACGCTCACGATTCTTACCAACCTCCATCCACCAATCCCAAATAGTCTCAATGAAATCCACCAACTCCTCGTACTCGTTGTCCTTAGTGACCTTCATGAAAGGAACGATCAAGGTGGCGAACTGGGCACCGTCGAGGATCGGGGCCTTGGCGCCGACACAGATGGTTGCACCTTTGTCAACACCAGGACGAAGCGCACGCGGCATGACATTGAGGCAATGCATACAGCGAGTACATTCACTATCGTTGATCAGGAGCTTGTCGCCGTCCATCTTCATACACTCGGTGGGGCAGAGCGCGATAACCTCTTTTTCGATATCGAATTTACCCCAGTCACGACCACTGTGGGCGCCACCGTTGGCCGGGTAATTACCGGCAATATACTCTTTGACGGCAGCCTGATCTATGCGGATATTGTCTTTCCAGGTACCGATAACGGCTATATCGGAACGAGCTATTGCTGCAACGCAGTCATTGGCGCATCCGGAAAATTTGAATTTAAACTTATAGGGGAAGGCCGGTCGATGGATCTCGTCCTGATATTTCTGGGTAAGGAAATAGCAGCATTCTTCTGTATCATAGCAGGACCACTCACAACGGGACTCACCAAGGCAGTTAGCCGGGGTACGGAGGTTGGAGCCGGAGCCACCGAGATCCTGTCCCAGGTCATGGGTCATATCCCAGAACAGAGGCTCGAGATTTTCAGTCCGTGTACCGATAAAAATGATATCACCAGTGGAACCATGGAAGTTGGTCATGCCGGATCCATATTTCAACCAGAGATTCATCAGGTCGCGGAGATGCTTTGTGGAGTAGTACTTGGATGACGGCTGGGCAACACGAACGGTGTGAAAATGCTCGACACCCGGGAACTGCTTCGGCATATCGGAATAGCGGCCAACGATACCACCGCCGTAACCGAAAACACCTACGATACCACCGTGCTTCCAGTGGGTAATCTTGTCCTTATAGGACAATTCGAGCTGACCAAGAATGTCCCAGCACTCGGGCTTGGTTTCCGCCTGGTGCTTCATGTCGGTAACGAAGCTTGGCCACGGGCCACTCTCCAATTGATCCAACAAGGGCGTTTCATGTTTTGCCATGATTTCCTCCTTTGAATTCCTATTTAAACTTCAACCTTAACCTAAAAAATAGACTTAGTAACAGATTCCGTCTCCAGGCAGCATACCGAACCATAACCGGCCAAACCACAAGAGAACTATGAAAAAGTTGCGGCAAGTCAATCTACGACAACCCTCTTCATATATTCAGCAAACCGAAGAAATAGCAACTGGGCATCGGCCCGGCAAATTCGCCGGTTTTTGCAGTGATTATCCATAGGCGAAGGCATAAACTCAGCCTTCTAATGAATAACCATTCAGCGGGAGAGGATATCCGTGAACGTCTTTTTTGTCAACAAAAAATGGAATGTAACTTATGCACAAAACATGGCGTGTTTACTACTTTATCAGGTATCTCCTCCGATGCTTGCCGCCTGTAAAATGGCCGTTTCAAGACTCCCCCCGTCACCGCCCTCTCCCTTCATCGAACTGAGGAATCGACCGGCCAAAACCTTACCCAATTGCACCCCTTCCTGGTCAAATGAATTAATATTCCACAAAAAGCCCTGGAAAACGATCTTTGCCTCGTACAAGGCCAGAAGAGCGCCCATGCTTTCCGGGGTTAGACGATCCGCCAGGATTATGGAATTCGGACGGTTTCCGGGAAACCGCCTATTCGGGTTCTGATTTTTCCTGCCTGCGGCCAGAGCCAGCGACTGGGCGAAAAGGTTGGCCAGGAGTTTCTGTTGTGAACTTGTTCCGTCTATCTCCACATCGTCTTTAAACTGACTCTTTCGAAAACCAAGGAATTCAACGGGTACGATTTCCGTTCCCTGATGAAGCAATTGATAAAATGCATGCTGACCATTGGTTCCGGGTTCCCCCCATAAAACCGGCCCGCTTTTACCGGATACATCATCTCCATGGCGGGTTATTGATTTTCCGTTACTCTCCATGTCACACTGCTGTAAATGGGCAGGAAATCTGTGCAGCGCCTGACTATAAGGGAGCACCGCCACAGTCGGAAATCCTAAAAAATTGTGGTTCCATACCCCAAGCATGGCCAACAAAAGAGGCATATTTTGGACAAGGCTCTTGTTCTCGGCATGATCATCCATTGATGCAGCCCCACGGAGAAAATCCAAGAATTGATCGAGGCCAAGATAAAACCCCAACGTCACCGCTCCGACCATCGAGCATGTACTGTACCGGCCACCGATGTAATCATACATATGAAATGACCTGAGATACCTTTCCGGATTATCCATCGGGCTCCCCTCCCCGGTAACGGCTATACAGCGACGCGACGGATCAAGCCCCCTTTCGATGATGGCTCTTCTGACAAAAGACTCGTTGGCCAGGGTCTCCAACGTTGTCCCGCTTTTAGACACCACACCTACAAGGGTTCTGGTCAAATCAACACGGCGAAGGACGGAGGCGGCATCGTCTGGATCAACATTGGAAATAAAATGAACATCTCGCCCGCGTCGGCCGAAAGGTCGCAAAGCCTCAAAAACGCAGCGTGGTCCAAGATCGGAACCACCGATACCGACATGGATCATTGCAGTGTATGGCTCATCCTGTTCATTGGATATTTTGCCGTTTTCCAACTCATCAAGAAATGTCTTGAGCTTCCCGATCTCTTTTTCAGCCTGCCCTGCAGCGACTGGTTCCTTGGGATTGTTGGTTAAAAAATCTCGACAGGCCGTATGCAAAACCCGTCTATTTTCGGATTCATACCCGACGATGCGATTCATTACCTCCCCGCGACGCATATCAGCAAATTGTTCTACCAGGCCGCAGTCATCGGCAAGCTGCTGTAAAAGGACAAGAACCTCGTCGTCGACTCTTTGGGCTGCATAATGAAGTGAAAGATTCGCCGTACGACAGACATACTTCTCAAGCCTCCCATTTACGACCAAAGCGTCCGGAACGGTCAGGTCGTAAGGTTTGAGAGCGAGTTCTTCGAGCTTTTGAAACGCCTTGGTTTTGTGCCAATCCTTCCAGCTTCTTTCCATTTCACTCTCCAGTACCTGTTTTACCCACGGTTTGCCATCCCCTTGCTTGCCAGCATTTTCAACTCATCGATAACCAAAGCATACTCCGTATGGCCGTAGACAGCCGACCCTGCTACAAAAATATTAACACCTGCCTTGGCAGCTTCCTCGATGGTTTTACTGCTGATTCCGCCATCCATCTCAATTCCTATCGGCAATCCAAGGGTATCAATTCTTTTTTTTAACTCCCCCGCCTTATCAAGACTTGACGAAATAAAGGATTGACCGCCGAAGCCTGGATTGACGCTCATCAACATGACCAAATCCACGTCAGGAAGGATAAAATCAACCGCTGCAAGTGACGTTGCCGGGTTGAGGACGACGCCTGCCTTTTTCCCCAGTTTTTTTATGTGGGTGATCGTTCGATGCAGGTGATAGCCGGTTTCAACATGAACGGTAATCCAGTCGGCTCCGGCCCGGGCGAACGAGTCGACATACAGGTCAGGATTTTCTATCATCAAATGGACATCGACAACCTTGTCCGTCACCTTTCTGACCGCCTCGACCACCAGAGGACCAATGGTAATATTTGGGACGAAATGGCCGTCCATCACATCCACGTGGATAACATCGGCACCGGCCAGGTCAACTGCCTGAATCTCCTCCCCCAAGCGGGAAAAATCGGCGGAGAGGATGGATGGAGCGATTTTTAATTCCTGCATGACTGTTCCTTGTATCATGTGTATACCCTCTTCGAAAAGAAGGGCAGTGGTTTAGGAGCCGTGAAAACATCTCCTTACGTACATCTTCGTATTTCATCGGAGGGCAGTATTTCAACATGGCCATCAAACTCCAGAAAAAGAAGAAGCTCATTGACTCTACCTGCCGCAAACCCTGACCGGACAATCAAATCATCCCGTGAGCATGGATAGGCATCCAGATAATCCAACAGGGTGCGGGCATCCGGATCTTCAGGCAGCGATTCCGGAGCACCGGCAGTATGGGTTCCGGCCAACGGATAGGCACACTCAAGGCCGAGCTCCTCCAGGATGTCTTCGGCAGTCTGAACCAGTTTTGCCCCCTGTTTTAACAACCAATGCGTTCCTGCGCTTTTGTAAGAATCTATCCTGCCCGGCACGGCCAGGACTTCTCGTCCCCAATCGAGGGCGAGTTGAGCGGTAATCAAAGACCCGGATTTTTTCGCCGCCTCGACCACCACAACACCCCGGCTCATCCCTGCAATTATACGATTTCTGGCCGGGAAACGAAACCCCTCAGGACGTGTTCCCAAGGGATATTCGCTGACCAGGGCCCCATCTTCCCGAATCTTATAAAATAAATCCTTATTCTGACCTGGATAGACAACATCAAGCCCACAGCCGAGAACACCGATGGTCGGGCCGTCGGCAGAAAGTGCGCCCTGATGCGCCCGGGCATCTATCCCCAAAGCCAAACCGGAAACGATGGTCACCGAGGCCCCGGCCAGTTGTTCAGCCAGCAGAAACCCCACCCTGCGACCATAATCCGTGGCTGCCCTGGAGCCAACAATGGCTATGCAACAACTATTTAACAGCTCTTCACGACCGCGGACATAGAGTACCGGAGGAGGATCCGTTGTCTGTTTGAGAAGTTGGGGATAACAGGCATCATCGTAACCAATACATTTTGCTCCAAACCCCAAAGTCCGGTTTAATTCCTGCTCTCCTCTCCGATGGAGGGTCGCAGAATGCGCAAGGCCTGCAACCTGGCCAGATCTGATACCGGGCGTTGCCTGGAGTTCTTGGGGTGAGGCGGAAAGCACCTTTTGGGGATCACCAAACCAATTAACCAACCTCCAGTATCCTGAGAGCCCCAATCCGGGAGCCAGGCTGAGACTCAGCCAATCAAGGACTTGGGACATTGCACTAACCCCATATCAGTAAATTGTGTTTATATATGAATCCCACATTGAACCTGCTGATTGTACGAACCTTATGGTTTAACAAAAAAGTTTGAATATGAGAGAAAAACATTTTTGGGCAAAAAAATCTAGGAGGCAAACGTTGGAGGGTGTCTCAAGGATGGAGCCCCCTCTTTCGGTTCCGGCTGGTCCATCAAACACCAGCCGGTGCGAACCGGCGCAAGGTGGGAAAAGAGTTGATCGGTGCTAAGACCGTCTCCTGGGCCTAGCGGTCGATCATGAACACCCGCAACTCTTCTATCCTGGATGGATGTTTAAGTTTTTGGATAGCCTGGGCCTCGATCTGTCGGATGCGTTCCCGTGTCACCGCAAAACACCGCCCTACTTCCTCCAGGGTGTGATCACAATCCAGATTGATACCGTATCTCATCCTCAGGACCTTGGCCTCTCGAGGCGAAAGCGACGACATCACCTGACTCAAACATTCACGCAGGCTCTCAACCATAGAGGCCTCATGGGGACCCATTCTCCCGGCATCTTCAATGAAGTCTGCAAGAAATGTCTCACCGTCATCTCCCACCGGGGTATCAAGCGAGATTGCATCTTTGGCAATTTTCAAGGCAAGCTTGACCTTGCCAACCTCTGTGCCGAGCTGTTCCGCCATCTCTTCCGGTGTCGGTTCGCGATGCTCTTCGATCAAAAAATCCTTCGAGACCCTGAGCAAACGGTTGATGGTCTCAATCATATGAACGGGAAGCCGAATCGTTCTCCCCTGGTCGGCGATTCCGCGAGTTATCGATTGTCTGATCCACCAGGTGGCATAGGTGCTGAACTTATATCCCCTATGATAGTCAAATTTCTCCACCGCCTTCATCAAACCGATATTGCCTTCCTGTATCAAGTCTGAAAACTGCAGGCCTCGATTGACGAATTTTTTCGAAACCGAGATCACAAGACGGAGATTGGCCCGAACCAGGGATTCCTTGGCATGTCTGGTCGTATCTCTACCCGCCTCGATCTCATGGAGAACGGCATTCAAGGTCTGACGGTCGATGGCTGCCTCATCCTGTAATTGCCGGTTCACTGTCTGTTCAATCACCTGCGGACTGAGCTCTTTGTTCTCGTCGGCAACAGCCAGCTTATATTCCGTCATTACGTCCACTAAAACCTGACGGAACCGTTGCGAGAGCTCTTCAAGACCGGATGCCACTGTGTTGACACAGCCGGCACAGAGCATCTTGCCTTGGAAGAGCCTGGAAATATTCTCACCTATGGCTATAATTTCCTGATAGATCCGATCTGCATCCTGGGAGCCGTTTTCCAGTGCGTAGAATTGTTTACGCAGGGATTCTCTTTTCTCATCCAGGAGAGTGGCCTCATCCACTCTTTTGAGAAATTGTTTATGTTCTTTATTGACATCACTTGTCTGTCCATCAGAAATTCCCAGGATCACATCATAAATCTTGCGCTGACCGACTCTGAGTTCACGGGCAATCTCCTGTATGGCCGGGATTGCCAGTGGTGTGGACAAAACAGCATTCTGCACTCTGGCTTTGCCCTCCTCCATCAACCTCGCGAGTTTGAGTTCCTCCTCGTGACTGAGCAAAGTCAGGGTCCCCATCTCCCGAAGGTAGATGTTCATCGGATCAACAGAATGTTTATTCTGTTTGGCAGAACTTTTTGTTAGTCGCCGTCTGTCCATTTTTCTCCGGTCACTGAAAACACTGCTCCGCCGATCAGGGAAGTGACTTTTTTTCTCTTCATTGCCGTCCGAATCCGCCAAGCCGTATTGATCAAAACTTATTATGCCGGTCAAATCATCTATTGCCGACTCTCCATCAACAGAATAGAGCTCATCACTATTCATTGATTCAGCATACCCCGGCCCCCCTCGCTTGTTTACGGCCATGTTCACCCCTTTCATCATATTGCCGATTTTTACATACCCGAGAAAGCACAGGCAGTTTCATTGCAATTGCAACCGCAACTTCCACTTTATCGACTACTTACTATAGCAAATTAAATTAATTATTCAATAACCTCTTGAAAAATTTACCGGAAAATAAATTTTTCCTGATTAAAAAAACGATTCAACCACCAATCCCGCGAAGTTCCCTGTCCACCTTCTGTTTCCGCTCAAGCAGCAACGCAAGCTCTTCTTGGGCGTAATCTCCTTGAATATCACCGATTTTTTTTAATATTTCCTCAGATTGTCGTTTTAATTTTTCAATTCTCAACCACTCGATCACCTCAACGAGTTCTTCCTCCAGGTCTGCGCCATCCTGACCATCAGGAACAAATGACGAGGCATTAAGGAGTATTTCCATCACAAAATCATGTTCCGGTCCTTTGGGAAGTTCCGTCAACAGCTCTTCCGGCTGCACGTCATTTTGCTTTTGCAAAAGGACCTTGAGTTGTAGAAAAAGGATCTCACCAATGCCACCGGCCAGAAACTCCCTGATGCCGGCTGCTTCCAATTTCGCCAGTTCAGACGGATGCATGACCATAAATCCTGTCAGGCGCTTCTGGACTGCTGTCAGCATCGAATGGGCTTTGCTCTGGATGACAGGGGCAGTCGGTCGGACCTTTTCTTTTTCGCCCGACAGCGCAGAGGCTATCTCATCAGCTGAGATACCGAGTTTTTCCCCAAAATGAGAGATCATAATCGATCGCTGCAGAGACGACCCTGCTCCCCGAATTATCGGAAGCAACTCTTCGACAATCCGGCTCTTTCCGGAAAGGGTAAGACCATGTTCCTTTATAAAATGCGCCAGGATGAATTCGGCCAACGGTTCTGCCCGCTCAAGCAGCTTGTCCAACTCCTGCAGACCCATCTGCCTTATAAAGGTGTCAGGATCATGCCCCGGCGGCAACAGCGCTACTGTGCCTTCCATCCGTTCAGACAGAAAAAGAGGGACAGCCCGAACAGCAGCTTTGAGTCCGGCAGCATCCCCGTCGAACAGCAATGTTGCGGTATCGGCTATATTTTTCAGGATACGAATCTGTTTGCCGGTAAGAGCCGTGCCCAAGGGCGCCACAACGTTTTCGCATCCGCCTGCCACCATGGAAATCATATCGAAATTCCCCTCGACCAGAATCACCCGGCGCTGCTTGCGGATTGCCTCCTTCTGTTGAAAAAGCCCCAGAAGCAACCTGCTTTTGTCGAACACCGGACTCTCCGGAGAATTCATATACTTCGGTTGCCCTTCGCCAATAATGCGTCCGCCAAAACCCGCCACCTTACCGTCGGTTTCAAAAATCGGAAAGAGAATACGATCACGAAAGCGGTCATAGACACCTCCCCTCTCCTTTTTAACCACCAGGCCGGCCGCTTCAGCAGCTCCTCTTTCCCCGTCACGCAACTGCCTTGCAAGAAAATCCCATCCGGCTATCTCCACCGAAGGGGCATAACCGATCATAAATTTCTCTTGAGTGTCGGGAGAAATGCCTCGTTGTTGCAGATATTCCCTGGCTGACGCGGCCTCATGGGCCTCCTGAAGATACCTGCGAAATATGGATGCCGCCCTTTCATTAACCCGGTAAATGTGCCGACGGAGTTCTTTTCGCCTCTGCTCCTCGGCCGAGACGGGTCTTTCAGGGAGCTGGATCTGATAGCGACGGGCCAATTCCTTTAATGCCCCGGAAAAATCCAGATTGTAGTACTTCATCATGAAGGTAAAGACATCGCCGGACTCTCCGCAACCGAAACAGTAAAAAAACTGCTGCCCGGAGTGGACAGAGAACGATGGCGTCTTTTCGCCATGAAAAGGACAGAGACCGAGATAGCGTACGCCGCTTCGTTTCAGGTCGACGCATTCACCAATAATCTGTACGATATCAGCGCGTTCTTTAACCTCCGCGGAAATGCCTTCCCACGGTTGAGAGTCTACCATTTACGATAACCAATAAAAAGGAGGATGTATCTTTTACCCAAAAACACTATAATAAGCCCGGAGCGACTCTGCCAGAGATTAAATCATTTAATTATTTTATTATCCAAACAACCTCGAAAATCTCCGGCACAAAGGTAAATAATGGAAGATTTAAGCGCAATTCTGAGTCTGGAGGTCAAAAAAGAAATAGCCGATCGATATTTCAGGTTTAGAAAAATCATTGAAGAGGACACTCTTTCCTACAGACAACAGATCATTACCCTGGCTTTAAGCCTCGAAAACAGCATTGGTATCGACTTCGTCTGCATCTACAGTCTTTTGAGAGACGATGATCTGATCAGTACTTTTTTCGACATCACAGGTCTGTCCGAGCGATTTTTCTTCGAATGTGAAATCAACACCTCCCAGGAAATGAGAAGAAAGATCCTGGCCGGCAGAAAGATTCATGGCCTGACGAAAAAATCGCGCTTCGTGAACCTGTTTTTCGATACCTATACGAATCTTCTCGATCACATAGATAACTACAGAGCCGAATTTGAGGCCCTCAAAGATGACTACGAGACGATCTGCGAACAGATCAACATCTTCTATCGAAACAATGATATCAGCAGTATCTTGCAATTCTTACGAGGCCTTGACCTCTCCGTTGAACATGACATCGACTATTCGGGCGCTAACGACGGGATGAACAATTTTTGCAACCTCGATGACAAGTTGCGCCTGTATCCACCGAACTCGGTCGAGGACCTTATCCCGCGTATCTCCGCTGTTCCTCCGCTGAAAAAAACCCGCCCACAGTTGAAAAAACTTATCCAGACCGCATGGTCGAGGCAAAGCGGACTCGATCTCCGCCATATCCAATAAGCCCCGCCGATCATTCTTGACAAGCCCGGCAGCATTCTTACAATATTACTGCAACACGCGAACAGACCCACCCAGATCGAGAGGAAGCACAGGCTTTCGACCAAAGCCTTGCTGGTCAAAAAGGGCAAAACAGGCAGAAAACCAACACTGTTGAGACAGTATGACAAGCATGATAAAAACCGGGATTTTGATGGCCGGCCTTACGGCTCTTCTTATGCTCGCCGGACAAGCCTTGGGCGGACACGGAGGCATGATAATCGCCTTGGTGCTGGCCGTTGCAATGAACTTTTCGGCCTACTGGTTCAGTGATAAAATGGCACTGTCCATGGCTGGAGCCAAAGAAATATCGCCCCAGGAAGCTCCCCATCTCCATGAGATCGTAAGCTCTCTTGCATCTCGTGCCGGTCTGCCCAAGCCTCGGGTCTGTCTCATACAACAGGACACGCCCAATGCCTTCGCCACCGGCCGCAATCCTCAACATGCCGCGGTGGCGGTGACCACGGGTCTCATTCACATCCTGAACCACGATGAGCTGGCCGGCGTCATCTCCCACGAACTCGGTCATATCAAAAATCATGACATTCTGATCAGCTCGATTGCCGCGACCATGGCAGGCGCCATCAGCTCTCTTGCCACCATCGCCAAATGGTCAATGCTTTTCGGGGGATTGCGCTCCGATGATGATGACTCCGGAGGGCTGATCGGGGCCTTGGCCATGATGTTTCTTGCCCCCTTGGCTGCAATGTTGATCCAGATGGCCATCTCTAGAAGCCGGGAATTCCAGGCCGATGCAACCGGGGCGGCCATCTGCGGCAATCCCGGCTCTCTGGCAGGAGCCCTGCAAAAACTGGAAAGCGCCAACAGACATCAACCAATGAATATCAATCCCGCAACCGCCCAGATGTACATCGTCAATCCATTGACAGGGAACCGAATCATGAATCTTTTTTCGACCCACCCGCCCATTCAGGAGCGGATTAACAGGCTGCTGGCCGCCGGTCGATAGGGGGCACCCTGCCCATGAAGATCACCTCCATCAAACGAACCATCAGGAACACAAAACGACTCGCCGAAATCATCAAGGTTCTGACCAAATTCGGGTTCCGCCAGGTGATTATCGATACAGGGCTCTCCCGTCTGCTGGATTTCAGGAAAGAAGAAGGTGCCGACGACCAGATACGGGAATCCGGGAAAATCCCCAGGCCAGTGCGGATACGTATGGTACTCGAAGAACTCGGCCCGACCTTCATTAAACTGGGTCAGATACTGTCAACCCGACCCGATTTAATTCCTCCCGAATGGGCGGAAGAATTCAAAAAACTCCAGGACAGGTGCTCCCAAGTCCCCTTTGAAGACATTCACAAGGTACTGCTTGACGATTTTCCAGGTCGTCTCGATCTCCTCTTCTCCTCCATAAACGAACAGGCGATGGCCTCGGCCTCCATGGCCCAGGTCCATCAGGCACAACTGATCGGCGGGCAGGAGGTGGTCATTAAGGTTCTCAAGCCTGGAAATCGTCAGCTTGTCGAAGAGGATATGGCCCTGCTCGAAAGTCTGGCTCAATTTGTCGAACAGTATTTTTCCAATCTCGGCTACAGTCCGGTTTCCGTCACCAAAGAGTTCTCCCGGGAGATTCTTAAAGAGGTCAATTTCGTTTATGAGGGACAGGCCACCGACAGGCTGCGCCGCTATTTTGAAGATGACGCAGACATCTGTTTCCCCAAGGTCTATTGGGAGGCAACGACCAGAAATATCCTGACCCTGGAAGAGATTAAAGGCCGAATGCTCTCCACCATCAACCCGGAGGAACTCTCCGCCGCCACCCGTAGGGCGATAGTTGCCCACGGAACCAATGCGGTATTCAAGCAATGCCTGCAATTCGGCTACTTCCATGCCGACCCCCACCCCGGAAACATCCTGTTGCTTCCCGACAATACACTCTGTTTCATTGATTGCGGCATGACCGGTCAACTCGACAAGAAGACAGGGGATCAATTGATAGATCTGGTGGCAGGAGTCATCAAGGGAGATATCGACCGTCTCTGCCGGGTGGTCATTGAGCTGACGGATGCCAACCCAAGTATTGTGGCCAAACGTGATTTCCGTCTGGAACTGCAGCATCTGGCTAGCCAGGTCCAGGAAACCGAACTCCAAAAACTGGACATTGCAACCCTGTTGTCGGATTTTTTCGGCCTCCTGCAGCGCTACCACATCAAATGCCCGAGCGATCTTCTCCTGCTTACCAAGGCGCTTACCATAATTGAGGGTGTGGCCGAACGTTTCGACCCAACCTTTGATTTCCTCTCCCATGTCGAGCCGCAGATCCAGGATATCGTCACCCGCCGTTACGGCATAAAGGCCTTGAAGAACCGGGCCTTAAAATCACTGCTTGGATATCTACAACTCATCGAGGATGCCCCGGGGGACCTGCAGAACTTCCTCGATTACATTCGCCACAGCCGTTTTACCCTCAATCTGGAGCTGCGACGAATCGAACACCTGGCTGACCAGATCGGCCTCTCCAGTCGGATGATGGGTATGTCCATGATAATTTCGGCCCTGATTGTCGGCTCCTCGATCCTGATTCTTGCAGATCGCATTACCCACAAACCAGGAATTCTGGGCACTATTGGGATTATTGGGTTGATTCTATCAGGAATGTATTCGGTCGGCTTCGTGGCCTCCTTCCTGCTTCCCAAAAAGCGGAAAAAATAAAGGATTCGAAAAACCCTCAAAACTCCAGAGCAATGCAGCAATTCAACAGGTTACGACGGTGAACCGTCGTCATACATAAAAGGCATCCGGAAAAATCAGCGGGCATCGAACAACCGGCAAATATCTATGAATACCTTTGCTTCCAGGCTGGCCGTCCCGACGAACAATCCGCAAATCCCCCCAAGCTCCAAATACCGCCCGGCATTATCTCTATCCACCGCACCACCATAAACAACGGATTCTGCGGGACCCGTCCTCACGATAGTATCCGCCGCTGCCGCAACCTCTGCAGGCGATGCAGGAATGCGAAAATTCAAGGCATCGACAGGAGAGTAGGCAACAATCATTTTTGTGCAGTCGCAATCCTGCAGTGCCCTGAACTGCCGGAGCTCGTCAGGTTTATCGACACAGAGGATGGGCAGGAGATCGGCATCCACCGTCTCGTAAACTTTGTTGATCATATCTTGGGTGGTTTCGTGAAAATATCGTCTGCGTTCCGAATGCCCGACAATGACATAGTCGACCAGTCCGCGAACCATGTCGGCGGCAACGGCCCCGGTATAGGCCCCCTTGGGAAAGGGAGAGATATCCTGGGCGGCAAGAAAAACGTTTTGCAAATCCAATTTCTTGAGATACTCTGCCAGACTTTCGAGAACAACAAATGGCGGGGCGATAATCACCGACAGGCCATCTCGCGGCGTGTACAGTGCAGCAAACGCATCAAACCAGGATTTAGCATCCGCCAGTGATTTATAACATTTCCAGTTTCCGATCAAAAACCGCTGCATCCCATTCCTCCCAAACGATTCTCAGCCACCCCTTTTGTTCCCGTCTCTCCCGACAAGTCCGGCTCTGGCCTCAGCTTCCGACAAGGAACCGATCCTGCATCTTTTTTCTCTCGACTGCAGACCACCTACTATCGTAATCTCTTTCTTGGGGATCTTGAAAAAGCCCGCCAGGAAGGCGATGACCTCTTTGTTGGCTTTGCCCTCGACGGGTGGTGCACTAATGGCAAGCTTCAACGACTCACCGTACATACCGGCAAAGCCGGTTCGCGATGCCCCTGGCTGGACATGGAGGCGCAACCGTAGAGAACCGTCTTTTTGGGTTGTAAGATACGGCATGGATCACACGGGTGAGAGGCTACAGGTTGTCGCCCTTTTCGGCTTCTCCGGCCTCCATCGCGACACTTTCCTCTTCGGAAGGGATGGAATCGAGAAGATCCAGGTCCATGTCGAGTTTTGCAAGCTCCTCATGGTTGACCATCCCATCATCGGAGATTACGACACTTTGGAAAAGGTCGGAAAAATCCTCTTCATCCTCATTGTCGTCATCAAAAATATTCAGATTTTCAAGACAGATGGTCAGTACAGTCCGCAGATCTTCGCGGACCTGGTTCCGCTTCATCCGCAAGCGCTCAATCTCTTTTGGGTACCTGGCCAGTTCCTGAAAGGTTTCCTCACGAAGTTTATCGGCCTCGGCCTGTGCCTTCTCAAGGATCTCGGCAGCCTCGTCTTCACTGCCTTTTTTCATTTCCCGGGAAAACTTCTGGGCTGCGAGTATGGTCTCTTTGAAATCGACCTCCGTTTTTTCCTGCTCCGCCCACCGCTTTTCCACATCTGCCACACGTTCTGCAAGAGCCTCTTTTTCCTTTTTCGCGGCTGTACTCAGTTCTTTTTCCGCCTCTATTTGCTCTCTTACCTCCGCGATTTCCGTTTCCTTAACCTCCATCTCCTTCTCTAGCTCAGAAATCCGTTCTTTCAATTCCCCGATTTCCTTATCCAGCTCTGAATTACGTTCAGTTGCCTGGGCAAGGTCCTCCTCCAACCGGGTATTTTTATCCTCCAGGGTTGCACCCTCTCTCTCAAGGGATGCATTCCGTTCGACGTGCTCCTGTATTTCCTCGGCAAGATTCTCGATTTCTTCAGTCTGCTGTCGCCCCTGTTCGAAAAGCTCAAAGAACTCTTCCGCAACCATTTCCAGATAAGCTTTAACCTCAAGCGCGTCATATCCTCTGAATTTAACGATAAATTCTTGGTCCTTAATCGCCTGCGGAGTGATGGCCATATTGGATCTCCATTGAATGCAAAAGTTTAAAATTTCAACATACTTCCTTTCCGATCAGAAAGAACTCGAGCCCGCAATCCTTATCACCTGACGATATTTCCCAGAATATACTCTAAAAGATTCTGCAGAAAAATAACACCTATGATGGCAATGACAGGGGAAAAATCCATTCCTCCAAAATTGATAGGCAAAACACGTCTGATACGACTTAATACCGGTTCCGTCACATCATAGAGGAAACGGACAACTGGATTATAGGGATCGGGACTGACCCATGAAATCACGGCTCTCCCGATAATAATATACATGTAGGCAGTGAGAAGATAGTGAACTAACTGGGCTACCTGAAGGATAAACCATACAAAGAAATTACTCGATCCCAACATCGTTTGCTCCTTGTTCTTTTTTTAAGAGACCTTGGACCCGTTTTCAACCCTCTCACCGACGGTGGAAAGGACCAAACGCTGCTTGCCATCCACTTGCATCCTGGCGGCAAGAAGCATGCCCTGGGACATCACACCCATCAGTTTAGCCGGTTTCAAATTGACGACCATCAGGACCTGACGACCAACCATCTCTTCGGGGGTGTAAAACTCGGCAATCCCGGCCACGACGGTTCGTTCCTCCGGGACCAGGACCGTGAGCTTCAACAGCTTTTCGGAATTCTTGATTCTCTCGGCAGCCACCACCTCGGCAACCCGTAAATCCACGGCCTGAAACTGCTCAATGGTGATCACCCCTTCCGTTGCCCCGTCTCCGTTTCTCTTTTGTTCTTTCTTTTTCGATTTCCCCAGCGGTGTGTCTTTGGGGCTCTCCGTTTTTTTCACATCTACCCGGGGAAAGAGCGCATCGATCTTTTTGAGTTTGATCCCCACCGGAAACAACCCCCAGGCGCCGCCCCTCTCCAGAGAGGAAATCAGCTCATCATCCTCTGTCAACCCCAGACCTTGGGCCATCTTCTTGCAAGTCCCCGGCATCACGGGCGACAGCACCAAGGTGAGCTGGCGCAGACATTCCACAAGATTGAAAAGCACCGTATGAAGACGGGTTGTTTGAGCAGGATCCGCCGCCAGGACCCAGGGCTCGTTTTTTACAATATATTTATTGGCAAAGCTGACAAGGTCCCAGATCGATTGCAGACCGATGTGAAACTGAAAATTGGCAAAGGTCTCCCTATAGCGGGAGAGCATCACCTTTGAGGCCAATTTCATCTCCTCATCAAGCGGTTCCGAATCCTTGCCCGGCTGCGGGACCACCCCATCGGTATATTTTATCAGCATTGCCGTAGTCCGGCTGTACAGGTTGCCGAGGTCATTTGCCAGGTCCGAGTTATTCCTGGCCACCACCGCCTCATGCCCAAAGCTTGCATCAAGGCCGAAAGACATCTCCCGCAAGGTAAAGTACCGCAAGGTGTCGAGCCCGTATTCTTCCACCAATTCATGCGGCCTTACCACGTTACCTATACTCTTGGACATCTTGGTCTCGTCGATATTCCAGTAGCCATGGACGTGGAGTCGGGTAAACGGGGTGAGCCCGATGGCCATCAGCATGGTCGGCCAGTAGATGGCATGGGGTTTAAGGATATCTTTGGCAATAAGATGCTCGGCCGCCGACCAATACTTATTGAAATCGGGCCCGTCAGGATATCCGATCCCGGTCAGATAGTTGATCAACGCATCGAACCAGACATAGGTCACAAAGTTCTCGTCAAACGGCAGTCCTATACCCCACGTAAGCCTTGATGTCGGCCTGGAGATACAGAGATCTTCCAAAGGTTCCTGGAGAAAGGACAGAACCTCGTTCTTATATCTCCGGGGGGTGATAAACTCCGGATGAAGCGTAATATGATCTATCAGACGCTGCTGATACTTGGACATCCGAAAGAAATAATTCTGCTCGGTAATGCTCTTGGGCGGAACCTGATGATCGGGGCAGTTACCGTCCACCAACTCCTTTTCAGTCAAAAACCGCTCGCAGCCTTTACAGTACAGGCCGGAATACTCATCAAAGTAGATATCCCCCTGATCGTAGACGTATTGCAAAATGTCCCGTACCGTTTTTACATGGCGATCTTCCGTCGTCCTGATAAAGGTATCCGGCTGAATATTTAAAAGAGGCCAGGTTGCTTGAAACTTGGCACTGATACGATCCGCATACTCTTTTGGTTCGATACCCTCTTTCCCGGCCGCCTCGGCGATCTTGTCTCCGTGTTCGTCGGTCCCGGTCTGAAAACGGACATCTCCACCCTCAAGTCTGCGAAAGCGACTGTAGGTATCGGCCACAATGGTCGTATAGGCATGTCCGAGATGCGGCTCGGCATTAACATAGTAAATCGGTGTCGTTATATAAGTGGTCATTGTTGTCCTGTATTTTTTCGTTTCCCCGGCTTGTCGGCCTTTAGCTGTTCATAATTCTGCCATTCTGTTTTAGAAAGCTCCTTTTCCTCTCCAGCCTTGTTGGTGACAAGTATGGATTCCATGAGAGGATTCTGCCGTCTTACCTGAAAGACTTCATCCGCAATTTTAATGAATCCCCCTGGTTTCGGCATCCCTTTTCTTTGTCGGCGATAGGCATCATATTCATAGGTGAGACAACAAAGCAGCCGATTGCACGCTCCCGATATTTTTGATGGATTCAGCGGCAAGTCCTGTTCTTTGGCCATCTTGATGGAGACCGACTCAAATTTTTTCATAAACAGGGAACAGCACAGCTCCCGTCCGCAGGTTCCCAAGCCCCCCAGCATCTTGGTTTCATGCCGAACCCCTACCTGACGCATCTCCACCCGGGTACGAAATTCTTGAACCAGATCCTTGACCAGCTCCCGGAAATCGACCCGGTTGTCGGCGGTAAAATAGAAAATTATCTTGCTGCCGTTAAAAAATCTCTCCACCCGGACCAGACTCATCTCCAGGCTATGTTTTTCAATCAGTCGGTTACAGACGTCAAAGGCATTTTCCTCCTGCAGAGTAAGATTCGTATATCTTTGGGCTTCATCCGGATTTGCCCGTCGCACAAGTATCCAGCCCGCACGTCTTCGACAGTCACTTTCCCGACAGGCCGGAGCGCCCGTGATCACAACCGCCGGTTCATGGCCGTGATCGGTCCGCAGCATGACAATCTCATCTCTCTTGAGATCCAGAAGCTGCGATGCTGCGGTAAACTCCTGGCCGTCAAGACGGAAGCGGATCCGATAGAAGGCAATATCTCCCTCAAGTCCTTTGAGATCGTCATTTTCATCCGGCGCTGTCTTTTTTTCCGTCTCTTTTTTCCTATCGACTTCCGCTTCCGGCTCCGAAGACCCCTGGGGCGTCGTATTGTTGTTTTTTGAATCCATTGTCATAGAAAAGCCTAAGTATTAAATCTTCTTTCCCATTTGCAGTCTGAAAAGAAGGATTTCGCAAACCAATGCACGATTACAATTTCTGGCAAGCTCCCGCTCCGCCTGATCGATTGCCCGCAACGCGTCAAAATATTCCTCGGATTTCGTATACCCCGGTAAATCAACGTCCGTTAGTGCCGCATCCTGATTCCAGCCGAAAGAGCAGAGGAGTCCATCCCGTATCCAGATTCGCAGGAGACCAAGGAAGGGGATGAGATTTTCCTTGAGGTTCGCCAGGTCCTCTGCCGCCTTGAGCAGCTGCGAGATTCCACCGTCCTCGGCATTTACCGAATCCCTCACAACAGTAATCACTTTTTTCCAGGTCTCCACCATCTCCATCCTATGGAACATCAGGGCCAGACCGGGACTGCCTTCGGAAAGCCTGGCCAGCAGCACAGCCGTCTCCCTTTCCATATCTTTATCATGCATCAAAACCACCTGTACCGTCTCGTCCAGGCTCAATGGAAAAAACGGGATGATCTGGCACCGCGAAGAGATGGTTGCAAGAAGGCTCTTTGCTGACTCCGCCGTCAAGATCAGCAGGTTATTTTCCGGAGGTTCCTCCAAGGTCTTCAAGAGACTGTTGGCAGCCTCCCTTCGCATGGTATGGATATCCTCGAGCACCACCACCCGGACCCTTGACTCGTAGGGAGGATAGGTCAACGTGCGGGCAAGCTCACGTATTCTGTTGATTTTGATGGTTCCCTGTTCCGGGCGGATGACCATGAAATCAGGGTGGTTGCCGGAATGGAACTTCCGACAGGATGGGCATACTCCACAGGCCACTCCATCAGCGGTCTCACGGCAGTTCACGGTGGCTGCAATCGCCTTGGCAAACAGCTGCTTGCCCACCCCTTCAGGCCCACGAAAGAGAAAGGCATGCGGTATCCTGTCGGTTGCAAGGGATCGCGCCAGAAGCAATTTCGCCTTTTCCTGACCCAGAAGCCCGGGAAAATGCGACATCTGGTTCATATTCTTGCTCCGGGCAGATTTGGTTGAAAGACTCACGTGCCAGGTTCCTTAAAACAGTGACTGCTGCCTGGTCGGATTGGAGGGAACGGCTTTGGTATCCTCAGGCTCCTCCTCTTCATATCCGCTTAAGTAGAGAAAACGCTCCAAGGGACGTTGATAGTCACTCCACATGAATTCTTTTCCCGTTATTTTTCTTCTGAGCTGATCCATCAGGTTCATCTTCGAATCCATCTCATCAATCCAACTCAGCAAAAAGGCCTCAACGGTCATCGGGACGACGGGAGAGCCGAACTCTTGGCGACCATGATGACTGAGGATCAGGTGCTGAAGCCGAGTCAGCAGATCTTCCGGAAAATCTCGCAGGGCCCGGGCTTCGGACGCCACCAGTTCACTGCCGATCACCAGATGCCCTTTCAGGCGACCTTCGGCCGTATAGTCGATAAGCCCTGCATCGGACTGCAGCTCCCTGAGCTTCCCGATATCGTGAAGGAAGACCCCGGCAAGCAGCAAGGAGCGATCCACACCTGGATAATGGGAAGAGAGAAAATCCGCAATCCCGGCCATGGACAGACAATGCTCCAACAGGCCAGCAACATAGGCGTGATGTATCCCCTTTGCGGCCGGGGCCTTTTTAAAGTCTTCCCACAACTCTCCTTTTTTTAAGAGTCGTTGTAACAGTTTGCGAATAAAAGGGTTCTGTATCGAGCGGACCAGTTTCTGGGCCTCCTCGGCCATTTGCTCTATATCTTTGGGGCTTACGGCGATGAAGTCCGACGGATCAACCTCTTCCCCGTCCAGACTCTCCACCGCATCGACTTTCAACTGCAGCTTCTCCCGGTAGGACTGAACCTGGCCCTGGAGACGGATGAATTTGCCCGGCGGGCACCTCTTGCCCACTGCCTCGGCATTGTCCCAGACCGGTCCGCTGATCTCACCTGTTTTATCCATGACGGTAAGAATCAGATACGGTTTGCCTGCCCTGGTCTCGGCCATGCGTACCGATTTGACCAAAAAGGCCTCGTCGATACGGTCACCGTCCTGCAATTGGTCAACATAACATTGTCGTTCCATCCCACCCCTCAATTTCAGACCTTCTTCCTCAAACGTACTATCGGATATAAATAGCGTCACCGTGGATGATCACATATT
>CAWGGS010000050.1:0-15865 GCA_963822095.1 uncultured delta proteobacterium
TCATGTGTCATGGTTTCTTTCTTTCAAAAGATTGATATGACGCTATGATCCACGGAGATTGGAACAGTATAGCATTTTGGGGTTGAAAAAGGGAGAAAATGTAAAAATTGTCTGTTTGGCAGAATAAGTAAGTATTTTCTTGTTGTTCTTTCAGGTTTTTGATTAACTAGTACTTCAGGAGGGTATCATGATCAAGCTTACCAAAATCAATGGTACACAATGTTTTTTAAATCATTCACTAATTGAAATCATTGAGGAATCACCGGATACCTGTATTACCCTGTCCAATGGAAATCGGTATTTGGTCATGGAGTCAGGAGAGCAGATACAGGAAAAAATAATTTCTTTTAATGTGGAGGTTCTGCAGCGGGCAGGAAAAACACAGCAGATCAATATGACGGCGGAACTTTAAAAGAACTTCCCGGAATTACTTAAAAATTTAAGCATAAGAATCACGCTATGGATTTTGCAACAATAATAGGTTTGGTACTTGGGTTTGGTGCTGTGATAGGGGGGCAGGTTCTTGAGGGAGGGCATGTTTCCGCTATCATGCAGTCCACGGCAGCGATAATTGTCCTTGGCGGAACCATTGGCGCGACCTGTGTCTCTTTTCCAACACGGGATTTGATCAAGGCCGCTAAGGATTTCAAGAAGATAATTTTTCCCGGGGAGCAGGATATGGAGCAGGTGATCCGGGACTTGGCCTCTTATTCAGAGATGGCCCGCCGTAACGGTCTGCTTGCCCTCCAGCCGTTAATTAATGAGTCGACCGGAGATCCTTTTAAAACAAAAGCCCTTCAATTGGTGGTTGACGGTACGGATCCTCAGCAGTTTCAAGATTTTATGGAGATCGAGTTGGCCTCTTTCGAATCGCATGAAAAGGTGAGTGCCGAGGTTTATGAGGCGGCAGGGGGCTTTGCCCCGACCATCGGTATCATTGGTGCGGTTCTCGGTCTGATCCATGTTATGGAGAATCTGTCCGATCCGTCCAAACTGGGCTCGGGAATCGCTGTTGCCTTCGTGGCGACGATTTATGGCCTGATGACTGCCAATATTGTCTGTCTTCCTGCTGCTACCAAGCTTAAGAAAAACCTGAAACAACAGGTCTTAGTAAAAACTTTGATCATCGAAGGTCTGCTCGATATTCAATCGGGAATGAATCCGCGGCTGATTATTATGAAACTCCAAGGTTTTCTTGCAGAAAAGCAGAAAAAAGAAGAGGGCGAGGAGTAGGAGATGGCCGTAAAGAAAAAACAAGAGCACGAAAAAGAACCTAATCATGAACGGTGGCTTGTATCGTATGCCGATTTTATCACCTTGCTGTTTGCGGTCTTCGTGACGCTGTATGCGATGTCACAGGTTGATAAGGCAAAGGTTGCAAAGGTTATAGCATCGACCAATGAGGCCTTCGGTGTCTCCAAATCGACCTCGGCACCTGCCTTTAATATTATCGAGAGTTCCAACCTTATCCCGTTGCCGAACATACTTGATAAGTCCTCCACCCAGCCGAAACCACCCACAGGGGAAAGTATCTATAAAACAAAAGAGAAGAAAAAACCCAAAGAAAAAGACCTGGTTGACGAAGCCTTCAAAACCGCTGATCAGGCCCCTGTAAAGACAACGGAGCTGACCGAGAAACAGAAAAAGGCGCTCTTGAAGGAGGAGAATAAAGCGCTGAACAAAATCTTGAAACAAGAAGAGCTGAGTGCAGCACAAAAGGCCCTGGCGGAACTTAAGAAAAAAGAGCATATACAGATACAAAAAATCAATGAGCTGGAAGTACAACTTCAAAAAGTGCCTGAAAAACAGGCGAAAAAACCAGCCATTCATGAACCTGTCGTCGCCGGGAATGAGGTTGTTGCCCAGGCCTCGAAGCAACCAGAGGTAAAGGCAGAGAAGAACAAGGAAGAGGTAAAATTATCCCCAGGAGAACAGGGCAAGGTCCGGGCTGATACGGAAGAGTTCAAAAAAATCGAGAAGAACATTGCAGCCTTTCTGCATAAAAAAGGTGCCGAGGACAAGGTGAATCTCAAGATTGGCCCCCGAGGGCTGGTGATCAGCTTGAAGGATACCGAATTCTTTGATTCCGGGAGTGCCTCCGTCCGACCGGATTCTATGCCTCTGCTTGACAACATTGCCCAGGCGATTGACAAATATTCCAATTCTATCCGTATCGAAGGGCATACCGACAACATACCAATCAAAACCTCGCAATTTCCGTCCAACTGGGAGCTTTCCACAGCCCGGGCAACGAACATCGTCCATTATCTGATCAAAAATTTTGGTATTACTCCCGACAGGCTGTCGGCAGTAGGGTACGGTGAGTTTCGTCCCATTGCTGATAACAGCACAGAAGAGGGACGACAGAAGAATCGTCGCGTTGATATCGTCGTCCTGTCAAGTGCCGGGGAGCAGGGGGAGCCGACCCAAGGGCAGTAAGACAAGGACTGCGTCCTGATCTCTTTTTATCCATGCTACCGAATTTTTAGTTAGGGATATTTATGCATGTTTTTTTTGATGAGCTCGTAAAAACCCAGATCTACGTCGTTTTTTATAGACGTCGGGCATTGTCGTTTTTAAAAAAGCGCTTCCTCTCCTTTCTTTTTCACCCAATGTGGGAAAAATGTTAGAGCCCTCTACTATAATCCGATCCTATGAATCTCTTGGGTTGCTGATGGTATAAACAGATTATCCGGCGCGTGTTGTTTTAAAACTGCCGCGGGAATACTTTTCCACCCCAAGAAAAAAGCCGGTTTTATTGGATTTGTGAAGAAGGATGGACTCGTAAAAAAGCCAGATCCACGTCGTTGTAGATCTAAAACGGCGATTAGCCGTACCGCATGTACTGCCGAATCACCATTTCAGATACTACGCCTCGTATATCGATCTTCTAGGAGTCTTCGCTTACCTGAAGTCTACGATTATCTCCAGAGTCCATCTCGGCTACTCCGATGACTTTTTACGAAAGCATCAAGAAGGGGGGGGTATGAATCTAGCACTTACAAACGGGGCTCCCGAAATAGTTATGGTCTGCGCTATCTGCGGGAAACGACGGGACGATTTTGGGAACTGGCAGGCAATTGGCGATTATTTTGAAAATTTCCCCAATGCCTATGAGAGTCATGGCATCTGTCCGTCATGTGCGGAAATTCATTATTCAAAGGAATATGAAGCCATCCAACGGGAGAGAAAAATACGGAAGTCATGACGTTTTGTCCTTTTGGGTTGACATTCCAATCTGATTGGTGGGTGAAATAAAGATTGACTTAGTCGTAATATTCATTTATGGACTTCGTCCGCATTCTGACTGAAACGTCGCTGATGAAACCTCTTTAAGGGTTCAGAAAGACTACGTTCAGCGATGGAGCGATATATTCATTCTTGTTTGTTTAAAGAGTGGGGTATGGGTGTGTCGCGAGAAAAAATATCAGAAAGCAGTAATGAGTCCATAAATGGAAACTATGATCAGGAAATTCAGGTATTCCCTGGGATGGAACCTCTTTCTTTTGACGGCGGGTTCAATCATTTTTGTCCTTGGGGTAAACGGGATTGTCATCCATCAGAAGTTTATTACCGGCGGTGTGTATGGAGCCTGTCTTCTGCTCTATTATAAGACACACCTGCTGACCCCCGGGTATTGGTATTTCTTTGTAAACATTCCCCTTTGCATTCTGGGCTGGCTCTTTGTCAGCAAGAGATTCGTTCTTTATTCCATCTATGCGGTCCTGGTGATTACTGTGGCCTCCGAACTGATCAAAGTTAATTTCGGCATCCACCAGCAGATTTATGCTGCCATTGCCGGTGGTTTTCTTTGTGGGGCCGGAGGTGGGGTTGTCCTTCGGTCACTTGGGTCCGCCGGTGGTCTTGATATCGTTTCCGTGGCTTTGAATAAATATTATAATCTCGGTATCGGGAAAATCTCTTTTATATTCAACTGTATCCTCTTCTCATTGCTTATTTCAACCTACGGAGCCGACATCTTTATCGCTTCGATCATCCTGGTATTCGTTGCCTCAAGCTCTCTGGATTATTCTCTTTCTCTGTTCAACCAGAGAAAGGTTGTCTATGTGGTCAGCGACAGGACCCAGGAGATGGCGGATGTCGTCACCAAGGAGCTGAAACTCGGTGCGACCTTCATTAAGGCAAAGGGAGCCTATTCAGGAAAGGACAAAGATATCCTCATGACGATTACCAATAACATCCAGCTGAAAAGGCTTGAGGAGGCGGTTTTCATGGTAGACAACCATGCCCTGTTCATTGTCGAAAACAGCTATGATGTGATCGGTTCGACTTTCGGAAAACGGAAGATCTATTAGAATTCCCCTTAAGTTTCCTTGCTCTTTTGGTCGTCCCCCTCGGAGGTGGGCCTTTCCTCTTCCCTTTTCGGGGCATCGTTGACGTAAAGGGCTTTGGCGCCAAGCAGCAGAAAGGCGATGGCTCCGATTGGTGCCAGGTTCGGCAGGATCTCCAGGAAGATGGCGATCCTGCGGTTGTCTGAGTGCAGCGTGGGTATCCCATAGGTAAGGCCGGCATAGAGAAGACCGGCGATAAGAACATGCACCCACCAGGGAACATGACGGCTACGTGTTTCTTGGGTATTTTGACCCATTCTTTTCATCCCTGTTGTTTCTAGTTTGCTCCCGGGCGGGGTGGTCGTGACCTTGGGAAGCTATCTTACCCTGTTGCGGGAAAGGTGACAATTCTTTCCCGTAGATCAGAATGCGGTGAAACTTTCATCGGTGACCTGACCTGATATTCATGATAACCACGGGGAGACGTATAGTTATCCCTCCAAAAGTATACACTCGCGCCTCGTGTGGTTGGATAGTTTTTATCCATATTTTTCCGCCTGATGATTTTTGGCAGACAATTGCTAAAGATAATTTGACTGAAATCAATTGTTTGCTAAACAAATGAATGTGGCATGGGCTTTGCTAGTAGGATAACAACAGCCCTGGAACACTTCCTCATCCCGAAAAATTCCGGGTCTAGACGGCTGTCCTCAGCAGTAAGTGTCCACCAATTCGACAAGTAGAAACTCAAAAAATCAGAAAATTACCAGGAGGTAGCATATGAAAATGAAAAAAACTCTTATGGCAGTAGTATTGGCGGCGGCGATTGGGGCCATCGGCTTGCAACAGGCCTCGGCTCGGGGTCCCGAGGGAAAAATCCATGGTCATGTGTTGCATCAGCAATTTCATCATCTTGATAAGGCAACAAAACAAAAAATTGAACAATTCCAGAAAGACACTCAAGATCTTCGCAAACAGATAGTTATGAAGCGTGCAGAAGAGGCGGCCCTCACACGCAGCGAAACCCCTGACATTAAAGCGGTGCGCAAGACGGCAGGAGAACTTTTTGATCTGCGTATGGCCATGCAGGAAAAGGCCAGAGCCGCCGGCATTTTTCCACCTGTCAGAGCCAAACGTACTAACGATAAGGTCGAAAATACAATAAAAAAAGTAGCAGGATTTCTGGCCGGGACCAAGGATCTTCGGAGGCAGGTCTTTATAAAGAGAGCCGAAAAGCGAGCCTTGATGCATGTAGCAAATCCGAATGCCCAGGAAGTGGCAAAGGTTTCCGGTGAGTTATTTGACCTGAAAAACAGCCTGCGCGAAAAAGCTGAAGCTGCGGGAATAGAGAGAGGTTTCCGTGGCTTCGGTCGTGAAAAAATGGAGCATGGAAGACGGTTTCATCATGCTCACAGATTCGGATTGATGGGAGACAACGATAGCAGGCAACAGGGTTTTGGCATGGGTCGTGCCCATCTTCTTGCGGATGAAACACCTATGATCTGATCGGTAATTTTATAAACCGGGGCTGGTGTGTGAGCCAAGGATCTGGTGTTGGATCCTTGGCTCTTCTTTTTATCTTTTAACTAACAGAAAATCAGGTTCTTCCGGATTGAGACTCCTTATACTATAACGCGGGAGGCGGAGGGCATCTCTGGAGGACGCCTCGCGGAGGCGCGAAGGAGTTCCACATCAGGCCCGAAGGGGTGCGGACAGGACGTCCGCACCTGACAGCTGGGGCCAGGGACGGCCTGTCTGTCAGCCGTGGTGTACCGGCGATGAGGCCGCAGAGTAGCGTCCGGAAGCGATGCACTCTGCCGGATTGTTCCTTTCAGATTTACAAAAGTATGCTTCATTTGGATGAACCGAAAATCAAAATTGATGAAACTCTTCCGATGGGCTGAGTTTCAGGGGAAATTAGATAGTAGTAAGGCGGGTGCTTTGAGAAGGTGTTTATCCGGCAACTGAAGCCAGGTAGTGACGGATCATCCGGCCAGCGATGGTCCCTGTATTGGGAATAAGAGGAAGATCGGTATGATGGAACCAGCTGGCATCGCTGATCTCGATTTCGTCAATACGGATGTCGCCGGATGCATATTCGGCAAAAAAACCCAACATCAACTGTCCCGGAAAGGGCCAGGGTTGGCTGCCAAAGTACCGTATGTTCTTGATCCGGATGGCCACCTCTTCCTCAATTTCCCTTCTGATGGTCGCTTCGACCGATTCGCCCGGCTCGACGAATCCGGCCAGTGTGCTGTACATCCCTCGGGTAAATCTTGGAGAGCGGGCCAAAAGTATTTCCTGGCCACAGGTAACCAGGACAATGATGCAGGGAGCGATCCGTGGATACCACGTGAGTGAGCATGATGGGCAGATCTTAGCCTGATCGGTTTCATGGTCGATTGTTTTACCTCCGCATGTTCCGCAGAAACGATGGGATTTCTGCCAGTTAAGAATCTGGGAGGCCTTTCCCCAGAGATTGAAACCGGCATCGTCTATTCTGCCGACCAGGCTTCGTAGTCCGATCAAATCGTAGTCGGACCCCAAATCCGGCTCACGTGCTAGCTCCACAACATAGCTTCGGTTGTCCGGCCCCTTGCCGAGCGGCAACACGGTTCCTGCTAGTGGCTCGAAGTGGCGCCATTCTCCCGCGAAGGGGTGAATATCCTCGGCGTCCTTGTGGATAAGGACCCGATCGTTATAAAAGATGAAATACCTCTCTTTCTGCACGTTCAATCTCTGCTTGTAGTCTTCTCTGTACCCGGCTACCCCATTCGTCACCATGTCCCTCGATGTACGCACTCGTCTCGATATCTGGTCCGGGCCTCGGGTGTGGCGTCGGGCCATCCCAGGGCGATGCCCGCCACCGGAATAATATGATCGGGCAGAGAAAACAGTGATCTGATGTTGTCCATCCTGTTCCGGCGGGGGTGAATGCCCAGCCAGCAGGATCCGAGTCCCAGGGCACCCGCGGCCAGGAGGATGTTTTCCACAGCGGCGCTTACATCCTGAAGCATATAGGATTCAAAGCCTTCCAGGGCTCTGCGCATGTCTCCGCACGCCACGATCGCAGCTGTGGCCGTCAGCAGCATCTTGCCATTGGGAAGCGCGGTGGTCATTTTGTTCAGGGTATCTCGGTCGGTAATCACAAGAAAGTGCCAGGGATCTGAGGCCCTTGCCGACGGGGCAGCCATGGCGGCCTCCAGGAGATCGCTTAGCATGGCCTCCGGGACATCCTTGTCCTGATATTTCCTGATGCTTCGCCTGGTGAAGATAAAATCGAGTTTGTCGTTCATTTCCGTTGCCTCCTGTGGGGCAATTAAAGGGGACCCATGGGGAAGTTTTTGGGTGGCGATAGTGCCCCAGCTCTCTGTCAAAACATTTCAATGATAAGCACGATCAGGCCAGGATTCCAGAGGTTTTAGGGAAAAATCAAGCGAATCCAGGCCTGGAGGCCTTACAAGGATTTGCGGGCCTCTCGGTTTTTCCCGGGTGGTTGAAAACATCCCGCCTGCAAATTTGTCAAATTGGAATACGTTGCTTGCCTAGGAGTGTTTTGAAAGGCTATACTTGCATACACTTTTCATCTCCAGACATACCGGGGAGCTCCAGGCCACGTCCGTTGCTTCCGGAAAAAATTTCCCATTGAAATGGATCCATGGATATAAAAGAACTGCTGGGGGCATCATTTGACTGCGTATGCGGCAGGCGTCACACGGTGCCGACCCAAGAATTTATTTACAGGGAGGATGCCTTTGCTTCCATCCCTTCCATTGCTCGATCGCTGATAAGCGGCGGAACCTGTCAGGTACTTGCCGACACGAGAACCTTTGGGGTTGCCGGAAAGGATGTTCTGGAAATTTTGGACTCCAACGCTCTATCAACTTCATGCTTCATTATTCCCGACCATAAGGACGCATCACCGGTTGCCAATGATCATACCAGGGATCTGATCCTTGAAAACACCGGGCCTGCCGATCTCTATATCGCTGTCGGCAGCGGTGTAATCAATGATCTCACCAAGTGGGTGGCCAGTGTGTGCCAAAAGCCTTATATCGTTGTGGCCACGGCGGCGTCCATGAACGGCTATGCCTCTGCCAATGTCGCGGCGACCATAGAGGGGCTCAAAGTGCTCTTTCATGCTAAAGCAGCCCGGGCGGTGATTGCAAAACCTGAGATTATCATCAATGCCCCTTATGAGATGAGTTGCGCAGGTCTTGGAGATGTGCTGGCCAAATCGGTCAGCTCCGCCGATTGGAAATTGAACGGGTTTTTGTTCCAGGACTATTATTGCCCGTTCGCAGTGGATCTTCTCAAGGACCTGGAACCAATCTATCTTGAGAATCCGGGGAAAATCAAAGAGCGTGAAGGAAAAGGATTTGCAGCCTTATTTAAGGCGCTCTTTTATTCGAGCATCGCTATGACGGTAACCGGAACCTCGGCCCCGGCTTCGGGCGGTGAGCACCTTATATCCCATACCCTCGATATCCTGGCCGGACGGGACGGGCAGGAGCATGATCTTCACGGCAGGCAGGTGGGGGTGGGTTCCATTCTTACGGCTGCACTGTATGAACGGCTGTTATCTGTTGAAAAGCCGCGATTTCGAGAACTTTCACAAGAGATTGATCGAGAATTTTGGGGATCTCTTTCCGGAATCGTTGAACAGGAGTATCGGAAGAAAAGGCCCAAAATAGAGCAGGCCGCTCTGTCACTTTCTAGGCCCGGTACGTGGGATGCATTGAAAGCAGCACTTTCGTCAGGTCTGATTCCGGCAGCGAAATTGAAAAGCTGTCTTCAACAGGCAGGGGCCGCCCACAGGATTGGAGATATCCGAGTCGATCACCGTCCCCTTGGGCAGGAGACCTTTTCTGCGGTGGTCAACCACGCCAATCAGATGCGGGATCGTTTTACTATCCTGGATCTGGCCGCGCTTGTGGGGATTATACCCGACGAAACGGAAGCATTGCTAAAGAAATGGGTATCCTGATACTGATAGGCTGAGTTTCATGGGCAATCAGAAAAAAAATTGACTGCTTTCATGCTCGATCGGCCGCGATCGAAGCGGTAAAAACCCCAAGACATCCCTGAAATACCATGAACCGTTTAGACCAGGATTCTTCGCCAATCCAGGGCAAAAAAGACCGCATGGAGGAGGTGGTCGTCGTTACAGAAGGTGATCTGCAAGTTTTTAAAGGTCTGCCGGGCGGCAGGGGTGACCAGGTCCGGTGGACAAACCGTATCGTGCCTGCCGGTGATAAGAAGGACCGGTATCGAAAGGGGAGTGGAAGGCGGGGAAAACTCCGGGAAGTTCAAGGCAGGTGCCAGCAGGATGAGCCGCTTCACCCGGTTCGGGTGGCTAGCTGCGAAACAGGTGGCCATCAGGCCTCCGAAGCTTGAGCCGATCAGGACCAGATCGTTTTGGTTTGCACAGATTTTTTCAAGTTCTTTCAGACGATTGGAAAGGATGCCGCTGAAATCTGGCGCGATGACCGAGGGGAAATTCTCGGTAAAGAATCGCCCTTTAGTCCCCTTGCCTGACGAGTCCAATCCATGGAGGAAGAGTGTCGGTGCGTGGGTTTTTTGTCTGTCGATCAGCTGGATTTTCCTCAGAAGCTCTATCCCGTCCGGAGTAAAGGGCTCACTTTGGCAAAGAATGAGGGCCTCATCTACGGCCATAAAACGGCCATAGTCTATCTCTTCGGCCTGAAGACGGAAGGGACCGTCATGGAAACAGCTGAATATTCGCCCCCAGACGCGATTGTCGTCGTCCTTGTAATAGTTGTCAAAAAGGAAAGTGAGGGGGGGCTTCACCCCCAATTCTTCCAGCAGTTCTCGCTCTGCCGATTCTTCGTAAGTTTCACCGGCAAGCACAACACCTCCCGCCGCAACGTCCCAGTGTCCCGGATAAATATCCTTGCCCATGGTCCGTTTTTGGACGAAGAGCTTGCCTGCCCTGTTGAAAACCAGGATATAGCAGGCCCTGTGGACATGCCTTTTTGACCTCATCACCGAGCGAGGGCAGGAGCCGACGATACTGTTGCCGGCATCGACGATCTGGACGATTTCATCAGCTGGATTTTTCATACTCTAAAGAGATCGGTAAGCAACTCAGATACCCATGGTGTATCCACATGCGAATGCTTGAAGGCTTCTTTGCCACTGTCCAGTCTACATCGGTTCTTCTCCCTCTCCTTCAGCCGATTTGCTCCAGCGCAGATCGTAGAGATCGGTTCTTCTGCTCTCCATGTTGCGCACGCTTCCCTTGGCTCGAAGTTCCTTGATGAGATCAAGATCGACATCGGCAATCAGCGTCGTTTCGATACCCGGTGTCGCTTCCGCGGCAATGGCATCGTGGGGGAAAGAGAAGTCGGAGGGGGTGAAAATAGCAGACTGGGAATACTGGATGCCCATGGTTTCAACCTTCGGTATATTGCCGACACTGCCTGAGACGGCGACGAAACATTCATTCTCTATGGCGCGGGCCTGGGCGCATCTCCTGACACGTTGGTAGCCGGTTTTGGTGTCGGTCCAGAAGGGAACCAGGAGTATTTTCATGCCTTTTATTGCCTGGAGCCGGGCCAGTTCGGGAAACTCGACGTCATAGCAGATATTGATACCGATTTTGCCGACATCCGTGTCAAATACCTTGATTTCGTTGCCGCCGGTAAAATTCCAGCAGGCTTCTTCGTCAGGGGTTATGTGAATCTTCGCCTGACTGTCCCAGGTGCCGTCGCGTCGGCAAAGGAAACAGACATTGTAGAGCTTGCCGTTGTCGTGCAGCATAGGTACACTTCCGGTGACGATGTTGATGTTGTAGGTGAGGGCCAGCTCCACCATCGCCTGCCGGAGATCTTCCGTGTATACGGAAAGCTCACGCATGGCGTCTGCAGGATTGTTTCCCTGATAGGTATGAATGAGCGGGGCATTGAGGAGTTCAGGAAAGAGTATGATGTCGGCTGCGTAGTCGCTGACGGTATCGACAAAAAACTCCACCTGTTGCAGGAAGTCGTCAAAAGAGTTGAACCGCCGCATTTTCCACTGCACAACACCGAGTCTGGTAATGGACTTGGCGCCGCCGATTAATTTTGTTTTTTTCTGGTAATAGATATTAACCCATTCGAGCAATACGGCATGTCCGCGCGAATAATCGTCTTCGGGCCAGTACTTATCGAGCAGATTCCTGACATGAAAGTCGTTGGAGAGCTGAAAGGTGAGTACCGGATCATACAACTCCCGTTTTTTTACCTTGAGAATGTACTTTTGCGGCGGCATTTCAGCGGCATATTTGTGGTATCCGGGAATCCGCCCTCCCAGGAGAATACCCTTGAGGTTGAGGTTTTCGGCAAGTTCCTTGCGTACGTCATAGAGGCGTCGTCCCAGCCGCATGCCCTGATAATCAGGGTCAACAAAGATTTCGATCCCGTAAAGGTAATCGCCCTCCGGATCATGGGATTTGAAGGAGCCTCCGGCAATGATTTGATCATATGAATGCTGTTCGCCGAAGAGGCTGAAGTCAATAACTATGGAGAGCGCTATGGCGACAGCCTTGCCTTTGTCTTCAATGCAGATCTGCCCTTCGGGAAAACGCTTGATGAGCGTGGCAATTTCCCTCTCCTGCCAGGGAGCATCGACCCGTTTGTACGCTTTATTAAAGATATTGCGTAATGCGTCGTAATCATCGAGGCGAAGGTTTCTGGTCGTGAGTTTATGTTCGAACTGATCTGTCATTTTTCAAGCCTGTCGTTGGATTTTCGCTAAAGAATGTGAAAGGGGGGCGTTGAAATTACTGTTACTTATTTGTATTTAACACTTAATTATGCATTGCCTTGTGATTTTAATGGAACATGAAAACCCCATCCCCCCCAGACACTGCTGGGGTAATATGATACGTTAAAACGTCAAGATATTGAGCGGTCGGCCGGCAAATCTTTTTTGTTCATCCTGTTTGAGCGTACTTTTGTAGCGCTGCAAGGAACAATCCGGCAGAGTGCATCGCTTCCGGACACTCCTCTGCGGCCTTATCGCCGGTATACCACGGCTGACAGGCAGGCTGTCCCTGGCCTGCTGTCAGGTGCGAACACCCTGTCCGCATCGCTTCGGGCCTTGTGGGGAGCACCTTTGGGCCTCCGCGAGACGCCCTCCGCCTCCTGCTTTATAGATAAGTACTCTTCCGGAAGAACCTCTTTTTTACGAAGCCGACAAATATGCGGGTTTGTCACCGGTTCATAACAGTTCTAGTTATTAAGGCATGTCGTGTCAATATCTTTGGTCGGGGACAGGGACTTTGGCAGGAACGAGAACTGCATAAAATGTATGGGGTTTCCATCTGCAAATTTTAACCCGGTTTCGAAAAATATGCTCCTTTTACGTCTTATAGTATAGAAAGATGTACTCAATATGCAAATTGAGGATTGTGTTAACGCATCAGGATGGGAATAATATATTGGAATAAAAAAAACTTGCCGGTTTATCCTGCAAACCGGTGTGATAGAAGAGACATGTCATGGAAAAAAAAATTAGTGATTTCAAAGGAAAACTGGGAAGATTCGCTGTAGTAGCAGTCGTTGTAACCGGAATTGGCTTGCCTGCTGTTTTTTCAGTGCGTCATAAATACGAATTGAAACAATCGGCCATGGACGTGGTTACAGCAGTCAAAAAAGCGCGGTCGGAAGCCCGGAACAGGGGAGAAAACGCCGCTCTGGTTGTTGATCGCACGACCGGAATCTGTACGGCCTTTGTCGATGACGGCGCCCTGGCTTATGAAAAAAAGCACAATCTGCCATTGACCCCGGAGAGAGCGGCAAATTTGAAGCTTGATCCCCATGAGACAGTATTATTCAGAGAGAGAATCCATAGGATAGATACCGTAAAAAATGACAGGAAATATCCCTTCCCGAAGACCGTGCCGATCAGGTCTGCATCGGGGGCGCTTGTGGGTGGAATTTACGTTGGCGGCAAACTCTCTCCCGGTGTCGAATTCAATGGTCGAGGTATTCCCACCAACCTGGGAAAGCAAGGAACGGCATACAAGCCCTGCCGCGGTCCCTCCATTGCCGGGCTCTACTCAGCCTGGGACATCAAAAGTAAAACCAACCCCATAGATAGATATCAGGTAGCCCTGAATTCATCCACCGGAAAGGTCCGCCTCTTATTGAGCGTCAATCGAGGGGAATGCTATCAATAGACAACCGCCGGTCCTGTGGAAGAACAGAAGTGAAAATACCCATCCGGCGCTAACCGATAATCCGCTTAAACAGGAGTGAATAATGCCGGTCATTTATGTCTCCCGGGGGACCATGGCAGGTGTTCACAATATCGTGGACTGCCTGAAGGAACGCATCGGAGTGAGGTGCATTTCCGTCGAGGACCTGGTGAAAATCGTCAATAAGCACGGTGAGATTGCAACCCGTATCGTCAATAAACTGGCCAAGGCGACATCGGCATACACACAGTTCAGCGAATTGAGGTGGCCGTATATCGTGTTGTTGCGGCAGGCCATGTTGGAGGAGATTCGTCATGACAACATGATATATCATGGGTATTCAAGCCATCTTATCCTGCCGTATATCAGGCACTTTGTCCGAATTCGAATCGAAGCCCCCCTGAAGATGCGGGTGAAGATGACCATGCAGCGGCTGCAGTGTGAAGAAGAAAAGGCAAAAGAGTATATTCAGGATCAGGATCAATATCGGGTCAAATGGGCGCGTTTCATGTATGCCCAGGATATCCGGAATCCCATGCTCTACGATATGGTGCTCAATATGGGGCATATGACGCTGGAGGCCGCCTGCGGGATTGTCGCCGATCTCATGAAGGAGCCTGATTTTCAGGCCACACCCGAGTCCCAGGCGATAGTCGACAACCTGTATCTGACCACCTCTGTTGAGGAAGCACTGGTCACGGATCCTCGAACGTCCACATTCGAGATTCGTGCGCAAAAAAAGGATGGAGAGACTCTTCATCTGATCGGCCCATATCTTGACGATACGGAACTTGATATTGTGATCGAGGTGGCTAAATCGGTTCCAAGCGTCAATGATGTTTGCTACAGCCCCGGTTATGCACCTATGTTTGAAATCTGAACACAGCCTCACTGAATTTTTTGGCGAAGGAAAAATTTATGGAAGAAGAAAAATTTCACGCACAGGTCGTCTCTACACTGGAATCTATTCAAGAGCTTTTGTCCCATGCTCTGCAGGTTCAAAGGGAGGGGTACGAAGTTGACAAGTCCAACCTCGACCTGGGAAAGCAGAGGACCCAGACAACGTCCGATATGCTTGATCACAGCGAACTGACGAACAGTCTCGCGGTTCAACGTACGGACATGTCCAAAGAGCGAACGGATCTCGTTCGCGAACAGACCCGGCTTTCCTCCAAATCGACCGAACTGGCCGCCATACGCACAGACCTTTCGCGAGATCGTTCTCAAATGGCCGGTCAACGAACAGACCTGGCGGCCTTGCGGACCGATTTCTCCCGTAATCGTACCGGCCTTGCCGACCAACGGAACAAAATGGCCAACAACCGCACCCAATTTGCGGTGCGGCGAACCACCATGTCCGTATCTCGGACCATCCTTTCGAACACGAGGACATACCTGGCGCAGGGCCGGACAAATCTCGCTCTCATTCGAACCGGTCTGGCTTTCTTCTCAATCGCCATTGCCTTTTTCCGGATGTTCGGTTTGTCGTGGTGGTCGGTTTTCGACGGCCTCCTGGCGTTGGGCAGCCTGGGAGCGACCGGGGTTGGTATTGTCGGATACCGGCGAGCGACACAGGCGGTAAAAAATCTGCAGCAGGAGTTGGCATCCCGGGAAGAAATGGCCTAGCCCACCGTTAAGCCTTATCTGTCGCATCTTGCCTGGAGTCTTCGCTTTGCTGTGCTTACCTGTCCTTTTGTTTTTCCTAAGGGGAAGTCGCGGGAAAATAAAAATCTGATTGCTATCGAAATGGAGGGGAGTGAGTTGATATCACCAGCCCATCCGCAATAACGGGGTGAAGAGTGCTTTTAACCGATCATAAAGGATGAAATGGCACGCACTATGGGAAAAAAGAAATCGTTGATGGTTTCGATATGCCTGAACTTTAAGAATACAAAAAATAAAACAAGCAAGAAAGGACATACCTTGGCAAGGATCTTCAATGAATGTGATTTTCTCTTCGGGAGAAGAGGGTAAAAAAGGCTGGCCGCGGCCAATGGTGGCAGAGGGAGGAAATTAAAGACAAAGACCATCAGATTTACGGATAAGACTATGGTGAAAACCTGGTCTTGGACTCCGATTATGTGCAAGACCCATATGATGCTTCCGGCGATCCCGGCAAGCAGCAGATTGGCCAGAGGTCCGGCAAATCGTGAAAGGATCAAATAGATATAGGGATATTTAAATTTATTCTGTTCAATTGGAACGTGACGCGGCCAACCGAAACCGGCGACAGCAAAACAGATGACCCCGGAAATATCCAGATGTAACAATGGGTTGAAGTGAAATCTCTTTTTAGAGTTCTTTTGGATATCACCCAGAGTTGTAGCCATGATGGCCTGGCCTTCGGCGTTTACTGTCACGGCCATGAGCA
>CAWGGS010000051.1:0-14151 GCA_963822095.1 uncultured delta proteobacterium
CAATGTATTGCGGCTCGAATATGCGGTCCCTCACGCTCTGATCCATTCCCACTCCGGTGTCACTGACCACAAACGACAGATAGGCTCCGGGCCGTAGTTCAGGATGTTCAAAGCTCTGGGTCTCATCGATTTTGATCTCTTTTAGCCCAACACCGAGTAACCCGCCCGACCTGCGCATTGCATGGGCCGCATTGGTGCAGAGGTTAACAACAATCTGATGTATCTGGATAGCATCACCAAGAATCAATGCCTCTTTGGCTTCAATGTCCGACTGAATCGTAATCGTTGTCGGGAGTGTCGCGCGCATCATCTGAAGGGCATCGTCTATGATCGTGCTCATCTTGAGCGGTCGACGCCGCTGCACGCTCTTACTGCTGAAAGCCAGGATTTGTTTGACCAGATCCCTGGCCCGGCCGCTTGCGGCAAGAGCCTGTTCCATCCTTTTCCGAGTTGGGCTTCCGGGTTCGGCACCAAGATATTCCATCTCGACAAGCCCCATCACCGCAGCCAGGATATTATTAAAATCATGAGCAATGCCTCCTGCCAAGGTTCCAAGGGCATCCATCTTCTGCATCCGCTGTACTTCGCGTTCCAATTTCCTTAAACGACTCATGTTTCGGCCGACAGCCACCCAATGGCTGATTGTTCCAGAACCATCTTTTATTGGAGAAATGGTTCCCTCAATCTCAAAATCAACACCGTCTTTTCCCTTATTGACGATAACGCCCATCCAGGTCTCACCGTGGTCGAGGATGTCCTTCATCCTTTGAAAAAAGGTCTTGTCGTGTTGATCGCTCCTAAGCCAACGCATCGGCTTCCCTTTCAATTCATCGCAGGAATACCCGGATGATCTTTCAAAAGCAGGATTGATATAAAGGATGGTTCGGTGATTATCTGAAACAAGGACATTGTCTTCCGTCTGTTCGATGACAGTACTCAAAAGAATCCGTTCTTCAAGTCTTAGGTTGGGACCTCTCAAAGACAGTTCATACGGAGCATTCTCATCCGGACCGGGATTTTGCACCCCATAGTTTGTAGCAACTTGCCGGTTTTTTTCAGTTGAGATTTCTAACCTGTGATTTTCTCGGAAAACGAAAAAATACATTATCAAAGAGATGAGGACAATCATGCTCATCCCAATTCCGATCAGGACCTGGAACGCGTCTTTTTCATTTCCCAGCGGAAAATAATACGTAGCGGAGATGGAGATGAGATAATCTGCTGTCAAAACAAGCAAGACGACTCCCCAGAATATCCACACTTTCTTTTTAGAGAAAGTTCCCGACTGCATTTTTAACCTCGTCACCACAAACCCTGACAAAAAGAACGGGACCGTTCCCTTCAGGCTATGATTTTATTGCAAAAACCAGATAATCATTTCCGGGTCACCCAGCGTCACTGAAAACGGAACAGCGCTCTGCTTCTTACAGAATACATATTCCCATTGAAAGTGCAATTATCGAATCAAGTAGGAAAGGCAGGAAAAGTAGATGCCGCCAGGACCCGCCCGTCGGGCGGATCCTGGCGATTTGACAGGGTTACTTCTCAACACGAACAGCGCAGACCTTTGCCTCCATAATCTTGCAGACAGGGTCCATTGCATCGTTAGTCAGCAGATTGGCCGCTGCCTCCTTGTAGTGGAACGGTATGAAAACGACCTTGGGCGGAACGATCCCCGAAACACGGGCCTTCAGATCAATCGTCCCCCGCCGCGAAGTCACCTTCAGGCTATCACCGTTTTGGATATTAAGGCCATCGGCATCAACAGGGTTGATCTCGACATAGGCTTCAGGTGCCACAGCATTCAGTCCGACAGACCGCCTGGTCATGGTTCCGGTATGGTAATGGAACAGCTCCCTGCCGGTGGTCAGCACAAAGGGGTATTCGCTGTCCGCAAGTTCGTTGGAGAGTACCTGTGGAACATTGGTAAACAAGGCCTTTCCTCCCTCGCGGGCGAAAGCATCCTTGAACAGATACTCGGTACCAGGATGATCTGCAGTGGGGCATGGCCAATGCAGACTGCCTTTCTCCAGACGATCGTAACTGATTCCCGCTATTCCTGGCCACAAAGAGGCAGCTTCTGCAAAGACGTCGGCGGCTTTCAGCGCAGGATCGGCATCTGGTTTCCCTTCCAGGCGCCTGTACACCATATCGATAATGGTCAGATCGTCCTTGGCCTGTCCCGGTGAAGCAATTGCCTTTCGTACACGTTGAATTCTCCTCTCCGAGCAGGTGAAGGTGCCTTCTTTTTCCGCAAACGAAGTGCTCGGCAGGACCACATCGGCAAGTTCCGCTGTCTCAGTCAGGAAGATATCCTGAACAACGAGAAATTCCAGACTCTTGAAGGCCTTCAGAGAATGTGTTGTGTTCGGATCGGACAGGGCCGGATTCTCCCCGAAGATATACATTCCCTTCAGGTCGCCAGCCAGCATCGCTCCGGTCATCTCGGTTGCAGCCAGGCCTGGTTTGTTGGACAACGTCTTACCCCAGGCAGCCTCAAACTTCTTTTGAATATCAGGGACGGCAACATTCTGATAGCCCGGATAGACATTGGGCAGACAGCCCATATCGCAGGCCCCCTGTACGTTGTTCTGTCCCCTGAGCGGATTGACACCGGCGGCTCTCTTGCCGATATTGCCGGTGAGCATAGCCAGGTTGCCGACCGCATGGACATTGTAGGTTCCCATGGAATGTTGCGTGATGCCCATGGCATAGTAGATCCCCGCGTTTTTGGCCGAGCCGAAAATCTCGGCTGCCTTACGGATATCTTCCACCGACACTCCTGTTGCCTCAGCGCCGAACTCAGCGGTGAACGGTTTCAGGGACTCTTTAAACCCTTCAAAATCCTCGGTGCGATTCTTAATGAACTCCTTGTCTTCCAGTCCCTCTTCCAGAATGACGTGCATGATGGAATTCAACAGCACAGAATCCGTGCCCGGTTTATGCCTGAGCCACAGGGCTGCAAACTTGACAAGCGGGATCTTACGCGGATCAGCCACGATCAGCTTTGCTCCATTGGCCACAGCCTCCTTCATCCTGAGACCGATAATGGGATGGTTTTCGGTGGTGTTTGAACCGATTACCAACAGCGCATCGTTTTCGGCAATCTCGGCAACAGAGTTTGTCATAGCGCCTGAACCAAATTTGGCGGCCAGACCGGCCACCGTTGCGCTGTGTCAGTAGCGGGCGCAGTGATCGACATTGTTGGTGCCGATTCCCGCGCGAAGCATCTTCTGGAAAAGGTAATTTTCCTCGTTGGTGCAGCGGGCCGAAGCCAGTCCGGCAACGGCATCCGGGCCGTGTTTCTTCTTGATACCGTTCAGTTTGGAGGCAACGATTTCCAGGGCTTCATCCCAGGATGCCGGTTCAAGCTTTCCTCCCTTCTTCTTTCTGACAAGGGGTGTGGTCAACCTGTCACCCCGATTAATAAAATCAAAACCGAAACGTCCTTTGACACAGAGCCAACCGCGATTATGGGAGGTCGGCTTGGATGAGACCCGAAGCACCTTGTCGCCTTGAGAATGCAGGGTGATATTGCAGCCGCAGCCGCAGTAGGTACAGGTGGTTTCGGTCTCTTTCATTCCACTCAGGCGCGGGTGACCGGCCCACATCTTGCCGGAAAGTGCTCCTGTTGGACAGATGGAAACGCACTGGCCGCAAAACTCGCAATCCAGTTCATGCTCGAAGGGGGGACAGACCTTGGCCTCAAATCCGCGATTTGAATAGCCGATTGCTCCAACTCCCTGAACTTCTTCACAGACCCGGACACAGAGACCGCACATGACACATTTATTCTGCTCCCGCATGATGAACGGATTTTCATCGACCCGGTCATGGTCACGCATTTCTCCTCCGAAACGGTTTTCGCGAACACCGTAGAGGTAGGCAAGCTCCTGCAGAGTACATTCTCCCGAACGAATACAGGTCATGCAGTCGTTTGGGTGATCGGAAAGGAGCAACTCAATGGTCGTTCGCCGCAGCCGGTAGAGCTGGTCACTGTTGGTCTTGACCACCATATCGGCGGCAACCGGCGTCGTGCAGGAAGTTACCGGTTTTGGAAAACCGGCTATCTCGACGATGCACAGACGGCAGGCGCCGTAGGGTTTCAACCGGGAATCATAGCACAGTGTCGGAATATCGATTTCGAGCTTCCGGGCCGCTTCAAGGACGGTTGAACCTTCTGGAACCTCTATTTTTTTATCATCTATTGTCAGGCTTATCATGTTTCTACTCCTTCAAGACAGCATCAAATTTGCATGCATCGAAACAGGCTCCACATCGAATGCAAACCGTTGAGTCAATGTGGTGCGGTTGTTTCTTCTCACCGCTAATGGCGTTAACCGAGCAGGCCCTGGCGCACATTCCGCAACCGACGCACATATGCTCACGGATAAAGAAGGTCAGCAGCTTGTTGCAGACCTTGGCGGGGCATTTTTTGTGATTGATATGGGCTTCGTACTCATGACGGAAATATTTGATCGTACTGATGACAGGGTTCGGAGCCGACATGCCGAGACCGCAGAGACTGGAGTCCCGAACATCCTCAGCCAGTTCCTGAAGCAGTTCGATATCGCCTTTCTTTCCTTTTCCCTCGGTGATCCTGGTCAGGATCTCAAGAAGACGCTTGGTGCCAACCCGACAAGGTACGCATTTGCCGCAGGATTCGGACTGGGTGAACTCGAGGAAGAACTTCGAGATATTGACCATACAGTCCGTCTCGTCGAGAACGACCATACCGCCGGAGCCCATCATCGAACCGACCGATTTCAGTCCCTCATAGTCGACCGGAAGATCGATATGCTGCTGCGGAATACAACCACCGGAAGGGCCGCCGGTCTGAACCGCCTTAAAGAGCTTATCGCCTTCAATGCCGCCGCCGATATTGAAGATAATATCCTTGAGCGGTGTGCCCATGGGAATCTCAATAAGACCCGTGTTCCTGATTTTACCGGTCAGGGCGATGACCTTGGTGCCTTTACTCTTTTCGGAACCGATGGAGGCAAACCATTCGGCTCCCTTGTTGATGATGGGGGGAATGTTTGCCAGCGTCTCCACGTTATTGATGATGGTAGGTTTCCCCCAAAGCCCCTTGTTGGCGGGAAAGGGTGGTTTGGCCCTGGGCATACCCCTCTCACCCTCGATGGAAGCGATGAGGGCTGTCTCCTCGCCGCAGACAAAAGCTCCGGCCCCGAGTTTTACCTTGATATCGAAATCAAACGAAGAGCCAAACAGGTTTTTACCGAGAAAACCCTTGGCCCTGGCCTGCTCCAAAGCCATATGGAGACGGTTTACGGCCAGCGGATACTCCGCTCTGATATAGACATAGCCGTGGGTTGCGCCTATGGCGTAGGCCCCGATGATCATGCCTTCGAGAACGGCATGGGGATTTCCCTCAATGACTGAACGGTCCATGAAGGCACCGGGATCGCCTTCGTCTGCGTTGCAGATGATGTAGCGTTCGTCGGACTCGTTGGCCGCACAGAAACTCCACTTCAAACCGGTCGGAAAACCTGCGCCGCCACGGCCGCGCAGGCCCGATTTTTTCATGGTCTCAATAATTTCCCCAGGGGCCATTTCTGTCAGGGCCTTCTTCGCGGCCGTATATCCATCAACCCCGAGATATTCATCGATGCTCTCCGGATCGATCTTTCCAAGATCGCCCAGGATAACCTTCTTCTGATTGTCGTGGAAGGTATGATAATCTTCGGTAACCAGCCACTCATCAATGGGCTTTTCTCCTAAGACATGGTCCTTGACGATCTTCTTGACCATTTCCGGCTGAATATATTGATACGTCCAGGTCTGATCGCCGACCGATACGTCAACCAGCACATCCCTGGCACAGAAGCCGCGACACCCTACCTTATGGGTTTTGCAACGTTTTTTTATACTGGCATTTTTGACGCCGGCGGAGTCGAATTCCTTTTGAAACTCCGCCATTACCATTTCCGCACCAGCCGCGATTCCACCGGTGCCCATACACACGTTTACGGTTATTTCGCTGTTCACGGTTCTATTCCTTATATGCTTTGAGATTCTTAGTAATCTTTCCTGGATCTTGTTTACCGAATACCTTGTCGTTGACGATCACAACCGGCGCGATGCTGCACGCCCCTACACAGTTGACGTTCTCAAGGGTGAATTGCATATCCTTGGTGGTCTTCTGGCCTTCTTTCAGTTTGATATCATCGCGAATTTTGTCGATGATGCGGGAGGCGCCCTTAACGTGGCAGACGGTTCCCTGGCAGACGGTTATGATGTTCTTTCCGCGAGGCTGGAGATGGAACTGTGCATAAAAGGTGCATACACCGTAGAATCGCGAAGCCGGAATATTTGTCCTATCCGCATACCAATTGACGGCTTCTTCCTGAATGTAGCCGAACTCGTTCTGCATAAGCTGCATGGCCGTGATGATATTATCGCCGTGGGCCATACAATTCTGGTAGATTTTTTCCAGTTTTTCTTCCTGTGTCTTCTCCATTGAGCAACTCTCCGTTCGTGGTGCGCGTCCGCCTGAAAAAAGCTCATTCGCCCTGGCTCATGGTCGTTCCTGGAATCCAACCTCTGGAAATTCAAATGCCTGCGGTCAAATTCATCAAACTCCTTGAGGGAGAACAAACGTCTCATTTCCGGACAGACACCGGTTTGCAAGCATGCTGAAGGCAGAACCGCCGATAGTGATTAAACACTCCTTCTACCCTCTGTCGAAACGCTCAAGATCATACATTCCCAAACAAAAAATATGTATTCACCCGACAAAAAAAATCTGTCGGGATTGTTCCCTAACCTCCTGTTTTTTCAGTCGTCCCTAAAATCTCGTGCCCACCGAAGGACACAAGACAAACGGGTCCATTATATAACTGTTGCCACGTATTTACAACCATCTTACGGGCACAAAGTCAATATATAATACAGGACAAACCCATGGTTTTTAAGCCGTGGATGATTTTTCTCTAGGAAATTACCGTGAATAACACTATATTTTTTCAATTCCATGAACATTCAAGGGGCGTTGGACGACTGTCCCCCAGACATCTAGCTAGACCGGCACCCGCCATCCGTTGGCAATCAACCGCGGGTCCGGTATTACCCGCGAGGATCCGGCCATCGAAACGAGACACCTGAAAATATTCGTCGCCGTGTATAAGCATAGGAGCTTTACCAAGGCCTCCGAGTTGCTTCATACCAGCCAGCCGACCATAAGCGAACATATCCGAAATCTCGAACTGCGCCTGGACTGCCGACTGTTCGACCGGCTCGGCCGCTCGATCATGCCGACCCTGGAGGCCGATATCCTCTACCCTCGGGCTCTGGCCATCCTGGAGGATCTCAGGAAACTGGAAGAGGAGGTCACATCGACCGATGGAGCAATCTCCGGTGAGTTGATAATCGGCGCCAGTACCATTCCCGGAACATACATCCTTCCGGAAATCGCCGCAGCCTTCAAGATCAAACACCCCGGGATATCCTTCGAAATCAGGATCAACGACTCGGCCCAGGTTGCGGGGGCCGTGCTCAACCACGAAATCCTGCTGGGCATTGTAGGGGCGAAAATGGTCTCGAAGAAATTGAATTATCATCCATTTATAGAAGACGAGCTGGTCCTGGCCGTCTCGACCAAGAGAAAAACCCCCTCAACCATTACGGTGGACCAGCTTCGTGAACTCCCCTTCCTCATGCGGGAAGAAGGCTCAGGAACACGAAAAACCATCGAAGGTTTTCTGGCCGGCAAAGGAGTGGATATCAACCAACTCGACACCTGTGCCGTTCTCGGCTCCAGTGCGGCCATACAGGAGGCGATCAAGTCCGATCTCGGGGTATCGATTATCTCGAGATATGCAATCCAGGATGGACTTCAATTTAAGCAAATCAAGGAAGTCCCTATCAAGGACCTGCCGATGCTGCGTAACTTCTATATCATCACAGCCAAAAAGCGTACGTTGCCGAACCAGTACCAGGTATTCTTGAATTCGATGAAAGATACTGGCACCGTCTGAACTGAAGAAAAATCCGGTCTTGAGAGACTTTCAAATAAACCCAAACACTGGCCATCTTCCTCCAATGAGGAGCCGAACCTGCTGTGTATATCATTGCCGATAACCTAACCATCACCAATCCGGATGTTGCAGATGCAATGGACCGGACAAACCCGGAAAAGATCTTTCATCTTGTCAGGCAATGCCAGGCCGCCGGGGCCGAAATGATCGACATCAACTCCGGTCCCTTAACCAAACAACCGGCAGAAAAAATGACCTTTCTGGTGGAATCCGTCCGCCAGACGACCGATCTGCCCCTTTTGCTCGACACCTCAAACCCCATGGCACTTGAGGCGGGTTTGAAGGCCTGCAAAGGCAAGGCCGTCATAAACGGGTTCTCCCTTGAACAGGAAAAACTTGAGCATATTCTCCCCCTGGCCCGGGCCTTTGACACCGATATCATCGGCTATCTCCTTTACCCCAACAGCAATGTCCCACCCGACGGGGCGGAGCGGCTTGCAGTTGCCCTTGAGCTTTTCGCCAAGTGTCAGGAAGCTGGAATTGACGGAGACAGGTTGATCATTGACCCGGTGATCCCACCGCTTATCTGGCAAAACGGTCATACCCAGGCGATGGAGGTTGTCCAGGTCATCCGAACCTTGCCCGATCTCCTGGGCTTTCCAGTTAAAACCATTGCCGGAATCTCCAACCTGACCAGCGGCCGTGGTCACCAAAACCGTAAACCCGTTTTTGAGCAGTGTTACACGGCCATACTGGCCGAGGCCGGGCTCTCCATGGCACTTATAAACGTTTTTCACCACGGGACCATCGCCGCCATCCGGGCCTGCAACATCCTGATGAGCGACAAGGTCTTTTCCTGGCTTTAAATTCTCCTGTACCCGTAATACTGCCATACCGAATCGACAAATGCTCTGCTCGGATTTCTTATGAATTTTGTGCAACGCAATCAGGAAGGTATGAATTATTGCGGGAAAGAGACGGAGAGAGACTGAAAAGTTCCGCCAACTGCCTACGGTCCATCCGTTTGATGATTCCGGCCTCGTCTTCTTGTATCAAAGAACCTGCAAGTTCACGTTTCTTGGCAATCAGGTGATGGATTTTTTCTTCAAGGGTCCCCCGGGTAATCAACCGGAAGACTTGAACCACATGCTTCTGCCCCATCCTGTGGACACGCGAGGTTGCCTGTTCTTCTTTGGCGGGATTCCACCAGCGATCGTAATGGATGACCGCCTGCGCACCGGTCAGATCAATGCCCACCCCTCCTGCCAGGAGGCTGGCACAAAAGACACGACAATCAGGATCGTTATTAAAGGTTGTGATCATCTTTTGTCGTTTACCTGCTGGCATATCTCCTTTTAAACTGCAATATCCGATGCCTGCCTTCAGAAGATATTTCTCGATAAGCTCCAACATCCCAGTGTACTGGCTAAAAACCACGAACTTCATCTCGGCAGCCAAAAGCTCCTCCGTCAGTTCGACGAAAAGGTCCCACTTGCCGCTTGTATATGCCCCCGGATCACCACTTCCCTGAACCAGAAAGGGGTGATTGCAAATCTGCTTGAGTCTGGTAATCATGGCCAGGATATTCATGTACGGAATCGCCTCCGTCTCATCCATGAGCCACTCCATTTCCATTTCCCGATTCTCAATAATCTCTCGATAGAGACCGATCTGATCGTCACTCAGTTCACAGATGCGATCGTCTTCGATGATATCGGGGAGTTCCGTCAACACCTGCCGTCTGTTCCTGCGAAGAATAAAGGGATGAATCAATCGACCGAGTCGGTCCCTTACTTCAATATCGTCGGCTTCAGTTATCGGCTGGACATAGCGGCGATCAAACTCCCGCTCGCTGCCCAAAAGTCCCGGTAGACAGATGTCGAAGAGGGATCTGAGATCCTGCAGGGAATTTTCAACGGGTGTCCCGGTAAGTCCGATTTTGACCCGGCTGTTTAAGCCGATGATGCTTTGATGGGTTGCCGTATTGCGGTTCTTCAGATATTGAATCTCGTCCAGAATAATAAGATCAAAGGAAAGCTTCTGCAATTGCACCTGATCCTGCCTGACGACACCATACGTTGTCAGGATCAGACCACTTTTCCCGGACTCTTCAAGATCTCTCTGCGGTCCATAATAGACGGCATAGTCGAGCCCCTCAAAAAACCGATCAATCTTCTCGGCCCAATTGAGAACCACCGAGGCGGGACAGATTACCAATCTCAGTCCTTGTGCGCCATCCCGCACGGCCCTTTGCAGCAGGGCCAGGGCCTGGTGGGTCTTGCCAAGCCCCATATCATCGGCAAGAAGTCCCCCTATGCCCAACCTGTACAATTGGTTCAACCAGGCAAATCCGCCGACTTGATAGGAACGTAAATGTTTCGGCACCTGTCCGAGATCCGTATCGTCGGTCCAACACGCCGGATCAAGAAGAGCAGACAGCCTTTTTTGCGACGATTTTTCTTGGAAACTGATTGCAACATCAGGGACAAGTGCAGTCAGGGCCAGCATTTCCCGATAGCTGAGACGAACCCTACCGGAACCGTCAGTTGCAAAACGGTCATCCTCAAGGTCATAGAGCCAAGAAAGCGGTGTGTCTTGTATCTTTAACCATTGTCTCCCGGGAAGGCAGGTCAACCTCTTCTTCCTGGCGGCCCGGATATCATTGAGCGTTATCTGTGTATTTCCAAGCCCATAACGACAAGAAAGATAGCACCAGTCGTCATGCTCTTCAAAAAAATCAATAACTAAGCGATGGGGAAGACTATGGACCTCCAGATCGAGGAGATCCGGTTCAACGATATTGTCCGGATGCCTCAATGATGCCTGGTTTGCATCGAGAAAGGATGGGATATCGTTGGGTTCCACGGTAAAAGGGCTGTCTTTTTCGATCTCATTCTGCAAAAACCCCAGAAGCGGCAACTGAGCCCCGGACGTCGATTTCTTAATTATCCCCTCGGCTGGCAGCCGGGTCATCGGCAAAAAGCCTTCTCCTTCCAGATAATACCCGCCGGTAAACCGGCTCCCGGCCAGATCCTGCCGGGCGAGGACCCTGCCGTCCACAAGCTGCAGACATGGTTCCACCCTCAAGGCATTTTCGGTATTGAAAAATACCCGAAAACATTCACCGGCCCCAGGTAATACGGCAGCCTCTTCTGCCGGGAATCTGACCTCCCGCACCAGCTCCCAAACCTTCACTCCGGGAATGACGACACGTAAACTCCCCTCTCCTTTCCCGGTCCCCAACGAGAGTGAAAAAGAAAAGGTATCGCCTGAACTCCGATGAAACTCGGGGAGAACACCTTCATGGAAACAATAGAGCATCCGGGCAAGCCAGATCCAGAAAGAGGCATCCTTTTTCCAGCCGATGCTGCTGTTTCCGGTCTTTTCGAGATAACGCTCAGTCTCAGTCATGGTCTGGAGCCGCAGTTGGTTTACTAGCAGCTTAATAACCTTATCCCGCTTCTCACCCCTTGATTCTTCCCGGCCGCCGGACAAGAGCATTTCTCCTTGATATCTCCAGGTCTCGGGAAGTCCCACCCGAACGACCCCTTGGTCAAGGATCATTTCCCAAGAAGAGCACCCTTCTTCAAGGCTGTTTCGGCTCTCATACCTGCACCTGCCCAACCATTCATACAAAAAAAGACCGATCTTCTCCCAATCACTGCCAGGAAAGGCCAGCGGAATCGGAATCGCCTTGGTCCCGTCTTTTGGTACGATCAGGCTTAAGACGACCAGGGCCGCCAAATGCTCGCACGCTGTTTTCTCGACCTGACTACGACAGAGACTGCAATACCTTCTACGCAGAGTGAAACCCTGATGGAGTCTGGTGTTTTTTTCAAACTGCAGCGTGACAACGGCCCTGCCGTCGACAACAGCACCCACAGTATTCCTGAGGCAATGATAGTCTGAGATTTTTTGTTCACGGATCAGTTGCAGGCCCTTGTCGAGTACGGAGGGTGCAAACCAGGGCTGCAGCAGGACCTCCTCCAAGACCGGCAATCTTGGAGGAATTGTTTGATAATTAAAAGAATACAATTATGCACACGGAGAGTTAAACGGCCTGTCCCAGATAGGTCTTGATTACGGATTCGTCAGAGCGCAGCTTTTCCGACGGTCCGTCGAGGACGATCTTGCCGTTCTCGATGACATAGGCATGGGATGATACGGCCAGAGCCAGATGGGCATTCTGCTCCACCAGCAAGATGGTCTGTCCATCGTCATGCAACTGACGGATGACGTCGAACATGGTCTTGACCATCAGCGGTGCCAGTCCCAGAGAAGGTTCGTCCAGGAGCAGCAGCTTGGGACGGCCCATGAGCCCCCTGGCAATGGCCAAAATCTGTTGTTCTCCTCCGGACAAGGAACCGGCAATCTGATTTCGTCGTTCCCCAAGTATCGGGAATCTTTCCTCCATCTCCCCGGCATCCTTCAGCATCTGCCGGTAGGGACGTCGATACCCCCCCAGTTCCAGATTGTCACGGACCGTCATCCCCGCCAACACCTGACGCCCCTCGGGAATCTGCACCACGCCTTCCGATACCCGTTTATGGGCTCCCATGCGGGTAATATCCCTCCCGGCAAAAAGGATCGTTCCGGATCTTGCCGGGACAACCCCGCTTATGGTGTTGAGTATCGTGGTCTTTCCTGCGCCGTTGGGGCCAATCAAGGTAACGATGGTCCCCTCCCCAACCTGAAAAGAGACATCACGAATGGCCTCCATGGGCCCATAGGCCACTGTCAATTGGGTAACGTCAAGCATGGTTCTCGCCGGCTCCCAGGTAGGCTGCTATCACTTCGGGATGACCGCTCACCTCTTCAGGATTGCCGGTGATCAGGGTGCGTCCGAAGTTTAACACCGTAATCTTTGAGCAGAGCCCCATCACAAAAGACATGTTGTGCTCGATGAGCAGCACGGTCATACCCTCCTTCGCCAGTGATTCGACCAGATTGCCCACCTGCTCTACTCCCTGCTTGCGCATTCCAGCCACCGGCTCATCCAGGAGCAGCAATCGGGGCCTTGAGGCCAAGGCTCTGGCAATCTCGAGGCGTCTGCGCTCTCCATAGGAGAGAGCCTTGGCCGAAAAATCGGCCCGGGCTTCGAGACCGACCCGGGCAAGGCACTCCAGAGCCTGCCGATGGTTTTCCCGTTCGGATCGTCTGGAGGAGGGGAGACAAAAAAACCGGGGAAAATAGGGTCGTGCGGCCACCAGGTGCTGACCGGCCAATACGTTTTCAAGGCAGGTCATGGCGGGAAAGAGACGGATATTCTGAAAGGTTCTGGCAATCCCCATCGCGGCAAGCTTATGGGCGGGAAGTTCCTGGACCGGCCGGTCATCAAACAAAACTTCACCGGAACTGGGCCCTTTAATACCGCTTAAGACGTTGATAAGCGTCGTCTTCCCAGCCCCGTTTGGACCAATGAGCCCATGGACCTCTCCCTTGACGACTGTAAGGGAGACACCGTCTAATGCCCTTACTCCACCGAAAGTGCGACAGACATCTTTGACCTGCAGAAACATAGCTCAGGCCTCCTCCGGTGCAGCATCCATACGGGTATTCTGTTTTCGCCCGCCTCTACGCTGGAAAATCGACACCAGGCCGTTGGGCAAAAACAGGATCACCAACAGCAGAATCAGGCCGTTCACCGCCATGCGGATTGGGCCCGCGGTAATGCCAATCGCGCGTAGTATCTCAGGAAGAGAGGTGAGAAGAACAGCGCCCAGAACCGGACCGTACCAAACCCGTATCCCACCGACGATATTATAGATAAGCAGGTCGACAGCAACAGTGAAACCGAATTCCCGCGGGGTGATGATATAGTTGAGATGGGCATACAGCCCGCCTGTAAAACCGGCCAGGACCGCTCCCAGAACAAAAGACAGAGTTTTATAGTAGGTGGTATTGATCCCCATGGCCGAGGCCGCAGTCTCGTCTTCTCGAATGCTCTCAAAACACCAGCCGATGCGGGAACGACGTAGTTTGGCAATCGCATAACCCGCAATGGCCAGCGACAGATAGATCCCCCAGGTCGTGGTGATGTTCGGGATACCAACCAGCCCTTCGGCACCGCCGGTGATATCGATATTCAAGACGGCAATGCGCACCACCTCGCCGAAGGCCAGAGTGGCAATGGCCAGGAATACCCCTTTGAGAC
>CAWGGS010000052.1:0-125087 GCA_963822095.1 uncultured delta proteobacterium
AGATAAAAATCGTAATTGAAGGTAATTGCGATCAACGGGGAACCAATGAATATAACCTTGCCCTCGGAGAAAGAAGAGCTATAAGCGCCAAACAATATCTTGTTAACTTGGGAATTGATTCCACAAGGATCAGAACCGTCAGTTATGGTGAGGAACAACCACTCTTCCCGGAACAAGATGAGTCTTCCTACGCCTTGAACAGGCGCGATGATTTTAGAGCGGAATAAAAAAGAAGACAATAAACCCGCCATGTATTAGGCGGGTTTATTGTCTTTGTATCTTGATTTTTTGGAGTATTTCCTCGCAGACCTGGTCGATCGTCATGTTGGTGGTATCGATTAAGAGAGCATCTTCGGCCTTTTTTAGCGGCGCCGTAGTCCGCTCACTATCGTCCCTATCCCTCTTGTTTATCATTTCTAAAATACTCTCTTTGGTCACATTGCTGCCTTCCAATCGCATCTGTCCGACCCTGCGAAGGGCTCTTTCTTCAACATCAGCTTCCAGAAAAAACTTGTATGCCGCATCGGGAAAGACTACGGTACCGACATCCCTCCCCTCTGCTACAATTTTTCCCCGTGAGCCTATCTCACGTTGCATTTGAGTAAGCTTTTCACGCACAGCTGGATAGGAAGACACCTTTGATGCCACCATGGAAATTTCAGATGTACGAATGTCTTTGCTGACATTTTTCCCATTTAGAAGAACACCCGTGTCGTTGTCATCCTTTTCTGCCGGCAGCAGATGGATGGAAATACCAGCAAGATTTGCAGCAACTGTTTCAGAATTTTCGATATCTACACCTTTGAGTTGAAGGTGGAGACCGACAGCTCGGTACATAGCGCCGGTATCAAGATACGAATAACCGAGAATTGCTGCAATTTTGCGACTTATCGTCGATTTTCCCACCCCTGATGGCCCATCAAGGGTAACTATTTCTTTTTTTTTCTGCATTGGAATTACAATACCGGCTTCCTGTCAGATATTCCCAGTTCTTTTTCAAGAGCATGGGCCGCACGTAAAAGTATGTCCTCTTTAAAATGGGATCCTTGAAGTTGAATACCAATCGGTAACCCTGCCGAACTAAACCCTCCAGGAACCGAGATTCCCGGAATTCCGGCAAGGTTTGCTGATATAGAAAAAATATCGGAGAGATACATAGCCAAAGGATCGTCACCTTTTTCTCCGATTTTCCAGGCCGGGGTCGGAACCACCGGTGATATCAGTACATCGCAGCGCTCAAAGGCCTTCTTGTAGTCATCTAATATAATTGTTCGCACTTGGGATGCTTTTTTATAATAGGCATCATAATACCCCGAGGACAACGCGTAGGTGCCGATCAGAATACGACGTTTCACCTCATCGCCAAATCCTTGAGATCGAGTCTTTTTGTACACATCAAGCAATGAATCCGAGGACATATCTCTATACCCATAGAGAATCCCGTCATAACGTGCCAGGTTGGAGCTAGCTTCGGCAGGTGCAATCAAATAATAGACGGCAACGCAAAACTCAGTGTGAGGGAGAGAAACATCAATTATCTCTGCTCCGGCTTTTTGCAAAAGGGTTATTCCGTTGCGAACCACTTTTTCAACTTCCGGGTCGAGACCTTCTCCGAAATACTCTTTGGGAACACCGATCCTCATTCCCTTTATTGCCAAAAGCATTGCTTTCATGTAATCGGGTTTTGAAATATCAACCGATGTGGAATCTTTTTTATCGTACCCAGCTATCACTTTCATCATCAGCGCACAATCGGCAACATTGCGTGAAAAGGCGCCGATCTGATCAAGAGATGAGGCATAAGCTACCAGACCATAACGTGAAACACGACCATAGGTTGGTTTTAAACCGACAACACCACAAAGTGAAGCCGGCTGTCTAATGGAACCTCCAGTATCCGAACCAAGAGATGCCAGACACTCGCAAGCTGCAACCGAAACAGCAGATCCGCCAGAGGAACCACCGGCAACATATCCTCTACCCCAAGGATTTTCGGGAACTCCAAAAGCACAGGTTTCGGAAGATGACCCCATGGCAAATTCATCCATGGTGGTCTTTCCAAGAATTACAGCGCCTTGCTTTTCTATTTTTTCTATAACTGTGGCATCGTAGGGGGGTATGAAATTCTCCAGAATTTTCGATCCGCAGGTCGTTACCCTTCCCTTGGTACACAAGAGATCCTTTACGGAAACCGGTATACCACACAAAAGCCCCCGCTTATCCCCTTTACATTTGTCTGCCTTATCCGCTGCAGAAAGAGCGTAGTCTTTGTCAAGGCTTATAAAGGCATGAAGACGATCATCTATTTCTTCTATTCTTTCAAAACAGCTCAAGGTCAATTCCCGGGACGACAAATCCCTTTTGGTCAACAACTCCTGAGCCTGACTGATGGTAAGTTCGTATGGTTTCATTCTCTGCTCGATTCTATAGTATGCGAGGAACGATAAAACATTGTCCGTTTTGTTTTGGACTGTTGGCAAGGGCCTCTTCCTGAGAAAGAGAATCCTGAACGGCATCGTCTCGGAAAGCGTTGGTAATTGAAAAAGCGTGGGTGGTGGGTTCTATATTCCGGGTATCGAGTCCTTTTAATTTTTCAAAATAATTTAGTATATTATCAAGTTGCTCTGTCATCTTCCCAAGCTCTTCCGGTAAGAGAGTGAGTCTTGCCAGATGGGCTACATGCTGAACTTCATCTGCTGTTATTTTCATTTTTATGCAATACTCTTTTTTTTAGTCGTTAATCTGCTTTTCCTAAAAACTTACATACAGAATATGTAGGCTCAGGGGCAAGTCCCTATAAAACGATACAACTGAAAGTTTCGTATATTGAGGTCTTGAACACAACGAAGGACGAAAAGAAAAGGATAACTTATTGCCTTGCTTGAAAACCTCGTAAAAACCTTGAATCAGAGGATGATTAAATAAACCTATCCATCTGTTTAACTTTCTGAAATATAAAAATTATCTATATAATCCCTGGAAAATACGTTGTTTTCAGGAACAAAATCAACAATACTTTTTGAAAAATGTCTCACTGTTTCCGGATCAAACTGGGTACCGGAACAATTATCAAGCTCGCGTAAGGCTTGTTCCATTGTCATGTTTTTTCTGTAATTTCTACGAGAAGTCATTGCATCGTAACTGTCAACCACTATCAAAATTTTTGTTAAAGAATCGAGTTTGTCTCCGGTTAACCCGTCTGGATATCCTTTTCCATCCACCCGCTCATGGTGATGACGTATAATAAATTGTTCTCTTTTCATGAACCCAAGAGGTTTCACGATATTTGCTCCGACACTCGGATGTTTTTTAATCAATAGCCATTCTTCATCGGTCAATTTTCCAGGTTTTTGTATGCAGGAAAGATCGATAACAAGTTTTCCTATATCATGAAATTGAGCTGCTCTTCTCAATACAATCTGTTCACTTTCGGGGATCTTCATTGTCATCCCCAGCATAACGGCATATTCAGTCACCCGTGTTGTGTGACCTGCTGTATAGTAATCTTTTTCTTCCATCGCATTTTGCAGACTTGACATGAGCTGTACCGTTGCGTTTTCAAGGCTATTGCTATATGAAAGCAACAACTTGTTTTGTTCCTCAAGTTTTTCGGCTTTTTTTCGGACATCATCCTCCAACGCCTCTTTATAGCGTCTTTCTTGAAGAACATACATACGTTTTTCTATAGCCCGGCGAATTTTAACGTTAAAAATATCCAGGTCTTCAATTGGCTTTGTCAAAAAATCATATGCACCAAGGTTGATAGCCTTCACTGCATAGTCCATAGAACCGGCACCGGTAAGGAAAAGAACGGGAATATTGTAATGGAGTTTATTCAAGGCATTAATCGTATCAAAACCATCCATGCCCGGCATATTGATGTCCAGTATAATGACATCAAAAGAGTCGTTTATAACATCAATAACTCCCTTGCCGTCCGAAACAGTCTGAACAACATAGCCAAACATCTCCAATATTTTAGAGACAGTACTGCGAACCATAGCATCATCATCAGCAATAAGAATTCGAGCCTTTTTTTCCGGATTCAAGTTCGCATCTAATGAGGAGGTACTTATCAAATCAATATCCTTACTGCTTAAATTTATTCTTATAAAATTTGTGGGTCGTTTTCTTTTTTGAAACCCTTATAATATGAATTAAGGCAGAAAACAAAAGGCAAGCCCTTCTATAACAGTTTAGAATTTTACCTGCTTTGGATCTTTATACCAAGTTAAATTTGATAAACGGAATCTTTTCTTTATAATATCAAAACATTATGCTAGATATAGAGAAAATTTTCTTTTTTTTTATAAATACCTTTTTTACTCAAATACTATTTTTTAAAGGATCAAATGGATATGGAAATCACAGGGATTATTGATGCAAAAGATCTGTTTTGTCCTATACATCTTTTAAAGACCAAGAAAGAACTGGCAAAAATGAAATCAGGACAAGTTCTTCAAATAGATGTGACCGATCTCAACTCACGGGATACATTTATCGATTGGTGTGAAAGATCGAAAAATGAGTATTTAGGAGAAAAAGAGTCAAATGGCTTCGTAAGCTTTTTCATACGAAAAAGCTTATAGAAAAAAGACTATCATAAATGCAATAATTCCTCCATTATATGATCGTGAATTACAGGTCTTATTCTTTTAATCATCTTATTGTCTTCCCCCCAAAAGACTCTGTTCGTAAGTAAGACAATTACAATCTTTTTTTCAAGGTCTATCCAAAAAGATGTGCCGGTAAATCCCAAATGACCTACCGATACTTTTGAAAAAAATTTTCCACTGCTCGATGCATAGGAAGAAGGTGTATCAAAACCCGGTGTCCAATTCAACTTTTTGTTTTTCTTAAAAGATAAGATCAGATCTTCATTCAAAAAGGAGGGATGACATCTTTTTTTAATCCATCCTAGTAAAAGGTTTTCACAAAGGGATAAAACTCCCTCTATTGTTCCAAAGAGGCCGGCATGACCGGCAACTCCACCAAGTGTCGCGGCGTTTTTATCGTGGACCCTAAAAGATGTATCTTTCAGGTTTTTTTTTATAGAATTGGTCGAAGCAAAAACGATATTGTCTCTTTTTTTATTCTTGGGGAAAAAGAGCTTCTTTTGAAGTGAAAGAGGTGCGGCTATTTTTCGTAACCAGTATTCATCCAAGGGAAAACCTGAAATTTCTTCTATAATATTGCCTAAAATAATATATCCAAGATCACTATAGACAGACTGGCTTCCAGGCATATATTCAAGATCTTCTCCTAGTATCCACTCTTCTATTTTTCTCTTTCGTAAAGGAAAAGGTATAGCTGCCAACCTTTCATAATATGGTCTATAAGCAGGAAGCCCTGAATTATGTGACATCAATTGAACAAGTGTTATTCCTTTTTTATCTTCCGGCAAATGAAAAGATACGAGAGAATCGAGTTTGGTATTCCAATCAATTTTTCCCTCTTTCATCAAACAAAGAAGGCACAAAACCGTTACCAATGGCTTAGTTAACGAAGCCAAATCAAAAAAAGTAGATTTATCAACATTGCTGCCCTTTTCATTTATTTTTCCATAGCAATATATATTTTTTGCGATTTCAGTATCATACATAGACAAAAAACCCAAGGCTGCCCCAGGAAAGGCTTTTTCCTTTATATATTTTTTAAAGTACTTATCCAGACGGCCTTCAAGAACAGAAAAATCCTTCTTCTTCATAATAGATATATTATTTTATTTTATTGATTTTTTTAGCAGTTTCAAATATATTGCTCGGTATATTATTCTACAGAAAACGCCTATTCTAATGCTTGTTTTACATGAAAAAATATCCTCCGTCAGTATCTGTTATCAGTTTAATAGATAAGATTGTTTAAAATGATATTAATAAACCTTGAATAGGTTGTTGATAACTCTTTTTAAACAAAATCTTTTTCTTTATTGACAAGCACATGTTGATATTTTTGTCAATTATATAAATAAGATAATTGAACTTTCAACATATTAAACAGATTAATAATAAATAGAAATAAATCAATTAAAGGATAAGATATGGCGCTTAAATGTACTGTTTTAAGAGAAGATCTGCTCGATGGACTTAACAGTCTCCAGAACATAACAAACAAAAAGGGTACATTAGCAATACTTTCAAATGTTTTGATAGAAAGTTCCGAAAAAGGACTTTTTATTACAGGTACTGATTTGGAAGTAGGAATGAAAAATTTTGTAAAGGCATCCATAGAGGAGCAGGGAAAGCTGACTCTACCCTCAAAAAAAATATATGAGATTGTCAGGGAGTCCGGATCTAACACCTTAACCTTAGATGAGACGGAAAACTGCTGGGTTACTATAACTGCAGGTCTTAGTACCTATAACCTTGCAGGGTTGGCAAGCACTGAATTTCCAGAATTTCCAGAATATGAAGAAGATAATTTTTTATCTTTCTCTGGAGGTGTATTTTTAGATCTTATTGACAAGACTATATTTTCGATAGCAAACGAGCAGGAAAATATCTATTCATTAACATCGGTTCTTTTTGAGAAAGAAATACGGGAGGAATCTTCCTTTCTCAAAATGATATCATCTGATGGTCACAGATTATCTATAATGGAGAAAAAAGTTGATGTCGATATAGAGGGATTGAACCTCAATCCTATAACTCTTATACCGAAAAAAGGTGTTCAGGAAATTAAAAAATTCTGTGAAAATCGATCTTTTGTAGATATTTCGTTTGAAAATAAGCAACTCGTCATAAAAGATGAAGATGCTGTTATGGTAATACGTTTGAAACACGGAGAATTTCCTTTATACAGATCAATAATTGATGCTATCGAATTAAAAGACAGCGTTGAAATAAAGAGGATTCCCTTTTTGGAATCATTAAAAAGAATAGATCTGTTAACCGAAGATATTTTTCATACAATCCAACTCAAAATAGAAGACAACAAAATGATTCTCTCTTCTAACAACGTTGAGTTAGGTAATGCCAAAGATGAACAGGAAATAAACTATACAGGTGACCCCCTTCTACTTGGATTTAATTGCAGATATTTTATTGAGACCCTGCAGGTCATGGAATGTGAAAAAATACAGGCATACATAAATTCAAATAACAGTCCATGTCTTATAAAATCGGATCAAGATGAGGGCTTTCTTAGTATTATTATGCCCATGCAGTTATAAAAATAAGCATTTACTTTATGTAAAAGGTTACGAATGTGATGGAAGAAAAAGGGAAATACGGAGCAGAACAGATTAAAGTACTAGATGGTCTCGAAGCTGTAAGAAAAAGGCCATCCATGTACATAGGAAATACAGGAGAAGAAGGACTTCATCATCTGATATGGGAAGTTGTAGATAACAGCATTGATGAGTCTTTAGCCGGATATTGTTCAAGAATAAGAGTTGTAATTCATGAAGATAATTCTGTTTCTGTAGAAGATGACGGACGTGGTATTCCTGTAGATATTCATCCAACTGAAAATATTTCAGCCTTAGAATTAGTAATGAGCACCTTACATGCAGGCGGAAAATTTGATCATTCGACCTATAAGGTGTCTGGTGGTCTTCATGGGGTAGGTGTATCCGTTGTAAATGCTCTTTCCATTGAGGCAACCGCCGAGGTTAAAAGAAACGGAAATATATATAGACAAAGTTATATTCGTGGGGAAAAAACCGGAGAGTTGGAAATTTTAGGTAAAAGCGAGAAAAACGGTACCACGATAAATTTTAAAGCTGACCCTGAAATATTTACCGAAACAACAGCTTACAATTATGAAACTGTAAAAAACCGGCTGAGAGAACTCGCTTTTTTAAATAAAGATCTAAGAATTTATTTAAAAGATGAAAGAACCGGTGCGGAAGATAAATTTCATGCTGAAGGTGGTTTAAATTCTTATGTTGAATATCTCAATAGAAACAGGACAACCATTACTCCGGAACCTATTTATATATTTGGTGAAAAAGAACAGGTTGAAGTTGAAGTATCCTTACAATACTTTGATGGATATTCAGAGAGGCTTTTTTCTTTTGTTAACAATATAAACACAAGAGAAGGCGGAACCCATGTGGCTGGATTTAGGTCTGCTCTCACAAAATGTATTAATAGATATGCCAATGATGACATTATTCCCAAAAATCTCAGAGAAAAAATGGGAGGTGATGATGTCAGAGAAGGTTTGACCTGTGTTATTTCAGTGCATGTGCCAAATCCTCAGTTTGAAGGTCAAACCAAAACAAAACTTGGAAATTCTGAAGTAAAATCAATAGTAGACTCGGTTTGCACAGAAAAGTTAACCCTTTTCTTAGAACAAAATCCACAAGTAGCCAAGAAAATTCTCGTAAAAGCCGTGGAGGCTGCACGGGCTAGGGAAGCAGCAAGAAAGGCAAGAGATTTATCTAGGAAAAAGGGCTCTACAAGTTTATTGATGGCTGGAAAACTTGCAGAATGTCAGGAAAAAGATCCAAGTAAAAGAGAAATATTTATTGTTGAGGGGGATTCGGCGGGAGGTTCGGCAAAGCAGGGAAGAGATAGGTCTATTCAAGCTATTTTACCACTTCGCGGAAAAATTATGAACGTTGAAAAAGCTCGTTTTGACCGAATTCTTGGGAGCGAAGAGATAAAACAGCTGATAGCTGCACTAGGGTGTGGAATAGGCAATGATGAGTTTGATCTCGAAAAACTGAGGTATCATAAAATTATTATTATGACGGATGCCGATGTAGATGGTGCACATATAAGAACCCTCCTTCTAACTTTTTTCTATCGGCAGATGCTCCCTTTGATAAAAGGAGGATATGTTTACATTGGGCAGCCTCCTTTATACAGACTCGGAAGAGGAAAACAGGAAAAATATTTTTTAGAAGAAATGGAACTCAATTATTATCTGTTTTCTGAGGCATCGAGAAAACTCGATATATTTTATACTTTCAATGGAAAAGAAAAGGAAATAGCAAAAGATGATATTTCTAAAGTTCTTGAAAAGTTAAGTATATATCAGCAGATAGTATCCTACTTGAATAGGATAAATATCTGGGAGGATATGCTTTATTTCCTACTGGAAAACAATGTTAAATCAGCCGATCAGTTTACAGATATTTCTTTTGTTACATCTCTAAAAGAGAAACTATCGGCTAACAGCGATTTGATTATAGGGAACATACGATCATGCCGTTGGAGACCTGACTGTTATGAGGTTGATATAGCATTGAGAGGCAAAGTTCAGGTAATGACGATCCTGGGTCCCGAGATTCCACTCATAAAAGAATACAGAACAGCACTAAACCTTTTTGAAGATATCAAGGATTTCATTAAATCCTCATTTAAGGTTACGATATCGAGCCAAACAGGTACCAGCAGGGAAATTATGATTAAAGGCTGGGAGGAGCTTGTTTCAACCATAAAAAACGAATCTTTTAAGGGGAGTCATCTCCAACGGTATAAAGGTCTTGGTGAGATGAACCCGGAGCAACTGTGGGAAACAACCATGAATCCCGAAAAAAGATCACTTGTTCAAGTAAACATTGATGATGCAGAAGAGGCTGATGAAATATTCACGACCCTTATGGGCGATAAAGTCGAACCGCGACGGGAATTCATTCAAAACCATGCATTGGAAGTTACTGAACTGGATATATAGAGAATATATAAGATAAGAAATGGAACAGGATAACGTAGGAAAGGAAAAATTTCAGAAGATTTCCATCGAGAAAGAACTCAGAAAATCGTATCTCGATTATGCAATGAGTGTCATCGTTGGAAGAGCGCTTCCAGATGTAAGAGACGGGCTGAAACCTGTACACAGACGCGCCATTTTTGCAATGAGAGAACTAGGGGTTTTTTATAACAGACCCTATGTAAAATCAGCACGTATAGTAGGTGACGTTATAGGTAAATACCATCCCCATGGTGATACGGCCGCCTACGATACGATTGTAAGGATGGCCCAAGATTTTTCGATGCGTTATCCCTTGGTTGATGGACAAGGAAACTTCGGTTCTATGGATGGTGATTCAGCTGCCGCGATGAGATACACAGAGGCAAGAATGACCAAAATTGACAAAGAAATTGTCTCTGATCTGGAAAAGGAAACGGTCGATTTTATCCCTAATTATGATAATTCCTTGAAAGAACCGGCAGTAATGCCGACCAAAATACCTAATTTGCTTATCAATGGATCATCTGGAATTGCTGTAGGAATGGCAACCAATATACCTCCACACAATATAACCGAGGTAATGGACGGATTGATCGCGTTGATTGAAGATCCAAATCTTACAGTACACCAGTTAATGTCCAAGGTACAGGGGCCTGATTTCCCAACCGGTGCTCAAATTTGCGGAAGGGCTGGAATACGAGAGGCTTACGAAACAGGACGAGGCATTATTACAATGAGGTCTCTCACAAAAATTGAGAAATCCTCAGATGGAAAAAAGGAATCCATTATTGTTACGGAAATTCCCTATCAACAAAACAAAGCAGTTCTTGTGGAAAAGATTGCTGAGCTGGTAAAAGATAAAAAAATAACTTCCATTAGTGAGGTAAGAGACGAATCAGATCGCCATGGGTTAAGGATAGTTATCGACCTTAAGAAGGACGAAATAGCCGAAGTCGTTATAAATCAGCTCTATAAAATGACTCCGATGCAGAAATCTTTTGGAATTATATTTCTGGCTATTGTCAATAACAAACCTGAAATATTAAATTTAAAACAAATGCTCGAGCATTTTGTTCTGCATCGTAAAGTAATTGTCTATAGAAGAACCGCTTTTGAATTGGCCAAGGCTGAAGAGGAAGCTCATCTTCTCGAAGGACTCAATATAGCTATAAACAACCTTGATGATGTTGTGGATCTGATAAAAAACTCAAAAAATCCACAGGTTGCAAAAGAAGACCTCAAGACTAAATTTAATCTTTCTGATATACAGGCACAAAAAATTCTTGAAATGCGCCTGCAAAGACTAACTGGTCTCGAGCGCGAAAAAATAGCCAAAGATTATCAGGATATATTGATCCAGATCTCCAAACTGAAAGAAATTCTCAGTGACGATATTTTGGTAATGAAAATTATAAAGGACGAATTTTCTGAAATACAAAACGAATATGGTGATAATAGAAGAACGGAAATTATTGATGCAGTAGATGAAATTCTTCCAGAAGATATGATTAATCCTGAAGAAATGGCTGTGACAGTTACCCATACAGGATATATTAAACGAAATCCTATCAGTCTTTATCGGTCACAAAACAGGGGTGGAAAAGGTGTGCAAGGTGTGGCTAACATAGAAGAAGATTTCGTATCAAAGCTCTATGTGGCATCCACCCTTGATACCTTCCTCTTTTTCACCAATTACGGCAAGGTTTTTTGGAGAAAGGTGTATGAACTTCCTCTTGTAGGTCGTACAGCGAGAGGAAAAGCCATAGTAAACTTACTAGAACTCTCTGATGGCGAAAAAATTGCCGCCATTTTACCACTGTCAAAAATCCAAGATGGTAATAAAGACAAAACCCTTATGATGGTAACTAAGAAAGGACGTATAAAAAAGACGGATTTAAAAGAATTCGTCCGTCCTTTAAGGAAGGGAAAAAGAGCGTTGACGGTAAGAGAAGGAGACGAAATTATAGCTGCCCATATCCTTTCCGGAAAAGACACTATATTTCTGATCTCAAGAAAAGGAATGTCTATTCATTTTCATGAATCAGATATTAGAAATATGGGGAGAATTGCCGCAGGTGTTAGAGGAATTCGTCTCAAAGACGATGATCAAATTATTGGTGCAATAGTGATATCAAACGACTCGCCCTTGCTTATAGTTACCGAAAACGGATTTGGAAAACGCAGCAATATAGGAGATTACCGTTTACAAAAAAGAGGTGGAAAAGGCATTTTCGCAATTAAAATGAGTGAAAGAAACGGCAATATCGTCGGCGCAATGCAGGTAGACGATGATGACGAAGTTATCCTTATAGCTAATTCAGGAAAAATGATCAGAATGCCTTTGGATACCATTAGAATTATTGGGAGAACCACCCAAGGGGTACGGCTTATAAATATGCAGAAAGATGAAAAAGTCGTCGATATGGATACTGTTGCAAAGGAAGAATCGGATACTGATGACATTGAAGAATAAGTCAGATAAAATTTCTGTAATTGGAGCTGGATCCTGGGGTACAGCTCTAGCTTGTAGTCTTTCCGGAAAAGGATATAAAATTTCTCTCTGGGGACACAGAAAAGAAACCATCGAAAATCTATTAAGTAAAAAGGAAAACACAAAATATCTTCCCGGAATTGCTCTCAACCCAAATATTGTTCCTACCTACGAATTGGAGAAGGCTCTTAGAGGGTGCACAACTGTATGTATGGTTGTGCCTTCACATGGTTTTAGAAAAGTCTTTGAAAGTGTTGTTCCCTTCCTTGAACCAGAGACTCACATTGTTTCTGCTGTAAAAGGTATTGAAAAGGGTTCCTTGATGACAATGAGCCAAGTTATGGTTCATTGTTTAAAGGAAAAAATGATTTCTTTTAATATCTCACTCTCTGTTCTATCCGGACCATCCTTTGCCCGAGAGGTTGCTGAGTGCCTGCCGACTGCCATAACCGTAGGAAACGTTGAAATTGAAAAGGCAAGAGTTCTACAAAATGTATTTAGTAGTGAAAAATTAAGGGTTTACACAAGTACTGATCTCATTGGTATCGAAGTTTGTGCCGCCTTCAAAAATATTGTGGCCATTGCAGCCGGTATATCAGATGGACTCAATTTTGGTCTTAACGCTCGAGCTGCTATTATTACACGAGGCTTGGCGGAAATAAGGCGACTTGGTTTGAAAATGGGGGCTCAAAAAGATACTTTTTCCGGGCTGAGTGGAATAGGGGATTTGATTTTAACCTGTACTGGAGACCTCAGCAGAAACAGAAGTGTTGGAATCAAGCTCGGAGAAGGAAAAAAACTTGTAAATATTTTAGAAGAAATGAGCATGGTTGCAGAAGGTGTCAAGACAACGGAATCTGGCTCCATGCTTGCCCAAAAATACCATGTTGAAATGCCTATTCTAGAGCAGGTCTACGAGATACTTTACAAGGGAAAAGACTGTAAAAAAGCCGTACAGGACCTGCTAAGCAGAGAATTAAGAGATGAATAAATCAAGAAGACCAGTCATTGTGTAAAAATTGATTGTGGTCAGGTTTTTCAGGTTTCTCTTCAGACAATCTTTGATCTATCCATTTAATGACCTTTGAAAATTCAGCTTGGAATTCAGATAAAGCTTTACCTCTGTGGCTGATAGCGTTCTTTTGAGAACTTGTAAGTTCAGCAAAAGTTTTTCCAAATTCTTCGACAAAAAAGACAGGATCATACCCAAAACCTTCCTTTCCTCTTTTTTCATCTATTATAACACCGTTACACTGTCCTTCATAGGTAAGAGCGGGTCCAGAAGGAACCGAAATGGAAAGTACGCATTTAAAGGAAGCTTGCCTATCCTTAACGTTCTGCATTTTTTTGAGCAATTTTTCGGTGTTCTCATCGTCGGTGGAATTTTCCCCGGCATATCTCGCCGAATAGACTCCTGGTTCACCGTTTAACGCATAGACAACCAGACCTGAATCATCAGCTATTGCAGGAAGTCCCAAGACTCGTGCCGTGTGATACGCTTTTTTATAGGCATTATCGTCAAAAGTTTCCCCATCTTCAACAGGAGGAGGAATAGGACCAAATTCAGAAACAGATCGAAGTTCAACAGGAAAATCTTTTAAAATTTCCTTAAATTCTCGAATTTTGTTAATATTTGAAGTGGCTAGTACAATTACTCTATTCATCTTGGATGCTCAAGTAAGGTTTTGCTCCGAATTTTCTTTCGAAAACGTTTGTCAAAGGCTTCGTGTTCACTATAGATACAACCGCAATACCGCTGACGGTATATATCTAGTTTTTTAGACTGATCAATACCGTATTGCCAGCCTTTTCTAAAATCTCTATAAAAAAATTCAATCCCAAATTGTTTAGAAAGTTGGTTGCAGGTATCGATTATGAGATTGTGGTTTTGGTATTTGCTGTAGAGAAGAGTCGTGGAAAAAGCATCGAAATTATGCGCAACAGCATATTCAACACTTTTTCGGAGTCGAAGATCATAACAAATATTGCAACGATTGTTTTCATGAAAAACAACTTGACGTAAATACTCTTTAAGTTCGTAATCTTTCTCTAATATAAGATTAAATTTAAGGTTGTTGGATACATAGGCAAGGGCATTAATGCGACTTTTGAATTCTTTGAATGGATGTATATTGGGATTAAAAAAGTAGGCTGAAAAAGAAATTCCTGCTTTTTGGATAATGGAAACGGGGTAGATGGAACAGGGCCCACAGCAAACATGGAGTAAAAGATTCATTATTTAATTTTATATTTGCGAGGATTTATATTGTATTGATGGATTTTATAATTGATTATTCTAAGACTTGTGTCCAGATAGGAAGCTGTCTTGGTCTGATTACCGTTGTTCTTTTTTAATCCCTCGATAATAAGATCCTTTTCGAAATTTTCAACTGCCGAAGTAAGAGATAAAGGATGATCTATATTTGCGGTTTCAGCTACCTGGAGGGTGGGAGGAAGATGAATGCCCTTAATGGAATCATCATCACAGATCAACACCGCACGCTCAATGCAGTTCTGAAGTTCTCGCACATTACCTGGCCAATGATACTGTATAAGCATATCAATTGCTGAAGTGGATATCCTCCTGATATTTTTATTGTTTTCCCGGGCATATTTTTCTAAAAAAAACTCTGCGATAAGGAGTATATCAGTTCTTCTTTCTCTTAAGGGAGGCATATAAACAGGAAACACGTTTAGTCTATAGTACAAATCTTCGCGAAAATGTTTTTCAGCAACCGCTTTTTCAAGATCTCTGTTGGTTGCCGCAACCAATCGTACATTACATTCGATGGGTTTAGTTGAACCAAGTCTTTGAAAGGTCCTTTCTTGTACGACATTTAGAAGCTTTACCTGTACTGAGGGACTTATCTCACCGATTTCATCAAGAAAAAGTGTTCCTCCTTCCGCATGTTCAAAACGTCCGATTTTTCGTTCGGTGGCCCCGGTAAAAGCTCCTTTTTCATGGCCGAAAAGCTCACTCTCAAGAAGTGTTTCCGGAAGAGCCGAACAGTTAACGACAACAAAGGGCTTCTCCTTTCTCTTACTGTTGTAATGGAGTGCCTTTGCTACAAGAGTTTTTCCAGTTCCGGATTCCCCGCGAAGTAATACTGTTGCGTTGGAATCAACGACCCGATGGATCATCTCAAAGACATCCTGCATTCTGCTCGAATTGCCGACAATATCATCGATTCTGTTTTTTTCTGAAAGTTCTCTTTTAAGTTTGAGATTTTCATAATGAAGTTGTTCCTTTTCACGATTTACCGTTTGAATTCTCTTTGTGGTCTGGGCAATGAGACTGCTGAGAACAGTGAGAAAACGGAGATCTGTATCGGCCTGGTGGGTAAGACCACCCTCATAAATTCTGTCAATACTCAAAGCACCGATAACCTGCTGCCCATCTTTTATTGGGACGCAGAGGAATGATCTCTTTTGGTTTGATAAATCACCGCGGGCTCTGGTTCTGTTCAGGAACAACGGTTCTTCTGAGATATGAGGAACAACAATAGGCTGGCCGGAAGCCACAACACGACCGGTTATTCCTTCTCCTATTTTATATTTTCCTCTACGCCTTCCCTCGGCTGTAAGACCATAAGCTACTTCGATCTCAAGCTTTCCTGTAACTGGATTTACAATGGTTACCGTACCATTTTCCATCTGTTTTCTAACCGACAAGATTTTCATCGCTTTTTCAAGACAATCACTAAGGTCAAGTGACGATGCTAACTCTTTGGTTATTTCGTAGAGACAGGTCAGGTCTTCAATATCTACAGATATATCATTATGTTCAGACATAATATTAAAGAGTTGGGTAGGTGTTAAGGATTGAAAGATTCATTTTGTAATCTTTTAACAGATAACGGAAAATATATCTAACAATTATTACAAAAATGTATTTTTTCTCAAGAAAACATACTCTGTCTCTGGGTGATTGTTGACATATTGAATATCAGATGGTACAAGGACAAAGTCCGGAGGAATGGCCGAGTGGTTTAAGGCGGCGGTCTTGAAAACCGTTGTACGAAAGTACCGTGGGTTCGAATCCTACTTCCTCCGCCAAGGAAAGGAGAGATGACCGAGTTGGCCGATGGTGCTCGCCTGCTAAGCGAGTGTGGGGGTAATACTCCACCGAGGGTTCGAATCCCTCTCTCTCCGCCAGAGATAAAAAGGGCTGCGAGATTTCATGTGATCTCGCAGCCCTTTTTTATTAAAGAGAAAAAATTAATCACCCCACAGGAGAGTATTCTTTATCCATCCGCTAAGTCCTGAGTCGTGAAGAACCTTCGTCCATCCGTTTTTCTGTTTAAGTGCATAAAAAACAACACCATAAAAAGCCTTGCCAATAACCTTAAACTGTGTACCGGGGCCCGTGTGAATATTGACTCTACCTTTCATGTTCTTGTTGGCCTTAACAATAACAGAAGGTTTATCTGATAGAGCTTCTGAAATAACCCAACCAGAATCTTTTTCAAAGTCTTCAACTTTAAGCCATTTCCCTTTTCTGGAAAGAACCTTCAGGGGAAAACCTTTATCGTATTTCCATTTAATTTTATACTGAGTTCCAGGACCGGACATAAGAGATATTGTGGTATCTTTAACGCTTAGTATCCTTGAGAAGGCAACATCGTACACGAATAATGAGATAAAAATGAGGAGGATTGAGAAGAATTTAAACATGAATAGTATTCCTCAAGAAAAGAGATGAAAAGAAGAGGTCCCCTCTATCTGCATCTTTAAGAAAATCTTATTTTAAGATAAGAGAAACGAGTCTTTCGAGATCATCAAGAGAATAAAAATCTATTTCAACCTTTCCCCTGGATCCAGTTTGATGGATTGAGACATTGGAATTCAATTTGTTGGTTAGTTGGGTTGTCAAGGATTTTAAAAATGCCGTAGGTATTGGTTCATCATGGGTTTTAGCTGTTGGTTTTGCCCGAAACGCTGAATTCAGCTTTCTGATGAGTTTTTCAGTTTGGCGAACCGAAAGCTTCTTTTTGAGTATTTGATCTCGAACCTCCATTTGTACGGAAGCATCATCATTAATACGCAAAAGTGACCGGGCATGTCCTTCTGAGAGGTTACCCATAACAAGATCTTCTTTAATAAAATGAGGAAGATTTAGTAATCTCAGCATGTTGGTTATTGTCGATCTTTGTTTACCAACTCTTCTGGCAGCTTCTTCCTGGGTGTAACCGAATTTTTCTATCAATCGGTTATAGGCCTCTGCCTCTTCAATGGGGTTAAGGTCAGTACGTTGAACGTTCTCAATAATTGCCAACTCAAGAAGAGAATCATCATCCTTAACATCTCTCAAAACAACCGGCACAGTTGAAAGACCGGCAAGTTTGGACGCCCGCAGCCTTCTCTCTCCCGCAATGAGATGAAAACCACCAGAGGACTCAGACTGGGTCACAATGAGGGGTTGGATCACCCCGTTTTCTTTGATTGAACTTGCAAGTTGTTGAAGTTCATCCTCGTTAAAAGTTGAACGTGGTTGGAATTTATTTGGAACTATTTTGTCAATATCACATTCAAAAAATTTTTCCTCATCATGATCAGTACCAAAAAGAAGGTTAACGCCTTTACCAAGTCCTGAGGGTTTTGACACGTTATCACCTCTGTAGTTTGAGAAACTCATTTGCTAGTTTAATATAGGCCTTGCCTCCAGTTGAGGAAGGATCGTATTCAACAATTGTCTTTCCATGACTGGGGCATTCACTTAAACGGACATTTCTGGGAACCACCGTTTTAAAAACCTGTTTTTGGAAGTGCTTGTTGATTTCATCCGCAACTTGAAAGGTAAGCTTGTTTCTCCGGTCGTACATTGTCAACAAAAGCCCCTCAATAAAAAGATTTTTATTGTATGATTTTTTAACTGAACGAATAGTATTAATCAGCTGAGCCAATCCTTCCAGGGCAAAATATTCACATTGCATGGGAATAAGAACAGAATCTGCGGCAGTAAGGGCATTGACAGTTAAAAAACCCAAGGAAGGGGGACAGTCGACAAAAATATAATCAAAGAGAGGTAGCGCCGGCAAGAGGATCTCTGCGAGATACCGCTCTCGTTTTTCTGCGGAAATGAGCTCTATTTCAGCGGCAACCAGATCAATGGTTGCGGGTAAAATTTTGAGATTGCTGATTCCTGTTGGGAAGAGTATATCTGTTATACTGCACTGATCAGAAAAGGCATGATATAGGTGTTTGGTAATGTCTCGTCTACTTAGGCCTACAGCGCTGGTTGCGTTTCCCTGAGGATCAGAATCAACAAGGAGAACTTTTTTTCTCTTCTTGGCGAGGGCAGCAGCGAGATTTACCGAGGAAGTCGTTTTGCCGACGCCACCTTTCTGGTTTGCAACGGCAATGGTTTTTGCAGTTTTTTGCATGATTAACCCCCAAAAAAAGAAACGCGAAACAAACAGGCACAAGACAAGTTAATAATACAAACGGCCCTCTACCACAAGGAAAATCGGTTTTACCCGGTTTTTAATGCACTCCAGGGGCTTTTTTATACTGTAAACGTCAAAAATTAACCCGATCGAGACCCCTTGTGTGATTTTAACCGGCAGCCTTTTTGAGGTTTCGACACAAAAGTCTGTCGACAAAGATCGTGACACGATGGCTTGATTGTAAACCCTCTCTCCCTTGTAAGAGAAAAAATTAATAGATGTTTCACGTGAAACATTGTTGAGGCGGTGAGTTATGGAATCAGATTTTTTGGTTATTGGGAGCGGGATCGCAGGACTGTCCTTTGCTTTGAAAGCAGCACAATTGGGGAGCGTCGTATTGGTAACCAAAAAGAGAGATATAGATACAGCCACAAATTTGGCTCAAGGGGGGATAGCGGCTGTTTTATCTAAAGACGATTCTTATTCGTTACACGAAAAGGATACTTTGCTTTCCGGCGCGGGGTTGTGTGACCTTGATGTTGTAAGTATGGTGGTTCGTGAGGGCCCCGAAAGGATTCGTGAACTTGTTGAGATAGGAGTAAATTTCGTAAGAGACGAACAGAATAAAGATCAGTTAAGTCTCGGGAGGGAGGGAGGACATTCAAAAAGGCGGGTGGCCCATGCCTATGATCTCACAGGAAAGGAAATAGAGAGAGCTCTTCTTGAAAAAGTTAAAGCGATAAAAAATATCAACTTTTTTGAAAATTACACGGCTATTGATCTTTTGATTGTAGAGGGTGAAGGGGAGAGAGCAAGAAAGGAGTGTGTCGGGGCCTATGTTCTCGAAGAAGGGGGGAAAGTTGTTCCGTTCAAGGCTAAAGTTACAACCTTGTGTTCTGGTGGTAGCGGGAAGGTATATCTCTATACAAGTAATCCGGATATATCGACAGGTGATGGTATAGCCATGGCCTTTAGGGCCGGAGCGAAAGTGGCAAATATGGAATTTGTTCAATTTCATCCGACTTGTTTGTATCATCCTAAGGCTAAAAATTTTCTCATTTCAGAGGCAGTCCGCGGAGAAGGAGCTGTTCTTATACATAGAGATGGGACAAGGTTTATGCATAAATATGATGACCGCCTTGAACTTGCAACTCGTGATACGGTAGCAAGGGCTATTGACAAAGAAATGAAGGAACGGGGGGAGGATTGTGTTTATCTTGATATAAGTTCAAAAGATCCAGAGTTTATTAAGAAGAGGTTTCCTAATATTTATGCAAAATGTCTGTCATATGGGATAGATATAACCCATATGCCGATTCCTGTGGTACCGGCGGCACATTATATGTGTGGTGGTGTTGTCGTCGATGAGTGGGGACGTTCATCCATTAAAGGTCTTTTTGCTTTGGGCGAGACGGCCTGCACGGGATTGCATGGTGGAAATAGGTTGGCTAGCAATTCACTCCTCGAGGCTGTGGTTTTTTCTGAAAGGGCGTTTGGGTATTGTCGGGATCATGTGAAAAAGATTAAGAACAGGCACCCAGGTAAAATTGATGAATGGATGGAGGGCAAAGCAGTCACCTTGAATGAGGAAATTCTTATTAATCACAATTGGGATCTTATACGAAGAACCATGTGGAATTATGTGGGGATAGTGCGAAGCAGTAAAAGGTTGGAGTTAGCTAAACAACGCATGGAAGATATTGCAATGGAAATTGAGCAGCATTATAAAGACTATTATGTTACTCAAAATATGGTGGAATTAAGAAATATCACCTGGATTGCTCTGATGATAATCCATGCGGCATTAAAAAGAAAAGAATCACGTGGGCTTCATTACATAATAGATTATCCGGAAATCGACAACAACTATTGTAGTTGGGAGATTTTTCAAAGAAGTGTTATTGGGAGATTTCCTTGGGAGATCGAATCGTGCAAAGGGGATGGAAGAGGCTATAACCTGGGTTAGTGCCGAGTAACGTGTTGAATATATGTTTCTTTTAAAGAAAAAAAGCGCCACACTTATCAGTGTGGCGCTCATCTATGTGGCGTCCCCAACCGGATTTGAACCGGTGTTGCCGGCGTGAAAGGCCGGTGTCCTGGACCTGACTAGACGATGGGGACTTGTTTTTGGTGGGTCGTGCGCGACTTGAACGCGCGACTCTCTGCTTAAAAGGCAGATACTCTACCGACTGAGTTAACGACCCTTCAACCTATGAAGCTAGTTCTTATACAAGTTGTTTGGAGCAGTGTCAAGGAAAATCGATATCCTCTTTCTTTTATCATTGGATAAAAGGGGGTTCAAAGTAGATAAAAATGCAGAAATAACGATGCTATCAACAATATTCCTTAGTATACTCTGATGATAAAAAGTAGCAGATTGGATATATTCCAAATATAATGGTGTCCATTTCAATTCAATTTTGGGGAGAGCTTGAGGTATGGGGTTAATAAAAGGTAGTGCAAGTTTTGTTCGATTTGCAGTTGAAGGTGATCTTCCTGAAAACACATGGGATTTTATTGCTGAGCGTGTTGCATTGTATTCCTTTAAGGATATTGATGAAAGTTATGACGAGAGTTCCATCGGGTGGGTATCTCTAAAGAGCATGTTTGATTCGGACTTTGCTTTTGGGGGGTATGCATACGGAAATTATGTCTCACTTTCGCTCAGATATGATGAAAGGAGGGTTTCTACAGCAATCCTGAAGAAATTTGTTTTAAAAGAGGAAGAAAGGATAAAAAAGGAAAGACAGATCCCTAAAATTTCCAGATCTATGAAAACCGAGATAAAAGAGAGAATTCATTCGGAACTTATCAAAAAATCTTTTCCGTTTCCTTCAATTTATGATGTGGCCTGGAATATTGGTGATTCCACACTTCTGTTTTTTTCAACCAATGCGAAGGCCCAAGCGCTTTTAGAGGATCATTTTAAAAAGACCTTTGGAATGACATTGATACAACAAGTCCCCTATATAACAGCTGAACATCTTCAAGATGAGGATGGTGTTGAGATGCTGTCCAAAATTACTCCAGGTGTCTTTATTTAAAATTTCTTAAAAAATAGGAATGTGATAATAAATGGATTTAGTTGATATTATTTCTGAAAAAAAGTTTCTTGGGCAAGAATTTCTGACTTGGCTCTGGTGGAAAAGTGAAGAACGCGGCGGCAGTATCTCTCTTTCACATCTGGGTGATATTATAGTCGTATTCGAAAAACATATGCTGTTGGAATATGGAGAAGGGCAATCCAACGAAAAGTTGATCTGCAGAGGACTGCAGTCGGAATTAAAAGAAGCTCGAACCGGGGTTTCGATTGGGAAAAAATTGGAACAGGCCAGGATCAGGCTTGAACTCCAGGAGCATGAATGGTCGTTTACTCTAGCAGCAGGACGTATGGAATTTAGAAACGTCCGCTTGCCGAAGACAGCAGGATTTGAAGAAAATTCACAGGACATAGACAAAGAGAGTGAAGGTTTGATCCTGGAGCGTATCTTTCTCTTTGAAGAATTAGTACGTATCATTAACGGTCTCTTTAAAATGTTTCTTGATATCAGGCTTGGCCCGGATTGGATGGAAGACGTTTTGAAGATTAGAGCGTGGGTGGAACGGTCGGTTTCTGAAATGTAATCGACTTGGTTTATTTGAAAAATACTGATTATCTCTAATGTTCGGATTGATCCAAAGAGTGAGTTGTTCGTTTTAAGGGACGCCATAAACCCATCCCCCGGGGCAACACTTACGCCTTCGTGCGTGCAGAGACTTAAGAAACAGACAGTTCACACCCTACCGTTTCGGTAGGCTGAGTTTCGGGGTAATCGAAAAAAATGTTTATCATCGTTTAAAGGATAGTTATGGAGCTGGAAACAGTTATCGGGTTGGAGATTCATTCCCAACTCAAAACGAAATCAAAAATATTTTGTGGATGTTCGACTTCTTTCGGATCATCCCCCAATACGCAAACCTGCCCTATATGCTTAGGAATGCCAGGTGTTTTACCGGTATTAAACAAGATGGTGGTAGAGTTTGCGATCAAACTGGGGTTGGCTACGGGGGCCAGGATTAATCCCTTAAGCCAATTTGCCAGAAAAAATTATTTTTATCCTGATCTTCCTAAGGGATACCAGACCTCCCAATATGATTTGCCGATAGTAGAGTACGGATCAATTGAAATTGATGTAGATGGCCAGAAAAAAGAGGTTGGAATAACCCGAATTCACATGGAAGAGGATGCCGGAAAGCTGATACATGATGATCGTGATCCCCTCTCATATATTGATCTCAATCGAACGGGAACCCCTCTTGTGGAAATAGTATCTGAGCCGGATATGAGATCTCCTGAACAGGCTGTAGCCTATTTAAAAAAGATACATACTCTTGTGCGTTATCTTGATATCTGTGACGGCAATATGCAGGAGGGAAGTTTCCGTTGCGATGCCAATATTTCATTGAGGCCGTTTGGTGAGAAAAAAATGGGTACCAGGACGGAATTAAAGAATATGAATTCATTTAAAAATGTTCAGGCTGCCCTGGAATATGAGATTCGACGCCAGCGCGATATCATTTTGGAAGGTGAGGAGGTTATCCAGGAGACACGTCTTTGGAATCCCGATACCAACAGAACTGAATCCATGCGAGGTAAAGAGGATGCGCATGATTATCGATATTTTCCCTGTCCCGATTTGGTGCCCATATCAATAGATGCAGCCTGGATTGACCTGGTACGAAAAGGGCTTCCAGAACTTCCAGAGGCAAGAAAAACAAGATTTATTAAAGAGTTAGGCCTCCCGGATTACGATTCTCACATATTAACGGCTTCGAAAGAATTGGCGGATTATTTTGAGAGTGCCTTGCAGCATTGCGGTTCAGCAAAGAAATTGTCAAATTGGATAATGACCGAACTTTTGCGAGAGATTAAAGGGGACGTCGGCCCCTGGATTTCAGAATGTACGGTCAGTGCCCAAGCATTAGGGACGCTTGTTTCCCTCCTTGAAGACGGCCAAATAAGCGGAAAAATAGCTAAAACTGTTTTTCAAAAGATGATGGAAACCGGGCAGGACCCCATGGTGATCGTCAAAGAGAACGACCTCGTTCAGGTTTCCGATGAACAACAACTGCTGACCTTGGTTAAGGAGATTGTAGCCGCAAACCCTCAACAGGCTGAAGAATATAGGGGAGGGAAAACAAAATTGATGGGTTTTTTCGTGGGGCAACTCATGAAAAGAACACAGGGAAAGGCTAATCCTAAAATGGTAAACGAACTCTTTTTAAGGGAGCTTTCTAATTAACGAAAGGGGGCCTGTGAATAAAGAGTATTGGCAACAGAAAGGTTCCGGTCACCGGGGGAGACTGCGGGACCGATTCCTGAAAAAAGGAATCGATGGCCTCAGTGATACTGAAGTTCTTGAGCTTCTTCTTTCTTTTGGAACTCCTCGGTCAGATTGTAAAGAATCGGCACGAGCAGCCCTTAAACATTTTGGGTCTATTTCAGCGGTACTTGATGCCTCTTCCACTGAACTTTTGCGAATAAAAGGAATCGGCGATAAAAACAGCTTTGCCGTTCAATTTATTCAGGCAGTATCAAGACGTTATCTCAGGCAAAGATTGCAAGGGAAAAAGTATCTTCATTCATCGGATCAGGTCAAAGACTATCTTTTACACACTCTGCGAGGTCTGAAAAAAGAAATCTTTATTGCCATCTTTCTTGATTCATCTCACGCTATTATTGATTCTGAGGTTCTGGCGGAAGGGACGATTGGGAATACAGTTGTCTACCCCCGGGAACTTCTTCTACGTTGCCTGGACCGGAATGCAGCGGCCCTTATTGTAGCCCATAACCATCCATCAGGAGCATTAACGCCTTCAATCCAGGATAAAAATCTTACCAGGACGATTTTTGTCGCCGCTTCCTTAATGGATATTCACCTTCTTGACCATATGATTATAGGAGAGGGCTCTTTCAGTTTTGCCGATAATGGTCTGATGTCTGAGATCAAAAGAGAGTGCCAGGAGATTATGAACCGCCTGTATTCCCGTACCGTGCATTCAGGGTGAAAGATGGCATACCTGTATATCCATATCCCGTTTTGTCTTAGCAAATGTTCCTATTGCACGTTTAGCTCTTTTCCTGGGATGAATCATATCTTTACCAGATATGTAAAGGCGGTTGGAGAAGAATTGAAAAGAATTACAACTGAGAAGGAACCGGATCGATTGAAGTCCATATTTTTCGGAGGCGGTACACCTTCCCTGCTTTCTCTGGAAAACATTGCCGATTTGCTCAAGGTTTGCCGTGAATGTTTTGATTTAAGCGATGATGTTGAAATTTCCATGGAGGTAAACCCTAAAGGTCTAAGTTTAGTAAAGGTTCTTTCACTTAAAAAGCTCGGGATAAACAGGATATCGATAGGTGTGCAATCGTTTGTGGACACCGAATTGCATATGTTGGGCAGGCTTCATACGGCGCAGGAGGCATGGGAGACTGTTGAATGGGCAAAAACATCTGGATTTAAAAACATAAATATTGATTTAATCTCGGGTCTTCCGGAGCAGACCTTGGATCTTTGGCGCTGGAATCTTCAAACTGCAATTGATCTGTCACCGCAACATCTCGCTTTATATCAGCTCTCGGTGGAAGAAGGGACAGTCATGCATCACCGCATTGCACAGGGCAATTTGAAACTTCCACAGGATGAGGAGATACTCGAGATGGACGATCTTTCGGATCTCCTGTGTTCAACCAACAACATTAACCACTATGAAATTTCAAATTATGCAAAGCCTGGCTTTCGTTGTCGACATAATATCAATTATTGGAAAAACGGTGAATATTATGGCGTAGGGGCTGGTGCGGTGATGTATCTGGAAGGGGAAAGGATGAAAAATATTTACGATCCTGAAAGATACTGCTCTCTTATTGATGACGGGAAAACAGCCGTGTTTGAGAGGGAAAAGCTCGACAGTGAAGCATCCTTTAGGGAAACTGTGGTCATGGGATTGAGGTTAGTGGAAGGGGTTTCCCGTGAAGTGCTTTTTGAACGATACGGAATTGATCTATTGAAATATTATGGAAAGACCTTGGAGGATCTTCTGGCAGGCTCTCTATTGGAGATATCTGACTCATCCTTGAGATTGACCCTTCGGGGCAGAGCTGTAGCAAACAGCGTTATGTCGAATCTGGTATAGTTCTAGGTTATTCATTAATTTGTGTTCCCCAGTTCTTATAGGGATTTTGGGCTAGGGAGGAATTATAATATCGTGGATCACCTGTTACTTCGGTTCCAAGCCAGTTCGGTTTTTCAAAGACCTGGGTTTCTGAACGCAGCTCAATCTCGGCGATAAGAAGCCCTTTGTTTTCACCTAAAAATTCGTCGATCTCCCATATGAATCCCTGAAATTTTATTTGATAACGAATTTTTTCAAGAATTGGCTGTTCACAGAAATTCTTAAGTAAAAAATTGGCATCTTCAAGTGGGATGGGGTATTCAAACTCAGGACGGGAAAGCCCGTTCCCTTTTCCTTTGATGGTCAGAAATCCGGAATCCTGCACGGTTCTTATCCGAACAGTGCGTTGGGGAGCGCTGAGGATATACCCCTGCCGAAAAGCTACACCGTGAGCATTATGTCGCCATTGATTGTTACGCAATAAGAATTTTCTTTCAATCTCGTAGTGCATTGGATGACATTTGTTAGACGAGGTTCTGTTTTTTATCCTGATATTTCAGCGCGTTCCAAAGAGGAAAAATTCAAAGTGAAATGAACAGTCAAGACGGGAAAAATCAAGGCCATCAAGAAAATATTGAAAACCGGAATGAGGCTTATAAGAGCAGGGAGAACCCCGAGACGAAACGATATCCAAGGATGTTTTTTAAGCCAGAAAACCTTTTTTCCAAGGGACCACTGCCGTCTTGATGTCGGATAGTCGATAAACATAAGACAGGAATAATAACAGTAGAGCAAAAAGACTAAAAGTTGACCGAGAACCGGAATAAAGTTGATGAAGATCGCGCAAACAGTCACCCCCAGTCCAAAGAGGCCTATTTTACATCCTTCGATGAGGTCGAAGATCAGGCTGCCAAGTGAAAGTTCGCTCCCCTTTTGATCAAAATCAGATCCAAGATGGATTTTTTCAACCATGGAACTGAGAAATGCATACCCGGGAGAGGTCAGGCAGTATGCTATTAAAAAAGCAATGTAAAATGCGATGATATCGGAGATGATGGTAAATACGAATTTGAAAAGAATCCACAATTGTTTTTTTAACCATCCTAATATGGTATCGGTCACCGGCGGGGTAGGAAAATGGCTTCCGATGTAATGGTCGACAAAATGAATCGACATTTGATAAAACAACCACGTTACGGCCATGGTCAGTATAAACAGAATAAGGCTGACCAATAAGATACGAAAATTGGACAGTAGAAAAGAGGTAGATCGAGGAAGCGGTATCCATTGAAAAGATCTCTGTGAGAGCGTTGAGCTTGTTGTTAAATCATCCATGGTTTCAATAAAACTGATTTTGTGAGAAGGAATAGATTGTTTTGTCTCAATACGGAATTGAGTACCTCTTAATAATAGGAAGTATGAGAGATTCGTAAAGTCTTACTGGTAATTTTTTATCTGATTCTCCCCCATGTTCAGCTTACACCCTTTCGTTTCGCTAGGCCAGCCTTAGGGGAGTCAGAAGTTTTTATATTTTTGGAAAATCTTGTCTTTAAAAATGGCAAATTCGTCGATTATGAAAAAGAAATTTACAATTTTTTCTTGCAGTAGCTGTGGATACCAAAGCTTAAAATGGCTCGGGCGATGCCCGGAGTGTCAGGAGTGGGAAAGTTTTATTGAGGAGGTAAGAGAGCCCGTTTCGAAAAGTGATATCCAACATGCCTCTCGTCCAGCCAAGCTCGTTCAGGAACCTGATAGTGATGTGGAACGGATTGTAACATCGATTGGTGAGTTTGACCGTGTACTCGGGGGGGGGATTGTTCCGGGATCCGTGATACTTATAGGAGGAGACCCAGGTATCGGGAAGTCGACCATCCTCTTACAGATACTTGCTTCCGTGGCCCAAGGAGGCAATGATGTTCTTTATGTATCGGGGGAAGAATCCTCACGTCAGATTAAGTTGCGGGCCAGGCGTCTTGGCGCTTTGCATCAGAATGAATTCATATTGACCTCCGGAAATATAGATCAGATTGTTCCCATGGCAGAGGAGCTGAGACCGGCTTTAATGGCAGTGGATTCTATTCAGACCCTTTCCTGCGATGACATCTCGTCCGCTCCCGGTTCTGTTAGCCAGGTCAGGGAATCGGCATTTCGTCTTCTAAAAATGGCCAAGGGAAATAACATACCTGTAATACTGGTCGGTCATGTCACGAAAGACGGAGCATTGGCAGGTCCAAGAACCTTGGAACACATGGTGGATACGGTGTTGTACTTTGAAGGAGATAGCAGTCACGCCTTTAGAATCTTGAGAACCGTCAAAAATCGGTTCGGTTCAACCAACGAACTAGGCGTTTTCGAGATGAAGGAGGAGGGGCTTATCGAGGTGTCCAACCCTTCGGAGATTTTCCTGGCAGAGAGGCCCCTTGACGTTTCAGGATCGGTTGTTTTTCCTAGCATCGAGGGAACACGACCGATACTTGTTGAAATTCAGGCCCTGGTCAGCCCTACCAATCTCGGTACGGCCAGGAGGACCGCTATCGGGGCAGATCCTCAACGACTGGCTCTGCTCTGCGCCGTACTTGAAAAGAAAGCTGGCCTTGATCTCTATGGTCATGATATATTTCTAAACATTGCCGGGGGAATTCGAATTGATGAACCTGCTCTGGATTTAGGGGTTGTTTGTGCGCTGACCTCAAGTCTTATGGATATTCCGATTCCTTCTACAACCGTTGTCTGCGGTGAGGTCGGTCTTGCTGGTGAGGTCCGGGCGATAGGTCAGATGGACATGCGGGTGACAGAGGCTCAACGCCTTGGGTTTACAAGTTTTATCATGCCCAAAGGAAATGCGGACAGGGCAGGGTGGCGTTCCGATGTCAAAATTATAGGGGTAACAACAATTGGGGAGGTTTTAACCTGTCTCTTTAATGACGGTAATCGATCGAGAAAGTATTGAAAACAATCTTTGGGAGGGGACATGGATTTTAAAAGACATTTTGAGATAGGATGGCAAAACACGCTGAAATTTATCGGACCGGTGATTCTTCTGACATTTGTCCAGATATTTGTGACGATAATAACCTTGGGAATTTTAGGACCGGTGACAACGGCCGGCTTCATGAAATCATTGCTTTTGGCGGCGAAAGAAGGACGAACGCCCGACGTTAAGGATCTGTTTTCCGAAATGTCGCTCTTTCTCCCACTGTTGGGGATTTCCTTTGTTCTGTTTGTTGTAATATTTATCGGATTCGCACTTCTGGTTATACCGGGATTAATTATGGTCTTTGCCGCGGTATTTGCGTGTTTGTATGTGATTCCTTTGATGGTGGATAAACGGCTTGGACTTATTGATGCTGTGAAGAATTCATGGGATCTGGCGACAAGGAAGCCCTTGGCCGACCAGGCGATTGTCACGATTATCTATATCGCCATAATCTCCATTGGGGGATCAATACCTTTTGCTATTTTATTAGCCCAACCACTGGCTATTTTTATCGTGCTTTCAGTATATGAAGAGCGTGTGGGAAGCTTACCGGAAAGTCAGCCGTCTCAACCACCTCCGATCCATTGATGATCTATGGGGTGATTATACTTGGTTTGGTCACACCGCAGTGTGATATTTCGATATAAATATGAATTAAGAGGAGTGAAAAATGAATGAACACGGAAACGATCATGGCCATGATGAAGACCCCTTTGTTTGCATAAAGGTTGGTGGATTCTTTATAGCAGTGCTGGCGATGATAATTTTAGTAGGTATTTTGCAATAAAGCGAATCTCTAAGAAGGTAGTCGGGTAGAAACTATATCATAGAGTCAATGTTGGATTTCCCCTAATTGCCAAGGTTTCCAGGGGGACAAGGGAGATGTTCATGGTTGAAATCATGCACAGTAATATTCTGGAACTCTTTGAGTTGCGCGAAGAAGCACATTTGGGAGGAGGTAAAAAGCGCATTGAGGTTCAGCATAAGAATGGAAAGTTAACAGCAAGAGAACGGATAGATCTTCTGCTGGATGAAGATTCTTTTGAAGAGATAGATATCCTCAAGGTTGGCAGGAGTGGAGCTGGAGGTGGAGACGAGTATCCGGGCGATGGTGTTATTACCGGGCACGGCACAATCAGTGGAAGGGAGATTTTTGTCTTCAGCCAGGATTTCACCGTAACCGGAGGTTCCCTTGGTGAAGGTCACTCACAGAAGATATGCAAGATTATGGACCTGGCTGCGAGAGTCGGTTCACCCATAATCGGACTCAATGATTCCGGGGGGGCTCGGATTCAGGAGGGAGTCGACGCCTTGGCCGCCTATGGTGAGATCTTTCATCGCAATGTCAATGCCAGTGGTGTTATACCGCAGATATCCTGTATCATGGGGCCCTGTGCGGGTGGGGCGGTGTATAGTCCGTCGATGACCGACTTTGTCTTCATGGTTCAACAGACATCCTATATGTTTGTGACCGGGCCTAATGTCGTAAAGACGGTAATCCACAAGGATATCACCTCCGAGGACTTGGGGGGAGCACTGGTGCATTCCCGGAAGAGCGGAGTTGCACAGTTTGTTTACCCCAATGACATTCTCTGCCTGAGGGCTGTGCGGCAGCTGATCAACTATTTACCTTCGAATAATCGTCAGAAAGCGCCGATCCTGGACCTGAATGATCCTCCCGATCGTATCGACCCGGCACTGGATTATCTCGTTCCGTCGAATCCCAACCAGAGTTATGACATGAACGTGCTGATATATAGCATTCTGGATGGGGCAGAGTTTCTTGAGGTGCAACCGCACTTTGCAGGAAATATTATTTGCGGCTTTGGGAGAATGGGGGGGCAGACCATCGGGCTGGTCGCCAATCAACCCGCAGTGTTGGCAGGAGCCCTGGACAACAACGCCTCGGTAAAGGGAGCCAGGTTTGTTCGCTTTTGTGATTCATTTAATATTCCTCTTATCTGTCTGGTGGATGTTCCTGGTTTTATGCCGGGTCCGGAACAGGAACATGGTGGAATTATCCGCCATGGGGCCAAGCTTCTTTATGCCTTTATCGAAGCGACAGTGCCTCGAATTACCGTGATCGTCCGCAAAGCATATGGTGGGGCCTATGTTGTAATGAATTCCAAACACATCCATTGTGACATCAATTATGCCTGGCCGACAGCCGAGATTGCGGTGATGGGAGCAAGGGGCGCTACCGAAGTTATTTATCGGAAAGAGATCAAGACGACTGAAGACCGGGATGCCTTTGTGAATGAAAAAATGGAAAATTATCGGAAACATTACATGAATCCGTTTTTGGCGGCTAAACGTGGATATATCGATGATGTTATTTTTCCTCGCGACACACGGCATCGTCTCATCAGGACTCTGCAATTCCTGGAGAGCAAAAAGAGTAGTCGGCCAGATCGTAAACACGGTAATATTCCCCTTTGAGGTTTTTGAAAATGTTTGAAAAGATACTTGTCGCCAATCGTGGCGAGATCGCAGTACGGATACTTCGAACCTGCAAGAGGCTTGGTGTTAAAACAGTGGCGGTCTATTCGGAGCCGGATTTCAGAAGCCTGCATGTCATCAATGCAGATGAGGCTGTATTGCTTGGCGGTGCACGGCCGGTTGAGTCCTACCTGGATATGGACAAAGTTATCGAGGCAGCCCTTGGTACCGGCTGTGGGGCTATTCATCCAGGATATGGGTTCCTTTCGGAGAACGCCGTTTTTGCAAAAAAGGTTGCGGAGTCCGGTCTGACATTTATTGGGCCTGACTCTGCTGTAATTGCTGCCATGGGAGATAAAATCGCAGCTAAAAAAATAGCTATAGCCGCAGGCGTTCCGACAGTTCCCGGCCATATAGAACCAGTAGCCACTCTGGAAGAGGCCACTATTGCAGCTGAAGCGGTGGGGTACCCGGTTCTCTTAAAGCCTGCTGCCGGCGGTGGAGGCAAGGGGATGCGATCTGTGGACAAACCTGAGGAACTCGCCTCTGCTCTGAGAATGTGCCAGCAGGAAACAATCAAATCCTTCGGTGACGAGCGTATTTTTGTCGAGAGGTATATTAAACGACCGAGGCATATTGAGATTCAGGTCATGGCCGATCACCATGGAAATGTTATCCATCTCGGAGAGCGGGAATGTTCCATTCAACGGCGCTACCAAAAGATAATCGAAGAATCCCCCTCCTGTGCCTTGGATGGAGATCTCCGCGAAGAAATGGGAGAGGTGGCCTGTTCCCTGGCACGCGAGGCGGGATATACCAATGCCGGGACGGTGGAATTTATCATGGATGAGAATAGGGACTTCTATTTTCTTGAAATGAATACCCGTCTGCAGGTCGAACACCCGGTAACCGAGTTGGTTAACGGTGTTGATTTGGTGGAATTGCAATTGCGTGTGGCAGCTGGGGAGGCCTTGCCTGTCGGTCAGAAAGAAGTTGTTCTTTCCGGGTGGTCGATGGAGGTGAGGGTCTGTGCGGAAGACCCGAATCGTGGGTTTGTGCCCTCGGTGGGGTTGATCACCCGGTATGCAGCTCCTCGCGGAAATAAGGTGAGGGTCGATTCAGGAGTAGAAGCCGGAAGCTCGGTAAGTGTATTTTACGACCCTCTGTTGGCCAAAGTCGTAACCTGGGGAGAAAACAGAGAACAGGCCCGGCAAAGAATGGTGCAGGCATTGAATGGGTATCATATCGAAGGGGTGTTCACCAATGTGGACTTTGCCAATTTGATTCTCTGCCATCCGGTCTTTATCCAGGGAGATATTTCGACGGATTTTATACCCACTTATCTTCTGGATGAGGACATAAAACAAGAGTCACCATCACACATCATGCATGCCATGGCGACCGCCACCACGTTGATATATCATTTACGGGAAAATCTGGTGCAGAGTTCTCTGCTACCGCTGAAATCAAGAGTCGGTCCGACTACTTTTCTGAAAAGCCATTACCATTATATCGCCAAAAGTCAGGAGGATATTTTTGATATCCGGTTGGAAAAAGATGGATCTGATCTTCAGTGGCAGGTCTGTGTCGACGATGTTACCTATCGCGTTGTTACCCCGCCGTTGGAATTTTACCGCCGCAGGTTAAAGTTATCAATCAACGGTGAGGACCATCATTTTCGGTTGAAATATCTGGGTAATTTCTTCGAGGCTGCTTTTTGCGGTGAGACCCGTACCTTTGAAATCTACAACCCCAGGGAATGGAAGTTGGCGAGATTCATGCCTGTTTTGTCCAGCCGAGAGGCGGAGAATGTCTTGGAGTGCCCGATGCCGGGATTGGTTGTCGATGTCAAAGTCAGTGAGGGAGAGAGGGTGTTTCGTGGTCAGGAACTGGTTATTCTGGAGTCCATGAAAATGGAAAGCGCTGTTTCGTCACCTGGGGACGGCTTAATTGAAGAGGTCATGGTAACGAGTGGAGATGCCGTTGAATCTGGTATGGTACTCATCCGTTTCAAAAAAAATCCTGAGACTGATAGTCTTTGACAAGAGAGCTATGGGTAGCATAAAATCTTTTTGAGATCATTTTCTTACAGAAAATCCATTATCGGTTTCTCTTGGCTTTTGAGAACTATCTAAATGACAACAAAACGTTTTAATCACAAATCCGGCGCTGGAAATGACACGGAAAAAGAAGTGGTCATTCTTCTTAGCGATATGGTTCGGTATACGCAGATAACTGCAGATATGCGTCCCAACGAGATTCGTGATTTTATCATCGATTATCATAAGAATCTGAAGGATATTATCCAATCAGACAAAGATCATTTTCAAGAAATTGAACCATCAGCTGGAGATGGGGCCATCGCCATCTTTGAAAAACGAGCAGGTGAAGGCAAATCCGGAATGTGTACCCGGGCTTTGCAGGCGGCAATCAATATTGCTTATGCCGTTGAGGAAGGAGGAATCCCTCCAACACGTATTGGATTGTTTTCAGGTGATATTATTGAGGCCCATCTCCCTGGAAAAGTAATGCGTTTTGGGGCGAGTTTTGCTGTGGCGAGTCGTCTTGAAGAACTGTGCGGGTATTTTGGAACGACGTTCCTGATGGATAAGGAAGTTGCCTTTTGGCAGACCGTCGAGACCGGGTATTTACTCTGTATAAGCAAGGTCACCCCGAAGAATTTTAACCATCCCATCCATGTCTATACGGTCTATAAACCTGGAATTCACAATTGCCCAAAAGACATCAATACAGAAAGGCTTTTGGAGTTCATATTCAGGAAGAATAGGGCCATTGAGCTGTTTTGTGGTAATTCCTTGCAAGGGATACGGCCGGATTTCCCGGGTGCACGGGAAAAGCTCCACGAATTACAAAAGCTCTTTGTTGAAATAACCGGCAGGGAGGATGTCCCTACGGAACGTGTCCTGGAGTATATCAGAAACTGCCCGTATCCGAGTGAAGATTTTCGTAAGATCGGGATGAAGGTCAGGGAGTTGACTGGAGAGTCCCTGGGGACCCGATTGCTTCATCTTTCCAATGAGCTGCTCAAGGCAATGGATATGGAATTTTACCATGCCTTGGTGGTTGACACTGATTGGGAGAGGCACTTTAAACTGGAGTGGCGAAAAAAGGGAGAGGTCATCATTCGAATTAATGAGGCGCCTGACGGAGTTTATTATATTGATTCCGGCAGCGTAAATGCCTTAGATGATAACGGAGAATTGATTACAACCCTTGCAGCCGGCAATGTCTTTGGGGAAATGGCCTATTTTTCAAGGAAAAAAAGACGTAATGCCACTGTCATTGCCAATACCGATGTGGTGGTGAGAAAAATTTCCGGGGAAAAATTCGATACCCTCCCGGTTATTAAAAAAATTTTTAAGAAGATAGCCAATAAGAGAAAAAGGGAATCCGACCATCTCTTCGAGGGATAAAGCCGTTAAAAATGCCGATTCCGAATCTGCCGGAATCGGCATTTAGTGATTTCTATTTCGTTGATAATACGATGTATTGACTGTAATCTCCGTTACGGACCCTTAACAGGATTCTATTGGGATCGGAGGATTTTTTCAAAATCTTCCCCAGCTCCTTCAGATTATGGACCCGCTGTTTGTTGACCTCTTCTACCAGAAGACCTGGTTTTAATCCCGACATTGCAGCAGGACTGCCAGGTTCTACGCTACTGACCACGATACCTTGATCATGTTTGTAACCGAGTCGCTGTTCCAGGTCTGGGGTCAGGTTCCTAAAAGCAAGGCCGAACTGTTTTAGCGGGCTGCTGCCTACTCTCTCAAAGGACCGCGTACCGAAATCGGAAGGCTGTTCACCGATGGTTACACTGATGTCCATGGGTTTGCCATCACGAATTATCTTGAGATCGACTGAGGTTTTCGGCGTTGTCAAGGCAACCGTGTTGCGAAGGTCATTAACATTTTCCAGCTTCCTGTTATTGTAACGGATAATGACATCACCTTGCTTCAGTCCGGCCTTTTCGGCAGGCGACCCCTTCTCAACCTCACTTACCAGGATGCCTTCAGGCTTTTTCAGGTTGAAAGATTTTGCCAGATTTTCATCAACATCCTGTATTGCGACCCCGATCCATCCCCTGACAACCTTTCCGTGGGCTTTTAGCTGAGGTTCAATTGCTTTCACCATGTTAATAGGAATGGCGAATCCAATTCCCATATACCCACCTGATTTGGTATACAATGCTGAATTGATACCCACGACCTCGCCTTTGATATTTAAAAGCGGTCCTCCCGAGTTCCCGGGGTTAATGGCAGCATCGGTCTGGATGAAGTCTTCATAATCATTGATTCCGACCCGGTCCCTGCCCTTGGCGCTGACAACACCGACGGTTACGGTCTGGCTTAGACCAAAGGGATTACCAATGGCAATGACCCATTCACCGACTTCCAGGGAATCTGAGTTCCCCAAGGCAACTGTTGGAAGGTCTTTACCGTCGTTGACCTTGATGAGGGCGATGTCGGTCCGAGGATCGGTGCCGATCAGCTTGGCCTTTAGCTCCTGTTTGTCGGATAAAATCACCGTGATTTTGTCGGCGCCGTCAACCACATGATTATTGGTGAGGATATATCCGTCCTTGCTGATGATGAACCCGGATCCAAGGGCACGTTGTTTATAACTTCTTGGCTGTTGAAAACGAAATTGCGGGCCGAAAAACTGCTGGAAAAAGGGGTTGTTGTATAATTGATCTTGGCCATTCCCCATTGCGTTTGAGTTTTTCAAGGTTTTTTCGACTCGAATATGGACAACAGCAGGGGTTACTTTTTTTACGACGGAGGTAAAGGCCTTTGACGAGCTGGTTAAGAGGGCGGTATCCTCATTTGAGCCAGCAAAGGCCAACTGCATACTCCCGGCAATGAATAATATGCCCACAAGAAAAAAGATGATTGGTTTTCTCGTGAGATTAGGTGATGTTGACGTGTACATACACATGTCTCCCTTTCTCTGAAATCTGAAATGGCTTGGCAACGAAATGTCACTCAACTTTTCAGAGACAAATTGTGGCAAGAATACCCTTGGTTTTTCAGACCACAGTGATTGGATTGAATGATTGATTGTGGTTTTCGTTTCTACCTTGGCCAGGGATAGAAAAATCTCGAAAAATGTTTTCCCTTTCGATGATAAAAAAAGTAAACGCGATACTTTTTTCGTCAAGAAAGATTACTGAATTGTAATATTGGAATATTCTGAAGAATTATCTTAAAAAGGGAGGATGTATCTTTGTTACAGAGAACCGTCACATGCCGCTTGCATGGCGGCGTGTGACGGTAAAGGATGGGGATAGTGATCAACTTCGTATCATATCTGCTATCTGGAAGGCAACCTCCAGGCTTTGTTCCGCATTGAGACGTGGGTCGCAGGAAGTCTGGTAGTTTTGATGAAGGTCTTCAGAAATGATATTTCTCGCTCCTCCCGTACATTCGGTGACGTTTTCACCGGTCATCTCGAAATGTACACCCCCTGGTACAGTTCCCTCTGCCCAATGGATTTCAAAAAAACAGGCGATTTCTGAGAGGATATCGTTAAAGTTTCTCGTCTTGTGTCCTGATGGGGCTGTGTAGGTGTTGGCATGCATAGGATCACAGCTCCAGACGATATTGAATCCTTCACGTTTCGTCTCCCGCAGAAGAGGCGGCAGCTTTGTGTCTATCTTTTTCGTGCCGAATCGGGTTATCAAGGTAAGTCGGCCTGGCTCATTATTGGGATTGAGTGCCTCAATTAATTGTTTTATCTGATCTATGTCGTAATCAGGACCTATTTTTACGGCGATGGGATTGAGGATTCCCCTCATAAATTCTACATGGGCTCCGTCGATTTGCCGGGTTCTCTCGCCAATCCACAGGAGATGGGCGGAGCAGTCATACCAACCTCCGGTTGTGGAGTCCTGGCGGGTCATTGCCTCCTCATAGCCAAGAAGGAGTGCTTCGTGGGAGGTGTAGAAGTGAGCTTCGCTGATTTGTGGAGAATCGATAGGTATCCCAATGATTTCCATGAATTTTATGGCCTGTTCTATGTTTTTGCCCAGGCGTTGGTAGGAGCGTCCCATCGGGGATTGAACGACAAATTCCTGATTCCAGGCATGGACCCTGTTGAGGGCTGCATAGCCACCTCTGGTGAATGCCCGCAGAAGATTGAGCGTGGAGGCGGACATATTGTATCCCTGTAACATGTATTTGGGATTCGGGATGCGTGCCTCCAAGGTCGATTCCGGTCGATTGACCATATCTCCCCGATAGGATGGTATTTCCTTTCCGTTGACATTTTCGGTATCCGATGATCGAGGTTTGGCAAACTGGCCGGCAATACGACCGACTTTGATAACCGGCTTTCCTCCGGCATAGGTAAGGATAACGGCTATTTGTAAAAGAACCTTCAGCGTTTCCCTGATTTTGGGCGCCGTCAGTTGAGAAAAATTTTCGGAGCAATCCCCCCCTTGCAGGAGGAACGCATCTCCGGTTACCGCTTTGGCCAGCATGCTTTTAAGAGATCGGATCTCACCGGCAAATACAAGAGGAGGTAAAAGTGAAAGCTTGGTAATGACTTTTTGGACTTCCTCCGGATTGGGCCATTGAGGTTGCTGGAGGGCAACGAAGTTTTTCCAGCTCGATTTCGTCCAGTTTTTTTGCGGATCTGCCATTTAGGTAACCTCTTGATTATAAAATTATAAATTAATGCCTGGTTTTAAAGGCAACATCTTTCCAAGTCAAAGGCATTGAGGATTCGTTTTTCCCTCTCCAGTTTCTTGCCCTGCGGTCTGGGCATAAACGTCAGAGTGGGTAAAAGAACACGCGAAGCGGCTCGGTCCGGGATGGAATCTAACCCATTTCCAACAATCTTACCAGTGATTGTATCCAGCACTTCGGCATCAAAGCCGTTTGTTACAACAGTTAATGGAATGCAATATTCCGTATTAATGATCCTGGCAGCTGCTATGGCGGCTCGTTCTCTGCTGACCAGAGAGCCGGGGCCGTATCTGACGATCATAAATGATACATTATGAACCACTAGGATGAGTTCTATGGTTGACCTGACAAAATGATGGGTAAAGAGGGTGTCGATAAAGGCCCTGGGAATCAATTCGTCTCGTCCATACCCTTTTTGTTCCACCATCATGCGGTAAATGCCCTGGCGTAACCTTTCGTCGTCGGTATCAGTCAGTTCTTCGCCGGTAAGGTAATCTTTGAGTGTTCCGTAAATAAGATGATGAGAAAAATGCTCAACCATGTTTTTTCAAGGAGAATTCTCCGTATAATCCGAAGGTGCAGCAATTGGCAATAGTCATTGTGATATTCAACTATTATTATTGCCATTCCCTAGCTTGTCAATACTTGGAATGCTTATCAGGAGGAGGACTCAGGGGGTGCATAAGACGGCCTGGACCGTCGAGAGAAGGCGATTCAACGAAAAAGGTTTGGGAAGGAAGGAGTGGGCGCCTTTGGCTGAAAGACCGTTGATGGTATCGGTTCTCTGGTATTTTCCGCTTATGAGTATGGTCTTGATGCTGGGATATTTTGTTCGAATTCTATACAAGAGTTCAAGTCCATTGAGTTGCGGCATTTCAATATCGGAAATAACCATGTCAAATGGGTTCTTTTGGAGGAGTTCAAGGGCGGCATGTCCATCTTCAGCGCTTGTGCAGAGATACCCTCCGGACTGCAGGGCTTTTTCCAAGAACGTCCGGAGAAGAAGATCGTCATCGACAACTAGAATTTTGGCGTATTCTTTCTGAGTGATTTTTTCGTTATCCATAGATGATTTTCCTGCCGGTTTTTGGTTTATGCCGGTGTTGCCACTTTCAGAACTAAGAGGATAGAGAAGACAGAACAGACCGCAGGTTCTGCTTTTTGTTCGTTATGCCAAGTTTTTTCCGAATGTTTTTTCTGTGTTTGTCAATGGTTGCCGGTGAAATGTTCAGGAGTTCCGCTATTTCTTTTGATGAATATCCTTGACGAATAAAATTGGAAACCTGCATTTCGGCGGGTGTCAGTCTCAGATTCATTGTCATGACCGAGTAGATTAATGGTGAAGCCATATCTTTGATATTTTGGTCTAAAATATCGAGAGTTTTTTTCTGGTCCTTATCCTGGATACATTGTTTCAGCTTCGTCATGTAAGGTTCAATGTTGCAAAGGATATTCGTGGAAAGGTTTTCCTGAAACAGCAATTTTTCCTTTTCTAGTCTTTTTAACAGAACTTTCAGCGTGATATTGGTCTCTTCAAGGGTGGCTTTTTGTTGTTTAAGTTCTTTTTCAAGTAAATTTTCCCGGGTGATATTCGAGGTGTTGACAATTAAAGCAACGAGCTTTTCTTCCTGGATAAGGGGTGAAATCCTAGACTCCACATACACCGTTGTCCCTTCTTGGGTTGGGTATTCCATAAAGGTACGATCCGGTGTTTTGGAATTTCTGACCCGTCGCATACAGATTTCGACTTCATTTCTATATGAAAGGGGGATGAGGTTGAGGAAATTGGCACCGAGAGAATTTTTTGGAAAAAGACCGGGAAGGTCATGGTTCATATACCGGATGTTTCCCTCGAGATTGATGAGCATAATACAGTCGGGTGAACTGTTGCATATGGCATTACATTTGGCCTCTGACTGGGAAAACATTTTTGATTCGGTTACATCTCGCACTGAGCATATGATTCCCTTAAAAGAGTTGGAATTTGTATATTTGGGAATTAACCACCCAGTCTGATGGGTAAGTTTGCCCGGCGAGGCGAGTATTGGCATAGGATCGAATCTAATCGGGCTTTTTCGGTCCTTTGCCTTGAGGTAAAACGGGATAAAATTTTTGAAAAATACGGTGGAGAGAGAGTTGCTAATCGTTGTGCCGACTATGGTATCTTTGGGGATTCCGGAAATCTTTGCCATTGCATTATTGGCAAAGATAATGATGTCATCTTTGTTGGTGATCCATATACCGTCAAACAATATATCCAGAATCTGTGGATCAATGCCACTGTCGTTGCGGCTTTTAGTGAACAGCTCGGCAATGGCATTCATTGAGTCCAGCCAATTACCAAATTTCAGTGACCCGCTGTATTGGAGCAAAAGCAATAAAGAATCAAAACCAGTTATTTCATCCATCATTGCGTCATTCTTTTTTGGGTTTTCAAGCTGTGGCCTCGCTGCTATCTTCGAAAAACCCCATATGGATGTCTTCGTTTTGTTTTTGAGGAAAACCTCCATCCTCTAACTAATAATACAATTAGATGCTAACAATAGAAAAGACACAAAGCAAGCGTCATTATAAGGAAGAAATTGGGTACGAAATGGTCCTATTGATGTTTATTCCGCGGAAAATACAGGATTAATTTTATTGAGTTAGAGGTGGCTAATGAAACAAATATGAAACATAATCGAATTATTTATTCTAAGAATGGTTATTTTGCCGATTCAAGGCGAGGGCGATCGAGCCAATACGAATCTTGCACGCCTTCTCGATATGCCGTCAAGGACTCGGGAGAAGAATTTACCCTGAGGTTGCTGTATGACTCATCCTGGTTTTGCCAACGTTCATGCCAAAAAACGGCTGCCTTGACTTCGGGGAACCTTTGTTGAAAGTCAAGGAAGGCATTCTTTATCCATTCTGCTTTATTGCCGGCTTTTGGAAATTCACCAACCCCCCATTCTGCAACCATTATCGGCTTGGAAGTCTTGAGGTTCCTGATTTGTTGATAGGCAAGATGAAAGGCATCTAAGAAAGAGACCCAATCCATTGATTTCGACATTTTACCATAGGCACTTACTCCGATCCAGTCGACATAATCCGAACCGGGATAGTAGGCGGCTATGTGGTTCCATTGGCTATTGGGGTAGGAAATATTATTAACATGGAAAACCCATTGGATGTTTTTGGCTCCTTGAGCGCGAACTCGATCGACAACATAACGATAACACTTCTTATAAACATTCGGTCCGATAAATCCCCGACTATCGCTATTAAGATTTTTTTGTCCTCCTGAATAATAATAGCCAGACCATGGGAACCAGGTCCCGTTCATCTCTATCCCCCAGGCAACTAAAAGTGGCTTTGCAAAATCTCGTGCTTCCTGAGCCCATTGGTCAATATAATCATCGTACATTCCGTTTAAAATATTGTAGAGGTTGAATTTTCCCGGGAGCTTGTCTTCCAAATAGGGTTTGTCCCATGGTGACCAAAAAATGAGAGGAATTGCACCATATCTGGTTACTATCTGGGCATCCTTGGTGGCGAATTGTTGTTCTCCCCAAAAATTACCAAAGGCGATTATTGCTTGGTGTTTTCCCACCATTTTTTGAAATTTTTCCAATGCATCCAAGGTGACATTATCTTCTCCATCACCGAAATCCACATAGGCACCGGTATAGGCACCGTTGTTTGGAACCTTGAGTCTTTGAACCGAATCAGGGTGATGGCCGGCTGCCATCAGAGACCTTACCGGGAAGAAAAGCCCCAGACTGAGCAGACACAGGAAGAGAGCGTATGAGATGTGAAGTATTCTGGTTTTCATTATATCTGAGGAGTAAAAATGAATTACGAATATGGTTGATCTTAGTTAACGGAAGCCGTTCGTTCGATTTTTCCCCAGTTCACAAGTACTCCTTTAGCTGCTTTAAATAAGGATTTCCAAACCACCCAGCTTAACAACGGGCGGTAAATAAAGCGCATGGGGACGGCCAGCCATGCCTGCCGGACGGGTTCATGCTCCATCAAACAGCCGAGAGCGGCCAAGATAATATCCATCAAGAGAAAGATGGCGAAATAAATATAAAGCGCCGGACTGCTCCAGCCTAACAGCAATGATAAAATGACTAAGAGGTCGATGATCGGTGCAATTGCTACCAGGATAACTTGAAAAAACCAGATGCCTGGCAGGCTGAAACAACCTAAAGCTTTATACTGCAGGTTCATGACCATATCTCTGTGTTTCCAGAGGCATTGGATGGTACCGAAACCCCAGCGAAAACGTTGTTTGGCCAGACTGGTAATGCTTTCAGGTGCTTCGGTAAAGGCCAGGGCATCGGCAACATAGGAGATGAGATGCCCGTACCTCTGCAAACTGATCGTGAGATCCGTGTCTTCGGCAAGAGTGTCCGTGCTGATTCCCCCCACTTCAAGGACAGCGCTTTTTCTAAGGGCGCTGACAGCACCCGGGACAACGGTTATACAGTTGAGATACTGATATGCCTGTCGATCAAGGTTGAACCCGCAGATATATTCCAGAGACTGGCAGCGAGCAATAAATGTTCTCAAATTTCCGACCTTAGCCTGTCCGGAAACGGCCGCCACCCTGTCATCCTGTAATGGTTGCACCAACCTAAAAAGAGTGTCGGGTTGGAATTGTGTGTCGGCATCCAGAGTGACAACTATATCATCGGATATCACATTAAGGCCATGGCGGAGAGCAAGCGCCTTGCCTTTGTTGTCTTGTCGGATAAGGTGCACTCGTGTTTCCTTGGCAGCGAAAGCCTCGACTACCTCCGATGTTTTATCCGTGGAGCCGTCATCGACAATCCAGAGTGAAATTGTTCCCGGGTAGGTTGTGTTCAGTACCGATTGGATTGTCTTGGCAAGCACTTTTTCTTCATTATAAGCAGCTATGAGAATGCTTAAAGAGGGGGTGAAGGAGGGCCTTGGGGATGTAGCCCATTTCCTTTGTTGGAGAAGGGCTAAAATACAGACGATGAGTGTTCGTACAATTACCAGGAGTGTTGAGACGATCATGAAGGCCCAACAGAAGGTTTCAACGAAATGAAAGAGTGTGAACCCACCACCGCTGATAAGACGACTGAACACATTCTGGTCCTTCTTGACGATTGGCATCAACACTTCCGAGGATTCATGCAGGAGTGTACCTAAGGGAACTACATGATCGTCGCGATCGTAGAGATATTCAATGATCAAAGGTAGGGCAGCCACTGTCTGGCTGCGATCTCCACCTGCATCATGCAGGAGAATAACATTGCCACCAAGCTGGCGACCCAGTTTAACACGTTCTACTATTTTGCCTACACCCGGCCTGGCCCAATCGTCAGGGTCTATGTCTTCAGCCACGGTTAAATACCCCATATCTTGAACCGTTTTAAGAGGCAGCACCTCTTCCAGGTTGGAAGGTTTGGAATCTGCATTATACGGGGGCCTGAAAAGAAGTGTCGATCTTCCGGTGATGGTCTCGAGAAGTCTTTGGGTGGCATTGATTTCCAAACGGATTCGTTCTTTGGAGACGAGAGCAAGATTTGGGTGTGTGTAGGTATGGAGTCCTACTTCGTGTCCTTCTTTGACAATGCGGTCGACGAGTCCCGGATTCTCCTCCATTTGCATCCCAACCATAAAAAATGCGGCCTTGATCTTGTTTTCTTTCAGGATATCAAGAACCTGCGGAGTCCATTTGGGGTCGGGACCATCATCGAAAGTGATGGCAACCTGATCGTCTGCTCCATTGCCTTGATGACTGACTGTCAGGTAACTCGGAAATTTTTCATAGGTTTCAATAATTTTTCTTGAAGAGTCAACTTCGAGTTTTCGCAGGCCGTCGGACCGTGAGTCTTCGATTGAGAGGAACTCTCCGCTTCCGATCTGGGTAATGCCGTTGGAGCTGAGAGAGGATATTTGTTCAAGCTCTTGTTGTCCTGTCTCAAAAGGTTCTTTCCTGATCGCCTTCCAGATTCCCGGATCCTCGGAACCTAATTCAAAAAGGGCGATGCCGCCAACCTGGAGCTTGCGGACAACCTTGAGTTGGTTGATGAAGGTGGCAACATCAAGAAACCAGACAGTGTGCCGGGTTCCGGTATCCGAGTAGGAAAAGGAAGGATTATACAAGGGGGCCTCTACCTTGTCGGACTGCAATCCTGCATTGCCGGCTCTGGTCATGACATCGGCAAAACGAATGGTTTCTGCCTCGGAACTGCCCTTGGCCCAGTCATATCCATAGGATCCTAGCTCCGCTATCCACTGGTCAGGCTTCCCGTAAGCGATCACGGTGTTGAGCCATCCTTCGAACCAATCCTGAGAGGCTATCGGACCGGGTGGGTCCGAATCGGAATTCTCATCGTGCAGGACGGCCACGAAGTGATCAATGTCTTCGGAAAGGGTTTCCAGATCGTAGACCATCAGTTCGCGTCCCATGGGAATACGCAGCCAGACTTCCATGTGTTTTGCATGAAGAGCTGTGGCAATCTTCTGAAGAAGGTTGGTTATGTTATCCTGGTAGGTCGGGTCTATCCGACCCCAGTCAATCACAACGCCTCCGGCCCCGGCTGCCTCAAGTTGCGCCGTCAAATTATGAATGAAATCGGCTCTTCTTTTTTCCGGGCCATTGGCAATCCCTTCAACGGCTTCCGGTTGCCAGGTATCATCATCGGAGAGATTCGTCAATAGCGGCAAGAGGACAATTCCATTGGTGCGGGCTATCTTTTGCACGTCAGGATCGGGTTTGGTTTCAAGGGTCCCGGTTCCATCGGTCATGGTCAGCCACTCGGGGCAAATGTGGGTCAATTGGCCCACATGCTCTTTTAAGGAGACGAGGCTGTTGGGATCTCCGTCGGCATAAAAACCGAGAATCGGTTTTTTCGGGGGTGGTTTCAGCGGCGGTTGAATCTGTTGTAGCGGCACCGGCGTCTGAAAGACAGGTATGATGGTTTTCGGATCGGAAGAGGCCCTTTCGTGTCCCATCACGACATGCCCGGTTCGGGAAAATCTCATCCAGAGTGGTTTCGATGGGGTTTTGAATGACGAGGGATTATCCTTGCCCATGACCTTCAATCTTTCCTTGAGGAGTTGAACCGAGGGAGGAAGGTGAAGTTTCTCTACAACGAAAAGTGACTGTACGAACAGCGTCGTGCCAATCAAAAACAGGGCAGCGAATATGAGAATGCCCAGGCGGACCTTGGGCCATCGTTTTCCCTGGGTATCCAGGAAAACGAAATTACTGTCGTTTATGTGTGACATCAGAAGAAGATGCAGACCAGGAAAACCAGTCGGAGGGTCCGGGGATCATCGTTTTGGCCTAAGAAATCCCGTTGCCGGAAGAAATTGATCTCTGGTAGAAAAAAAATGACTGGAAGGATATGAATGGCACGCTGATCATAGTTACGCCGGGTATTTGTGACGGGAAAAGAGTTTTCAGGTTCATGATCCTTGATTATTGGCCTATTATATTATCTGATGGTAACATTAACACCACTATTTTTCTTTTGAGAGAAAATTGATGTCTTCTTATGAATTGTTGAGGAACGTATGCGTAATGGTAATAAAATAAAGCAAGAGTGGTATAAAATATCCATTGAGGCTGATCCGGTCCTTGTTGATGCCTTTGGAGACTTTCTGGTGGGGATAACAGGGGTCGAAGTGGAAATATCCATTGAGGATGAACAGCCTCTTACCACCATAAATGCATTTTTGCAAAAAAATTACGGAGAGGAGGCCCGGTACCGGGACGCATTGGAGAAAATTTCCGGGTATGCAAAAGATTTGGCGGATATTTTTCAGGTTCCCGTACCACAGATTAAGAGTTCGATCATCGAGGATCAGGATTGGGCAAATTCCTGGAAGGAACATTTCAAGCCTTTTGCCATAGTTCCGGGTCTGGTAATCAAACCCACCTGGGAGGAGTATCAAGGTATAAAGGATGAAAAGGTAATTGAAATGGATCCGGGCATGGCCTTTGGGACAGGCCATCATGCCACCACCTCATTATCGCTAGAGCTTCTAAAAAGCTCTCTTTTGGGAACACGCCGGGCGAGTGTCCTCGATGTCGGTACCGGAACAGGCATTCTCGGTATGGCGGCGGCCTTGTTTGGGGCCCAACGGGTAATCGGTATTGATAATGACCCGGAGGCTGTGGCGGCGGCTTCCCAAAACATTCAGCGGAACGGACTGGAGAAAAAGATGCAGGTCTTGCCTACTCCACTCGGGAATGTTCAGGGGCCTTTTTCCCTGGTTGTCGCCAATATCATACACAATGTACTAATCGACCTGGCCGATGATCTCGTGCGACAGGTAGTAAAAGGCGGACACCTGATTCTCTCAGGCATATTGACTGGTGAACAGAGTGAACACATAGAGAGGTTTTTTACCGGGAGAGGTCTGTGCCTTAAGCAACACCTTCAAAAAAAGGAGTGGTCGGCTCTGCTCTTCAAAAATTCGTAGAGGAGGCGACAATGATCAGCCTGCCAATTGCCCCTCGATCCCGTGATAATTATTGCAAACATAAGGATTAACCTATGAAAAAGACAAAGATTATTGCAACAATCTCTGATGAGATGTGCGATGTTCCACTCCTTTCCCGGATGCATCAGGCCGGTATGGATGTGGTCAGACTGAATACTGCCCACCAGTCCACTGAAAATGCGTTGACCGTTATCAAAAACGTTCGAATGGTATCGGAAAACATTGCCATTATGGTGGATACCAAGGGGCCGGAAATCAGGACCACGGCTGCCCAAGATGATATTCCGGTGAAAACAGGCCAGATGATTGCGATAAAGGGAGATAAGAATTGCACATGCACACCGGAATGTATCTGCGTAACCTATAACCGGTTTGTCGATGACCTCTCCGTCGGGGATAGAATTCTGATTGATGACGGCGAAATAGAGCTTGAGGTTCTGGATAAATTTCCCGATAAGTTGATGTGTGAGGTGAAAAATAACGGCTTCATCAAGGGAAAAAAGAGCATCAATCTGCCATCCGTAAAGGCCCGGGATCTTCCGGCATTAACCGAAAAAGACAGGGGCTTTATTGAATTTGCCATGGAACAGGACATCGATTTCATTGCCCACTCCTTCGTCCGCAGTAAAAAAGATGTCCTTGCCATTCAGAAAATCTTGGACGCCGGGCAGAGTGCAATCAAGATCATTGCCAAGATTGAAAATCAGGAAGGGGTCGATAATATCGACGAAATTCTTGACCATGTCTATGGAATCATGGTGGCTCGCGGTGATCTGGCCATCGAGATTCCTGCCGAGAAGATCCCGATTATCCAGAAAAGGATTGTAAAAAAATGCATCGAGCGACGAAAGCCGGTTATCATCGCCACTCAGATGCTGCAGTCCATGATAGACTCGCCTCGTCCGACCCGGGCCGAGGTCTCTGATGTTGCCAATGCCTGTCTTGATCATACCGATGCCGTCATGCTTTCCGGTGAAACAGCCTTCGGTAAATATCCGTTGGAGTCGGTTAAAATGATGGCAAGGATTGCCGAAGAGGTGGAGTCCAGTCTCAGCACATTTACCGATTCCCCGTACGAATCCACCAAAAATGTCACCAGTTATCTGGCTAAGTCTGCAGTAAAGGCATCGCTGCGCTTGAAAACCAAGGCCTTGATCGCCGACACCATAAGCGGCAAGACAATTCTCAGTCTTGTCGCCTATCGAGGGGAAAACCTTATCTATGCCCAATGTTACAGCAAGCGGGTTATGCGGGAGTTGACCCTGTCTTTCGGGGTACACGCCTCTTTCATGGAAAGGGATCTTTCCTCCCATGAGTTTCTGCATGCAGCCCTCAGTCAGCTTGTGGCCAACGGTTTTCTTACCGAAGAGAGCCTTATAACGGTCCTGGCAGGAAATTTCGGTTCCGATAACGGGGCCTCCTATGTCGAAATCAGCACCGTTAAAAACCTCCTTAAGCGGAGATAGCGGACGAACGTCTTTTCTTATCTACAGAGAGAATCGATAAAGGCCTCGGCGGCGATGGAAAGCGGTAGGTTTTTGGGCATGACGATTCCCACAGCCCTTGGAGGGATGGCCGGGATTGTCGGGATTTCCCTGAGTTGGCCGCTTTTCAGTTCCTCTTTGACGAAGTTCTTGATCACCAGAGCCACACCCAGGCCTATTTTGGCAAATTCTATCAGAAAATCCATGCTGCCGATCTCGATTTCCGGTTGCAATGTTACCTGGTTTTCGGACAGGAAGTCATCGATCAGCGCACGGGTGACATTGTCTTTTTCAAGTATCATCAGCGGATAACCGGCCAATGATTGCAATGGTATCGGTCCTTGCAGATCGGGATGACACCGCCCGACAACAAAAATATCCTTGATGTTCAGAAGTTCATGGTAGGTGAAGCGAGACCGGTCTTTTGGGATACTGATGATACCGAAATCGATGAGCCCCTGTTCCAGCATCTGTAATGTCTGCTGTGAGGTCCGGTTGATGATGGTGATCCGGATGCCGGGATAGTCTTGGTGGAATTTTTCCAGATGGGAAAGAAAGTAGTACCGGCAAAGGGTATTGCTGATACCCACTTTAACCAACCCATACTCCCTGTTCCGGACCTTTTTCAACACCTGCTCACCGTTTTGCAGGTATTCCATGCCGCTTGCCACATAGTCAAAAAGAATCCGGCCTTCGGTCGAAAGCTGCATGCCTTTTGAACTGCGGGCAAAAAGTGTGCACCCGATGAGATCCTCAAGCTTTTTAATGGATTTGCTGACGGCCGGCTGACTGACATGGAGGGAGTTGGCCGCAGCGGAGACCGTGCCGTATTTTGCGACCGTGTGGAAGATCCTATAGAGTTCCGTGTCGATCATTATATAACCTCAGGTTATTATAGATATGAGAAAGATGTATTTCACTTATATCTCAGGGGCTGCTATACAGACAAGAAGAAAACGACGGACGCGTTGTTTTAGGTTATAGACCGGATCCCTGAACCCGGGTGGGACCATGGTCTGATGGGTAATTCACATTCTTTCAGGAGGAAAAAATGAACGTCATAGAGAAAATTCTTGCCGCCCATAGCTGTGAAGCCGAGCTCCATCCGGGAAAGATTGTCGATGTCTCACTCGATGCGGTCATGGCAAACGATGCCACGGCCTGTCTGGCCATCGACATCTTCAAGGAACAGATTGGAGCCGAAAGGGTTTTCGACCCGGAAAAGGTTATTTTAATCATGGATCACTATACTCCGAGCAGTTCAATTGCCGCTGCTGATTCCCATAATAAAATGCGTGACTTTGCAAAGGAACAGGGTCTCCCCTATGTTTACGACGGTGTGGGAGTATGCCACCAGCTGATGATGGAGCATCATGTCGTACCCGGTCAAGTGGTCATCGGCGCCGATTCTCATACCTGTAGCTATGGGGCTTTAGGGGTCTTGGCCACCGGGATGGGATCCACCGATGTGGCGGTGGCCTGGAGTCAGGGGCGGATCTGGATGAAAGTGCCCGAGGGTATAAGCATTCATGTAACGGGCAAGTGGCCGAAGGGTGTCTATGCCAAGGATTTGATCCTTCGGATCGTGGGCGACCTAACTGCCGGCGGCGCAACGTATAGGGCGATTTGCTTCAAAGGAGCTGCCATCGAAGCCCTTGGCATGGCCGAGCGGATGACCCTTGCCAATATGGTAATCGAGGCCGGGGCCAAATTCGCCTATATCCAGCCGGATGAAAAAACCCGTGCCTATCTTGAACAGATGGATAGGCAGGAATACTTGGTATATGAAGACGACGAAGATGCTGTCTATGAACAAACACTCGATTTTGATATCGGCCACCTCGAACCGCAGATCGCCTATCCGCACAGCGTGGACAATGTAAAAGACCTCTTCGAATTTAAGGGATTGCCTCTCAATGAACTTTTTCTGGGGGCCTGCACCAACGGCAGATATGAGGATCTGGAGGTTGCAGCTTCAGTCCTGAAGGGCCGTAAGGTTGCAAAAGGCGTGCGTTTTCTGATCACCCCGGCATCGACGAATGTCTATCTGCGAGCCGTCAAGTCGGGTCTTATTTCCGTACTGGTCGAGAGCGGCGCGATGATCGGAACCCCTGGATGCAGTGCCTGTTTCGGCGGTACAGGCGGGATTCTCGGTAAAAATGAGCGGCTTTTATCGACGGCAAACAGGAATTTTCGCGGTCGGGTCGGAAGCCCGGAAAGCGAAATCTATCTGGCGAGTCCGGCCACTGTTGCGGCCTCTGCTCTTACCGGCTGTATAACTGATCCGAGGGAGGTTCTGCAATGATACAGGGGAAAGCAATTGTGTTTACGGACAATATCGATACGGACCAGATCATAGGAGCCCATCTCCTCAGCTTGCCTTCTATTTCGGAAATGGCTCCTTTTACATTTGAGCATCATCCGCACTTTGTAACCGAGTTTGCCAGGGGGGATATCCTGGTCGGCGGGAAAAATTTCGGGTGCGGGTCATCCCGCGAACAGGCTCCGGCGGTTCTGAAGGAGCGCGGGGTTGCGGCAATTGTTGCCAAGAGTTTTGCCCGGATCTTTTTTCGCAATGCGGTCAACCTTGGTCTGCCGGTGATCGTTTGTTCTAAGACAGAAGAGCTAAGGGATTTTACAAAATTGGAGATAGCGGGTGATCGACTCCTTGATCTGGGGACCGGACGTGCATACGCAATCCAACCACTGCCCCCGTTTATACAGTCTCTGGTCGATGACGGTGGAATTATAGCCCATCTTCGGAGAAAGGGCAAAACGGCTTAAGGTGATTGAGACATTTCGAGTGGTATCTTCTATCGGTGAGTTGAAACTGTGAGCGGAATAGGATAGGTTTGGCTTGGGTAAATGCCCCCCAAGGGTCGCAAAGGACCTTGAGGCAAGATATCGAAGGACACTCCCTGGTCGGCAGAAGGGGGCGGAGAATCAGACCATGAAACGAGTACAGCGTGAACTGAGCGAAGGGATATTGCTGACTGATCAGTACCAGCTTACAATGGCGCATCTGTATTATCGGCAGGGGATTCATCGCACGCCGGTACAGTTTGAATATTTTTATCGCCAGAACCCCTCCTATGGATCCCATCAATCGGGTTTTACCATTCTTGCAGGATCGGGCAGTCTCTGGGACTGGATGAAGGAAGCCCGTTGTACCGAAAAAGAACTCTCCTATCTCCGACGGCAAAAGGGTCGCAACGGGACTATCCTGTTTCATGATGATTTTCTGGATTGGCTTTCCCGGGAAGGGCATTTCGAAAAGATGCAGATCCGGGGACTTCAGGAGGGGCGGGTGGCCCATCCCACGGTACCGCTACTGGCTGTCAAGGGTCCGTTTGCAATGGCTCAGATCCTGGAAACGCCACTTTTGAACCATATGAACTACCAGACCCTGATCGCCACGCGGGCCGGCCGTATGCATCAGGCGGCCGAAGGGCGCCCGATCCTTGAATTCGGACTGCGCCGGGCCCAGGGGTATGGGGCAATTCCTGGTGTGCGCGGTGCTCTGGTGGGTGGTGCCGATGCCTCCAGCAACGTTGGGGTTTCCCATGCCCTGGGCTTTGATCCGAAGGGGACTCACGCCCATAGTATGGTACAGGCCTTTATGGCCATGGGCGGAGGAGAGCTTGACGCCTTTCGGGCGTATGCCGATGTTTATCCCGATGACTGTCTGTTGCTGGTGGATACCGTAAACACCCTGGAGAGCGGCATTCCCAATGCCATCCGAACCTTTGAGGAGCTCCGGAAAAAGGGGCATCAACCGGTGGGGATTCGGCTCGATTCGGGTGATCTGGCCTTCCTGACCTTGAAGGCCGCCCAGGAGCTGAATGCGGCGGGTTTCCCCGATACGACAATTGTTTTATCCAACCAACTGGATGAGTTGGTCATCTGGCAGATCCTCAGTCAGATCCGCAAGGAAGGAGGCAAATATGGTCTGGAGCCTGGGGACGTCATTAAACGCCTGGTCTTTGGAGTGGGGACATCGCTGATCACCGGTAAAGGGCACGGTGCTCTGGATGGGGTCTATAAACTGACCTCCGTCTATACGGAACAGGAATGGCTCCCGGCAATCAAGGTGTCTGAAAGTCCGGGAAAGACCGTTAATCCCGGAGCTAAAGAGGTCTGGCGACTTTATGATAAACGGGACAAGGCCATTGTCGATGTCTTGGCCAAAAAAGAGGAGCCATTGGACCAATTGCCGATCTTGCATCTCCACCATCCAGTGGATTTTTCCACTCAGCGGCGAATCAAAAGGGATGACCTGAGCCGCATCGAACGTCTCTGGGGAGACCTTCCTTTTGATGGATCTGATTCGCCTTCATCAGATACCTTCAAACAAATCGGTAGTCGCAGGGATGCCGATCTTGAACATCTGGATGACGGCGTGAAACGTCTGGTCAACCCTCACCTCTATCATGTTTCCCTAACCAGAGAACTCTGGGAGTTGAAGCAAAAACTCATCTCCCAGGCGGCATAATTTGACGGGTGATTGCCTGTTGCATTTGTTGAATGACCGGATAGGATGTAAACTGTCACAAGAGTACGGTATAAACCATACAATATCGATTCGACATGAAACAGACAAAGAGGTATTTGCATGCAAAAAGGGTACGTACAGATATATACCGGCGATGGTAAGGGAAAGACAACCGCAGCACTGGGGCTTGCCTTGCGCAGTGCCGGTTATGGGCGGCGGGTTTTTGTGGGCCAGTTTATGAAGGGGCAGCATTATGGAGAGTTGACGGTTCTGCAAGGCATAAAGGACATCGATGTGGAACAATTCGGTGATGCAGGCTGCATCAGGCGCGAGGAGGTCACCGATGTCCACAGACAGCATGCCCGGAGGGGGCTTGAACGCATTGAGGAGGTAATGGCATCTGGTAAATACCAGATGATTGTCCTGGATGAAATTAGTGTGACTCTCTGGTTTGGTATCGCCACTCTTGAGCAGGTCTTGGATGTCTTAAAGAAACGACCGGAGCATGTGGAGTTGGTTTTAACGGGCAGGCGAGCTCCTGCACAGCTTCTGGAAATGGCGGATCTGGTAACAGAGATGACGGAGATCAAACATTATTACCGGGAGGGGGTTCCGGCAAGGGAGGGGGTTGAGTTTTAACGTGATCAGGTGCGGCCGGGTGATTTGGCAAAGTTGTGGTTGACGTGTGACTTCGCGAATATCTTCGGATGCCATGGGATACCCTCTGATCATTCGGATGAGGGGGGTAACGGATGAATTTGATAATCGGTATCAAAGATGACGGCGATGCCGTCTTTTTCCACTCGAACAATAACGCCTGAGGCCTTGACCCTGACCTGCTTGTCACGGCAGGCCAACAGACTTTCGACCGACAGGATGAAACGGAGCTTTTTGAGATTTTCGAAGGAGAGCAGAAATTCCATCTTGATCGTTCCGCCGAGAGGAAGACTCCTGTCGGTGATGATAAAGGCTCCACCTGAGCTAATGTTTGCGATTATCGTCTCATCGGCGAAAAATATATCACCTTCGTCATTTGCAGCAGAAATTTTCGCTTGAAGATTTACGGAAAATCGTTGGTGAGTCCTTTGGTCTTTATGTTTCATACGTTTTAAATTTTTGATCCTGCTTGGGAAAATAAGAATAAATATTAATTATCGAAAATAAATAGTTGAAAGACGGGATGTTGTCAAACTTAATATTTAAAAATATAAGGTCGGATTGTTACCATAAGCCTGACTAATACAATATTTCACATCATTGCAAGGTCTTATGAAAAGGTTCTTTTTTAGACCGGAGGAAAAGCAAAGAGATCAGGTTGTCTTGTCCGAGACACAGTCTCATCACCTCCGTCATGTTTTACGCTTAAGAACCGGTATGAGAGTCGAGCTTTTTGATGGCTCCGGCCGTGTCTTTCAGGCGGAAGTTACCGAGGTCGGGCCCCGAACAAGAGTTCGTATTATCTCCACCGGGAGGGTTACCGAGAGTGACACAATTCCCCTCACAGTTGCCCAGGGACTCCTCAAGGCAAAACATATGGATACGGTGGTGCAGAAATGTACGGAGCTGGGGGTACAGGGGTTTATTCCACTGATCAGCACACGTTGCCAGGGGCGGCCCGATGCATTGAGGGAGGGTAGGAAACAGGAGCGATGGGCAAAAATAATAGAGGAATCCTGTAAGCAATGCCGACGGGCACGACCGATGGAACTCAGGGAACTTATGGATTTCAGAGAGGCGATCGACCACCTCGGTTCCGAATTGACCAGATTGAAACTCATCTTCTGGGAAGAGGAAAGAGAGGTCCGTCTTCATGATCTTTTCCCGGCTCAAGGTATAAATTCGGTCTCTCTTCTTCTCGGGCCGGAAGGTGGGCTGACCCGGGAAGAGGTCTCCATTGCCGAAAGTGCCGGTTGGCGTCCTGTTAGTTTGGGCAGACGTATTCTCCGGGCGGAAACGGCAGCGCTTGCATCGGTTGCGATTGTACAGCATCTTTTGGGATCTATTTGAGAGCCCGAAAGAGAGGCGTGAATATATTTCTCTAAAAAGAAGGTCAAAACGAGACAGTGTCGATCACCCCCTCTAGATGAGGCCGTCCCTGTGTGGGAAGTTGCTTGAAATTACTCCTTTTGGGAGTCTCGGGACATCCATTGACGGGAGAAGTATTCACTCAATTTTTTTAGGAGGAAACCATGGCCCTGCAACCTATTGATCCTACTCCCTCTGCGTATAATTACCAGCTCCTGATCAAACATCTCCTCACTCCCCCGCTGATTTATGCCCCCGACCAGGAAATTGTCTATCGAGACAGGTTTCGTTACACATATACGGAATTCGGCAAGAGAGTGGCCCGTCTGGCCAATGCCCTGAGCAAGATGGATGTCGGACGGGGAGATACTGTGGCGATTATGGATTGGGACAGCCATCGGTATTTGGAGTGTTTTTTTGCCGTGCCGATGATGGGGGCCGTCCTCCATACGGTAAATGTCAGATTGTCCATCGAGCAACTCGTCTATACCATAAACCATGCCGAGGATGATATCCTGCTGGTCAATGAGGAATTTTTACCGTTGATTGCCGGAGTGAAAGACCAACTGACAACGGTAAAAAAGATCATACTCATCTCTGATTCCGGTGGGGAACAAAGGATCCTGTCTGTGGATGGTGAGTATGAAGCCATTCTGGCCGGGGAGATGGAGAGCTATGATTTTCCCGATTTTGGGGAAAACACCAGGGCAACGACTTTTTATACAACCGGGACCACCGGACTTCCCAAAGGGGTCTATTTCAGTCACAGGCAGCTCGTCCTTCACACCTATGGTATAATTTCCGCCCTCTCCGCAATTAAATCCCAGGCCAATATCGACTCTGAAGATGTCTATATGCCCATTACCCCAATGTTTCATGTACATGCCTGGGGGGTACCGTACATGATGACCATGCTCGGTTCCAAACAGGTCTATCCGGGACGGTATGAACCGGAGATGCTGCTAAAACTCGTTGAAACTGAAAAGGTTACCTTCTCCCATTGTGTTCCGACCATCATGAATATGCTTTTAAACAGTCCCTCTGCAAAGGATATTGATCTGAAGGGCTGGAAGGTTATTATCGGTGGTTCGGCAATGTCCGTCGGTCTTTGCAAGACCGCCCTGGAACATGGGATAAACGTCTATACCGGCTATGGCATGTCAGAGACCTGTCCCATCCTGACCCTTGCAGGTTTAAAACCGCACATGTTGGAGTGGGATGTCGAAGACCAGATCAAAATCCGTTGCCGCACCGGATTGCCCATACCCAATGTCTTGCTCGAAATCGTTGATCAGGAAGGAAATATCCTCCCCCATGACGGAAAGGCTACAGGAGAGGTGGTTGCCAGAACACCCTGGCTGACCCAAGGATACCTGAAGGATTGGGAAAAGAGCGAGGAGCTTTGGGAAAACGGTTGGTTGCATACCGGTGATATTGGATTTATCGATGAAGAGGGCTACCTCCAGGTTACCGACAGGCTCAAGGATGTGATTAAGACCGGTGGGGAGTGGATCTCTTCACTGACCTTGGAAGATATCATCAGTCGTCATCCGGCGGTATCTGAAGCTGCTGTAATCGGAGTTCCCGACGAAAAATGGGGAGAGCGGCCATTGGCCTTGGTGGTATTGCGGCAGGAATTTCGGGATTCGGTAACCGACGAAGAACTTCGGAAGTTTTTTATCGATCATGCCCAAAAGGGTATTCTGCCAAAATACGGTGTTCCCGATAAGGTCGTGATAACCGATTCCATTGCCAAAACAAGCGTTGGAAAAATTAACAAAAAAGAGCTAAGAAAACAGTACCACTAGGACCGGCATGCCTAAATTTTCCAGCTGTCATACCCTGGGCATCCTGCATGACGGCAGGAAAAGGGGTTCTGCCGAATTGTCACTTTCAGCTTCACAAAAGTACGCTTCATTCGGCTGAACCGGAAAAAGTGCTGTATTTCTCTTCTTCTTTTATCCAAAAGGTTTTTGTATATGACCAGTGGCCGGAACTTTATGATCCTGTGTTTTAGAGACAATTCAAATCTGAGATAAGGTCCGGCTTCCTCTTTTTGCTGTGGTTTTCGATGGCAGATCATTGTAAGATCGGAAAAAATTGGATGTATGTGCCGTATCGGCCGGTGAAAAATTCGGGCTGAAGAAAAAAGTTGCAACGACAGGATTGATCGGCTAGTTTGTGGCCCACCTTTTACTGCCTTGCCGACTGTTTCCGGATTGACACCAACGCTTCTTCCGGACGGTCGGATCTGTACTTCCTTCAAGGCAGGTCATAATTATATGAAAAATTTGAAAATAGTGAAACCTAGACCTCAGGTTGACAATGAATATTTTAATGATTGATTATGAATACCCGCCCGTAGGTGGTGGCGGAGGGGTTTTTAATAAACAGGTTGCCGAAGTGCTCGCAAAAAAACACTCGATCACTGTTATCACTTCAGGTTTCAGAGGTCTAAAAAAACGGGAGATGGTAAACGGGGTTGAGATCATCCGGGTGCCGGTAGCTTTTCGAAAAAATAAAAATGCGGCCTCCCTTGTTTCAATGCTTTCTTTTTTCCCGTCCAGCCTTTTGACCGGCAGGTCATTGTTAAAGAAGAAAAAATTCGACTTAATCCACTCCATGTTCGCGATTCCTTCGGCACCGTCGGGACTGTACCTAGCGAAAAAATTCCATCTTCCCCATTTTCTCTCACTCTTGGGAGGAGACGTGTATGACCCAAGCAAGCGTTTGTCTCCACATAACACCCCCCTGTTGAAACAGACAGTGAAGAAAATGATTCACGATTCTGACAAGGTCATTGCCTGTTCGCTAGATACGAAAACAAGGGCGAATACGTATTATGGGCGTCGGGATGATATTGTTCTGATCAGCCATGGCATCGTAGAGCCCCATTTTGAGAAGAAGAGACGAAGCGACTTTCAACTGGCCGAGGATGATATCCTCATGGCCACGGTAGGCAGGTTGGTTGTCCGTAAAGGGCTTTCTCAATTGGTGGATATTATAGGAAAATTAGAGAACAAAAAGGCAAAGTTGCTGATTATTGGCGATGGCCCTGAAAGGCCCAATCTTATGAAACAGGCCGAGGACTTACACATACGTGATAGAATTTTATTTCTTGGTCGTGTAAGTGACGATGAAAAGTTCCAGATTCTCTCAGTTTGTGATTTCTATGTCTCAACCAGCGATCACGAGGCCTTCGGGCTCGTCTTCCTTGAGGCGATGGCAACAGGCCTTCCCGTGATATGCTATGACAAGGGAGGGCAAACTGATTTCCTCGAAGATGGAAAGACAGGCTTCCTGGTACCGTTTGGAGATCGTGAGCGTTTTGCCGAAAATCTTGCCGGGCTTTGTGCAAAAAAGGCTATGCGACAGGAAATGGGTCGATTTAATAGCCTCCATGTCAAGGATTTCTTTATTGAGTGTAGTGCTGAAAAGTTTGACAATCTCTATCAGGGGATTCAAACAGAGTGAAGGAAAGCGTTCTTTTCTTGAAAAATGCATTAAAAGGCATCAAAAACAGCCGGTACTTCTTTTATTTTAAGATCGGAGTGAGTGCCGTCCTGGTATTTTTCATTGTCAATCAGTGCAACTGGAAGCTGGCCCTGAAAACACTGCAGACGATTGATCCCCTCTCCCTTGGTATGGTTTTTTTCTGTATGGTTGGCGGGGTCATTATCAGTGCCTATAAGTGGCAGGTGCTGTTGTCGATCCATGGAGCACACATCCCGCTGCCCACTTTGAACAGGTACTATTTTATCGCTGTGTTCTTTAATAATTTCCTGCCCAGTTCTATTGGAGGCGACGGTTTTCGAATCTACAAAACCGCAGGCGATGTCACCTCGAAGGGATACGCGGTTCTTGCGGTATTAGTGGAGAGGGTTTCAGGATTATGGGCATTGCTCTTCCTGGGATTCCTGGGTGGGGTTCTGGTTGGCCCGGAGCTGTCGGGTATTCCCTATTTTACTCAGTTATTGTGGCTGGTTGGCAGCGGGTTGGTTCTGTCGGGCCTTTTTTTTGTGGTCACGTTTTTCCTAAGTGATCACAGCAGGAGAAGAGGTCTTCCGGTCTGGCTGAATACCGTTTTCAGTTGGATTCATGATTATCGCAGAAATTCTGAAAAAACAGTTCAAGTTATAGTTATATCGTTTATTTTTCAAATATATGCTTTATTGTGGATGTTGTTGCTGGCCCGGGCCGTAGGCGCCGATATCTCAATTTTTGAGCTGGCGGTGGCCATGATGATCAGTAATCTGGCCGCCATGCTGCCCATATCCCTGAATGGAATAGGGATCATGGACGGATCGTTCATATACGTTGCCGGTTTGATGGGAATGGAATATGAGCATGGGGTAATGATTATGCTCATTATGAGGGTATTTTTAGTCTTTTTAAGTCTGGTTGGAAGTTATTTTTATCTCAGGTTGAAAAACCGTGCTGTATCCGACTGATAAGCCTGGCTAGCCTCAACCGGCCGGTTGCATCAAAACGTGAAAGCTCAAAACATGGGGCCATTGCTTCCGGGAGACTTTCATAAAAACAAAACGCTTAAATTATATATCGTAGGAAAGAAAATTGAAAAGGGATCTTGCGGCATTAACAAATAAAACATTTGATGTCATTGTAATCGGAGCAGGGATTTTCGGTTCATGCACGGCCTGGGATGCCGCTTTGCGGGGGATGTCGGTTGCGCTAGTGGAAAAAAAGGATTTTTCCCATGCCACCTCCGCCAACCATTTGAAGATGGTCCATGGGGGTATTCGATATCTCCAGCATGGTGATATATATCGGGTCAGGGAGTCGAGCCGCGAACGCTCGGCCTTGTTGCGAATAGCCCCCCATCTCACTAAACCTCTTCCCATCGTCATGCCCACCTATGGACATGGGAAAAAGGGAAAGGAGATCCTGAAGGTGGGAATGCTTGTTTACGATGCGTTGACCTGTGATCGGAACAAAGGGCTGAGCAGGGAGAATAGGATTCCTGGAGGGCGTCTGATAGGCAGGGAGGAGATTCGACAATTGTTTCCGGATCTCGATGCAACCGGATTGACTGGAGGAGCTGTATTTTGCGACGGCCAGATTGGCAATACACCTCGCCTTTCTCTTTCATTTCTGCGTTCCGCCGTCGAGGCTGGAGCTGAAGTTGCCAATTATCTGGGGGCCGAGAAATTTCTCTGGGAAGAAGGGAAAGTAACTGGAATTATAGCCAAAGATGAAGAGAATGGAGACAAGGTCGAGATTAGAGGAAACGTGGTGATCAATGCCGCCGGTCCCTGGGCTGCACATCTCATGGATGATCTTCCTGACCTGCGAAAGGATGTGCAGCCGGTTTTCTCCAGGGATCTCTCCTTCATGGTGAAGAGGCGCTTTAACCATCAATATGGGTTGGCGGTGCCAACGTATGTAAAAGATGCCGATGCGGTTTTTGATCGTGGCGGACGGCATCTCTTTTTTGCCCCTTGGCGGGAGTATACCCTGGTGGGCGTCTGGCATAAGATTGTAAAGTCTCCGTCGGAAAATATCACAGTGGAGCAGGAGGAGTTAAAGGCATTTGCCGATGAAGTAAACCATTGTTATCCCGGTATGGCCATTGACCCAGACGATATAGTCAGAGTCAATACAGGTCTGACACTCTACGGAGAGGAAGCCAAACAGGGCGCAGTGGAAATGAGTTTTGGTAAAAGGTCCCTGTTGATCGATCACGAAGTGCAGCATAAGGTAGGTGGGCTGATCACGTTAGTGGGTGTCCGGGCCACAACCGCACGGGGGATGGCGGAGAAGACCATCGACATGGTCGCTCGGAAAATCCCTGGAAACCACAGGTCGTGTTCCACAGAAACCACACCCTTGTTCGGCGGAGATATGGATCGGTTGAAGGATGTAGTCGATACGGCGCAAAAGATACGGCCGTCGGAAATGGGGCAGGAATCCATGGAGGCCCTTGTCGGGAATCATGGTACGAAGTACAAGGAGGTATTGCAGATCGTTTTGGAACGACCGGACCTCATGCAATCATTCGGAGGTTCAACGGTTATCAAGGCCGAGGTCATCTATGCCATCCGTAAAGAGATGGCCATGCATCTGAGCGATGTCGTCTTTCGCCGTACCGATCTGGCCTCCGGGGCACTCCCTGAAAAGGATGTCCTGCAGGAATGCGGGGTTCTCATGGGAGCGGAGTTGGGTTGGAGCGATGACAGGATCAACAGGGAAATTGCAGAGGTTGAACATGCCCTGCCGCAGTTTTCTTAATACGAGTAGGGGACAATGCAGACACAACAACAACATATATTCATTACGGGAGGCACCGGTTTTATCGGTTCCCGCCTTGCCTTGAAATGCAAAGAGTCAGGTTACAAGGTGACCGTTTTCGGTCAGGCTAACACCCCGGCTGAGGAGAGGAATCGTCGCGAGATCGAAGAGTGGGGTATTGTCGTCATCGATGGCTCGGTAACTGATAAGGCTGCCGTCGACATTGCAGTCCAGGGCGTGGATGTCGTCTTTCACCTGGCGGCAGCGCAACATGAGGCCAATATTTCCGATCAGATTTTTTATGATGTGAACGTGACCGGCACCGAGAATGTCTTGCAGGCCTGTATAGCCTCCGGAGTGAAGCGTTTTGTCCACGGTTCGACCATTGGTGTCTACGGCAATATGGACGGAATCATAGATGAGAACACGACCTGTACTCCCGATAATGTCTACGGTCGCACAAAACTTGCAGGAGAGGGAAAAGTCCTGTCCCGTAAAGAAGAGCTGGGTGTGGTGATCATTCGTATACCTGAAACCTTTGGTCCCGGTGACCGCCGATTGTTGAAATTGTTCAAGGCGATCAACAAGAAAATGTTCTTCATGATCGGCCCCGGTGATAATATCCATCACCTCATCTATATCGACGATCTTATTGCCGGATTTCTCCAGGCCGCTTTTAAGGACTTGATTTCGGGGACCCTCGTTGTTCTTGCAGGCAAGGAACCGGTAACGACCAACGACATGGTTGCCTGTATTGCTCAAGAACTCAATATTGCCCTTCCCAAATTTCGAGCTCCTCTTGCTCTTTTTATGCTGGCGGCTATCGTCATGGAAAAGGGACTGCGTCCCTTGGGGATACAGCCACCTCTGCATCGCAGGCGGATGGATTTTTTCAAGAAAAGCTTCTCCTTTTCCACAGGTAGAGCAAAGGAACTTCTTGATTTTGAGCCGCAGTATTCCTTTGCCGAGGGAGTTTCGGAAACCGCGAAATGGTATCAAGCCCAAGGATATCTTCATGATTCCGGGCAAATGCATGAGACTACGATAAAAAAATTTGATCAATCCACCACAGCCAAGATGGAGCCTTTCGACAGTTTCTGGGAGGCACCATCGGACGTGGAAGGGGGATATTCCAAGTTTGCCCAGTTTTACCGGATAAATTATCTCAAATATCTCCCTCGGGACAGAAAAACTAAAATATTGGTGATCAGCTGCGGACCGGGGTATTTTGTCGATCTGCTCCACCAGGAGGGGTATACGGATGTTTTGGGGATTGATTCCGACGCTGACAAGGTGCAGTTTGCCGAAAAACACGGACTCAACTGTCGGGTTGCCCAGGCCTTCGACTTTTTAAAGGAATCGGAAGAGATGTTCGATCTGATCATTGCAGAGCAGGAGGTGAACCATCTGACAAAGGAGGAAATCCTCGTTTTTCTGGAGTTGTGTCGGGAAAAATTGCAGCAACAGGGAATGCTGGTGATGCATTCCTTAAATGGTGCCAACCCGATCACCGGATCCGAGGCCCTGGCTCAAAACTTCGATCATTATAATACCTTCACCGAGTATAGTGTCAGGCAGATGCTTTTGTATACCGGATTCAAAGATATCAGTGTTTTTCCGCTCCAGCTCTATGTGTTTTACAAAAATCCCTTCAACTATGTCGGTCTGGCCCTGGATTGGGTTTTGAATTGGGTATTCCGTATCGGATTTCTCTTTTATGGGAAGAAGAATCGTTTCTTCTCGAAGAAGATAGCTGCAATCTGTAGAAAGTAAGGGCGATATTGTGAAAAAGATCGCTAAGAAAAATTTGATTCGGGCCAAACTCAGAGAAGGAAAAACATCTCCGGTGCAGATGTACAGGTCTCTGACAACGGGTGATAGAGGCTGGGGCTATTTTCTTGTCTATGAATTTCTGACCTGCACTTTGGGTCCCATGCCCGGTGCTCTTGGCCTTTTTTTACGCCAGAAATTATATCGCCTCCTTTTTAAAAGTGTGGGAAAGGGGCTGATTCTCGGACGAAATGTTGTAATCCGTAATCCGCAGAACATCAATTTGGGGGATCATGTGACAATCGATGACAATTGTCTCCTTGATGCACGGGGGAGTGGGCAGGAAGGCCTGGTCTTGGGTGACGAGGTCATAATAAACAGAAATTCAACGGTCTTGGCCAAGACCGGCCCCATTCATTTGGGAAATCGGACGAGTGTCGGAAGCGACTCGGTATTGGTTTCAATTGACGGCCTGACCACAGGCGAGGCGGTTCTCATGGCCGGAGGGTGTTGTCTAAGCGGGGGGACCTACCGATTTGAAGATCCTGACACTCCGGTTATGGATCAGGAAACCTATAGCAAAGGACCGATCAAAATAGGGGCAGGGGCCTGGTTGGGTACGAAAGCACTGGTACTTGACGGGATTGAAATAGGGGCAGGTGCGGTTATTGGAGCAGGAGCTGTTGTAACCAAAAATATCCCGGACAAGGGGGTGGCGGCAGGAGTTCCGGCCAGGGTTTTGAGAATAAAATGAAACGGCTCGGCAAATGGCAAGAGCCGAAGTGAACCGGCCGACTGCAATGAAATCCAAATGCTCGGGACATCGACACGCCATTGTCGGTGTTTCTCAGGCACTATCCCGGCTTCAGTCTAGATCTCGATACGATCTTCGTGAGCTTTTCCAGCCCCTTGCCGGTTATGCTCTCCCTATACCCCCATCCAGAGCCATAACGGGCTATCCCTGCACGTATTTCTTTTCTTTTACATATGCAACGCAACCCTTTTCTGAATCAAAGAGACACCGTCCCCATGTATAAGAAAGAAAAGATCCTTGCTCATATCGACCACCATGGAAAAGGGTTGGAGATAGGTCCGAGCGTCAATCCTATAGCCCCGAAAAAGGAGGGGTATCACGTTGAGATAATGGATTATCTGTCCCGAGATCAACTGGTTGATAAATATTCGGCTCACGGAAATCTGAAGACTGCGGATATTGAAAAGATAGAAGAGGTTGATTATATCTGGCAGGGACAATCCTATGTGGAATTAACCGGGAAAAAAAAATATTATGATTGGATTATTGCCTCGCATCTTATTGAACATACGACTGACTTGGTTCATTTCATCAATGATTGTGAAGCTTTGTTGAAAGACGATGGGGTCTTGGCTCTGGTCGTGCCGGACAAACGGTGTTGCTTTGATGCCTATCGAGCGATCACCGGAATATCGCAGATTCTTGACAGTCATTTTTCCCATAATACGATCCATACAGCCGGCACTGTAGTCGATTATTTCCTTAACATTGTCGCCAAGGAAGGCCTGATCGCCTGGACTATGAGTCAGGGGGGGACAAATACTCTTCTCCATTCGGTGAATGATGCGCTTCAAGGAATAGATAAGGTAAGAAACGAGAATCAATATCTGGATGTCCATGCCTGGGTGTTTACACCAACATCTTTTCGGCTTATCATGAATGACCTGTTTCTTCTCGGCCTTACGCATCTGCGAGAAATTTCTTTTTATCCGACTGTAGGAAGTGAATTTTTTGCAATCCTCGGGGGCAGAGGAAAAGGACCGGGAATGGAACGGCTGACGATGCTGAAAAAGATTGATGCAGAAATTTCCATTAAATACACACAGCGATTGCATTTTAAGGTCTGGCTTAAATATTCGCAGCGCTTGGCCCATTACTATCATCTTATAAAAAGAGGTGTTAAGAAGGGAGTGTCGTCTTTTCGATAGACGGGTGTAAGGTTTGTAAAGAAGATAGGATTTCTACAGGAAAAAGTATGTTTCATATGTAAATGTCGACTGTATTTTACGATTGGCAACCTGGGGTTATGATCAAAAAAGTGTTGTTTAAAAAAAATCGTACAATCAAGCTCCTTTCTCTAAAGATTCTATACGGTACTCTGGCCCTGATAGTTATGGGGATAGTTTATATGGTGATGGAATCGAATATCATGGGAAATGGAGGTACACCGTTACAGAAAACAGCGCTTTCGGATCTTAGGTTGCCGAAGGCAGCTCTTGTCTGGTCCCGTAACAAGGTCATCATGTATTCCATGCTTGAACCATGGAATCCGACTCCGGTAACCAACGGGGAAAGCCCTCGCTGGTCACCGGACGGCTCATTGGTTGTTTTTACTAAGAATACTGACGTGTGGATCATGAAGAGGGATTTCAGTAAGCAACGGATGCTGTTTAAAGACGTGGTGACTGCTGGCGGTACCGGTGCGTTCTGGACCCGAGACGGAAAGGGACTTACGGCAATCAATCTGAAAAACACGCGCCAGGTCCTTTACTACGAACTTGCCTCTGGGGACCTGAGTGTACTCCATGATGAAGCCCCCCCCCATTCCGCGGTTATCATCTTTCACAAAGTGCGGAACTTCGTACCGGAAATCGATATCTTTTGACGTTTACCGAGGACCAGGGACATCGTTCGATGATTATCGATTTGAAGCAAAAGAAGTATATTGCCAATGATGAAATGAAGGCAGGCGACTGCAATCCGACCTGGGCCCCGAACGGTAAGTTTTTGGTGACCACCCGGCGGGAATGGGTTCGCCCTCTTTTTATCACGGATTTTTTTGAAGTAGGCGGAATGGGAAAGGTCAGCAAGTCAAGATATTTAATTGGATCAGGGCGGAGCCATTGGCCCCAGGTATCAAACGATTCCAGGTATGTTGTGTATTCCGATCATACCAATATCTATATTTGGCCGATAGGACGTCCGGTTGAAGGAAAACGGCATGGAATCCAGCTGACCAAGAACTCTGCAAGTGATCTCTCCCCTAATATTCATGTCTTTCAGGAGCAAGATTAATGGAGTGGCCTCGAATTGGTTCCCGAACCAAGAAGACAATAGCCCATGCTGCGTTCTTCGTTGTTGCTCTCTTTCTGATCATTGCTAATGTGAACCTGTTCCAGGCGCCGGTCGTTGATTTTGAGGTACAGACGTCACAACCCGGAATGTTCCAGATATTCTGGTCTGGCTTCCTGAAATCATACAGCGAAAAAAATTCTGTTTTCCAAAAGGACATAACCCCCTTTGAAACGCACCGTTTCAGTATCCAGCTGAGACATCCGCGCGGACTTGTGTTTGGTCCCAATATTCATTATCTTCGCATCGATCCCTTGGACAGACCGGGGGAGATATTGATTAAAAACATACACCTTAGGCAGGGAAGCCTCTTTTCAATCGATATCGCTAAGGTCGATGATTTTAAAAAGATCAAGAAGATCGACGGAATCAAAACCCTGAAGATACAAAAGAGCGGATTGAAGGTCGTAACCGACAACAATGATCCGAAACTCGAGATCAAAGTTGTCGCCAAACCACGGTATGCAACTATTATCCCATTCGTTCTTGGGTGCCTCTTACTCCTGTATTCGCTTAAATATTTGTCCGGTAGATTCCGGAATATGGAATATGTGGACTGGTTGTTCTTTTTCGTCCTGGCCTTGATTGTGGTTATGGCGGTATTGACGGGTCCCGGCATGCATCCGGATGAGGTTGTTCATGGAGCAGCGGCCGAATATTACAGTTCGTTTACCCATTGGCTTCCTCCTGCTGCAGATGACCCGGAGATTATTCACACCTACAGTCTGCACGGCGTTTCCAGGCTCAATTCAAAGGAAATCGCATATGTTTTTGCCGGGAAGTTTCTGGAATTTTTTTCTTTTATTCCGGTAGAACAATATCTGATCTTACGATTTTTCAATATTGCCCTGTTCTGTATCCTGGCGATTTTCTGTCTTGGAAATCCAAAGCTTAGAATTCTTTCTCTTCCGATTTTTATTTCTCCACAAATTTGGTATATTTTCAGCTATTTTAATTCCGATGCCTTTGCCTTGTTCATCCTTTTCGTAATCACTTATCAGGTGATGAATGCGGATTCGTCATTCAATCGATATCTGTACAGTGAGCAAAATGCAGGTTCAATTTTATCCAGGGCGATAGGTTTTGGGCTGCTCTTTTCATTTCTTTTTTTGATCAAAAAGAACTTTTATTTTTTTCCTGTTTTTCTCTTTTTCTATTTTCTCCTCCAATTCTATAAGAAAAGGTATCCCGATCCAAAATTGATACTCAAGAGGTTGGGGGTGATAGGAGCAGTGGCAGTCTGTCTTTTCTCGGTTCATTATACCCTGCATGCTGCAGTCAATGACTGGCATAGAACTGAAAATATAGTGAACATGCAGAATAAGACTGCCGATGCCAAGTATAATCCGCTCATAAACCCGGACTCCAACAATAAGTATCTGAATTTGAAGGGGAAGGGGGTCCCGCTTTCTTATCTTTGGAAAGATATGCAATGGGGCCACATAACCTTTATGAGTACGTTCGGTGTATTTGGGAATATGTCGATCTATAATTCTTTGGAATTCTATGATTCGGTGTCTCTCCTGCTCTATTTGATCCTAATATGCATCCTGTACGATCTCCTTCGCCAACGGGCATCAGACGGTACTTTTTTACTCTTCATGGCGATGGTGGCCTGCTCAATTGCGTTAGTTGCAGCATCCCTTTACAATTCCTGGATTGCCGATTATCAGGCACAGGGGCGATATTTATTGCCGATAGTACCGATGATTGCAATCTTCCTCTACTCGTCCCGACAAAGGCTTCATTGGGGGAGGATTAATTTTTTCGTCCTTTTGCTCTTCCTGTTTTCTTCAACGTCTTTTATCTTTCTGGGGCTTGCGAGGATCCCGAAACTGTAGCTCCCTTTTTTTTCTTATTCGGAACCCCCTGGGAAGGCCAACAAGGACCAAAACTCTTTGAACTCGACAAGGGGAGTCGCCGGGATAGATAAGGGGGGTTGGAGATTTCCAGGCGCTGGTCGGGAGGTATTTATCGGGTTATCCGATGTAATAATCTCGAACTTGTCATGAAAAACGATTATATACTCCGCTGATAGATGGAAATGACGTTTTCAATCAACAGAAGATACTAGAAGAGATTTGCAAGTTGGACACCGTATGAAAGCCGCAGAGTTTGAGAAGACAACCACATCGCTTACCCGGCTGGAGTGGATCATGCTGTGGGCTCGCAAGACCAAATGTGCTCTTTCTTCCCTGTGCTACAATCTCTACTCCCCGTATCGGGTCATCAAAAATTCGGGTTTGTTTGATTGTACGTATTACTATTCGCACAATCCTGATCTTCACACCAGGCCGCTTGACTTGCTGGTTCACTACCTAAACTACGGCTATCGGGAGGGGCGAAAACCCAATCCGCTTTTTGACGATGCCTGGTATTATCAGGTTTATCCGGATGTGGCGGCAAAAAAAACCAATCCCCTCTATCACTATATTCGCACAGGCTGGAAAGAGGGAAAAAATCCCTGTGGAATGTTTGAATCTTCCTATTACCTGGATTGCCATCCGGAGGTACGGTCGTCCGGGATGAATCCGTTGGCCCATTTTTTGAGCCGGGGAGCTGCCATGGGGTATAGACCCAATCCCCTGTTTGACACTGAGTATTATAGAAACGAATACGAAGATGTTCTTAAGAGCGGTGAAAATCCTCTTGTTCATTATATCCGTGTCGGTATCTGGGAAGGGCGTGAGACACATCGGCAGGTTGAGTCGTTCCCGCATCAGCCGAAGATTAGTATCATCACTCCTGTTTATAATGTACCTGCCCGATATCTGAAGGCATGTATAGATTCTGTTATTCATCAAACCTATGAGAATTGGGAGCTGTGTCTGGTAGATGATGCCAGCCCCAAAACCCATATTCGAGCTGTCCTTGAGGACTATAGCAAGGTTGATGACCGGATCAAGGTTACGTTTCTTGCGAAAAATCGGGGAATAGCGGGAGCAACCAACGCCGGGGTCTCAATGGCAACGGGGGATTATGTCGGATTTCTGGATAATGATGACGAATTGACCCGTGATGCCTTATGGGAAATTGTTCGGTCAATAAATCAGCAGCAGGCGGATCTGGTTTATACCGATGAATGTATCGTCAGCAGCGAAGGCGAATTTCAGGCCGCCCATCATAAGCCAGACTTTTCGCCGGATCTTCTCCTCTGTCATAATTACATCACCCATTTCCTCGTTCTTGAAAAGACACTTTTTGACCGGGTCGGCGGTCTTTCCTCTGCCTGTGACGGTGCCCAGGATTATGACCTGCTTCTCAAGGTAACGGAGCACGCCCATACTATTGTTCATATACCGAAAATCTGTTACCGCTGGCGAACCATAGAAACCTCGACCAGTGGTAATCCCGAGGCCAAGTCCTATGCCGATATTGCAGGAAAGGGTGCACTGGAAGAGGCCCTGCAAAGAAAGGGAATTAAGGGAGAGGTCTTGCACGGCAATATCCCTTTTTACTACCGAGTGTGCAGACAGTCGGATAAACATCCGCTGGTCTCCATCATCATTCCCTTTCGCGATCAGTCGGAGTATCTGGAAAAATGTGTGACGGCAATCCTTGAACGTTCATCATATACTACGTTTGAAGTGATCGGTGTCAGTAACAACAGCCAGCAGGAACAGACATTTGTTTTGATGAAGCACTTGGCTGAAAGAGATGAACGTGTTTGTTTTGTTGAGTATAACAAGCCATTTAACTATTCAAAAATCAATAATTTCGGTGTCGGGTACTGTCATGGTGAACATCTGGTTTTGATGAATAACGACATTGAAGTGTTGAATCAGGATTGGTTGGAGGCCCTGCTTGAGCACTCTCAGCGGCCTGAAGTCGCGGCCGTGGGTGCAAAATTGTACTATCCCGACGAGACGATTCAGCATGCAGGAGTTATTGTCGGTATCGGTGGGTTTGCCGGGCATGGGCACAGGTATTTTCCCAGGGAGTCGCCCGGGTATTTCAATCGCCTGTTCTGTATTCAGAATGTAAGTGCTGTGACTGCCGCCCTTTTGATGGTCAAAAGTGACTATTACAAGGCAGTCGGCGGGCTGGATGAAGAGCATTTTGGTGTGGCTTTAAACGATGTGGATTTTTGCCTGAAACTCAGGGAGAAAGGTTATTTGAATATTTTTACGCCATATGCCGAGGCCATCCATTATGAATCGGTGTCCAGGGGATATGAGGATACTCCAGAGAAAAAATCGCGATTCAAGCTGGAGGTGGATTTTTTCATGGAGAAATGGAAAGATTTTCTTGCCGACGGAGATCCTTATTATAATCGAAACTTAAGTTTGGAAAGAGAAGATTTTGAGCGGAAGTATATCGCCTGGTATGCGTCAAAAAAGGACCGCATGCGTATATTAAGGGACCTGTCATTGAAAGCGGAAGAGGGTGGTTAACGTGCATCATGCTTCATCTCAGGAAAAAAACGAAGCACTTCAGGAGAAGATTCGTTCCCAACAGACGGTGATCGAGCAGCAGCAGCATAAAATCGATCGCCTGGAGAATGAGTTAGAGAAAATGGTTGCTTCAAAGGCCTGGCGCTGGGCTGAGTATTTTCGGCAGATCAAAAATGGTCATCTCATTTTCCATGCCTTCCCTTCCCTGCAGCTCTTTATCTTGCCGTCCATCAAACGCTGGTACCGCAATAAGATTTTCCTGCCGCTTGTCAGGCGTGGTCTGGTAGAAGGCGAATATCAGCGTTGGATAAAGCATGAGGAAAGGATAAGGGGGGAGGCAGAGCTCCCATCGGACGCGTATGTCAATGGTCCTGTTATCAGCATAATCATGCCGGTCTATAACGTTAAGCCCGAGTGGCTGCGCCAGGCTGTAGAATCCGTGCGACACCAATCATATACCCGATGGGAGCTTTGTATCGCCGATGATAGTTCTTCGGACCCTCAGCTGATTGAGTTGCTCAAAGAGTTTTCCAAAACCGATGAACGGATAAAGGTTCTGTTTCTGGACAGGAATAAAGGGATTTCAGGTGCCTCTAATGCTGCATTATCCCTGGCCACCGGTGAGTTTGTAGGTCTTCTGGACAATGACGATACCCTTGCGCCTGATGCGTTGATTAGGGTTGCCGATACCATCGCCAAAGAGCCTGATGCCGGCTGTCTGTATAGCGATGAGGATAAAATTACCGAAAAGGGAAGGCGATACGATCCCTTTTTTAAACCCGACTGGTCACCCGATACGCTTCGCAGCTATAATTACCTGTGCCATTTTACCGTCATCAGACGTTCCCTGGTGGAGCAGGTTGGTGGGTTTCGGGCCGGTTTTGACGGATCCCAGGATTACGATCTCTTCCTGAGAGTCACGGAAAAAGACTCGAAGATTGTTCACCTGCCCTATATTCTCTACCACTGGCGGGCTATCTCGGGGTCTGTAGGAAAGCGGCCGGATGCAAAAATGTACGCTTATGACAGCGGCCAAAAGGCCCTGGCCGAGCATCTGCAGCGGCTGGACATGGAGGCAGAGGTTGAGAAAGGACTGTTCCTCGGTTCCTATCGTATTCGCTATCGATTACCAAAAAAGCCGGAGGTGGCGATTCTTATTCCAACCAGGGATAAGGTTCAGGTCCTTAAACGTTGTCTTGACTCTATTCTCGAGCGGTCATCCTATCCCCATTACCGGATTGTGGTAATTGATAACGGGAGTGTGGAAGAAGAAACCAAAGACTATTACTCCCGGCTTGCAACTCATAAGAATATCACAGTCTTGAAGTACGACCATCCCTTCAACTTTTCGGCGATTAATAATTACGCCGTCAAGGCGGTCGATGCCGAATACCTCCTGTTTCTCAACAATGATACCGAGGTGATCTCTTCAGACTGGCTGGAAGAAATGCTCGGCTACATACAACGTCCTGATGTCGGAGCCGTCGGGGGCCTGCTCTATTATCCGAACAAAACGGTTCAGCATGGCGGCATCATTCTGGGCATAGGCGGCATTGCCGGGCATTCCCACAAGTATTTTCCAGGCTCCGAATACGGGTACTTTGGAAGATTGAAGATCGTCCAGAATTTGAGTGCCATCACTGCAGCCTGTCTAATGACCAAGAGGAGCGTCTTTAACGAGGTTGGCGGCTTTGAAGAGATGTTGAGTCACGCCTTTAATGATGTGGACCTCTGTCTGAGAATCCGGGAGCGAGGGTATCTTATCGTCTATACTCCCTTTTCTGAGTTGTACCATCATGAATCCATGAGCCGGGGGTATGAAAATACACCGGAAAAAAGACGACGGTTTCAGCAGGAGCGACTGTTTTGCGAAGACAGATGGGAGAAGGTTCTGGGGAGTGGTGATCCCTATTACAACCCCCATCTAAGTCTTACCAAGGAAGATTTTTCAATACGTACGTGTACGAATAACCGATAAAATGAGGTCCCTGGGCAAGAGCGTCGAGTTTTTTTTAACGAGACTACAAGGTCGCAATGAATGGTTAGAGGATATAGGTTGGATTTCCTGACCTAAAAGGTGAATTTTAATGTGTGGTATTGCAGGATTTATAAATCCCGACGGGATACGACAGACTGAGTTGGATACTTTGAACACGGCTCTCCAGCACAGAGGTCCTGACGGTTCAGGAACCTGGTTGAGTGATGATAAAAGGGTCGGCTTGACCCACCGCCGCCTGTCGATAATCGACTTGGAGGCTGGTGGACAGCCCATGTCCAACGAAGATGAAAGCATATGGATCACCTTCAACGGCGAGATATACAATTTTCATGAGTTGAAAAAGGATCTGGTAAAAAATCACCGTTTCAAAACCAATAGCGATACCGAGGTGCTTCTGCATCTCTATGAAGAATTCGGCGAGAAATTTATTACCAAACTCCGGGGCATGTTTGCCTTCGCCCTTTATGATTCCCACCAAGACCTTCTCCTGATGGCGAGAGACCATTTCGGTCAGAAGCCCCTTTATTATCATTTCGATGGGAAGAAACTGGCTTTTTCCTCGGAAATTAAAGGGTTGTTGGCTCTGTTCCCCGCATTGCAAAGGTTGAACGAGGCCGCTTTGTTTGAGTATCTTACCCTTCGTATCATAACACCTCCGCGTTCGATGTTCGACGGTGTGAATAAATTACCTCCCGGTCACAGCCTCTGTTTTCATTCAGGAAAGGTCATAGTCAAACGCTATTGGGAGCTTCGCTATCAACCCAAGTTGTCTCTTCCTCTCCCCCAACTTGTTGAGGAATTGGATCGTCGAGTAACTGAAACGGTCCAGTACCATCTTGTCAGTGATGTCGAGGTCGGAGCCTTCTTGAGCGGCGGGTTGGATTCCAGTATTGTTCTGGCAATCATGAGCCGATTGCAGGATCGGCCCGTGAGGACATTTTCGGGAGATATACCATATAAAAATTTCAGTGAATCGCAGGCTGCGAGGGCTGTCTCAGACAGATACGGGACCATTCATTCGGAGATGACGATTTATCCATCTTTGATACGTGAACTTCCCGATCTTGTGTATCATCTTGATGAACCCTCCGATCCCCTGTCGCTGTGCATGTACCAGATTGCCGGACTGGCCAGAAAGAGCGTGAAAGTGGTTTTAGGCGGGGATGGAGGAGATGAATTATTCGGTGGATATGACCGATATTACGGTAATATCTATGCTGATTATCTGGCGTTGCTTCCTGTATCGATCAGGCGTAGTGTCGTTGAGAGACTTCTCCGTTTGGTTCCCGACGGCTTCTGGTACAGGAGCCTGAGCCATCAGCTTCGTTGGCTTAACCAGATCTCTTTTCATAGAGGAGCTGATCGCTATGCCAAGAGTCTCAGCTATTTTTATTTTTCCGATCACTACCAAAAGGAGCTTTACACTGAAGAATTCAGACGTCGCGTTAATGCCTTTGATCCTGAAGCTGGGATAAGATATTATTTCGATAGGGCTGATGCTGATGAACTGATTGATAAAATGCTCTATACGGACAGCATGACCCGAATGGTCGATCATCCCGTCATGATCCAAGACCGCATGACCATGGCCCATGGTCTTGAAGCACGTTCCCCGTTTCTAGATCATAAGCTGGCTGAATTTTGTGCTACAATCCCGGTTCAATACAAGGTTCACGGAAGAAAACGCAGGATCATCCAGTATGCGTTGGCAAAACGGTATCTGCCGCAAGAGATTCTGGAGCGAAAAAAGCAGGGTTTTTCTTCGGCACTGACCTATTTGCTGGCGGATGAGTTTAAATTTCTCTTTAAAACCTTTCTTGAAGACTCAAGGCTTGTCCGAGCAGGCCTTCTGCAAAACGACGCAATACATCATCTGCTATCCGGTCATCTCTCAGGAAAAGTTGACCATGGGACGAGGTTGTGGTTATTATGTAACGCAGAGATCTGGTATCGAATGTATATTGAGGGGGAAGATCGTGAAACGATGAATGATTTTCTCCAGAAGCAAGCATCTGTTTTCTTTAAAAAACATCCAAATTAAAAACAGGGCGGCTTTTAACAAATTCCATGACGAGTACGGAGTTGACCGTGATCGGCGTCCCCAAACGGTTCTCCTAAGCATGTGAAAATAATATGTCTTCACCTGTCGGTCACTCACTTGCCGGTTACTTTCTTTATTGTTTCAGGGTAAAAAGTCTCTCCTTCAAAAAAGACAGGTTACTTTTTACCCTGGCCTTGTTGGCTGCAAATGCTCCTGATTTGGATTTTCTTCCGGGATTGATTGTTGGCAAACCAAATCTTTATCATCATGGAATCAGTCACAGCCTTGGGTTTGCGCTGATTGTCTCCCTTCTGTTGGCTTGGGGAGTTGGATGTTTCAAGAAGTATGACTTTTCTAAAAATTGGCTCTTCTTTCTGGGAGCATACTGTTCTCATCTCGTCCTGGATTATTTCTCGATTGATTCAAGGCCTCCCATCGGCATCCCGCTATTTTGGCCGTTGAACCGTCACTACCTGATCTCTCCCCATCCGATTCTTCTGCCCATCAGTCATTCTCAGCTAACCCATGCGACGACAAGCCAACTTTTAACAGATGCTTGTTCGATGCATAATGTATATGCGATATTTCTAGAATGTAGTATTATACTCCCTTTATTTATCATTGTTTTTTTCATCCTTAAAAAGGAAACGGTTAAATGAAAGAATTATTAAGCAAAAAATTTCTGTGCTTGATCGTGGTTCTGATCGGTTCCGGTATTTTGGTTTCAGGCCCCGGTCAAGCGGCTGATGAACATGGGAATCAGCCGTTACTTCAGCTGGTTGGTGTGGGACCTTCAAACAATCTTGAAGTCGTGTGGTCCCAAGAAACCGACGAAGGTCGGTATGCTGTTTACTACAGTATGTACGACAATAAGGCATGGCAGCCGAAACAGGTGATTGTTCAAAGTGATAATGCGCTGTTCACACCGTGCATCGGCGGCAATGGGCAACATGGGAGCATGCTTGTCTGGTCCGAAAAAAACCAGACCTCTACAGACCTGCAGTATAGTCTCTATAAAAACGGTGCCTGGACCTCAGCTCAGAAAATTGAGACGAATATGGTCTCAAACCTCTCACCGTCCCTTTTGGTCGATGCCAGGAATACCACCTGGATGGCCTGGGTGGGTTCACAAGGCGGAGACGATGACATTTTTGTCAGTAAATGGAATGGTTCCAGCTGGTCGACCCCGGTGCAGGTCAATGATGATAATGATACACCCGATCTCTTTCCTGTGCTCGGTATGGATTCCGGGGGGCAGGTCTGGATCCAGTGGTACGGGTATGAAAACGGAAAATATAGCCAGTTCCGAAAAGATTGGAATGGAACTGCCTGGCAACAGAGACAGGAAATGACGGGGCGTGCGGTTGCCCTGGCCGGTCTCTCTTTAAATCAGATTGCGGTGGGTACAACCGTTGACTCAACCTCAGAACAAAACGGCAATGGTCAGGCTCAGACCTCTGTGAATTTGCCAGAATTTATTGCAAATCCCGAGCGAGCAACAATTCATGTCCTTGGGAGTAGTACGGGAATCCAGGACCTGCCGCTTCGTGATTTTTACGGGGAACAATAAATTTTCCCGGACGTATACACCTTGGTTAGATAATAACTTTACTTGTGGGAGAGTCGAAAATGACACTACACAGAGGTCAATTTTGGTGTTGTTGTATTTTTCTTGTGACGATGCTGTTACAGCCCATTACCGCGAAGGCGGAACTTCATGTCCTTGCCTTTGGAGACAGTGTTACCGCCGGCACGGTTAATTCAAAGGGTGTAACTATAAGAGGGTATGAACCGCCTCTCCAGTCCATGCTTAATAGTAACGGGCAACCTTCCCTGGTTTACAATTACGGCTCTCACGGTGAAAATACCGCTTACGGTCTTGGCCGCCTCCAACGGGTGCTTGGCGGAAATCCCTATCTGAACTATGTCCTGATCCTTGAAGGAACGAACGATCCAGGAGCCGGGATATCCGAACAAACGACCATTTTCAATCTCACCCAGATGGTAGCCTCGGTCAGAGCTTCCGGAATGATCCCTGTTATCTCCAATCTTACGCCCGACTTAGTCAATCCCAGTAAGAATATTCCCACAACCTACAATCCCGATATCCAGAGGATGGCGGCCAGCAATAACGTATTGTTTGCAGACAACTATTCACCCTTGGCTCCCAGCTATTCATCCTATACCATCGATGGAATACATCCAAATCAAGCCGGCTATAATATTATGGCCGGGGTCTGGTTTAATGCCATGGGCGGAGGGACAGCAGGGAGTTCCAGCTCCGGTTCTTCCTCGTCGAGCGGCGGCGGCGGATGCTTTCTTGCCACAGCCGCTTTCGGCTCTCAACTCGAATCCCACGTTGTTCTTTTACAGCAGTTCCGAGATGCGTTTTTATTGACGAATAAACCTGGAACAATCTTTGTCCATCTCTACTATCACTATTCGCCACCGATAGCTGACTATATCAGGGAACACATATGGGCAAAGGACATCGTCAGAGTAAGTCTGTATCCTTTAATAGGATTTAGTTACCTCATGATACATGGTTTCCTGTCCTGGGCTCTGGTCTTCGTTGGTACCGCCCTTTTGCTCATGATAGGTCTTTTTTGGATGTTGCGACGAAAAATCCGGCTATATCCTAGATAATCGGGAAATTATGGGATATTTTCAAAACATGCATTCGGTTATTACCGGATAAAAGGAGAGTTGTCTCCCGGTTTCCCTGTATTAAGAGTCGAATGGAATTTTGAGAAATTCACGAGTATGCCTTACGTGTGATGTCTTATGATCCTGACTATGATTGGGCGCATCTATCTGGTACTCGAAGAGTGACGATACTGCGCAGGCTTTGATGTCCCACTGATAAAGGCAATATCTCCTGTATCGATCCAGCCGCTACGACCGGCCTCATCCTCCACCAGTGAGTAGTTCCCGTGCCGTGACAGATACATAACCACACGACCTTCACGGAGGGAACCGACGGATGATGCCGATGGAAAAGGAGAGAGAAGAAGCCTGGCATTATCACCGACGACTACTGCTGCGTCAAGCCGCCGGTATTGGAGGGCAGCACCGGCCGAGGCCACGAGCATAAAAAGAAGACAGACTCCTCCCATCCACCTTCGCATCTGTTTCCCATTTGAAAAACGAAGTCCGCTCAAACAGAGCACGGTAAAGAAAACGAAAAACAAACCTGCCAACAGGGTCCATTGATCAAGGTCCAGCAAGGAGATGACCCGTTTTACCAGAGGTTGACGTTCTTGAAAGAGTCCTTGGTTTTTTCGTATCAGTTCAAGATTGCCCCGTATATCTGAATCACTGGGTGACAGCCGTAAAGCCCTTTCGTAATCCAAGATAGCCATGCCGGTTCGTCCGAGTTGGGCGTAGCAGTTGGCCGTATTATATAAAAGCGATCCGGAAAAGCCGTCTTTCCTGGCGATTTTGGTGTAGATGGTCAGCGCCTGTTGATATTTGCCCTGTCCATACATCCCGTTTGCCTGTTGGAAAAGCATCTCTGCTGTTTGTCCTTGAGCGGCAAAGGCATAGCTGGTCAGAGAAAAAAAGAGGATCAGGAAACTTACAATTATCACTAGGTGAAAAAATCTCGTCAAGTAGTTCATAGCAGTCCTGTAAGCTCCTTGCGCAGTTGCGTGATATACTCACGGATCTGGGATTCGGAGAGTGTATAGCTTGCATAGACATCCTGTTCAGCGGCGGCGAAGATGGTTATCAGTTGGGAAGACGGATCAAGCCGGGCTTCCAGATCGGCCAAGGTAATTGCCGAGGCTTTTGTCTGCCAGAGGGTGGCCAGTACCTCCTGGATTGTCTTGCGGCACACGGCAAGGAAAAGACGGCTGTCGTTTCGGTCGACGGCGTCTTTTAGCCGGCTCATCTGGCGGGTCAGCAGTTCATTCATCTCTTTTTTTCGTTGCAGATCTGGATTTTTCAAAAGATACCGGTGCCGTGCATTCCGGAAAAAGATGGTAAGAAGAAGGACTGAACAGAGGACCAGGATTGCAATAAACCAGGATTTTCCAAAGAGGGGCCTGATGCTTTTCTGGAGATGTCCCATTTCCAGATGGATCGGGGCCAGGCCCGCAATCCCATGGTATCCGGATTTGGCCTTTGGTGATGGGGCTGCGGGAGAGGGAGAGACGTTACGAACGACGGGAGATGAAACAGGAGCACTTTTTTTAACGGTGATGGGGATCGGGGTGCTTTTTAAGGTCACATATTTTTCCGTCGTCGGATCAAAATAAGTGAAAGAGACCGAGGGGATCTCGCTGACACTATCGTCTTTGGCCATGATCGCCTGTTCAAACGTTTTCCGACCCTTGGTCGGATCATTTTCCTGCTTGATTTCGGAAGAAGGCGGATAACTTTTCCATTTTGGATTTTCCGGGAACTTGGGAGTCTCTACCCGATCGAAGTTGCCTTGGCCTGAAACGATCATATCGAGAGTAATGGGGTCTCCGACCGCCACCGTATCGGGTTTGGCCTTCACCGCGAGACTGAAGTGTCCGATGGCCCCGGAAAAATCCGACGGCTGGTTGGCGCTCGGCAGCTGCCTGGATTCCAAAGTAAAGGAGTTACTGGTCAACTTGACTATTCTTCTCCTGTATTTCCCAAAGAAATTCTGAAAGAAATCATTCCCAAAAAAGTCCTGATCGTTGAATCCGGGAAAAGAAGAGCGCCGTTGGGGCATGAGCAGGGTTGCGTTGAGTTCCAGGGAAATGGTATGTGGACCTTCCTTTACAGCTGAAATAGAGGTGTTCCATGTCAGCACAGAGTACTCAACGCCATTGACTGTTTCTTCAGTCTGGGGCGGCTTTTGGTCCAGCTGCGGCATAACGATGCCGTCACCTTTCAAGCTAGGCAGAGAGACCTGGCTCGTGTTGATATTCCGACGGAAATATGCCTTTATCCGAATGGGGATAACCTCGCCGACCCAGCTTTTTTTCTTTTGGACCTGGATGCGGAGAAAGGCTATTTTATTTGTGTCGTTTGATCTCAAACGGGTGGTTTGGGAGGTGCTGGTTCCCTGGTTCGGTAACGCATTTCCCGTTTGGGTGACTTGAAAACCGATCGCTGAGGTGTGTAACGTTCTGCCGTCCGTGGAGACTTTGATGGGCGGGATAGTATATCGCCCGGGTCGATCGGCTTGAATTATATAAGTATAGGAAATTGAAGAGGAAAAAGTTCCATTGATAATTTGTATCCGGCTGCTTTGGCCGTTTCTGTGAATGCTCAGTCCCGAGACGCTGGGGATGGTAATATCGGCCGACCTGCTGCCGTTGACCGTTACATTCAAGACGGCGTTATCATCGACCGAAAACTGCGCCGGGTTCAGTGAGGCGGAAACGGATGTCGCGGCATTGCCCGGAACAGTGTTAAAGAAGAGAGGGGCTGCCAGGACCATGAGAACAAGTAGAAACCTGCAAATTGGCCTCCTGGAATACTTTTGGAAGTGAAAATAAACCATTACCAATCTCTCCTTGGTTCGTTGCTATTTTTTCCGGAGTCGGGGGCAAAGTTCAATTTTCCTTCTTCGTTTTTCAGACTATCGAGGAGTTGCAGGGCGTCTTCTCTTGTCATCTTTCCCTCTTCCCTCCGTTTTTGATCTAAGGCCGCTGCCTGAGCCTGTTGATCTCTTTTATTTTTTACCTTTTCGCTTTGGGTAGTGTGTTGATGTTGCGGGTTTTTTTGTTTTTCATCCGAAGTCGATGATTGGGTTTTTCCCCCTTTGTCTTTCTTGTTTTGATCCGGTGAAGGCTTTGGTTGCTGGTGAGACTCTGGCTTTTTTTGTTTTTCGTTTTGTTTTCCCTGGGTTTGCTCTTTTGGGGGTTGGTTTTTATTTTGCTTCTTTTGGTTTTTGTTCCCGTCCGTGTTCTTTTGCTGTTTATTCTCCTGTTTTTTCAGTTCTTTAATCTTTTTCTCAACAATCTTCCTGTTATAGATTGCATCCTTGTCGTTTTTTTTCAATTCCAGGCTCGAACTGTACGACTCCACAGCCTGTTCCCATGTTTTCAGGGTCTTTTCGCTGTCGGACTTCAGGGTCTCTTCACCTTTCCGGTAGAGGGCATTGCCCCTGTTATAATAGGCCTGTTGTTGTAAATTCAGGTCCTTGGTCTTCAATGCCTCGGAAAAGGCGGTGACAGCCTCAGCGTACTTCTTGTTCTTATAGGATGTCGTCCCGAGGTTGTAGTTGAGTTTCGGGCTTTCGGGATGTTTTTTCAGCAACTGCTCGTAGATCTTTGCAGCTTTGGCAAAATTACCTGATTTGTAGGCCTGCTCTCCATCTGATGCCCGGACGGCTGGGGGATGGACGAGTAAGCCGAGGGAGAGGATGAGAAGAAGTCCCCCGATTTTACCTTTGGTATGCCTTGAGAATTTTTTGAGCGACAGGGCAAAGGTTTTGGCTTTCCGGGTCCCAATCATAAATTCCAGGGCGAAAAGGACTATGGCTGCGGCCAGAGCCCATTGAAAGCGCTCCAGAGGGACCTTGTGCCGTCGCTGGCTGAGTTCTTCTTTGGGGACCAATGACAGTTTCTGTTCATAGATTGTCTGAAGCCCCTGCCCCTTATTGCCAAGGGGTACATAGATTCCGTTTGCCATTTTGGCGATCTTGTTGAGTGTCGTTTCATCCAGATGGGAAACGACGAAGTTTCCCGATGAATCCTTGACAAATCTGGTTTTCCCTCCTGAGGAAATGGGAATGATTTCCCCCTCTCTGGTTCCAACACCGACTGTAAAAATCCGCATCCCTTTTCCGGCAGCCTCTTTTGCCGCAGCCAGGACGTTTCCCTGGAGATTTTCTCCGTCCGTGATCAGGATCAGGAGTTTATAGTTGGCCTCATTGTTGAGCACGGTTTCCGCTTTGCGTATTGCCGCGGCTATGTCGGTCCCACCTTTCGGTATAATGGAGGTGTCTACGGCCTTGAGGGAGTTGTCAAAGGCGCTGTAATCTCCGGTCAAAGGGCACATCAGGTAGGCGGTTCCGGCAAAGGGCAAAAGTCCCACCCGGTCTCCGTCAAGCTGGTCGACAAAGTCCATGATCGCATATTTGGCCCGCTCCAGACGATCCGGCTTGATATCCCTTGCCAACATGCTTTTAGAGGTGTCGATGGCAAAGAGGATATCAATTCCTTTGCGCTTTACATCTTCCCATTTAAATCCGTATTGGGGCCTGGCCAGGGCCACAAAACAACTTAAGACTGCAAGCAGCAGCAGAATCTTTTTGGTAAGTTGCCTTTTGGCTGAGACATTGCCGGTCAGTTTTTCAACCAGATGAGCTGCGGCGAATTTTTCCAGCGTGGCCCGACGCCCTGATTGCAGCCTGTGGAGAAGAAACAGGATGCCGACACAGATAACAAGGCCTATTGGGATCCAGATTGGTTGTGCAAAAGTCATGAATCGTCCTCACCTAAGGCAGGCGTTTGTTTTCCCATATCAGTTCAAGGCCGAAAAGCAGAAGGGCGGCCAGGACCGGGATTGGAAAAAGCTCTCTATAGTGCTCGAAATTTTTAATGGTTCTGGTGGTTGTTTCCATTTTGTTGATCTCGTTATAGATCTCCTCTAATGATTTGGTGTCCGTGGCCCTGAAATAACGGGCGCCGGTTATTTGGGCGACCTTGGTCAGGGTTTCTTCGTCAATGTCGACTTTGGCCTGGATCAGTCTCTTACGGCCGAAAGTGTCGACAATCGGCATCGGTGCCTCACCACGAGTACCGGCTCCGATGGTATATACCTTGATATTCAGGGCCTCTGCCGCTTCGGCCGCAGTCAGAGGTTGAACCTTACCGGCGTTGTTCATCCCGTCCGTAAGAAGGATCATGATGCGTGATTTGGCCTTTTCATTGCGCAGTCTGTTAACTCCCGCCCCGATTGCAGAACCAATGGCAGTACCGTCTTCCACCATGCCGATAGACAGTGAATCCAGACGGTTACGGAGCCAATCATGGTCAAGTGTCAAGGGGCTTACCAAATATGGTCTTCCTGCAAAGGCAATCAGGCCGATTCTGTCGTTGGGCCGGGCATCAATGAACTGATCGACCACCGATTTGACCACATCCAGACGATCGACGGGATTTCCATGCAGTGTAAAATCCATGGCCTGCATGGACCCCGAAACATCGACGGCCAGCATGATATCGATTCCGCTGGCATTTATCTCGGTGGTTGTATTGCCCTGTTGCGGTCGGGCCAGGCCTACTATGAGCAGTCCGATGGCCAGAAGTCTGATGGCCGACAGGATCCGTCCGGGCCGGGTTCTCCGTCCTCGGGCCAGGGTCGAAGCGATGGCCGTTGTTGAAAAGACAAGCGCGGGACCCGGGCCTCTCCTTCCTTTAATTACGGCGAGAAGGGGAAGCAGCATCAGCAGCCAGAGGAGTTCGGGATGGACAAAGCGCATGATGTTATCCTTTTGGGGGCCGTGGAGGGGGATTGACGGGTGTTGACTCCAGGTCTTGTCTGGTTCTCTCTATAAAGGTCCGGGCCGCTTTGTCCATCTGAATCATATCGTCATTGTCGGGGATACCATGGGCGAATTTGGCAATATCGCACTGCTCCAGGCAGGTCTGAAGATCCTGGGCGTGGTTTTTTATATCCACCTCGGCAATAGTCGTTCCTTCTTTAAGGTGGGAGAAAAATTCAATGGTTGTCTGTCTGGTGGAACGGATATGAAAACGGACTTCGATATATTGCCGCAGAATGTTAGAGATGCGCTGGGCATATATAAGAGACTGGTCGGGAGTCATCAGCGCCTTGGCCTGATCCAGTTCCCTGAGGGCCACCACATCCGGCGAAAGGGCGATGGTCTGCGGCTTGCGCTTTCTTCTAAGATAGAAAAAGAGCAGAACGGCAAGAATGGCTATTATCCCGACAGCTGCTGGGAGAATAAAACGTTTTGCATCCGGCAGCGGTACAGGCCCTTTAATATCCCTAATGTCACTGCCCTGGGGTGTGATTCGGGTTTGGGTCGGGCTCTGCAAAAGCTTGAGGGGAGGCTGGGGCGGCACAGTGTTGCTAAACGCCCAGGTTCCGGGAACCAGCAGGAGTGACAAAACCAGGAAAAGGCGGAAAGAGAAGTTCATCGTCTCAGCCTCCTCTTTCTTGTTCCGAAAAAGCCGAGCAGCGATGGGATATAGGGTCGATCGGTGGAAAGCTCCAAAAGATCGATGCCCGTACTTCGTATGGTCTTCAATACGGTTTTATGACGTTCTCCCGCAAGCTGAGCATAGCCTCTGCGAATAGCCGGATCGGAGGTGTTCAGGTCCACCTGTTCCCCGCTTTCGGCGTCTTCGATGGTCAGCCAGCCGACATCAGGAATTTCGTGCTCACGGGGGTCGGAGACTATCATGGCGATCAGGTCGTGTCTCCGGTTGCCGGTGCGCAGTTTTGGCTGCAATTCCTCCAGCGCCTTGTCGAAGTCATCCGGCAGGCAAAAATCGGAAAGCAGGAAAACGACCGATTTCCGTTTACAGACCCGTCCGACGAAGTCGAGAGGAACCTTGAGATCGGTCCTGCTGCCCTGGGGTTCATAAAAAAGGATCTCCCGGATAACCCTCAAGATATGGGAACGGCCCTTTTGAGGCGGGATATACAGTTCGACGAAGTCGGTGAACAGGACAAGCCCGACCTTGTCGTTGTTGCGTACCGCGGAAAAGGCCAACACCGAGCCCAATTCGGCCATCATCTCCCTTTTGGATGAAGTCTTCGAACCGAAATCTCCCGAGGCGCTGATATCTATGAGCAGCATGATGGTCAATTCCCGCTCCTCGGTGAACTTTTTTACATGGGCTACGCCCGTCCTGGCCGTGACGTTCCAGTCTATGGTGCGAATTTCATCGCCTGGGACATATTCCCGGACCTCATCGAAATTCATACCGCTTCCCTTGAAAACCGAGTGGTAGTTACCGGCCAGGCTGTCGTTGACCAGCCGGTTGGTGCGGACCTCGACCTGGCGAACCTTTTTGAGGATATCCTTGGTGATTCGATTTTCCATAACGTTCTTACGGCACCGGTACCGTGTCGAGGATCTTACGGATGATATCTTCACTTGAGACGGCCTCGGCTTCCGCCTCATAGCTGATTCGCAGGCGATGCCGCATGACATCGAGGGCTGCAGCCTTGACGTCGTCCGGCGTTACATACCCGCGTCCTGCGAGATAGGCCAGTGTTCTGGAGACCGCCTTGAGATTGATGGTGGCCCTGGGGGAGGCCCCGGTCTCGATATATTCCTGCAGGTCAAGCTGGTAGGCTTTTGGGTCGCGGGTTGCATAAACCAGGGAGACGATATAATCCTTTATTTTATCGTCCATATAGATGGAGTCGACAACCTTGCGGGCCGCTAAAATATCGTCAGGACTCACCACCGGATGCACTTGGATCTGGGTGTCGGTATGATCCATCATGTCCAGTATCTGCCGTTCTTCGGCAATGCTCGGGTGTTTTACCACCACCTTCAGCATGAACCGATCAACCTGGGCTTCCGGTAAAGGATAGGTCCCTTCCTGTTCGATGGGATTCTGGGTTGCCAGAACCAAAAATAGTTTCGGAAGTTCGAAGCTCTGCTTGCCGATGGTGACCTGTTTTTCCTGCATGGCTTCGAGCAGAGCCGACTGGACCTTTGCAGGGGCGCGGTTAATCTCGTCGGCCAGGATCATCGAGGAAAAAATCGGTCCTTTTTTGATGATGAACGAAGTGTCCTGAGGATTATATATCTCGGTGCCGATAATGTCGGCAGGAAGCATGTCGGGAGTGAATTGGATACGCTTGAAATCCGTTCGTATTGCCGTGGCCAGTGTCTTTACCGCCAGGGTCTTGGCAAGACCCGGTAGACCTTCGAGGAGGATATGGCCTCCGGTGAGCAGGCCGACCAAAAGACTATCGATCAGGTGTTGTTGGCCGATGATGACTTTAGCCATTTGCTGGCGGAGCAGACCGAGCCAGGCGGAACTCTGTTTCACCGATTCATTGATGGCCTGAATTGAGGTGAAAACATCGCTGTTTTGCTGCGAACCATCACTCTGAAGGGGAAGTGTTGGCGGTCCTGCAGGGCCTTTTTGTTCATCTGATGAATTGAACATGGGAACTCCTTTTGCTGGATTATCAAAAGCGTTTCTGCATTTAAAATATGATTACAACGAAATTTTTCATGAATATTTTTTGAAACTTAAGGAATTACGATATTAATGATTTTGAATATAATCTATGAACATTGCTGAAACCTTACAACAACATTACAATGCTGTAATGTTGTTGACCTGTGTCTGCTTGTATCTTGCAAATTTCCGGGGGCTTCTATGTCCGAACATTCTACGAATTCGCTTACCTCCATCCTGTTTGCCCTCGCAGCCAATATGGCGATCTGTCTTGCCAAGTTTGGGGCGGCCCTGTTTACCGGCTCAGGAGCAATGCTGGCCGAAGGTGTCCATTCCCTTGCCGACAGCGGCAACCAGCTTCTACTGCTCCTGGGGCTCAGACAGGCCAAGAAACCGCCCACCCCGGAATACCCCTTGGGGTTCGGTAAGAGCATCTATTTCTGGTCCTTTATCGTCGCTTTGATGATGTTTTCCATGGGAGGTGTCTTTTCTGTCTATGAGGGGATTCATAAACTTCAACACCCCGAACCCCTGAAGACTCCGCTTATTGCCCTAGGTGTATTGTTTTTTTCAATTATTGCTGAGGGCATTTCCTTAAGGGCCTGTCTCGGGGAGGTTCGGAAGGTACGAGGAAAGAGAAGCTTTTGGCAATGGTTTCACCAGAGCAGGGAAAGCGACCTTCTGGTGGTGTTCGGAGAGGATGTGGCGGCTTTGATAGGCCTGGTGTTTGCCTTTACGGCAATCTGTACAACACTTGTTACCGGAAATCCTTCCTACGATGCCATTGGCTCAATTGCCATCGGGGCCTTATTGATCCTGGTTGCATTTCTGGTGGGCATTGAGGTTAAAAGCCTGCTTATTGGCCAGGGAGTCGATCCTGCTGTCCATGAAGAGATGGTTGCCTTCCTCAATTCCCAGCCGGAAATTTGTGGGATCTTCAACCTGATAACCTTTCAGCTCGGCAAAGATGTCATGGTTGCTGTCAAGGCGCGGATGGCAGACTTTTCCACCCCGTCCGAGATGGTGAGAGCGATAAATGCCTGCGAGATACGGCTTAAGGAGCAGTTTCCTCAGATCCTCTGGTCGTTCTTTGAGCCGGACGAGGAGGATTAATGGTTCCGAGACAATTTTCGTCTTACATCTTCTCCAGCCGGTACCTCAATGTGGCCCGGGTAAGCCCTAATTTTCTGGCAGCCTTGGAGACGTTTTGGTTGGTGATTTCCATGGCCTTTCTGATACAACGGTGTTCAAGCTCTTCGAGATTAATGCCGCCTCCTCCGATAGCCTTGGCCAGGCTCTGATCGATATTGAGAGGTTCGGGGGGACGATCCTCTATTTCAGTCAAAATGACATGCCGACAGGTGATCTGATCGCCTCCGGATAAAATCATCGCTCTTTCCAAAACATTTCGAAGCTCCCGGATATTTCCTTTCCAGGGGTTGTTAATGATTTTTTTAATGGATTTTTCGGTCAGCACCGGAGGCTTACGGCCGAAAGCAGCACTGAACTCTTTCAAAAAGTAGGCAACGAGCAGGGGAATATCATCCTTTCGCTCCCGAAGAGGAGGGATTCGGATGGGAAAAATGTTGATGCGGTAATAGAGATCCTCACGGAATTTCCGTTCTTTGACGAGTTTCCTGAGATCCTTGTTGGTCGCGGCTATGATACGAACATCTGCCTTAATGGTCTTATCGCCGCCCAGTCTCTCGAACTGGCGTAATTCCAGGACTCGTAGTAATTTGGCCTGCACGTCGAGCTCCATATCACCTATTTCATCGAGGAAAATCGTTCCTCCACCGGCCAGCTCGAACTTCCCTTTTTTCCGTTGATGGGCTCCTGTGAAGGCCCCGCGTTCATACCCGAACAATTCGGCCTCCAAAAGTGCGGAGGGAATGGCGGCACAGTTGACCGGAAGAAATGGGCCGTTTGATCGGGGACTGTTTATATGGGTTGCCCGGCTTAAAAGTTCCTTGCCGGTCCCGGATTCACCGGTTATAAGGACCGTGGTGTCGGTATGGGAAACTTCGCCTGCAAGTCGCAGGATTTCGCATATTTGCGGTGAGTTGCCTATGATATTGTTGAAGGTATATCGACCCTCGATCTCCTGGCGCAGATACTTCACCTCGGAGGTGAGGCGGCTGATCTGCAGGGCCTTCTGCACACAGGCACGCAACCGTTCTTCTTTGAAGGGTTTTGTCACATAGTCGAAGGCTCCAAGACGGATGGCTTCGACCGCATTGTCTATGGAACCGAAGGCGGTGATAATGATTATCGGGATTTCGGGCCTTTTGTCTTTGATATATTGAAGTACTTCCATACCGGTTCTTTTGGGCAGTTTCAAATCGGTAATGACCAGTTGAATGCTCTCACGCTCGAATATATCCAGTGCTTGCTGGCCATCGGCGGCCTCAAAGAGGTGTATATCCAGATCGCTCAGCATCATTCCGATGACCTCACGCATCCTGCTTTCATCTTCTACTATGAGGATATTAAACAACAAAATATGTCTCCTTTATTATACAGGGGAAAAAGAGGAAAAAGGTCGTTCCTTCCCTTGACTTGCTTTCAATTCGGATATGACCGTTGTGGAGTTTGACGATCTGAGAGACGATGGACAGACCCAGACCGATTCCATCATCTCGGAAACTGACGAAGGGATCGAGTATTTTGTCGAAGTGCTCTTTTGCAATACCGGAGCCTTTGTCCTCGATGGAAACTATAAGCCAATCCCGGGGAGCCGCAAAGGGATTGCCGATTGATATCCGCTCCTTTTCCTGGTCCAGAATATCTGGATCCTTCTCAACCCTGACCCGGATATTGATCGGGCCGCCATTCGGCATCGATTGCATCGCATTAATCAAAATATTCCAGAATATCTGGCGGATCTGGTCGCTATCGGCGGAAATGAGCGGAGTCTTCGAGGGAAAGTCCTTGACGAATGTATACCCGTCGTCGAGATAGCGTTCTTCGGTAGCCGACAAGGTCTCCTCAAGCAACCATATGACATCGGTCTCCTGGAACACGGGAGATACCGGTCGTGCGAAGGTGAGAAACGACTTCAATGTGTTGTTCAGCCTTGCCACTTCGTCGATGATAAAACATGCTGCCTTTTCCCGCATTTCCCATGGGCGCTCCCGGTTACTTACGATTTGGGCAGAGCCCTGGATTATCCCCAAAGGATTCTTGATTTCATGGGCGATACCCGCCGTCATTTTGCCCACCGCCGCCAGTTTCTCTTTCTCGGCAAGCTCGGCATAGGTCAGTTTGAGTTCGGCCAGACTTTTTTGCAGAGAAAATGCCATCTTATTGAAGGAGCCTGCAAGGGAGCTTGCAATATCGGGATCCTCAATCTCGACTTTGTAATCCAGGTCTCCCCGGCTGATCCGTTCGATCCCCTGTTGCAGACTATGCAAGGGCCGAATAATGGTCATCGCCAGGAGATAGCTGAGAAGGCTTGAAAGCAAAATCCCGGCGATGACAAGGGAGTAGATAGTCTCCTTGATGAAACGGAGGTTCTTCATATAATCGGAGACGGATATGGTCACCCCGACCGTCCAATCCATTCCGGGATAGTTGGTGGAGGCGGTAAAGTAATTTTCTCCCTGGTAACCGGTCATGCCGAAGGCCACCCCTTTGCGTTTGAGATCGGCAAGGCAGGTCCGTAGCAGGTCAATATGTTTGAGATTCCAGGGGAGCTGGACCAGGCCTGGGTGGGCGATGACATAGCCTTTTTTGTTCTCATAGATATAGGCGACCCCCTGTTTGCCGATATCTATGCCTTTCAAAAATCTGGAAAAGGCTGAAAGATCAATGTCGATACCGCAGACCCCCCGCAGCACTTTTCTATCGCCGAAAATTGGAGCTGAGACCGTAATCCCAGGTTTCTGGGTCGAGGCGAACAGGTAAACATCGGCCCAGTGGAAATCGTTGGAGTGGATAGCCCCTTTGTACCAGGGACGGACCCTTGGATCGTATGTCGAATGGACCTCAGGAATCTGGGGGGGAACCATCAAAAATTGCCCCTGTTGATTCCCATAATAAATGTTGACGAATTCCGGATGCCCCTGTTTGAAAAGGGTAAAATATCTGAGAAGCTCCTTATGGTCAGCGGGATCGACCAGGTGATTCTCGATAAAGGATTTTATCAATTTGACATTATAGGTATGTTGAGCGAGAAAAAGGCTTACCCGTTTGGAGATCTGGTCGGCCATGCTGATGGTAAATTGCTGCATTTGATTTTCGGCAACCTTGCGGGCCTGCAAATAGCCGATATATCCGGTACCGGGAATGAAGATGAAAATCACCAAGGCCAGGGCCAGGAAGACCCGGAAGTGAAAGGAGTGACGGTATCGGGTATAGATTCTCTTAAACATTAATACTTTTTTTCAGATGGTTGTCGCATGACTGCTTCCAAGGTCACACTGATATCATTTTTCAGGACTGTATCGGTCGTCTTTTTTAGGAAAGCCTTGGCTAAAGGAACAACTTCGTGATTGAGGTCGTGGTAGTTAAGCATGAGTTTCAAGGAGATTCCTATGATCTCCGGGTTTCTATTGCCATGCCAAAGCTCAAAAAAGGTTCTTCGTGCAGTATCGACGGTGTCCGGATGCCGGATGATTTCAAGTCGGGCGAGATCGGACCAGTACCTGTTGGCGCGGGCTTTATTTTTTTTGTCGAGCGCAGAAGGGGTAACGAAAGTGACCCAGGGGACCGGAGGGGTCAGATTGAGCAGCGTATCCGGATAGTCTGCAATGACCAGGTCAAACATTTCCACTCCCCTTTTGCTGTCGTGAAGCAGGTTGCTGTAGATCCAGCCCATATACCAATAGGCTTTGGCGCAGATATCGGGATGAGAGGCAAACCTTGCAATGATATCAGTGTAGCCCTGGATGGCTTTTCGGCAGTCCGCTGGTTTTGCCAGCCGGTAGTCCCTCCCAAGTTTCAGGTAGGAGAGATTGAGGGCGGCTTCTCCCTTTTGTTTTTCAGCCTTGGGGAAAAACAGGGAAACGGCGATAAGAGTGGCCTTTTTTTCCTTGATGCTTTCGAACCATGAGTTGGTGTAATTGAGCTGTTCTTCAGCCGACGGAAAGACCGGCACCTCGAAGCCGTTGACCATGTGGGAGGGAAACGTCTGCTGTGCATTGATCGCTGAACGAGGGGTATCCTTACAGGCGGAGAGGCCACCTAAGATGAGGACGGCAAATAATATCGGCAGGCATTTACCGAAGAAAGACATTGATGGATATCCCATTATCTGTGGACGGGTTTGTCCGGAAGTTAGAGGTTTTAAGATAAGGCAAGCAAAACCCAGGCCACGCTTGACCTCTTTTCAAGTGATGGGCCTGAGATATAATCCTTTTTGGCAAAAGTACATATAACATGCAGATAATATGGCTTATTTTATCTGAAGCAGATCGGAATGATGATTCTGTAATCGCTGTTGGGGCGATCTTTTTGCCCTAGTTTCCCGCAGACGACACCAGAAAATTGGCCGTTTGGTAACAATGATGATGAAATGCTCAATTTTATCGCTTTCTCAGTGAAATAGCACTCTTTTTCTCGCAGGCCTTCAGTTAGATGGAGGGTGAATATGATGAAATGCTCAATTGGGGTACCGGATCATCTTGTTCGTTTTATCGAGGTGGGTTTTGGAATAACCCGATTTTCATGTATGCAGGGTGATCGCGAACATGGTTTTTTGTCAAGAGGTACAGGCCTTCGCCACAGTGATAAAGACACATTTTGTCCAACCCCTTTCCAGACTGAGATACTTCGGCGGTCTTAAACAGCTCTGTTCCAAGAAACATTTATTACGTGGCCTCAGATTGATTGGAAAGCGAAAAAGCCTGTCGTATTGAGGAGACAGAAAGGCAAATGACAAACCGGGCACATAAATTGCTTTTACAAAGCAGGAAAAAGGCAGATGAAAATCCAACAGCGGATTTTCGAAATTGGCGCTGCAGGCACGCGAAAATTTGTCGATGTGGTGCCTATCTTTACTCGACACCTTGAGAAATCACGGTGAAAAAAGGCTTTCATGCTTATACTCAATTTACATGAATGCTCAATACTCCGGTATGGTAAGGCCGGTGCTTAGCAGAAACATTCCTCAACATCTCATGATTTTCCAAATGGTACCTTGGCCTTTCTTTGGTCGAGAAATGGGTGCCGTCAGCTTGGATTTCAATCAAAAATACGATATGCTGGCTATGAAACGGCCTTTTTCATCGGGGTTGAACCCGTTTTCCACAGTCCTTACGGCATCTGTGAAGCGGGCAAACGCTCTTAGACGTTTTCCGGCAGAAGATAAGACCGATTTTAAATATTGAGGACACGTTATGGCAAAGAAGAAGTTAAAGGAGCACCTGATCAACCGGGAGTGGTGCAAGGGGTGTGGGATCTGCGTAAGATTTTGCCCCACGCAGGTTCTGGAGCTGGATGCAAAGGAGAAAGTGGTGGCAGTGCGCCCGGAAGCGTGTATTTGCTGCAAGCTGTGTGAGCTGCGGTGCCCGGATCTGGCCATCGAGGTGCTGATCGAAGAGGAGGACCAAAAAGATGAATAACTCCTTAAAATTTGTTCAAGGCAATGAAGCCTGTGTGGAGGGGGCGCTGTATGCAGGGCTCGAGTTCTTCGCCGGCTATCCGATCACCCCGTCCACCGAGGTTGCCGAACTTCTGTCGGAGCGGCTGCCGCAAAAAGGCGGAAGGTTCATCCAGATGGAGGACGAGATCGCCTCGATGTGCGCGATCATCGGCGCCTCGCTTACCGGCCGCAAGGTGATGACGGCGACCAGCGGGCCGGGTTTCTCTCTGAAGCAGGAGGCCATCGGGTATGCCTGCATGGCGGAGATTCCCTGCGTGATCGTCAATGTGCAGAGAGGAGGGCCATCCACCGGTAATCCCACCCATGTCAGTCAGGGGGATGTCAATCAGGCCAGGTGGGGAACCCACGGCGACCACGCCATCATCGCGCTGACCGCCTCCAATCACCAGGATATCTTTTCCATTACCGTCGATGCCTTCAATATGGCCGAGACCTATCGAACCCCGGTGGTGCTGCTGTTCGACGAGGTCATGGGGCATATGCGGGAGAGGCTGGTGGTGCCTGAGGAGGAGGAGCTGCCGATCGTCGACCGATTAAGGACTTCACTGGGCAAGGGAGTGGATTATCATCCTTACCTGCCCCGGGAAGACGGGCGCCTGCCGATGTCTGATTTCGGTGCCGATCACCGGTATAATGTTACCGGCCTGTTCCATGACATGTGGGGCTTTCCGTCCAATAACCCGAAGGTGGTCAAGGACCTGCTCCACCATCTGGTGGACAAGATCGAGAACAACGTCAATGTGATTACCCGGTATAAAGAGTACTTTCTGGAAGATGCGGAATACATCATGATCTCCTATGGCTCCTCGGCCCGTTCCGCCATCCATCTGGCCAAGAACAGACGGGCCAAGGGAGAGAGGATCGGTGTTCTGGAGCTCCAGTCTCTGTGGCCTTTTCCGGAGGCTGTGATTAAGGAAAAATGCGCCGGGGCCAGGGCCGTTATCGTTGTCGAGATGAACATGGGCCAGGTGATGCGTCAGGTGAAGGCCTGTGTCGATCGTCCGGAGTCGGTCTTTCTGGCCAATCGGATTGACGGCAAGCTGATCACACCGACCAATATCAAAGGACTCCTCAGAGTGATCCAGGGGAGGGGAGTGTAATATGCCAATCAAAGATTATCTGCGAGAGCGGTTTTTCCCGCATATGTGGTGCCCGGGCTGCGGCCACGGCACCGTGTTGAATACCCTGCTGCACGCCGTGGAGCAATTGGGACTCGATAAAAAAGAAATCGTCATGACCTCGGGGATCGGCTGTTCGGCCAGGATCTCGGGCTATGTGGATTTCCACTCGCTGCACACATTGCATGGGCGGGCCCTGGCCTTTGCCACCGGGGTGAAACTTTCAAAACCGGAGTTGACCCTGCTGGTACCCATGGGGGATGGGGATGCGCTGGCCATCGGCGGCAACCATTTCATCCATGCGGCCAGACGCAATATCGATATCACCGCCATCGTCATGAACAACCGGATCTATGGGATGACCGGCGGGCAGTTCTCACCGCTATCGGGACTGGGTAAGAAGGCGACCACCGCACCGTATAGAACCATCGACAACAACTTCGATGTGGTGGCACTGTCCATTGCCGCCGGGGCCTCGTTTGTGGCCCGGACCACCACCTACCATGTCCAGGAGGCCATTGATATCTTCAAGAAGGCCATCGGCCATAAGGGGTTTTCGGTGGTGGAGATCCTGACCCAGTGCCCGACCCATTACGGACGCAAAAACAAGGAGGGAGATGCGGTGGAGATGCTGGCGAAATACAAAAGCGACACTGCCAGGATCGGCTCAAAGGCCCTGGAAAAAGATCCATCCCTTCTTGGGCGGGGTATCTTTGTCAACAGAGACTTTCCTGAATATTGCGAGGAGTATGAGAAGATCATGCAAGTGGCAATGAAGGAGGTGGCGTAATGGGAAAGACCAGACTTGTCTTTACCGGCTCGGGGGGGCAGGGGGTCATCACCGCCGCGATCATCCTGGCCGAGGCGGCCGTCATCCATGAGGGAATGAATGCGACCCAGTCCCAGAGCTATGGGGCGGCGGCCAGGGGCGGGGCAACCCGCAGCGATATCATCATCTCGGATTCCGAGATCTATTTTCCGGAGGTGACCCAGCCCAACATCCTGGTCTGTCTGACCCAGGAGGCCTATAACGAGTTTTCGACGATTATCCGGCCGGGCGGGACTCTGCTGACGGATAGCAAATACGTTACGACCGCGAAAAAGGTGGATGCCAAGCAGATCCAGTTGCCGATGTACGAGACGGTGATGGAGAAGATCGGCAAGCCCATCGTCTTCAATATCTGTGTGCTCGGTGCGCTTTTGGGGATCACCGATATCGTTAAACCGGCCTCGGTGATGGAGGTGATCAAGACCCGGGTTCCGGCTGATTTCATAGCCATGAATAACCGGGCCCTCGATATGGGGCTGGTGCTTGGGGCCAATAGGTAAGGGAATCGTAAAAGGAGCAGCAATGGAGAACCCTCAGCAGCTCCCCCTTTTCCAGGGGGCGCATATCATCGACAAGGCCAAGAGCCTCAGTCTTGATCCCAGTATCCTCTACGAAGCCGTCATCGATCTCTCTGCCGAGGGGTTGATAACTGCCAACTGCATCAACCTGGCCGCCGGTATTCTGCTTAACGATCTTGGCCTGCCGAATTATTTCTTCGAGAATATCACCAAGGAGTCCCTGGAGCATATCCTGGCCTCCATCGCCTCGAGCATAACCTTCAAAGACGGCAAGGTGGTTCTCTACGGCCGGATTGCCCATATCGATTTCGATCTGGCCCATAAAAACGATGTCCAACGGGTCAGGATTGCCACCGAGGAAACCCGGGACAGCATGGAAAAGATGCTGGAGAACCTGATTTCCGGGCATCGGCGTGAGTACTATTTCAGTCCGGAGAGCGGCTACCATACCTATATCATCAGGCTGGAGACCGTCCGGAATTATACAAGAGAAGAATTTACCACCTCCCGTTTCCTGTTCAGTCTGGCCGGTGATTACCTGACGACGCCGGAGCCGACACGCAGGCGCTATGAACGTTTTCTGGCAGCTTCGGAAAAAGGAGCGGTGACGCCGCTTATCGAGGTCTTCAATCTGCCGGAAAACGGGGAGACGCGGATCATGTTCATCAGTGATTTCGCTTCACCCCAGCTGCCCATTTTGCGGAAGCTGTTTGCCGACCACGGGATGACAGTGGTGCGGGCCTATTGGGAACCGTATTGGGGAAAATCCGATGTCCCCTCGTCTGTGTGCTCTCTCTATATCCAGGGAGAGGTCTCCCGAAAAAAAGAGGATGAGCTGGCGGCAGACTTAGGCGCCTTCCTGGCCTTTGCCGTAAGCAGGGTAACGGGGTTGTATCTTCTGGGCGCGCTGAGCTTTAAAGAGATGCTTTTTGCCGGCAATCTCGTTGACTTTGCCCATATGTTCATCTACCGGGAGAGTATAGACGGCACCGACCGGGAAATCATGGACAACCTGACCGACAAGGACCACAAGGATGCCTTTGCCGGCCGGATCCATGGCTCCAACAGATCAACCTACGTCTATCGGATGATTCTGGAGGCGGTGGAGGCTAATGTTGATCTGATCAAAATCCTCTATGATCTCTTTGCCCGGCGCTTCGAGCCAGGGCGCACAGACAGGATAAGTGAGGAAAAACTGGCTCAGAGATTCAAGGAATACGAGAGGATGATCGCTTCAAGGTTCCTGGATTTCTCGATTGGCTATGATATTTTCACGTTCCTGTTCAAGATGGTTTCGTGCACCTTGAAGACCAACTTTTACAAGGCGGAGAAACGGTCCTATTCCTTCCGTTTCGACAACAGGGTCCTCGACCCGCTGGTCTTTAACCAGTTCGTCTATGGGATCTTCTTCGTCAATGGCCATTATGCCTGCGGCACCCATCTGCGCGCAGCCGATATTGCCCGGGGAGGCCTGAGGCTTTTGCGGGTCAACAGGTCGAACCATCCTACCCAGCTCGACAACGCGGTCCTCCTCAATTATGCCCTGGGGCCCAAGGCCCAGCGACTGAAGCATAAGGATATCTGCGAGAGCGGCTCGAAAGGGGTGATCGTGCCCCATGGGATTTATGGCGTCCAGAGCCGGGATGCGGTTCTCGATTACACCGAGGGGATCATCGACCTGATGCTGGGGGATCCTGCCATTGTCGATTATTACGGACGGCCGGAGATGGTTTTTTTCGGCCCCGATGAGGGTACGGCCCTGCTGATGGATATGGTTTCTCTGCATGCCCGGGAACGGGGCTACGGAAATTGGCGGACCATTACCACCGGCAAGAGCTTCGGCATACCCCATGATACCTACGGCAGACTCGACAATGGTGATCTCTTCGGTCTCTTTGATCGGCAAGAAATGGGGGTCGATCTGCAGATTAACGGCACATCGGTTCTGGTGTCAAACGATATGGACGCCCTTTATGAGCAGATAGGGGGGAAGATCGAGGCAAGCGGCATGACCACCACCGGGGTTATGGCCTCCTTCCGCACCCTGATTGATCATTACGGAGCCCGGGAGGAAGATCTCAACCTGATGATGACCGGCGGGCCCGACGGCGATCTCGGGGCCAATGAGATTCAGTGCTACAGGGGTAAGATCTGTCTTATCATCGATGGTGGTTCCATCCTCTTTGACCCCGACGGCCTGGATAAAAAGGAACTTGTCAAGCTTGCCTTCATGCGCAACTCCTCGCCCCGGGCCAATACGCTTTGCTTTCCCGAGGCCAAATTGGGGCCCAAGGGGTTCCGGGTGCCTTTGCAGGCGAAAAATGTCCTGCTGCCCGATGGGATGCTGGTCGAAGACGGGGCCATGTTTCATCGCAATTTCCTGATCGATCCGGAGAATCGTCGGCTGATCCAGGAGGCGAATATTACAGCCTTTATCCCCTGTGGTGGCTTCAAAGATACGGTGAATCACGGCAACGTCAAGAAATTCCTCTCACTCTTTGGCGAGCTTCGCTTCATCGTCGAGGGGGCCAACGTCTTCTTTGACGACGCGGCAAGAAGGCATATCGCCAGCAAGACTGCCATCAAGCAGATCAAGGATACCACTGCCAACAAGGGTGGGGTTTTTTCCAGCTCCATTGCCGAGGTCTTAACCGGCTTCCTGCTGAAAGACGACTATGAGGAGAAGCTTTTAAATCATACCGACACCCGCTGGGAGCTGACTGGCGATGTCATGAACCTGGTGGACGGTCATGCCCGGGCGGAGACCTCGATGCTGATCAAGATCCACGAGGCCGATCCAACTGTTCCGCTTTTTGTCCTTACCGAGCAGACCAGCGAGCGGATCTTTGCCCTGCAGGCGGTCTTTGAGGAGCGGATTGCCGAGATCCTGGCCGATGGGGAACTGGTCTGGAAGATCCTCGAGCACTATATCCCCGGCGTCCTGATCAAACGGCTGGGACGGGAGGCCATTGTCACAACCTTGAACAGCCCCGAGCTTTTGACCTACCGGGATGCCATCCTCACCAAGAAACTCGCCTCCATGGCCTTCTACGCCCATGGCGACAGCTGGGAGGAGTTCCTGGCCGAGATGGAAGACGATTTTACAATGGCTATCGACAAAATTGTCTGAAGGCCCAATTAATTATAAAAACCGGGAGTGACTCAGGGGTTGTGCGGAAGGCAAAAAAAGTTGCAAAACCAAACGTGAAGGGATAGCTTATGGCCGCAAGAGTAATATCTATTCGCCACATTCATGCATGGTTGCCACCTGTTGCCGCAATCCAGCGAGGATTCCTCTTGGATTGTCGGATTGCCCGCATGGGGAGTAATCCTGCAGGTTCGAAAATGAAGCGCACAGATTAGGATCAAAACTAAAAAATGGCTGCAACCAAATCTTCCGGTACCCACCAATATGTTTTGGGCTAGACAAAGCAGACCGTTGGGTTATATCTAGCCATGGATGCAGAAGTAAGGAAGATATCGATTTGGCAAAGCATTTCGAGAATCTTGCTGGAACATCCGGTACCGATTGTCGTCCTCATCTTTTTTCTCAAGGGATTTGATCGCATAATTCATGCGGATCTGTACGCGGAAGAGGCTACGGTATTTTTGCTTCAGGCCCTTACCCATCCTTTTTCAGCGCTCTTTCACCCCTATACAGGATATTTTCACACCTTGCCCAGGATTATTGCCCTTACAGGGGCATTTCTGCCACTTGGCATGATCCCCTATTTTTTCAATATCGTCTGTTTTGTGATCGCCGGCCTGGTTTTTTCGGTAATCATCAGCGACGATTACCGATGGCTCATTCCTGGGAAAGGGCACCGGTTCCTGATCGCACTGTTTTTCTGTATGTTGCCTGGGCTTCCGGAAATAGCTGGAAACCTAACAAACCTCCATTGGATCCTGTTGTTGTGGTTGGGCCTTCTGGGGATCAGGGACCTTTCGTCCCGCAATGGATGGCTCGAATATGTCATCATTTTTCTCGTGGTGTTTTCGGGTGGGGCAAACGTCATTTTTCTACCCTTGTTTTTGACGAGGCTTGCCTTTCATTTACGGGATCGCAGAAGAGTTTTGTTTTTACAGGAATGCTACGTCATCGCCTTGATATTTCTATCGATGGCAATCGATTATTTCCTGAAGACCGACCAGTCCCTCATTCAAATCGGGATCGATCATGGAATCGTATTCGTAACCTATTTTACCAAGTTCGTGATGTTGTTTCCTGTGATGGGCGATGCAGCAGTTTTGGCCGTAGCCGGAAACAAGGTGGTGTTTGTAACTCTGACGGTGGTCGTTTTCTTTTTGATGGCGTGGATATACTACGGGCATTTCGATCAGAAACACCTGGTCTTTTTCATGTTCCTATTCGGCGGTTCACTACTGGCTCCTCTCATTGCCATGGCCAGGACGGCCAGCATTCCGTTTCTGTTGACTCAGGCAGATTACAGTATGTGGTATAGTCATCGCTATGCCTTCTTTGGACCGGCCCTTGGGTATCTGCTCTGGAGCTTTGTCGGACAGTATCTCCGGTGGAAAAAAAGAGATGTTTCAAAATATCTCTTTTCCTTTCTGTTGGTTGTCTCCATTGCCGGTTCCTGGCATAGGTTCTTTATTCATCCCTATGGGGTGCGACACGACTGGAGCCGAAAGACCGAAAAAATAAGCTCCTGTCTGAAAACCGGCCATCCCCGAAAGGTCTACGTCAACGTCTACCCCAGGGGCTGGCTGATGAAAATTACGACGCCGGTCAAATCGCCCCCTGTCAGGTAACCATCACCTTTCCGGCAGCCTGATCGTAAAAACGACTCCCTGCCGGCCGTCGGCAAGGCAGTCGACGGTCACCGTTCCCCGATGATGTTCGACGATGGTGCGGACGATGTAGAGACCAAGGCCCAAGTGTGGTTTTGCATCCTTCTGGCTGCGGATTGAAACCATGGAGTTGAAGATCTGGCCCTGCATGTCAACGGGAATTTCCGGACCCTGGTTGATGACCTGAAGAACGATGGCGTCTTTTTCCCGGAAAAGCCGCAATTCGATGGGGGTGTTTTTCGTGTGAAAGGCTACACCGTTTTCAATGAGTTTGTCGAGTAGTTGGCGAATCCGATCCGGATCCCCATTGAGGGGCAGTGTACCTTCTTGTCGGTCATAGATGAACTCAACTTCCGGAAAGGCCGGTTGCCAACTGTGCTCCAGCCACAGGGAAAGGGCTTCGGCCAGGTCTACATTCTCCAAAAATCCCTGATCAAGGGCCTCCTGCAGATTGGTGGCATCCCTGATCGAGGTCAGCAGCTCTTCAAGGCGTAGGACGTCTTGCAGAGCCCAGTTGACATAGTCGTTCAAGTGCTCGGGCAGGTCCTTGGTCTCTTTGGCCAGGTTTTTAAGCGATGCCGAGACACTGGCCAGGGGAGTGCGCATCTCGTGTTCGAGGTTGTCGGCCATCTTTTCCCGGTATTCACTCTGATTCTTAAGCTGCGCCAACATGGAGGAAAGCGTACGCGATAGATCGCCAATCTCATCCTTTGCTGTCGCCGGTGGTAGGATATTGAGGATTTGACCGTTTTCGGTGATGGCCGCTGCCGCCTGGTTCCTGAGTTTACGGATCCGGGAAGATATGCGCAAGGCAAAGAGAAAAATACCAATACCGCCGAAAAGAAAAAACAGAATGGTCATGCCGATGGATTCCTCGATAACCTTGTTTTTCAAGGCCAGGATCGTGTTGGTGGTCTGTTCGACTACGACTGCGCCGATCACCTTCTCCTTTTCCACGAGGGGGGTGACTGCGGCCATCACCTCAACTTTACCCTTGGCTATCCGGTAGCTGGTGATGCTGCTTTTCCCCTTGAGGCCTTCCTGGACGCCTTTGATATCCAGGGTGGCCGACTGGGGTGAGGAATCGGCAAAATCAGACGAAAAGGATTCGGTGAACAGGCGATAGACTGGGGAGATAATCCGGTTGATCTTGTTGATCAAGGCGTTCATCCCCTTTTCCTTTTGCGGCAGCTCATCGTCTTCTGCCTTCAGATTGCCGTAGCTGGCCCTGACGTGCTGATTGGAATCTACGATCAGGATGCGGGAATGCGGACGATTGAGTGATTTGAGGATATCGATAATCGATGTTGCGGGAGGCAGTAACCAGCCCATTTTATCGATGCGTTCCGGATCGGCGGTCCCAACGATGGTTTCAATGTCCCTGGTCACCGGGTCGTTGACATCGGCAATCGCAAAGGCGATCTTATGGCCGACCATGCTAAGAGGCATCCGCATCTCGATACTGTACCCCTGCGGGGTTTCCGACCAGACCCCCTGGATACTGTCGGTTTCGATCGGTGGCGCATCTTCCAGGCCCTCGGGGATTTCGTAGGCATTGATCCATCCCGGTTTTTTGGCGGTCATGATATAGCGATGCAATTTGGCGTTGTTGTCTTCCAGACCGATCAGCAGATGGTCGGAACGGTCCATCCGTTCCGAGTCCTTCTCCTGGTAGACGATTTTATGATCCGTAACCAGGAACATGGCCCAGAGGTAGTTGCCGCGTTGTCCGACCAGATGCTTGAAATGAAGAGAGTGGGGACCGTAGGGACCTGTAGAGTAAATCACATGATCCCGCCCGAAGACCTCCGCTTGTTTGAGCTGGGGCTCCCAGTCATCGAATTTGCCGTTTAAGCGCATGGGATTGGTCAGCTTGAACAGGTAGAGATCGCGGTTCTGGTCAAGGGAATGGAAGAGTTCGCGGTCGAACAATCCTTGTCTTCCCGCCAGGGCCGAAGCCACCGCCCTGGCTGAGAACATCAGGGTTTCACGTCGGCTTTCCAGAAGATTGTCCTTTAAAATTCCGCTCAGTCGGAAGCCGGTATAGGGAATGGCCAGGAGCAAAAGGGATATCAGGGCCAGCTTCAGTTGCAGGGAGATCCGCATAGGGCCTTATTCCACCCAACGGTATCCCATACCGTATTCAGCTCGGATGGCGTCGAAAGAGGCGTCGATCTCCCGGAATTTCTCGCGGATCCGGCGGATATGAGCGGCTATGGCGTTGTTGGTGACGACCACATTGGCCGATTCCATCAGCTGTTCGTGGGACTTGACGTGCCCTGGTCTCCTGACAAGAGAAAAAAGCAGCCAGAATTCGGTCAGCGTCAGATTGAGTAGTTTGTTGTCCCAGTAAACCTGTTTGCGCTCCTCTTCGATACGCAGTTTGCCGGTGGTTATGATGTGTTCGTTGCTGGTTGCCGCCCCGCGCAAGGCTTCCAGCATCTTGAACAGAGCGGAGATCCGTACCGGCAGAAAATCGAGAGTCGTGGTGTTCTTGGTCAGGTAATCCCAGGCCCCGAGTCGAAGGCCCGAGACCTTGTCCAGGTCGGAGTCCCGGGCAGTGAGAAAAATGATCGGTATGGTCGGGGAAAGCTGTCTCAGTTCCTTGCAGATCTCGAAACCTCCCTCCATCTCATCATTGAGCATGATATCCAGGATAGCTAGATCAGGTAGTTGCAGGGCAAAGGCGTCCAGTGCCTCCTGCCTTCCCGGATAGCTGCTGACCATATAGCCTTCTCGTTTCAGGGCCTGAGAGTAGTTGGCCCGAAGCATTTCGTCGTCTTCCACAAGGGCGATTCGATAGGTCATGATTTTTGGGAGTAGTTTAAGGAAAGTCTCTATAGATAGACATCTGGTTTCCATTCTAAGGTAATACCTACTGCGATGGTTATGCAACAGGAAAAAGACAGGGTAACATCAAGGGATGCAGGTTGCTGCCTGCAGCAGATGATCCGGCCGCCGCAATAGATAGCATCACCGGAGCGGGCGGTAGGATGTTTGGTAAAATTTTAGTTTAAGAAATCGAAGATATATTTGACGGCAGTAAAGAAGATGATGGCGGCGAGCATCCCTTTTATGATCCGGGCAGGGACATGTTTCTGGCAACGGGCTCCGAGATACATCCCCGCTACTCCGCCGATGCCGAAAAGGATACCCAGGAGCCAGTCGGGGGCTATGGACATGTGGGGATAAAAGGGGGCCAGAATCTGGAAGACGGCCACGCCGGCAATCGAGGTGACGCAGGTGCCCATCAAGGCGGCCCCGGCCACGGTATAGATCGGAAGGCCGAAAAAGGTTACAAAAAAGGGAGCAATGATCGCACCGCCTCCGATACCGTAAATCCCGCCTACAATCCCCACGATGAAGCACAATGAAAATATGCCCCAGATTGAGACATCAAAGTCCTCTCCGTAGAAGGAGTAGCCAAGACGCTTCCAGGTGACCTGGGTAATCCTGACGGTGGGAAGCGGGGTGCTTTCCCGGGAGTTTTGTGCCGTATTTGCCAGGCGCTTGCGATGCTCCCGCATCAGTTTTTGAAAGCGTTCCTCTCCTGCCTCCTTGTCGATCTTTGCTTTTTTCCCCAGGAGATCGAGTATCATCTTAAGACCTATATAGAGAAGGACCATGCCGGCAAAAAGCTTGAAATTTTCAGCCTTGGGGAGAAAAACGATTCGAACGAAGGCCCCGATGCATACACCCGGCAGACTTCCGGCCACTACCGTCCAGGTCAGTGGCCAGACCATTCGACCTTCCCGGAAATAACGGTATACGCCGCTAGGAATGGCGACGATATTGTAAAGCTGGTTTGTGGCACTCACGGAAGGGTGGGTATATCCGAGAAAGGACATCTGGAAAGGCAGCAGGAGAAAGGCGCCCGATACCCCTCCCATGGAGGTCAGAAATGATACCGAAAAGGCGACCAGAGGAGGAATCCATAAAGAGACCTCAACCCCTGCGGTTTGAAAATACATGACGGTTCTCCTGCCCAGGGTCTCAACAATTGACACGAATACGTCTATAATCGTGTCAATACAATACTTTCGAATAAAAGTCAAGGACCTTTCGAGCATTGAGCCTCGGAGACATTTGCCTGGGAGACGGGATCTCGGCCATCGGAGGGCAACCCAACCTGACCCCAAAACCCCCCGAGTAAAATACGGGTCGATTTTGGATCCTTTTTCGAATATCTTGCAGAAAATAAAGGCAAGAACCCCGTGCAAGGATAGAGTCTTGGCCGTGTAAATATGAAAAGAAAAGAAAACAGGAAAAAAAACGCGGAGTTCCTCCCCCCGCTGGAGAAAGATCGACGAATTCTTTCGCTTACCGATGGCGATAAATATCTCGATACTGAAAAGCTGAACAGGCTTGAGGCCTCTTTCCGAACCTGGGCACTAGAGAGTCCACGTTCGGATATTCGACTCTCCAGAAAACGTATCCTGTTAATCTTCCTTCTAATTCGATATACAGGAGCCAAACTGAATGAGGTTTTGGCGATCGATCCCTCCTGTCATATCGACTTCGACCGGCAGCTGATCAGCATCGGCGGGCGCAGTGGTTCGGGACGTGAACCGCGTCAGATACAGGTTTCCGCTGGATTTGCAGGTGAGATCGCAAAGATGCTGGAAGATTCGGCCTTCAGGGAATCCATTGGCAAGACACTTGGTATCGACCCTGGTTTCGTCCGTCGAAAATTCTATGAGCGGGCAGAGGCCTTGGGCTATGGGAAACACCTGGCCACCCCGGAGATGATCCGGCAATCCCGAGCGGTGGAGTTGATCAGGAGCAATATGCCTCTGCCCGCGGTCCAGATGCTGCTTGGCCATTCGACGCCGAATCCAGCCTCCTCCTATGTCTCTTTTTCCAATAAAGATATCCAGCGCGTCACCAGGTTTTTCATGGAGAAGGAGTCCGCACGCAAGACCAGCGCCCGCAACAGCTTTTTCGGCAAGATCCGGACAATAGTGCGAGGCACTATCCAGGCACGGGTGGAGTTGGTAACAATAAGTGGTTATTTAGTGACCACTGTTATTACCGTAGGCAGTCTGGACCGGCTCGGTATCACGGTCGGCAGCCTGGTCACCGCCGAGGTAAAGGCCCCGTGGCTTGTACTGCAGAAGGGCGATCAACCGCAGACTACCGCCGAAAACCGGTTTCGGGGCGTGGTGGAATTGATTCGGAGGGGAGATATTACCTGCGAATATATCGTTTCTCTGGATGACGGCACTGAACTTTGTGCACTGGTTACCCGAGGTGCCGAAGATGGACTGAATCTTGCCGAGAAGGCCCCGGTATGGGTTTTATTTAACGGTTTTGCGGTGATTTTGCATCTGGAGTGACAGGATGAAAAGTGATCCGTTTACTCTGCGATGGAAGATGGATCTATAGCCTTGATTTAATCAATCGATTGATTTACATTAGTTTCCCGCTCACCAGCATGGCTGGACCAGACCTGCCAGCCACAACGATATATGAAGGCCCCTCACTTCTCCATGGCATGTCAAGGCCGTCACTCTTGGGGAGACTTTCATATACAATTAATATGATTCCCTTCGGAATGAGCAAGGATGCAAACGAGAACCAAAAGTCCAAAGTTGACCAAACAAGAGCGGGGCTGTATTGCCAGGAACAAACTGATCGAGGCGGGATTAAAAATCTACAGCGAGGTTGGGTTCCAAGGGGCGTCGACGCGAAAATTATCCGCCACGGCCGGTGTGAATATTGCGGCAATTCCTTATTACTTCGGCAATAAAGAAGGTCTGTATCTCGCGGTCATTGACTACATCATCGCCTATTATCAAAAGCATCTCGGCAGTGGTCTTTGCAGGATCAAAAAGGCCTTGCAGAATAAACACACAACCCGGGAACAATGGTATGCCTTACTCGACGACTATATACACCTGCTGGTAAACGTTGTGCTCAGGGAAAGCGATGAATGCTCCTGGATGTCGAAAATCTACACACGCGAGCAACTTGATCCGACCTCCGCCTTTCAACGACTCTACGAAGGATTCATAAAAGATATGCGACAGACCCTGGAGGCACTGGTCGGCACTCTTCTTGGAAGAGAGGTCGCTTCGTCCGAGGTTAAGCTCGTTGCCGAGACGGTATTGGGACAGGTGGCGATTTTTAAGTCCTCGCGGGAAACTGTTTTGCACAATATGGGGTGGAAAAATTATGGAGATGAGAGAATGGCCGATATCAAACGTATTGTCACCCTCAATGTGAAGGCCCTTATACAGGCACATCAGATGAAGGATATTACCCTATGAAAACCGACCAGGCTGATGGTATTAAAAATAACTGGATGGGAAGACATCGACGTTTCCTGATGTGGGGGATTCCGCTGCTGGCAGGGGGGATCGGCCTGATCTTTTATCTCTTGGGTGGTCGGTATGTCAGCACGGATGACGCCTATATACAGGCTGCACGGGTGGCGGTGAGTGCGGATATTTCAGGGAGGGTACGTGAGATACCACTTGTTAATAACCAGTTTGTCCACAAAGGAGATGTCCTGATCAGGCTTGATGAGCGGCCGTATCGTATCGCGCGACAGGAAGCCCAGGCGCAGCTTGCCGGGACAAGGTTGCGGGTTGCGGCCATGAAGGCAAATTACCGACAGAAGCTGGCCGATCTGAAGTCTGCAGAGAACACCCTTGCTTACCGGAAACGAGAGTATGAACGGCAGAAAAAACTTGCCGCGGCAGGTATCTCTTCGGAGGCACAGCTTGATAAGGCTTCGCAGATGCTCCAAGCCGCCAGACAGGATACGGCAGCCAAGCAACAGGATGCCGACACTACGCTTGCGAGTCTCGGCGGCGATCCCGATATCGCCATCAACGACCATCCCATGGTCCGGGAGGCACAGGCAAAACTCGATCATGCCGAACTTAACCTCTCTTATACGAAGGTTACAGCGCCCATGGCAGGAATCGTCACCAAGGTCGAACGGCTCCAGGTGGGAGATTACGTGACCAAGGGGGCACCGCTTTTCGCGTTGGTTGCCAATAAAAATCTCTGGGTCGAGGCCAACTTCAAGGAAACGGATCTTACCCATATGCGCCCCGGCCAAAGGGTAAGTATTCAGGTTGATGCGTATTCCAGTAAGGAAATAGCCGGCAAGGTTGCCAGCATAAGCCCCGGTACAGGTTCGACATTTTCGTTACTTCCACCGGAGAATGCCACGGGTAACTGGGTAAAGATCGTGCAACGCCTACCGGTGCGGATTGTATTTGACCATGACCTTGATGTGCCCTTACAGGCGGGGCTCTCGGTGACGGCGGTGGTTGATACCGGATATCGCCGGATCTCTCGGGGTAAATAGACAATGGTCGAAGCGCCTGCATTTGCACCTGTAAAAAACCGTCTTCCGATCACGTTTTCGGTCATGTTGGCGACGGTAATGCAGTCTCTTGACAATACCATCGCCAATGTGGCTTTGCCCCATATGCAGGGCTCCTTTGCCGCGACCCAGGATCAGATTGTCTGGGTGTTGACGTCCTATATCGTGGCAGCGGCAATCTCGATTCCGTTGACCGGCTGGTTGGCCACGCGCTTTGATCGAAAAAAAGTATTCCTGATCTCCATTGCCGGATTTACGATCACCTCCGCCCTTTGCGGTATGTCGATGACCTTGGGCCAGATCGTCTTGTTCCGTCTGCTTCAGGGGGTAAGCGGTGCCGCCTTGGTCCCGCTGTCTCAGGCGATTCTCTTCGATATAAATCCCCAGGAAAATCATGGACGGGCCATGGCTTTCTGGGGTATCGGTGTAACCCTCGGTCCGATCCTTGGTCCCGCCCTTGGCGGCTGGCTGACCCAAGATTACAACTGGCGCTGGGTGTTTTATATCAATCTCCCCATCGGTATCCTGGCCTTTCTGGGGTTGCTGTTTTTTCTCCCGTCGAGTAAAGACCAGCAAGCCAACCGGTTTGATTTTTTCGGTTTCATCGTGCTCAGTGTCGCCGTTGGGGCACTCCAGATAATGCTGGACCGGGGAGGGCTTAAGGACTGGTTTTCCTCCCCTGAGATTATCATGGAAGCCATTGTCACCGTTACTGCTTTCTATCTTTTCAGTATGCACACCGCAACGCATAAACGGCCCTTTATCAATATGGCCTTGTTTGCGGATGCCAATTTTTTGGTCGGCAATGTCATAATTTTTATCATGGGGGTCGTTATTTTTGCGACCTTGGCCCTGCTTCCGCCGATGTTGCAGGAACTCATGCACTATCCTGTTATTACAACCGGTCTGGTCACGGCGCCGCGTGGTATCGGGTTGATGTTGGCGATGATCGTTGTCGGCCGTTTGATTGGCCGCATTGATACCAGAATTTTGATGGCATCCGGGCTCTTGATGACGGCCATCTCTCTTTCACAAATGGCGCACTTTTCCATCCTGATGGATGAGTGGCCCGTCATTTGGACCGGATTTTTGCAGGGATTCGGCATAGGCTTTGTCTATATTCCGCTGGCCACCGTGTCCTTTGCAACCCTGCCAATAAAACTACGGACGGAAGGCACCGCTTTTTTCAACCTGCTGCGCAATCTCGGCAGCAGTATCGGCATTTCGGTTGTTCAGGCACTGTTGACCCGCAACACCCAGATAGTTCATGCGGGACTTGCCGACCGGGTGACACCCTATAATGCGGCGGCAAATCCTGGGTTGCAGGCAGCACATTTCGACCTTGCAAGTAGGCAGGGCCTTGCGATGCTAAACGGTGAGATCACCCGGCAGGCCAGTATGATCGCCTATCTTGACGATTTTCAACTTATCATGGTGATGACTTTGATGCTGGCCCCGCTTTTGCTGCTCTTCCGGCGGGGGCGAAAAATCGACATCAAACATCCGGCGGTTGTGGAGTAGGTATCTATATGATGTGTGAACGGAAAAATATAAAATGTGTCTTGCCGGCGATCCTCTGTGCACTGTTGTTGTCGGCCTGTACGGTTGGTCCTGACTTTATCGAACCCCTGCCGCCGGTGACTAAAAATTACACCATCAACGGCGACCGGGGACTTCAGGGGCCACAACATATCGTTCGCGGTCAGAAGCCTGTTAGAAAGTGGTGGAGGGTCTTCGGCGTACCCGCACTCAATCAGGTAATGGCCGAGGCGCTTGTCGATAACAACGATCTTGCGGCTGCTCGAGCCAGGCTTGCACGAGCATATGAAGAGGTGAATGCGACAGAGGGTGCCGCCCTGTGGCCTCAGGTATCATTTGGCGGAGAGGCCGGGCGGCAAAAATACGGTGTCGCCTTGTTTGGAACAAGCGACAACATCGTTCCTCCCTTTACCTATTATACATTTGGTCCCAGGGTAAGCTATCTGCTCGATTTTGCCGGTGGCGAGCGAAGAGCTGTTGAACAACAACAGGCGATGGCACACTCTCTAACCTACCAATTGGAAGCTGCCAGGTTGTTGCTTACGGGCAATGTCATGGCTCAGGTCTTAAACATGGCATCGGCCAAGGCCCAAATTTCCGTCCTTGAGAATATAATCGCCGATGACCGGAAAAATGTTAATCTGGTCGTGATAGCACGCAAGACCGGTTCGGGTACACTGACGGATGTTTTGAGCGCACAAAGCCAACTGGCCAGGGATCTGGCGCTGCTGCCACCTTTGCGCCAGAAGCTTAATGTCGCCGAGCATGCTCTTGCAGTCCTTATCGGCAAAGCTCCTGCCGACCGGCGAGTGCCTTCTTTTGAGCTGTCATCCTTCGCTCTGCCCCGTGATCTGCCTTTTAGTCTTCCCTCCGAACTGGTGCATGTCCGGCCGGATATCAAGGCTGCCGAAGCACGGTTGCACGCCGCGACCGCCGCCATAGGCGTGGCCACTGCCAATCTGTATCCCCACATCAGACTGACCGCCAATACCTTGCAGGAATCTCTGACCCCGGGGGGGCTTTTCGATTCGTCCGCGAACACATGGGCCTTTGCTGCAGGCCTGACCGCACCGATTTTCAATGGAGGCACTTTGAGGGCTAAAAAGAGAGCGGCTGAAGCTACCTACAAGGTGGTACTCGCGGAATACAGACAGGTTATCCTGGAATCTTTCGCTCAGGTGGCAAATGTCTTGAAAGCATTGGAGCATGACGCTGAGCTGGTAAAGGCGCAACGCCATGCCCTGGAGACCGCACAGTCCTCCCTCAAATTGGCCCGGGTAAGTTATCGAGCCGGGAACATAGGAGTATTACAGATTCTTGATGCCGAGAGATTGTTGAACCAGGCCCGTCTCGGCCTGACTGTCTCGCGGGTCCGGCAGTATCAGGATACGGCACTGCTCTATCTTGCTCTTGGCGGAGGCAGCCTGTCTCCACCAAGTCAAATACCTTAACTCGAATTTTTCATGAACATTGTGCTCATTTCCAAAAATATATTACGATATGAGACAATAAGAAATTGGTTTGGCCAGGATGCTCGGGTGATGTGTTTCATGGAAGAACGGGATTTAAGTACTCAGGGGAGAAAATGATATGATCAAGACCATTGTATTTGCCTATGACGGAAGTCCCGAGTGCCGGAAAGCCCTGGATGAAGGGGTTGATTTGGCAACACGTTATGATGCTATCTGCTATCTTTTAGCGGTGGTTCCGTCGCCGTCGGCTTTTGCCGTGGTCGGCGGTCCGCTTCCCGAGGGACTGTTGGAGAGAGAGACTGCCGAGATGCAGGCGGTGCTCGATCAGAGTGTGACCCATCTGCGCAGCAGAGGTTTGAAGGTGACCGGCGAAGTGCGGATGTGGGAAGAACCCAATGAGGCCATCGCCGACTTTGCCCGCGAGACCGATGCTGACCTGGTCGTTGTGGGCCATCAGCGGCGCTCGGCCTTCGATCGCTGGTGGAGCGGATCCGTCGGGCATTCGCTTCTGGATCAACTGCCATGCAGTTTGTTTGTCGCCATGCCTAAAGAGTCGACCGGAAAGGAAGAGTAAAAAAGGTGGAACTTCGAAGGGATATCTGCTATTACGACTGATTTTTAGCGTAACTGGATTCATTTGGGGATTTCAGAAAAACGATCGCCCGGTCAAAGAGTTTCAATGTGCCGGAAGGAGGAAAGAATGAAGACCTTTGCCGAAAGAGCCTACGATCTATTGAGGCAGGTACCCAGGGGACGGGTAACAACCTATAAGGAGATTGCCCATGCTTTACATACAAAGTCATATCGGGGGGTCGGACAGGCCATGCGGAAAAACCCCTACGCCCCCGAGGTCCCCTGACACCGCGTCGTTGCCACATCCGGTCGGATTGGTGGATTTCAAGGAGAGACCTCTGGAAGAGCCATACAACGAAAAATACAAATGCTCGAAGACGAAGGGGTTGAATTAGACAATGGAAAGATTAAAAATTTCAAAGAGATTCTTTTCCGATTTTCCTGAGACCAGAATGTGTTGAGCAAACATCGGCATTCCACACTTATTAAGACAACCCTCTCCATCACTAAAAAGTTATTCATCTTAACGCCCTCAACAAGCTGGCCGATAAGCTGAAGCTTGTAGGTGGAATGGAGGGTTGGGAAAGACTTTCCAGCCAATTGGAGGAGAGCTTAAAAAAGAAAAAGTGAAAAATAGTTAAAATACTACCATGACCCATGATGACATAAAGACGTCGCTGATTAAAATAGAAATCTTATGGGAGACGTTGTCAAAAGAAAGCAGTGATGATCTGGATGCTTTTGATTTTATATCCACCCAGTCTCTGTCCCTGCAGATGACTGCTCTCGAGCTCAAAATGAGTATTGAATCGAAAATTCGCAAAGACCCAAAAGAAAAGCTGAAATTTCAAAAGCTTAATAAAACTTTAGGAAATATTGTTCGCACATTAGATTCCATACCCCTGAAGCGAAAGGACAAGAAATACATTGAATCCATTTTAAAAAAACTCTCAGAAATAAAAGGAGATATTGAGGTAATACGACTGTATCAATAGGAATTGAGCTGGAAGATATTCGTACTGAAAAAAGCCAGAGGATAGAAAAACTGGTGTTGGAGAAAAAAAACATTTGATGCAGCTACAGCAATTGAAAATCAATTAGTTTTGACAGGCGGAGTAGTGGATGTCCCTCCAATAACCTACAGTTCAGTCGCATGGTAAGCCTTGCGCAACAGGGCGATTTCTTCCGCATAACCGGGAAGTTCATTGGGAGTTTCCAGAAAAAACGGCAGATGTCGTAGTTGTGGGTGGTTGATGATTCGGCTAATGGCCTCAAGGCCGATATGACCATAGCCTATTTTGGCATGGCGATCCTTGCGGCTGCCCAGGGGATTTTTACTGTCGTTGAGGTGAATGGCGCGCAGTCTGTCAAGGCCTATGATCGCATCGAATTCCGCGAGCACCCTGTCAAGGTTGCCCACGATGTCATAGCCCGCGTCGTGGATATGACAGGTGTCGAGGCAGACGTCCATCTTCTCCTGCAGGACGACACCATCGAGAATTCGGCGGATTTCCTGGAAGCTGCCTCCGACCTCGCTGCCCTTTCCGGCCATTGTCTCCAGCAAAACGGTTGCCGTCTGATCGGCGGTCAGGACAGTGTTCAGTTGTTCGACAATCAACGCGATTCCTTTGTCAGTGCCTTGGCCGACGTGGCTGCCGGGATGAAAATTGTAGAGGCAGCCCGGCAGGAACTCCAGGCGTTTCAGGTCGTCCTGCATGGTTTCGAGAGCGAATCCCCTGGTTTTTCCATCAGCTGAACAAGGGTTCAGGGTGTAGGGCGCATGGGCCAGAAGGGTTGTGATCCGGTTTTCATCTGCAAGCTGCAGAAAATCAGTGACATCCTGAGGGTTGATATCTTTTGCCTTGCTGCCGCGAGGGTTGCGGGTGAAGAACTGGATGGTATTGGCGCCGATGTCAAGGGCGTTGCGGCCCATGGCAGTAAAACCTTTCGCGATGGAGAGGTGACAGCCTATTTTTAACATGAGTGCTCCTACAAAAGTTGATGGCATAATTTCATGGACACACTGTAAACACTGAGAGGGGTTTCACCACTGTAAATTTGGTCATCCGAATGAAGCGTACTTTTGTAAATCTGAAAGGAACAATCCGGCAGAGTGCATCGCTTTCGGACGCTACTCTGCGGCCTCATCGCCGGTACACCGCGGCTGACAGACAGGCCGTCGTCCCTGGCCTGCTGTCAGGTGGCACCCCTCCGGGCCTGATGTGGTTCCTCAGCGGGCCTCCGTGAGGCGTCCTCCAGAGATGCCCTCTGCCTCCCCGCGTTATAGAGATAAGTACTCTCAATCCTAAAGAACCGTAAATTTCATCTTGGGTTTTAAGGCGTTTGTTATTGATGCCGTCTCTGAGGTCTGACTTTGCCAGGATAAAAAATATCGTCGCATTCAGGTACCTGCTGCATTATTCTTATACTGTCCGCGCGGCTGCATTGCAGATTGTTTCTCAGTGCCATGATGTGTAAGTCAATGTTTTATGACAGGAGACTCACGATGATTCTTTACGACCCTCATATACCGGCAAGCCTGATGGAGTTCGGCATTCAGATACCCATAAGGGACAGCCGGGCTCTCAATACATTTCAGGCCCTCCTTGATGATCCCAAGCTCGAAACTCTGCAGAGGCATTGGCATCAGGATAAGATAACGGAAAAGATAACGAAAGATGATCTTTTTCGTGTCCATTCGGCTGACTACATCGAGCGCCTTTACTCGAAAAACCTTGAACAAGAGATCATCTCCACCTTTGAGCTGGTTGATGCCGATGGTCGATATTATCGCTATGCGCCGGAAACGGCAACCCGGCCGCTGACTGATCTTTTTGATCGTCTGCTGACTAAGGCGGCGGGTTCGGTTCAGTGTGCGCGGATTGCCCTGGAACACGGTTTCTGCTTTTCCTTTACCGGAGGTGCCCACCACGCCCAGTACGATTTCGGCAAAGGTTTCTGTGTGGTCAACGATGTCGTCATCGCTCCCCGCAAACTGCAGTTTGAAAAAAAGGTTGAAAAGGTCTGGATTATCGATGTCGATGCCCACAAAGGTGATGGGACCGCAGCTCTTACCGAAGGTGATGATTCCATCCGAACCTTGAGTGTGCATATGGCAAGCGGCTGGCCACTCGACGGCCCGAAGATCATGACCGACGGCAGGCCCAATCCTTCTTTTGTGCCGAGTGACATCGATATCCCCATTGAAAGCGGTGAAGAGGATCAATATTTGGAAAGGCTCCAACAAGGACTTTCCGAGTTGGAACAACCCGGGCCGGCGGACCTGGCAATCGTGGTGAGTGGTGCCGATCCATATGAAAAGGATGAGCTGCCCTCCACAGCCCCTCTAAGGCTCTCGCTGGATCAGATGTTCGACCGAGACCGGTTGATCTTTACCTTCCTTAATGAGCGCAAAATTCCGGCAGCGTATCTTATGGCAGGGGGGTATGGTGACCAGGTCTGGCAGGTCTATGCCCGATTCCTGCTCTGGGCGCTGCATTTGCGCTATGAACATATCGCCTGATCTTTTAAGGTTCATCCAACTCAAGCGTACTTTTCTATAACCCATGGAGGTGGAGATCGTCGTTTGCGGGCGCATCATGGAGGCCCGACTGGGAAGCATACCAGGCCCGGAGGGTTGCGGATAGGACATCCGCAACTGACAGCAGGCCCGGGCCGGCCTCCGTCAGCCGTGGTTCCCAGGCGATAAGGCCACAGGGCGGCGACCGAAAGCGATGATCTCTCCCGGGTTAATTCTTTCAACTTTTCCAAAGTACGCAAAAACCGGATGAGCCTCTTTTATTTACTGATAAGGCTGTCCGGGATGGTTAGACCGATTTCTCTGAAGTAGCGTGCAGCACCAGGGTGTAGCGGCATGGGCAGACCATTCAATGCTTTCTGAGTGCTCATGGATTTGGTTGCCTTGTGGATGGTGTTCAGAAACGGGAGGTTCTCATAAATGGTTTTGGTAATGAGGTAGACCGTTTCCTCGTCGACATCGGCACGTACGGCAAGGAAGTTGGGCTGGGCGATGGTGTGTACATCTTTGGCCAGACCCGGATAGGTCGAGGCCGGGATCAGATAAGGGGTCCAGATGCCCAGGCCGCCGTCGGCCTTTTTCGCCTGATCTGGGGTAAAGTTCAACAGCGTCAATTTACTGCCCATGGCAGCCAGGGACCGGGCTACGGCGCTGGCTGGAACTCCGGCAGGGGTGCTCATCCCTACGATCTGTCCGTTTTGCAGAGCATCGGCGCTGGGGCCGTATCCGAGGTAAGCGAGATCATAGTCCTTGGAGATATCGATTCCAAGGTTGCCGAGAAGGACGGCGTTGGATCCCCGTGTTCCGGAGTTCTTTTTGCCAAGAGACAAACGCTGCCCTTTTAGTCCTGCCATATCGGTAATAGTACCCGTCTTTGCTTTATCCCTGAGGATTACAAAGTGTTCGACGTTTTGCCAGAGCATGGAAATTGCGCGCAACTCTTTCTGGGGACCGTTCGCGGCCAGTGGACCTTTACCCTTCCAGGCATAGTACCCATAAAGGCCCTGAAGGATCGCAAATTGTGCTTTGTTTTGGCGCAACAGCTTGATATTCTCAGCTGAACCGGCGGAGCTGATGGCCGACAGGCTGATCTTTCTAGTCGGCTGCAGTTTTACCTTGGTTAAAGTTGAGATGGCAACCCCGACCGGATAATAGGTGCCTCCAGTGCTGGCTGTGGCTAGAAGATAATCCTTTCCGTCTGCCGCTTGACTGTTTCCGGTGCAGAACAAACCTGTTGTTACTACTGTGAGCACTAAAATCTTGAAGTAGGCTGTAAGCTTCATGAGCTTCTCCTCCTGTTGAAATATGGTGTGTTGCTGAAGTGGGGTTTACGACAGACTCTAGTGCAACCCGCAGACCATCCTGGGAACTACTCGTAAATAGGGATAAAATATTGGAGAGCTTCCTTATCAGCACGATAGTGGCAGAGATGAATGAGCAAAAATAAATCGGAAGCTGAAAAATGACAGGCAAATTTTTGCCGAAAGTGTCGAGGCAGGGGATGATAGAAGAATTCCGGATGCCCATTGTCAGACTTCAATTTCAATCAGTCTATGAATATTGTCTTTTCAAGGATTTCTCACTCGAGAAATCAGGCTGAGAGAACGGTGGAACTTTGATATAAAAAGGATATCATATTGACAGCAGACATTTCCATTGCCAGGAAATCTTTTTCTCCAGCTGAAGCAGGGTCAGCCAATGTTTCTCAATTTTTAAGGAAGAATTATGGATGAAACAGCAATGAGAGTTGCTCGTTTGGTAAAGGAGGAGATTGCTCTGGTGGTCTACGATTCCCGTTGGCCTGAGATGTTCAGACGCGAACGTGACCATCTGCGATCCTGTTTCCCCTTAGAAAGAGTCAAAAGGATCGAGCACTTCGGCAGCACGGCCATCCCCGGGATGATCAGCAAGCCGATTATTGATATTTTGGTTGAGGTAACGAGCCTGGATGCGACTCAAACGAAAATCGCGCCCATTCTGGAAGGTCAGGGCTATGAGTATTTCTGGAGGCCGACCTGGGGGGACGACACGCCTCCTTTTTATGCCTGGTTCATTAAACGTGATGATAAAGGACAAAGAACCCATCACATCCATTTGGTTGAAGCGGAATTCGAACATTGGGACAGGCTCTTCTTCCGTGATTACCTAAGGGAGCATACCGGCACCTGTCTGGAGTATGGTAAACTTAAACAAAGGCTGGCAGAAAATTACAGCCGCGATCGGGTGGCTTATACCAAAGAAAAATCGGATTTTATCCAGACCGTGACTGAGGCAGCCAAACGGTATTACTCTAAAAGGCAATACAGGCTGGACGATGATGGGGTATAGATATAGCGTTCTCTCATTGCTTCTCATCGGCTGGTGTGCACTGCATAGTCTTTTGATCTCGCTCTCTGTGACCTCTGCTTTTCGGAAGCGGTTGGGGGCTTTCTTTCGCTTCTATCGACTGTTCTATAATTTTTTTGCCGCCTTGACGCTGGTTCCGGTCGCTCTTTACGCCTACTCGGTAAGGACTGAGCCGATATTTGCCTGGCATGGATATTGGCGGATATTACAGTTGGTCCTGCTGGTCGCATCCGGAGTCCTTTTTGTTCTTGGAGCCCGGCAGTATGACGCCGGGCAATTCCTCGGTCTGAAACAGATTCAGACCGGAGATAACGGTGGAGGGATAACCGACACCGGGAGACTGGATACTTCGGGTATCCTGTCGGTGGTCCGTCATCCCTGGTATCTGGCTGGTATCCTCCTGGTCTGGACTCGAGAGCTTGATGCTTCGACCATCCTAGTCAATAGCATATTCTGCGCCTACTTTGTCGTGGGAGCCTTCCTGGAAGAGAGAAAATTGACCAAGGAATTCGGGGAGCAATTTAGAGGTTATCAGAAACGGGTATCGATGCTTTTTCCCTATAAATTTTTCAAATCGTTCTTCCATCGCTAAGGCTTCTTTCCAACTCGAACTGTCTGTACCAGCTGATCCTGTCATAATTCGTCATAATTTGTCCTTGTGATATCATTATTCACTCGAAGGTCTGTCACTCTTTTATGTTCAAATACAGGATGAAAACCTCCCATGAGCAGCGGCCTTGCAACACCGGTAAGCGTGGATAAAGGGAGAGAAGAGGAAAACCGGTACTAACACAACGAACACAACGGAGAAGAGATGAGTGACGAAACAATGTATGAAGGATTGAAGCAAGAGGTCCGTGGGATGAAAGATCCGGGCAATATCTTGATCTTCGTCTACATCCTGCTTATCCTGGTCCTGCTTCTTTTTGCCGGTCTGCAGTCGGCCAGGGCCGATTTTCAAAAAACAAAGGAAGGGACCTTTTCCATTCGCCAACACCGGGAGATAGTCATACCAGGGCAGCATCAGGCGTTTTCTCATTCTCATTTTCATTCCGTCGAAATAAAACCCTCCAACGAGTAGCAATTTCCTGTAATTTCCCCCCCTGCTTTTTATCAGAAAGTCTCCCCTGAGCGGTGGCTTTGTAATGCCGGAGTGACAAATTCTTCTCTTGGTCTTTTCGCAATGTCTGACGGGCGATTTTCCGACAAAACCTAACTTGTATATCGTTCGTGTCATCCTGTGTCATAATTATCCGCGAAGAAGTCATTATTCCTTCATGCACCTGTCATCCTTTTGGGTTCAACTGGTATCAGAGAAAAAGAGGCAAGCCAGATCAACCACAACCATGGAGACAGCTATGGCTGGAGAGAAAAAATCAAAAAAAGAAGACTCCTATTGGAGAGACCCCGGTACAGTCCTGATCCTTATCTATTTGTCTGTAATTGTCTTGGTCTTTTTTGCCGGTCTGGAATCAGCCGGTGCGCAACCCGGAAAGGTTGTGACAATGGATGAGGTGCGTCAGGGTGAGTTGCTCGTTCCGACGTTGAAGGGTGATGGATTTTTCCCTATGCCCTTGCTCTCTCAGGATGTAAAAATCTCGGTCAGCGGTATGGTTGCCAGGGCTGTGGTCAACCAGCACTTCGTCAATAAAAGCGATCATTGGATCGAGGCAGTCTATGTCTTTCCTTTGCCCGACGAGAGTGCGGTCGATCATCTGAGGATGCGAATAGGCGACAGGGTGATTGTCGGGCAGATCAAAGAGAAGCAGGAGGCAAAGGCCATCTATGAAAAGGCAAAACGCGAAGGGAAAAAGACCTCTTTGCTCTCTCAGCAGCGTCCCAATATTTTTACGTCCTCGGTTGCCAATATCGGACCTGGTGAAGAGATTGCAATCGAGATCGAATATCAGCAGGTTGTGGGTTTTTCCAACCACATTTTTTCCTTGCGTTTCCCGATGGTTGTCGGCCCACGGTATATACCTGGAAGTCCAGTTGCAAAGGAATCAAGCAAGGTCTCCTTTGATGGGGGTGGCTGGGCTGCGGATACCGATCGGGTACCGGATGCCTCGCAGATCACTCCCCACGTGGCGGCTCCCGGTGAACCAGCGATCAATCCGGTCAGACTGACCGTGGATCTTACTGCCGGTTTTCCTTTAGCCGGGATCGACAGTCTCTATCACGGTGTCGATGTCAAGAAAAAGGCCGAAGGGCAATATACCGTACGTTTCACCGGTCGGGTCATGGCGGATAGGGATTTTGTTCTGGAGTGGGAGGCTAAGGATAAAGGCAAGGTCAATGCCGCCCTCTTTTCTGAAGACCAGGGAGCGGATCGTTATATGCTGCTTATGCTGTTGCCGCCGGGAGACAGCAAAACGATCGAGGCCGTCCCGAGGGAGGTGATATTTATTCTCGACACCTCCGGTTCCATGGGCGGGACATCGATAGTTCAGGCTCAAAAAGCTTTGGATATGGCAATTTCCCACCTTCAGGCCAATGACCGCTTCAATGTCATCGAATTTAACAGTAAGTCCCACAGCCTCTTTCCCACGTCTCGACCGGCAGACCCTGCCAACATCGGCATTGCTCTGAATTTTGTCGATGGTCTCGTTGCCCGGGGAGGCACCGAGATCGCCCCGGCCTTGAGGCTCGCCCTCGACGGTAGAGATGATCACGACCGGGTTCGGCAGGTGGTCTTTTTAACCGACGGCTGTGTGGGCAATGAAGACGAGTTGTTTACTCTTATCAAAAAGCGATTGGGCGACTCGCGACTGTTCACCATTGGGATTGGTTCGGCGCCCAATTCATACTTCATGACCCGGGCTGCATCCATGGGGCGCGGGACCTATACCTATATTGGCAAGGTCGAAGAGGTGAAAGAGAAGATGACCAACCTGTTTGTCAAACTCGAACATCCGGTAATCTCCGACCTTATCCTGACCTCAGCTGCGGGTGACACCGAGGGAATGGAAATCTATCCGGACCCGCTGCCGGATCTCTACGACCAGGAGCCTGTAGTTGTGGCAATAAAGGCCGATAGGAAGATTTCCGGACTCCATCTTTCCGGCCTGCGGGCGGGAAAAACCTGGCAGGTAATCGTTGACACCACCCATTTTGCTAACAGACCCGGGATTGCCACACTTTGGGCCAGGAAAAAGATCAGAAGCGAGATGGAGTCACTGCATCTTGGCGCGGATAAAAAGCAGGTTCGTACGACGGTTCTGTCCACGGCCCTGGCCCATCATCTTGTGAGTCAATACACCAGTCTCGTGGCTGTGGAGCAGAAGGTCTCAAGACCCATGGACAAAAAACTGGCAGGAACTCGTCTGAAGACCAACCTGCCCAAGGGCTGGCAGTACGATAAAGTTTTCGGAGGACAGGCCCAGACGGCCACTCCTTCAGATATATGGATAATCCTTGGTTGTGTCCTGCTCGGATGTGCATTGGTCTTGGCCAGGGACAGCGGAAAACGAGACCGATGAAAAAGCGAAAGACGGCAGTATTTCTATTGATGCTTTCGGCTATGGTTCTGATCGGGAACGGCTACTGGATCAAGGCTAAAGCCGTTCTGGCCCAATATCTTCTTCGACAGGCCTGGGCGCAGACCATCCGAACGGGCGCCCAGGTCAAGGCCTGGCCCTGGGCGGATACCTGGCCGGTGGCCCGTTTGCAAGTTAAAAGGCTGGGAGTGGATTCCATCGTTCTGGAGGGGCAAAGCGGTGAGGTCCTGGCCTTCGGTCCCGGGCATCTCTCTTCTGGTGCAGCACCCAACGCAGCTGGAAACTGTGTATTGGCGGGCCATAGAGATACCAGCTTTCGATTTCTCGCTGATATCAGAAGGGGAGATATCGTCTTGTTACAGGCACGAGACGGAAAGGAGCGCACCTACCGGATTATTTCGACAGCGGTGGTCCGTTACGACAATTTGTATCTGAAGGATGTCGTCAGGCCATGGCTGACCCTGGTTACCTGCTATCCCTTTAACAATCCCATTCCGGGCGGGCCGTTGCGTTTCGTTGTCTTTGCCGAAGAGATCCGGTTACCCGATGGGATCGACTCGCGGAGGAATGGGCATGCCCTCAATTTAAAAACTTGATGGCGTTGTAAAAACTCTCCATCTGCTTCGTTGCAGCAAATTATTAATTGTTACGGCGTTCTTTTGGTAGGCCAAAACAATAAAAATATGCACGCCTCGCATATGAGCTTTTTACTTAGCCATCTTCAATTCACAGGTTTTTACGAGATTGTCATGAATGTTTTTGTTGAATCCAGCTCGTGGAGACATCGGGCAGTGTGACCATAGACAGATGTGGTGCAATTTTTCGAATACGGTGTGATTTACAGATACAGTTTCCAGAGCAGTTTTACTGCAACACCCAGCAACAACACGGCAAACATCTGTTTGATCCATTTTGCCTTCATTTTTTCCTTCATCACCTTAGCTCCGATCTGTGAACCGATAATGACGGCTATGGATGTGGCAATCATCAACGGCCAGTCGAAATGGCCTTCGGCAACATGACCGGCAAAGCCAGAAAAAGATGAAAATACAACGACAAAAGAACTCGTCGCAGCAGCTGTTTTTGTCTCGTAGCCCATGGCGATCATCATGGGAACAAAAAGAAAACCACCACCCACGCCCAGGAGCCCGGCGATGAATCCAATAAAAAGACCCGCAATGCCCATCACCAGCATTCGTGTTTTCACAGGCATCATATGATCTTTTTCAGGCTGTCCTGCACTGAAGATCATCTTGCCTCCTGCAAAAATCATGGCAATGGCAAACAAAAGAATCAGTTTGTCCGTGCTGACCATCCGGGTAAAATACGCCCCAATTGGTGCTCCGATAAAAGAGGTGATGATAAGGGGAATGGACCCTTTGATGTCGACCATCTTCGACTTCAGGTAATAGATCGCCGCGGATAAGGCTGTCAGGCCGTTCAACAAAAGTCCGGTCGGAATTGCAACAGACTTGAAGTCATAGGAAAACCAGTGAAAAACTGGAATATACAACATGGCGCCACCTAGTCCGAGCATTGCAAAAATAAGCGACAACGCCAGTATAATGAAGGTGACAATCGCGGTCAGCATAGCATCTCCTTGTCCTGACGGCCGAGAGCCCGCCAGGACGTTATAAATCCGTCTCGATGAGGGGGATTACCTATTCATTGTATCCCGAGCATCCCATACACACGATTTTTCCGTCCAGACTCATCTGGAGCTTATTGACAAAAGTGAGTTCTCCACAAACCTCACAGCGTTTGGCTTCAAACACCCCTTTCGCCTTCTTGACCTGCCTTTGGGTCACATCGCCGATGCTAAGAAACATTGCTTCATCCATTCCCTTTATCTTATCGACCTGAGGATCTGTAATCGCAGGATCTATATCTTGAGGAGGTACGCCGGCTTTGCGCTGTTGAACAAAAGGAGAGTTGAGAGCCTTTTCGAAGAATTCAGGTTTGACCGCCACCCTGACGGCCCGCCCGGTAGTATTATCGATCAAGGTAAAGGCCAGTTTGTTATAATAAAGTTTTTCAATGTTTGATTTACCATACGTGCAACCCGTAGCCGTCATAACCCCATCCAGAAAGCATCCTGCTGCGTGTCCTTTCCCCGTCTCTGAGAGGACGGAGAGTTCCTTGTCTTGCGCCCGTTCTACACCGAGGGCCTTCATGGCTGCCAGACCCGCTTTGAGTCCCATGGGCATCGCCGGGCATTTGTGCCCGTGAAATTTCAATCCTACCTCAAATAATTCTTCTAGATTTTCCATTATACGTTCCTCCATTTTTTGTTTCAGACACCTGGCCGATTGTCGGACTTGCTCAATCACAGTCGGAAGGTTGTATCGGTTCCATTTCAACTTCCGATTTCATGAGGCAGTGTCATTTAAACATTTGACAAAATAGCCAAATAATATATCGCAATGCCTCTCCCCAAGTTCCCATACCTGTGCAAAAATCTACTCCATAAACCCGAGACAGGTCTGAATCTTCGCCTCGATCACCTCCTCAATGCACGGCATGAAATTCAAGATACAGAGGGCTTGTAATCGCCTTTTCATGTAAAAATCTTTTCAAGACTTGCACATATGGTAAAACGACCAAACGTACATGTCAAGGAAAATTCTTCCTGCAAATGATTTGCTCTTTTCAGGAGAGGCAGCACAGTTGTTTTGGACAAATTTCTGTTGAATGTAATTGGACCCCGAGATGATTGCCGCGCTGTTCAGTGGGCAACGAGAAGTCCCCTGGCCATCATTTGAAAGCGAGACCTGTGGCTCAGGCGTTCAGCTTGCCTGTGAATAGGATTGAAAATAAAGGAGATTGCCGCAAGCCAGGCTGACGAGATTGCCCACCTCTTGTTTGAACAAAAATTTCTCAAAACATCCTGAAGCGTCTTGCCATGGCAGTTTTCTCATGATTTATATAAGAATACTTGTATGAAATGGGATGATAACGGTTTTTGGGGTTTTGGTGATAGTGTCCTCTTGGCAGAATATCACGTCGATACTTTGCCAAGAGGGACACATCAATGCGAAATTTTGAAGAGAAGAATGGGGGATGTATGCCAGATACTGGGGTAGAAAAAATTTTGATTCCCGAACAGGACATTCAGGCAATTGTGGCAAAACTCGGCAGGGATATTACCGGACATTATCGGAAAGTGGGTGGTGAGCTATTGGTAGTCGGGCTCCTGAAGGGATCTTTCATATTTATGGCCGACCTGGTCAGAGCCATTGAATATCCGTTGACAGTGGAATTCCTGGCTGTTTCCAGCTATAGCAATAGTACGGTCAGTTCCGGAGATGTTAAAGTGAAGTTGGATATCGGCGAGTCCGTTTCAGGCAAGAATATTCTTCTGGTTGAAGATATCGTCGATACTGGTCTGACCTTCAAAAAGGTGATCTGGCTCCTCCAGCAGAGAAAACCCCGCTCGCTCAAGATCTGTACACTTCTTAGTAAACCTTCCAGACGGAAGGTCGAGGTGCCTATAGATTTTTGTGGCCGGGAAATTCCCGATGAATTTGTTTGCGGATATGGCCTTGATTATGCGGAAAGGTATCGAAACCTCAGATATATAGGAGTTCTGGACATCGATTGATATAATGGCTGGGATTGCCCTTCTGGTAAACACTGTGAGGTGAGAGAAAGTGAAGAGGACAGAACGTAATGATAACATATGACAAAAAACATCCGGAACTTGGTGAAAACGTTTTTATTGCCGAAGGGGTGCACCTGATCGGCGCAGTTGTGATCGGCAACGAATCCTCAGTCTTTTTTAATTCAGTTTTACGGGCCGATATCAACAGTATTACTGTTGGCGAGAGAACAAATATTCAAGACAATTGTACGCTCCATGTGGCCACTGACAAGCCGGTGATTATCGGTGACAACGTAACCATCGGTCACAATGTGGTCATCCATGCCTGTGAGATCGCAAATAATGTCCTGGTCGGCATGAGTTCGACCATCATGAATGGTGCGGTGATCGGAAAAAATTCAATTGTAGCTGCCGGCAGCCTGGTTACCCGCAACAAGGTGTTTGCCGAAGGAGTCCTGATCCTCGGCAATCCGGCAAAGGTGATAAGAGAGCTGACAGAAGAAGAGATTGAGGGCAATCGGAAGATGGCCCTCAAATATATGGGGGTTAAGGATATGTATATTTCCAGTGAGAGGGAAGATGTGCCCTAACCAGTATGGCCGGATCTGATCTGCCTGTTGTAACAAATCAAGAAAAATGACTGCCAAGGTAGTTACAGGTCGAGATTGGTCGAGGAAATGGAAGTGCTACATAAAGCGGAAAATGGTGGAAAAGGCTATTGTTCAAAGGATCTTATGAAAGAAGATCGTTGATTTCCTCCCTTGTCAGAATGGAACGTAACAGCGGTTGCTGTCGCCGGTCCCCACTTTTTCGCCGATCTTCCTTTTTGCGTCGGTCAACTCCCAGGCGGGCGTTGGTCATGGTTCGAAACCAGATCTTAATGGTCTTTTTTTGTTTCACCGACGATAACCTGCTGTCAATACGTCTTTCCTCCAGGGAGCGCCGGTCTTCGATTTTTCGTCGATCAGAGGTGCTTTTCCGTCTCTCCAGTTGTCCGAGTCCCTTTTGCGTCGGGTGGCAGGGGGAGATTTGAATATTCCTGGTCATTGCCTTTCTCTTCTTTCGAAAAATTTTCCGTACCGTATAAAACACTACAAAATCCGACTAATCTCTTATTAGTACATTCATTTTGAGATGCAAGCTCTTTTTGACCTTTGTTGATACTCGAAAAGCAACATTATAGTTGCGCATATCTCTTTCTTTCCGAGGTAGAAGAAGTTCAACGTGCTAGAATAAAAAGAAATAATATAACGTGCCTCACGTTTGTTGCATCTATTTGTTTCCTGGAGAACGAGTTTTTACAGGATATGACACCTGTTGCCCCATGGTAATGCGTATCCTTTCCTCCTGCCTTCGGTATTGGTGCAACAAAGATGTTGCTTTCTGCGCAGAGGCCATGGAGAGACAAGAGTGAAAAAAATTTAGTTATCCCTGTACTAATGTCATATCATGCTGATTACACTTGATAATTAAGGCAGATTTAAACTGGAACAGAAATAGGCATAAAAGATGCTATCCTTTTTAACCAGATGAGGAACATATGAAACGGAGAGATAAAATTCAAATTGTGGTGTTAACCCTTTTGTTTCTTTTAGGTGGGGGACAAAATGCCTGGGCGTTGCAATCGCATCCTCCACCTGAGGGAATTTATGTTCATCAGATGGCCCATATCCTCTTTATGGGGGCCTTGGCGTATCTGTATTGGCATACCCGCAGGACTCCGGCTATTGCAAGTAAAGGATGGAAATACTTGCAAATATTTTGCATATTGCTCTTTTTATGGAACCTGATGGCCTTTAGCGGGCACGAATTTTCCAAATTCGTACCCGCTAAAGATATCATTGATAAAAACAGCTTGTATGAGCAGATTGCACCGCCGATCACACTCGCCAAATCGGTCTACTATTTTACCAGGATGGATCACTTTCTCAACGTCCCCGCCCTGTTGGCTCTGGTGATCAGCCTTCGCACCTTTTATCGGGAAGCATGTGAGGAGGACAAGCAATGATTGGCTTGCCTCTTCTTCCAGCGATTACCGTCGAGTTTGTCGGATCGGCGGTGGCCATCCTCCTTTCTTTCATGGCCCTTGGGTATGCCCGTGCCCTGGTTCGACTGCAGCCCAACAATTTCATCTGGGGGTTTCTTTTTTATTTTTGTATTGCCATGACGGCTTTCTCCCTGTCGCGCGGGGTCGGACATATCATCCGGGTTCTTCTCGTATACAACGGGCGTAGTGACATATGGAATGAGCTCTCCCCCTGGTCGGGCGGAGTGAATACCATGCTGATAATATCGGTTGCCGCTGTCACCATTTATTACCACAAAGGACTTGCGGCCTACAAGGCTATCAGACTTGAGGCC
>CAWGGS010000053.1:0-39136 GCA_963822095.1 uncultured delta proteobacterium
CAGATCCCACACCCCTTGCACCACTCCCGGTTGATCAGGTGCTCCTTTAACTTCTTCTTTGCCATAACGTGTCCTCGTCTCAATGAAAGTCTCAAGGGAGCTGCGACCATGCCATACCGAAGCGATGAGCTTTCATGGTTTGTAGTGGCCGGCTATTCTGGTCCAGCCATGCTGGTAAGTAGTAATCGTATTCCATTCGGAACTCATAGGTTGCCTTTTTGGCAATGATCGGTGCGCGCACCAAAGCATCTGTGCGGATGGATATTTTAGGTGACGTGTCCATCAGGCCATGAGGTTGAACACTGAAGAGAATATGTAAATACGGATTGTTATTTTTTCTTTTTGCCGAGATAAGCTTCTTGAATCCTTGGTGAATTTAATAATTCATCCGAGGTTCCGGAAAAGGCGATTTTCCCGACTTCAAGGACATAACCGCGATTGGCAAGCTTCAAGGCTGCTCTGGCATTCTGTTCCACCAGGAGCACGGTCACTCCACTTTCAGCTATTTTTCTGATCTGGCTGAAGATGGCTTTGACCAGAATAGGTGCAATTCCAAGACTTGGTTCATCCAGCAACAGCAATTCAGGCTTGCTCATAAGCGCCCTGCCTATGGCCAGCATCTGCTGCTCTCCTCCTGAAAGCGTACCAGCCAATTGGGCTCGCCTTTCATTGAGCCGGGGGAAAAGATCGTACACCCAAGTCAGGATCTCGGTATCCACTTTTTTTCTGGTGTAGGCACCAAGCAAGAGATTTTCTTCTACGCTAAGGATGTTGAAGACCTTCCGCCCCTCGGGAGATTGGCTGATGCCCAAGGACACAACCTTATGGGCCGGCAATCGAGTGAGTTCATGATCCTTAAATCGGATAGAACCATTCTTAATTTTAATCAGGCGACTGATCCCCCGCATAATCGTAGTCTTTCCGGCGCCGTTAGATCCGAGAATAGTAACGATTTCTCCTCGTTGAACATCCAGTGAAATCCCTTTTATCGCTGCAATACTTCCATAGGAAATTTCGAGATCCGAGATCTTTACAAGTGTTTCATCAGAAGTCATCATCTTCACTCCCCAAATATGCCTCTATTACAGCAGGATTTTTTTGGATTTCATCAGGCGTTCCCTCGGCGATCTTGCCGCCGAAATTAATGACTGTCAGATATTCCGTTACTTCCATCACCAGATCCATGTCATGTTCAATGAGTAAAACGGTTACTCCCTTTTCACGGATACGATAGATTGTCTCGACAAGTGCCAGGGTTTCCTTATCATTCAGCCCGGCTGCCGGTTCATCAAGAATCAACAGGGAGGGATCGATAGCCATTGCCCGCGCCATTTCCACCCGTCGTTGAATTCCATAGGCAAGAGCCCCCACCGTATGAACCGCATACTTTTCCAGATCAAAAAAATCAAGAAGATCGAAAACAGCTTTCCAATTGTCGTTCTCGTCCTTTCTTGAGGCAGGTGTGTGAAAAATCCCATGCCACAAGTTTTGATTACTTTTTATATGCCTGCCGCTCATAACGTTTTCGGCCACACTCATCTGACTGAAAAGGCGGATTGTCTGAAAGGTTCGAACGATACCCCGTTGAACAATCTTGTGGGGTGGCAGGCTACGAATCTCTTCTCCCCCCCAGGTAATGGATCCCTCTTCACAGGCATGTATCCCCGTAATACAATTAAACGCCGTTGTCTTTCCCGCACCGTTAGGTCCGATGAGTCCATAAATCTGTCCTTCTTTGACATGAAGGCTCAGGTTGTCAACGGCAACAAGGCCACCAAAACGCTTTGTAACGTTTTTCAAAATGAGAACCTTACCATCCATACTCTCACCCTTTCTTGATAAAAGCTTTGGGAATTCGACCAAATTTTGCAGGCCATATCCCGCGCGGACGCAGAATCATGGTAAAAATCATGGCAAAGCCGAAAATGAAATATCTCCAGGTTGAAAAATCACGAAATATTTCAGGAAGTACAAACATAACGAATACCCCAATAATGATGCCTGGAACCGAAGAACCGCCGACGATCACAATGGTGAAAAAAAGCACCGACTGGATAAAATCGAAGGCCTCTGGGCTCACAGCAGAATATTGGTTGGCGTATATCGTGCCAGCCATACCGGCAATCCCTGCACCAAGAGCAAAGGAATAAATTTTGTATATTCTGGTATTGATACCGATACTTCCTGCCGCAAGGTCGTCTTCTCGCAGATACTGCAGAGCACGTCCCGCTTTGCTGTTATCGAGGTTTCTAAGAATAAACAGTGTAAAAAGAAGCACAATCAATGCTGAGTAATACGGGGTGAAGTCCTGGAATGATCCCATACCTGGTATCGACAGCATTTGCAGACCAAAAATTCCATTAGGTCCACCCGTAAGTCCACCGAGATTATTCTGCAAGGCCTGAACAAAGACAATATTGAACCCGATTGTTGCAACCAAGAGATAATCCCCGCGGAGGTGGATTATCGGTCCGGCAAGCAAGATTCCAAAAATTGCAGGAATCAGAATCGCCAGTGGCAGTGTGGCAAGTAAAGGCCAGCCGAAATGTGCATTGAGTATAGCACTGGTGTAAGCCCCCAGGCCAAAAAACATGGCCTGTCCCATATTGAACATCCCGGCTTTCCCGAGCACAACATCCTGACTCAAGGCTACAATTGTAAAGATTACAAAGGTTGTTGCGACAGCGAGCCAACGTGAGTTGAGAACAGCCGGCAGTAAGGCCATCACGATAAAAAAAAGCGGATACCCGATTTGTTGCAGCTTTTTCATCATACTTTCTCCGCTACCCTTTCACCAAGGATTCCAGTTGGACGAACAATCAAAATTACGATCAACAATATAAAGGTAAAGGCATTGGCCCAGGTGCTGGAGACATATCCTGCAATGAAGGCATTAAACAATCCCAACAGGATTCCGCCAAGCATCGCTCCCGGAATATTGCCTATTCCACCAATGATTGCAGCCACAAAGGCATACAGGCCATACTGCCAACCCATATTAAATGTTATGCCGCGATAGTAGAGACCTATAAAAACTCCGCCTACTGCTCCAAGTGCTGAACCGATAAGAAAGATGGTTGCGATGATGGTATCAACATTGATCCCCATCAAACGTGCTGCATCCTGGTCTATGGCACTTGCTCGTATGGCAGTTCCTACCTTTGTCTTTTCTATAAAGAAATAGAGTCCTGCCATCAGTACTGTCGACAGAACCATAATAAGAACTTGCATCAAACTGATCACGATCCCGCCAACATTCCAGATGACCGAGGGAATCAGTTCGGGGAAGATATGCATCTGAGGTCCCCAGAGCAGCATTATACCGTTCTGAATAACCATGCTGGCTCCCAGTGCCGATACCACAGCCGAAAGCCGTGGTGCTGTACGAAGGGGACGGTAGGCCAGTCGTTCCAGGACTAAGCCTAACAGCGAAATGATCACAATTGTGATGAGAAAGACCCCAACAACGACAAAAACCGAAGTTTTACCGCCCAGGAGTTGGGAGAAGGCAAACAGGCCGACAAAGGCTGAGCCGGCTACGAGATCACCATGGGCAAAATTTATAAGCTTCATGACCCCATAGACCATGGTATAACCGAGGGCTATCAGGGCAAACATGGATCCAATGGTAAGTCCGTTGACAAGCTGCTGTAAAAAAGTATCCATAGGATTATGACTCGGCAAAGGAGACGAGAGAGGATCAGATCCATTGAAGACTCTGAACCTCTCTCTCCAGGTTGACTGCTATTTAAACATTATCTTATAGCTGCCGTCTTTCTGAATTTCGTAGGCCATATAACCGCTGCCAACCCTGTTTCCATCGGGAGCAAAGGAGATCGGACCGGTAATCCCCTGATAGTCCTTGAGTTTGTGCAGGTATTCTGCAGCTTTTTTTGTATCGAAGCTTTTATTAGCCTCCATGGCGTGGATGAAGGCTCTCATGCCGTCGACATTAAGAAGGGTCCATATGGAGGGAGGCATTGCATTGTATTTTGCCTTGTATGCCTTCAGAAAATCTTTGGCAAGATCATAGGGAAGAAGCTCGGGAGTAGGTACATTGATTATATATGCACCTTGAGCGGAATCTCCTGCAAGTTTAACAAAGTCAACATTGTCGTTGGCATCTCCACCAATGAAATCAGCCTTGATTCCAAGACCTACCTGCTGGGCGCGAATCATGCCACCGTCTGAATAATATCCTGCGAAGTAGATGACATCCGGATTCTTTGATTTCAATTGCGTGAGAACAGGGGTGAAGTTCTGGGCCCCAGCCTGAACCTTTTCCCTGGCAACTATATTGCCACCGAGTGCCTTGACGGAATCAACCACGGCCGTTGCCAATCCATCCGCATAGCTGGAAAAGTCAGAAAGTATAGCGATTTTTTTGTATTTTTTTACCTCAATCATGTACTTGGCTGTAAAAGTCGCCTCTGCACTATTGGGAAATGAGTTCCTGAAGAATGTCCAGTATCCGTGTTTGGTCAAGGAATCACTGGTTCCGTCGCTTGTCTGCAGAACTCCAGCCCGCGCATAGGTGGCTTCAGCAGCCTCGGCACAGGTGGATGTGTACGAACCAATGACCATGGAAACACCTTTATTAACCAGGTCCTTGGCACAAATTGCAGCCTTCATGGCGGTCCCTTCGTCATCACAGGTGACCACTTCAATCTGTCTGCCCATGACACCGCCTTTTGCATTGATCTGCTCGGCCAACAGACGAACAGACTGGTCTATTCCCTGCCCTTCATTTGCGTAGGAACCGGTAATCGGGGCCTGTACTCCAACTTTCAGAGATTCCTTTCCAAAAACCGGACCGGCAACAATTAACGTTGCCAACATCGACAAAACCATAACTTTCGATTTCAACATTTTATCCTCCAATAACATGTCTATTATGCAGGCAGAAAGAAGTGCCGATATTACAGGGACTTCTTATCGGCTGCAAATTTTATCATGGAAGAGCGATGTTTCGTCATTTCGGATGAAGACAATGGAATGCGAATTCATGACGCTCTCCATTCGATTCAATCGCCTTAGATGAGGCGAGGCGACTAACTCATACATTAGTTGTATACCATATGAGTATACCACCGGCAAGGACATTTTTATATAAAATCAGATTAATTAAATCTCGATAGTATATCAAGCGTTAAGAAAGGTTTTGCAAATATCTGGAGAGGAGCCCATTGCCGTCCACAGCCTGAATGCAGCAACCGTATCCTGAGTCGATTCTGTATGTTACCCGCAGGAAATGGACTGGCAGTGGTATACTGGGGGATAATCAAGAAAACGTTAGAATACGATTTTTCCCTCAGATGGAGAGATAGTCATCAGGCATAACGTTGGCGGCCTTGAGGTCTGCAACGCTGCCCTTTATATGATTCTCCATCATTTCGCTTGCTCTTTGCGAATCATGGTCTGCCAAGGCTTTGATGATATTCCGATGAGCTTCCAGAGATGGACTCATGGTCAGTTTCAAAAAAGGGTCAAACAGAACCAGGTAGATACGGGTTCTGTCGAAAAGCTCCTTAACGTAGGAAGCAAGGACCTTGTTTCCTGAGAATCTCGCTATCTCGCTATGCAATGAATCATTGACGTCGTCGTAAGCCTCAAGGTCCTGCTGATCAAAAACCTCATTTTCTTTTTCAACCAGCTTATTGAGTTGTTTTATTTGACTCGGGGTGATCCTCTGAGCTGCAAGTCTTGCAGCCGCCTGCTCTAGCTGACTTCGGACAAAAAAGGTTTCTTCTATTTCTTCAAGTGAAGGGGTGACGACAAAAGCCCCTCGATTGGGAATGGTGTACACAAGGCCCTCAGCTTCCAGCTGCTTTATGCAGCTTCGTACCGGTGTTCTACTGACACCCAACTTGGCCGCCAGCACCCCTTCCACCAGTTGGCTCCCCTGCTTGATGTAGCGTTTTCTGATGGCGTTTTTGAGTTTAAGATAGACAGTATCACTTGATGTCTTAGTTTTTTTTCCCATATTGAGCTCTATACTATTAATGAGGTCAGCGTTCCTTTCTGTTGGAAACAAATACTTCCATGATTAATCTTTTCAGGTCGTTCTTCCAAGGTACCTGTCTCAATTTTTCAGCCTGATCGACCGCCAGCCAGGATCAGACCAAGGCTGTTTTACAGACACAAAATACCACATATGTCGACAGATAGTATACCATATAAGTGTACATGTCCAGTTTAAAACTGCATATGGCTGGATATCCTTACCAAGAGCCTTTTTAGGGTTAGGCTTAAAAAAGATTGACAGCAGGTACAATTCGGCGTACAATTATTGCATACAATCATTGCGTGCAATACAGAACAACGTATCACACCATTCTATCACAATAATCAGGAGGAAAAGGTCATGCACCTGATGAACAACGCCGTCATACAAATTCCCCAGCCGGTCAACGAACCTATTTACGACTACGCCCCAGATTCACCGGAGAAGAAACAACTCAAGGCAGCCCTGGCTGAGATGGCCGCTAAGCAGATTGAAATTCCACTCATCATCGGCGGCCAGGAAATACGAACAAATACTCTCGGAAAGGTCGTCATGCCCCACTCCCATGGGCATGTTCTGGCCACCTACCACAAAGCCGGTCCATCTGAAGTTCGCTTGGCAATTGATACCGCCATTGCGGCTCAGAAAGAATGGCAAGCGTTTAGATGGGAAGAACGTTGCGCGGTTTTTCTTAAGGCTGCTGATTTGCTTTCCGGCAAATATCGTTTTCAAATCAACGCAGGATCCATGCTATCCGCTGGAAAAAACGCCTTCCAGGCTGAGATCGACGCAGCCTGCGAGCTTATCGATTTTCTCCGTTTTAATGTATACTTTGCCCAGAAAATCTACCAGGAACAACCGGTATCCTCTAAGGGCATATGGAATTATCTCCAGCATCGACCACTTGAAGGATTCGTTTTTGCCGTTACTCCATTCAACTTCACTGCCATCGCGGGCAACCTGCCGTCCTCACCTGCTATCATGGGCAACACTGTGGTTTGGAAACCTGCCAGTAGTTGTGTTTACACCCCCTACCTCTTCATGAAGATCCTCGAAGAGGCTGGCCTGCCACCAGGAGTAATCAACTTCGTACCAGGGACCGGCGCCAGCGTTGGCGATATCTGCCTGGCCGATCCCAATCTGTCCGGAATTCACTTCACTGGTTCCACCGCCGTATTTCAAAAGATGTGGAGAACAGTCGGGGAAAATATCGCCAGGTACAAATCCTATCCTCGGATCGTCGGTGAAACTGGCGGCAAGGACTTCATTTTCGCCCATGCCAGTGCCGATATCGATCATCTGGTTACTGCTATGGTGCGCGGCACCTTCGAATATCAGGGTCAGAAATGTTCTGCCGCCAGCCGCGCATATATTCCAAAAAGCCTGTGGCCGGCTGTGAAAAAAGGTCTTGACAACGAAATCGGCAAGATCAAGATGGGTCCGCCCACGGATTTTCGAAACTTCGTCAATGCGGTCATCGACCGAGCAGCTTTCGATTCCATCAGCTCCTACATCGCCTATGCCAAGGAGAATCCGGGAGCCGAAGTTATTATCGGTGGCAGATGCGACGACAGTGTCGGCTATTTTATCGAACCAACCGTAATTTTGGCAGAAGACCCTCTCTTTCGGACCATGGTAGAAGAAATCTTCGGCCCGGTCCTCACCGTCTATGTATATGAAGATGAGAAATTCGAGCAGATATTGGAACTCTGTGATGAGTCTTCGATGTATGCACTGACAGGTTCAATCTTTGCCAGGGAACGTGGTGCGATCAGTACTGCCTTGACAAAACTGGAGCACAGTGCAGGCAACTTCTATATTAATGACAAACCAACGGGTGCTGTCGTCGGTCAACAACCCTTCGGAGGTGGCCGGGCGTCAGGCACTAATGATAAAGCAGGATTTTACACCAATCTTCTGCGTTGGGTCTCACCCAGAACCATCAAAGAGACCTTTGTACCAGCGACCAGTTTCGAATACCCCTTTATGAAAGAAGAGTAAAAAAGAGCAAAGGGATCAAAAAACCTGGAGCCTCCAGGAATACGATAATCCCTAGCCCGCATCACTTTTGGGAAAGGCATACACAAAAGTATGGCCTTTCCCAACTCTCCCAGGCAGGCTATTTCAATCCGATACCTGATACCTTTGTGGGCCGGAGGTCTTTCAAGTAGCACCAACCCCAAACGGGTGGTCCCTCAAATCTTGATGGCTTCGAAAAAACCTCCATCCAGAGTCTCACTATGCCCGCTCACCTACTTTGTTGCTGCAAATTTTTACTCGTTACGATATACCCTTAATATTCAGAAACACTAACAAATTTGCATGCCTTGCATATGGAGCATTTTTTCGGTTCTTCCCAATTGAGCATACCCTTCTATACCGCGGGAGGCGAAATTTATTGCTAGAGGACGCATCGCGGAGGCCCGCAGCGTTTGCGGGTTGCGGACAGGACGTCCGCAACTTACAGCAGGCCAAGGACGAACTGTCTGTCAGCCGTGGTGTACAGGCGATAAGGCGGGAGAGCAGTGTCTGGAAGCGATGAATTTCACCATCTCATTAATTTCAGCCTATTAAAAGTACGATCAATCCGGATGAGCCTTTTTTTTCTTAGCAATCCTCAAAGTAAAGGTTTTTAAGAAATTATCAAATCTTTACACAGTACCAGCAGACATTGACGAGGATCTTGCATCCAACCACTGTAGTCCACACAAAGTAATAAGGCAGTAATCACCCTCCATATCGCTTTCCACAGTGCCCATACCATGCATACTCCTCAATATCTTTTTTGTTTCTTCCAATGTTATGTTGAGCCGTTTTGCTATCTCGTCGGATTTCATCAGCTCGGGGTGAGGATTCTTTAAATTATCTGCCAGGATTTCAAGCAACTGGTTCTGGCTGTTACAGATAAACATAGAAGCTCCTTGTGTACATATTTACAGCCGTATTGTTACAGAGGACAGCGAAACCAGCTTGGGCTGATCCTGTCTTCAAACATACCCTCAGATGTAGCTCGTCCGGCTCTTTTTCTCTTGGGTTTTATCCCTTAACGAAGATCGCCTTAATAATGGTACTGGCCATCTTCGGGTTTTCTTTAAGGCGACGGGTGGAGTAGCCGAACCATTGCTGCCCAAAGGGGACATAGACCCGGATTAGATGTCCCTGGTCCTTGAGCATCTTTCGTAGGCCAGGGGTTACACCGAAGAGCATCTGAAACTCGTACATATCCCTGGGTACATTGTACTGTTCAATGAGTTTTAAGATTGGTTCGATTAAACGCTTATCGTGGGTAGCGATACCGGCGTACATCTTGTTCGTAAACATGTACTCCAAATCACGAAGATACTGCTCATTGACCTCATTATAGTCCTTATAAGCTATCTCGGCCGGCTCAACATATATTCCTTTGCAAAGACGGAAATTGAGTGGAACCTTGCTGTTTATCTCTTTGAGTTTTTTGAGATCGCCCAACGTCCGCTTAAGGTAGGCCTGAACGACCAGGCCCACATTATTCGGGAACTCCTCCTGGAGCTTACGATACAGTGAGATTTCCATGTCAGTGCACGGCGAGTCTTCCATATCAATTCTGACGAAATTATCATAGCCGGCGGCCTTCACAACGATTTCCCTGATATGCCGATAGCACACATCACTGTCAATCAAGAGACCAAAACTGGTTGGTTTGAGTGAAAACCCACCTTGAACTCCGCTTTTCACTGAGGCTTCAATCACATTCAGATACTCATGTTTATTGGCCTCTGCCTCTTCCAACGTCTTTATGAATTCACCAAGGACGTCAATGGTTGTTTCAATACCTTCACTATTAAGTTGCTGTGCAGCGGCTATCGCATCATCAATGGTTTCGCCGGCAATGTATTCCTTGGAAAACTGCCAGACGAGTTTCTTGGGCATGTAGGGGAGAATATTTGAAATCATCTTATTTAACATAGGGCCACCCTCTGTTTTTGAGGTTATTTAATAACGCATAAAATTTTTATCATACCGATATTTTTATATTTTTTGTATTGTTTTCAGTTGGCACACCAATGTAAATTCACTGCACGTAAATTTTGTATACAATCTTTAGATACTTTATCAGTACATCACAGTCAAGCACAATGCAATCCTTTTTTAATTTCCCGTCAATGATTCTGATTCGGAGAGAGTTTCCGAACGGTTCCCTTTGATTTTTCAAGGATTAAACCGTCAGGAAAAATCTATCGATTCAAATAGAGTCGTCGATATGGAATTCTTGGAAAATCTCCGCTTGTTTTTCAGGGTATTACACTGTAAAAAATATTTTTTCTGGAAAGGTTGGAAATAATGGAGCTCCGAGCCTAAGGGGCTGACAGTACATAAGGGTAACATCGTATAACGACAATCATATGGGCAGCAATGAATAAAAAGATTCTTATTACCGTTGATGACTCTACCTCAAGCGATCAATCGCTTTCCTATATTGCAAGACTCTTCGTAGCAAGGGAAGAGATCACGTTTCATCTGTTAAACTGCGTCAGCCAAGGCCAGGGTGCGCTGCCCGACCCACTGGACAATCACAATTCCCTTTTTCCTGAAATTGACCATGACCACCACCGGTATGAGATGGCAAACAGCTGCCTCAATCATGCGAAGCAGCGGTTGTTCAAACTTGGAATTTTGCAAGATCGAGTAACCTCTTCCGTGATTGCCGCCAGTGGTATATCGAACGCAATCCAGGCCGAAGGTGAACGATTGCTGGTGGATTCCATCCTTACTGCAAGAAAAGGTATCGGGTTTGTTGGTGAAATGCTCATGGGATCTGTTGCCATTGATCTCTTTAGAAAATGCCACCAAATACCGCTCTGGATCATAGATGGTGTAGTTGAGAAGAAGGATATCCTCCTCTCGGTTGACGGATCATGTCACTCCCTTATGGCTGCTGACCATCTGGCTCATATTTTGTCTGGCAGGGAAGATATCCAAATCTTCCTCTATCACTGCCGGAGATATTTCCAAAGCAAAGTGGAATACGAACGTGATCAACTGTATCCCAGATGGGATGAAGAATGGTGTAAAACCTATCTGATGGGGGATAATCCTATCTATGATGGGCCGGTCCAGCTTTTATACGAAGCCGGCATTCCTAAGCATCGCATCACTGTTCTTCCCGAGGCTACGAAAATCGACAGTAGCAGCAGCATCATCAGCCAGGCTCGCAGGCACCGGTGCGGCACCGTCGTCATGGGAAGAAGACGGGCCGGTCTGGCCCGAGGGATATGGGGAGAGGTTGCTAATCGGACGATCAAGCATACCCAGAATATGGCGCTATGGATTATTGGCTGATTCTCCTTAAATATTCCCGTTTAAAAGCCGCCTTGGATGCGTCGTCCTCCTCGCCAGGTCTTATTGGACCTTCGGGTCTTTTTCCGGTTTTATCACCGCAATCGCAGCCCGGCTTCGAATAAGATATTCTGATGCAAGCGCATTCACATCCTGAGTAGTTATCGAATTGTAATCATGCTCAATCGTTGTCGGCCATTCGAGTTGGTTCGGGTGGCGCTGGGAGAGGGCCAGGACGGTATTGAGCCAGTAGTTGTTCGTACGCACCATATCTTTAATGGATGTAAGAGTCGGAGCCTTTGCTCTTTTCAGTTCGTCAACGTTGCAGCCATGTTTTCCTAAGTCAGCACCGATCTGCAAGACGACTTTTTTTATCTGGTCGATATGGGCGGGATCAACGATTACCATCGCTTCCAGCACACCGTATCCCGGAAAAATCCGGCTGGAGGAGTTAAACACAGCAGGAGAATAGGCTGCTCCCATCTTCTCGCGTACTTCTTTGCGCAATCTGTCGGAAAAAATAGACGCCAGGATGCTCAAACGCCTTGTTCTTTCGATATTCCAGAAATCGGCAGTCGGCCAAGCCACCACCACCATTGCCTTGTTGATGGAAGAATTGACCGCAACCTGGGTCTGTCTCCCAACAGGAAAGGAGAGCACGACCTTTTTGACCTTGGACAAACTCGTCCTTCTTGTTAGATTACCAAAATATTTTCCCACCAGAGCTATAAGCCTATCACGGTCAAAATCACCGACAACTGAAATTTCCAGAGGGCTCGTGGAGATCGCAGGCAGGAGCCAACTCCGCACTGTATCCAATGGGATCCGGGATATGTCACGCCATGGAGGCAAGCCTGCATATGAATAGCCCCCGGCCAGAAATTTTCTAACATGCAGGGTTAGCCCTCCATAAATATTTCTGTCCAGGTTGCTGTACATCTGTTTCAGGTTATCCATTGAAATCCGGTAAGCATCGTTTCGAATTCCAGGGTCTTCCAACAGAGTGTAGAGTACCTGGAAAAGCAGTTTCATATCCTTGGTGACAGCGCCCCCTTCCCAACTAAAAGACGACTGATGAATTCTAAAATGCAAGTCGATGGTGCTTCCGGTAAGGACTCGTTCGAGATCGGATTCTTTTAACCGACCACTTCCCGAACCGTTGATCACCGATTGAGCCAGCATGGCAATTCCCGGCACAGGTTCGGTTTGTTTTCCATGACCGAAATCAACCCGGATTGAAAAAACGTTTTTCTTGAAATCCGTCTTCTTAAGATTCAGGACCACTCCGTCGGCAAAAACTATCCTCTCGGCCCTCAGTTTCGCCAGAGTGATATCCGAGACCGGTTTGACAGATTTTGAGGCAGGTTTCAAATAAGGAAAAACCACTTTACCAAGAGTAGGATTTGCCGTAACAGACTCCTTTTGGGATGCTTTATAGACGTCTGCAATCAAGGTTTCAGGATTACTCTTCGTGACCTTGGCATTTCCAGTAACTTGAACGAGACGATTTTTATGCGCCCAAACATCGGCCAAAGTCTGCTGGACCTCGGACAAACTCATTTTGTCTATAAGTGGCTCAAAAATCTTCTTTTGCTGCGCCGCAGATTGAAAAACACTGTTGTTGTTAAGATCATTTACAATTGTTCTGGCTAAATTCATCGAATTACGTGTTGATTCGGTAAGGACTGCAGAATCGAGACCCGACTTTTCTTCCTTTTTAACTCGGTTGAACTCTTCTTGAGAAAACCCGAACTTCAAGGCCTGCTGCAAGGTATGATTTATCACCCTGAGGGCAGCCTGCCATTTTTCAGGAGCGGTAGTTGCCGAAATCACGCCGTATCCTATTCGCCTGAAGGTTATCCCCATCGAATACCCGCTATCCGTAAAAGGTGTGTTGGGGTTGTCCGCCATTTCTTCCAGACGATGATTAATCATGGCACTGGCCAGATCCATTTTCAAATCCCGGACATTCTCTGCCAGAGTATCGTTCTTTTCCCTTTGATTCCAAAGGGTTTCAATGGTAATTGTTGTCGATCCCGTTTCCGGCTCAAAATGATAAAAAGTCGCCAAACCTGAATGATTCAGCTTCCCGAACTCCGGGCATACCGGTCTCGGCCCCTTACCTACAAAGGAAGAGAAATATTTTTTGATAAGGGATTGCACCTTTCCCGGATCGAAATCTCCGACCATCACCAATACCATGTCATCCGGTCGATACCATTTCCGATAAAACGATTCCAAAAGATTATGGTCTGCCTTTTTAATTATTTCGGCATCTCCGATGGGAAAACGTTTAGGAAGCAGAGTTCCTTTCATTGTAAATGTAGTGGATGCAACCTGCGTCCTGTATGAAGCGGAATCCCGAGTACGTTTCTCAGACAAAATAACACCGCGCTCTTTATCGATTCTATCATTGAGCAACAAGGCTCCCTGGGCATAGTCGGAGAAAACCAAAAGACCTTTTTCAATCTCTTTTTCTGAACCTTTTGGCAGTATAATGTTATATACAGTGCTGTCGTAACCGGTTCTGGCATTTGTATCTCCACCGAAGCTCATCCCCAGGGATTGAAAATAGTCAATCAGCTCACCTGGTTTAAAATGGGTCGAACCTTCGAAGACCATATGTTCCAGAAAATGGGCAATACCACGTTGGTTTTCAGATTCATTGAACGAGCCTGCCTGGACATCGAGATACATACCGACTCGGTCTCTTGGTTCGTTATTTTTCATGAGAACGTACCTGAATCCGTTGGGCAATCTGCCAAATATCAACCGCGGATCAGGCTTCAAATCGCTCGATTCATGTGGCCATTTTGTTGAAATACAGAGGTCATTATTCTGAGAAAGACTTCCACCCAAGGCACTGGATGCAATTAAAAAAAAGGCCAGTACTGAAAATATATAAATTGATTTTCTCTTGAACATTGCTATCCGGAAATATGTAAGGTTATAATTTAGTGCACTACTCATCAGAAGAATTACGCCTTTGTAACTATTCAGCTATGAGTAAAAAAACTTCAAAACCCGAGATCTGCCACTGTTCAGCAGTACTCCAGGTAAGCGTAGACTCCGGGTGTTCACAAACAGACTGTTCAGCTCTACATTGCCTATGCTGAACGGCCTGATCGTGGGCAGATGGGGTGTTGCTAAATAGTCACACGTATTTTACAATACATCTCATTTCCTTAAACACAACAAAAGGGGAGAAGAAAAATGCAACTACAGGGAAAAACAGTTATTATCCCGGGTGCCTCTCGCCCCGTCGGCAGGGCCATTGCCAGGAGGTTTGCCAAAGAAGGAGCGAATCTGGTCCTGCCTTACTTCGACTGGCCCGAGTCTACCGAGGAAATGAAAGAAGAATTCAACAGCAAGAAGACCTCCTATCTTGCCTTGCCTGTCGATCTCAGAAACGCCGACCAGGTCAAGGATATGATCGCATCAGTCATCACTTCCTTTGGGGCTCTCCATATCCTTATTAATAATGTCGAACGCGGTGGAATGCCTGTTGTACACGGTTCTTATGACCATGAACATAATAAAGAACAGTGGGACATTGAACTCACAACCAGTTTAAAGGCCAAGTGGCTTCTTTTTCATACCTGCTTGCCATTGTTAACAAAGACAGGAGTTGGTTCGGTGGTCAATATCTCCTCTATTGCCGGTCTGGCAGGGAGAAGCGGTCCGGCTTCACTTATCTTCAACGATGGATACAGCGCAGCAAACCGGGCTATCTCTTCTTTTACCGAAACATGGGCCAGGGAGGGATCACCCAACATTCGGGTCAATGAATTAATGCTTGGACTTATACGCAACAGACACGGAGAGGAGACCAGGGGCTGGGCTGCACTCACCGAAGAAGAGAGAGACAGCCTTCAACAACATACCCTTCTTGGGCGCACCGGCACACCGGACGAGGTTGCCGAAGCAGTCTATTTCCTTGCTCATCAAGCCACTTACATGACAGGTTCCGTCATCCGGATGGACGGAGGTTATATCCTGGGAGGAGAGAGAACCGGTCCTTTTCCCTCAGGAACCATGGGAGGATAAAACCTCAATCATCAGGAGAAGGAGGTAAGAGATTGACAGGCAAGGCCCCCTACAGTGGTCTCAGTGATCCTTCCCAACATGTAGAGGTTGACCACCGAGGAGTCGTTTAAAAGCTTTTCCAAAAGCTGTCTTGCCGCCACCGCTTTCAAGGCACCCAAGGCCCAAGCTGCCATTCCGCGCACCACCGGATCTCGGGAATGGAGATAGGGCAGGAGATCATCAACGACTCCTTTTCCTCTCAACACGTCCCCATACAATCCGGCAAGCCTGCCCACACCCCAGACAACTCCTCTTTGTAACTCAGGAAGTTCCAGGAAATTGCCGTCCTGAAAGGGACCAGGCCCATCTTGACGCATATAGGAAAGCAACATATGGTTGTACTCAGAAAACAATTGTGCGTTCTTGGCCATAATCTCTGCCATGGCCTCCGGCGCTCCCCAACCGATACCACCGGATTCATCGTTGAGACTCCAAAGAAATCTCCGCATAACGATCCGGGCAGACTCAAGATCCTTCCCGGCCATGGCATCGACAACCACCCCAAAAGTGCTTATGGCATGCCAGCGGATAATTTCTTCGTTATGATAAAGAGCGGTATACAGAGCATTGAGCACTGGGGATTCATCATACTGTTTCACTGTATCAAAGATTGTGGCCAGGTCCGATTTCCTCAGATGGTCCAGGAGTTTCTTTTTTATCCGGATACGACGTGTCACAATTCTAAGACGATAAAGTATTCAGGACGGTTTCAACCTCGTTGGTCGTCGATTCGTTTCATCCCTTCCATAAGCATAGCCATAAAGCCGCCGATAACGTCCATTTTCTTCTCGGATACAGTCAGCCCCTGGATAAATTTAAAACGTCCTCTGGCCATGGCTAGAATGTTGTAGAATGCTTCTTTTCCCTCTTTTTCATTATACACAGCCTGCAGGACCTCTCCTTCATAGAACACCAGGAAGGCCCTGGTACGTGTTTCGTTAGAGTCAATAATCAGTCGACCGGTTTTCTGAATTGAATTGATCATCTGACAAAGCTCCACCGGAGGGATATCACCAAGTTGCCCGACCATTCCCGAGCCCAGCTCTTCGGCCCGTTTCAAATTTACAGCCGTTATACGACTGACAAGAAGTTTATAAAAGAAGACCTGTAATGCTGGGAATCTATTAAGAATGTGACGGAAATTTTTCTGACTCATCTTGGCAATTTTGCACGGTTCGCTGGCCAAAATTGTTGCGGTTACCCTATCTCCGGTCAGGAGGCTCATCTCGCCAAAGACTTCTCCCCTTCCCATCTCTGCCAGGGTCACACCGTCATCGTCGAGTACTTCAACCCTGCCTGAAATAATAATATACAGACTGGTCCCTGGGTCCCCCTTCTGACAAATGGGAAATCCCCAATGGTAGTCTTCCAGAGTGAGCAATGCAGCCAGATCCATCAGGTCATCATCGCTGAGCATCTTAAACAGATCAATACTTTTGAGCAAACCTGCAAAATCAACGACCAACTTGATTTTATCCTTACGTTCAGCCGCTGCCAGAAGCTTCATCTGTAATGTTGCAAACTCTTTTTCCTTTTTAAATTCAAAACGGATAATTCCGACACAGCCACCACACTCGAATTTGGCTTTTTGGGTCTCTCCCTGAGTAAATCTTTCGTAGGCTATCTCTTCTTCAGTGGCAATATTGAAAATGTCATGGGCAAGAATCAGACAGGTAGGTTTTCCGGTTGGAAATTGTAACGATACTTCCGAAATAACAAACTCTTCTCCAACATTGTAGATAGGGCAGTTATTTTCTTCGGTAATTATGAAAATGCCATTCTTGAATTCCATTGTCTTATCCGTTCCAGTCTACAACATTCATCCCAGATGATATTGTCCAAAGACGGGGTAGCAACAAAAGATCATATTTATCAGTAAAAAATATTTGTTAAATCTCGGACAATACTTTCAGGATCAATCAGACCTCCCGAAGAGAATATAAATAATTACCCCCAGGGCGATTGCACCGCCAATCAAAACAGGAAGAATTTTATCAATTTGAACAATTCCGCCCACAATCAAGGTATGCATGTACTCGGTACCGCTAACCCACCAGATACCGACCAATATTGCTATAATTACAATATCTTTCAGGGCCTTTTTAAAAAGCAAGTACAGGATAAGCGCCACAAAAGGGACCATAAACCAGGGATTGGCAAAGAGCTTTGCAGCCTGAACATCTCGTATCTGTTCGAGAACCTTGGTCTGTTGGACGGCATCGACTACTTTATGAAAGAAATCACTCATTGCTACAACACCCGTTATCATGATGAGATTTCAAGAAATTTTCCTGCGATCTGTTGAAGACCTTAATTGCACAATATGATCCGCACATTGAACAGGCATCGGTCTTATCGCTACCTCCTTCATGACGGAAACGGGCAGACTTTTCAGGGTCAAGTGACAGTTCAATCTGCCCTTTCCAGTCAAGTCTGTTCCTGCATATCGCCATCTTGTTGTCACGCTCCATGGCACCAGGTATTTTTTTGGCTATATCCGCTGCATGCGCCGCAATCTTGGACGCAATCACTCCCTCATGCACGTCAGCACTGTCGGGAAGTTTTAGGTGCTCGGCAGGTGTGACATAACAGAGATAGTCGGCTCCGGCAGCACCTGCAATCGCGCCGCCAATGGCTCCAGTAATATGATCATAACCGGGAGCAATATCGGTTACCAAGGGGCCGAGGACATAGAACGGTGCATTTTTACACATCTTCTTTTGCAGCATCACATTCGCCGTAATTTGATCCATGGGCATATGGCCAGGCCCTTCAATAATAACCTGAACCCCTGCATCCCAGGCTCGTTCCGTTAGCTCACCCAAGGTAATCAATTCCTGTATCTGATTACGATCAGTGGCATCAGCCAGACAACCCGGACGTATTCCATCTCCGAGACTCAAGGTAACTTCATGTTCTTTCAAGATCGCCAGAAGATCGTCAAAATGCTCGAACATCGGGTTCTCTTTTTTATGGTAACTCATCCATTCCAATGTAAAAGATCCTCCTCTGCTGACAACTCCCATAAGTCGTTTCTCTCGTTCCAGGCGTTTGAGAATATCCTGATTGATACCGCAATGGATGGTCATGAAATCCACGCCATCCATGGCCTGTTTCTCAATCACTTTGAACATGTGATCAACAGTCACGTCAACAATTTCCATCTTTTGGGCATCCACCGTTTCGGCCACTGCCTGGTAGATGGGAACCGTCCCCAAGGGTACTGGACAGTTTTTCAATATTTCCCTGCGTACCTGATCAAGGTCTCCCCCCATCGATAAATCCATAACCGTGTCGGCACCGGCCTTTACCGCCACTTGCAATTTCGATATCTCATCTTCCAAACTGTTAATATTTTTAGACGATCCGATATTTGCATTAACTTTGGTACACGTCCCCTTTCCAATTGCCATGATCTTTTCAAAATCATGGTGGATATTTTTGGTAATAACAATGCTTCCGTCTTGAATTCCTGTAAGCAAACTTTCCGTTGAAATTCCTTCTTTTTCGGCACAGGTTTCAAAAAGGGGAGTACATATACCTCGTTGTGCATCTTCTTTAATTGACATTCTTTGTTTTCTCCTGCATGGATCTCCAACGTAACTGTCCTACGGATGATGGAAATCATAGGTTATTATTTTTTTTAAAAAGATACGTTTATCCTATCGCAAATGATAAAATAATACACCATCCATTTTCTTCCAACTCCTTTCGCCACTGTTCCTCCCGGCAATTACGCACATTAAGGATACCAGTAAAAACATTTCCATGCCAATGAAAATAAAAATGTAATACCAATAAAGATACTGGCACTATTTTAGGCTGGGGATACGCATTAAACAGCCTGCTCACGATCTCCCGGGACGGCCTTTAATGGTGTCAATATTTCTCATTTGTTATTTTATGAATATTGATTTTACATTTACGTAATTTGTTTATTGTTTACTTGGGCAGCATTTTTAACAGCCAACTACAGATTTGTTAATATTTCCAGATTATTATATCACCTCATTCACTGCTGTCTTACTGGCATGGAATTTGAGAAATCAACGGTAGCCATTACAACAGAAATCCATGACTATCATTGGCTCCTCCGGTCACCCTTGCATTCTCCCATTTTTTTTTCGTGCAGGGGTGACCGTTCTCTTTTACTCCGCAATTATTCTCCTGCCGGAATCTTCAATAGAATATTTTCCAGGTTCCCCTCAAAAACCAGGACTTCGGTCTGCTACCTTTTCAAATCACTTTTCCGGTTTTTATAATATATGAAAATAAATTATTATTTTACGTTTTGTTCCTGCGTATATTTCCAGAGACTCCTGAATTCAGAAGTCTCAATTCAAGAGAAAGTACTCCCAATCCTGAAGAACCTGAAAACTTTATATGTCATCTCTCACTATCCCTTATCAGGAAGAACCTGGAACCTGGGGCATTTTTTGAAAAATTTAAGAGGAGCGACTTACTTTTTTTTTATGCATAGTTTACACTTAAACAACCTTGTTAATCGCAGGAGCTTTTGGAAATGGAACGGATTGGAAACCTAACAGTATTTTTTCTCATACTTTTACCGATGGTGATATCGGGATGTGGTTCATCAACAACCAGCTACACCCGACAAGGTATCCAGCTGAACTCTTCGCCCCGTATCAATCTCAATAATACATATCTTGTTCGAAAGACACTTTCGCAACAGTTACGCCAGTGGCAAGGGACGCCGTACAGATACGGTGGACTGGGAAGAGACGGAGTTGATTGTTCAGGATTTGTTTACCTGACATTCAGGTCCCGATTCGGCATTGTACTTCCTCGATCGACCGACCAACAAATCAGGGTCGGTTTAAATGTCACCGACAGGAAACTGAAACCAGGAGATCTTGTTTTTTTCTCCACCGGTCTGTTCAATCATCACGTGGGAATTTACCTGGGTGGCAGAAGTTTTATCCATGTATCAAAAAGCCGGGGCGTCAGCCTCTCCAGCCTCAATAACCGGTATTGGCACTCCAATTTCAAAGAAGCCAGAAGAATCCGGTAAACACTCCACCCATCTTAGGTAAATATCAAACCATGCAGAAGAAAAAATCGAATATCGTCATGATAGGCATGCCGGGTTCCGGTAAAAGTACAGTCGGTATCATCCTGGCAAAGATGACATCAAAAAATTTTCTCGATACAGATGTCCTCATCCAGTTGCGTACCGGACGATCACTGCAGGACATTGTCAACAAAGACGGTCATATGGCACTAAGGAAAGTCGAGGAGGAGGTATTGTTGTCCATTGATTGTATAAACCATGTGATTGCCACGGGAGGCAGTGCGGCTTACAGCGAGTGTGCGATGACCCATCTCAAAAAAGATGGGATTGTCATTTTTTTGCACGCCGGTATGGAAACTTTACAGGACAGGATACATAATTATAAGACAAGAGGGCTGGCCAAAAGACCTGATCAGTCTTTTGCTGATCTCTTTGCCGAGCGTATAGCCCTATACCGGCAATACGCTGATATAATAATAAAATGTGACGATCAATCCCAGGAGGATGTCTCCTTGGATATTGTTCATAAACTGAGGAAACACGACTGATGCATCACGGAAAATCCCGAATGAGTCGAGAGAGGCAAACCATTGAGGCCATGATCGCACTCTACTGCCGATCTCATCATAACAGCAAGGAACGGCTGTGTTCCGAATGTAGCGCCCTTGCCTCCTATGCCCGCGATCGATTGACCGCTTGTCGTTATCAGCAGGACAAACCGACTTGCGGTCAGTGCCCGATCCACTGCTACAAGCCAGCGATGCGCACCCAGATCAAAGAAGTTATGCGTTATGCCGGACCAAGGATGCTCTGGCACCATCCTGTTCTGGCAATCCGACATATGAAAGATGGCCGGAAGAGACCTCCAACCCGTCCAGCCAGAAAGTAAATCATTCGATTGCAATCCCCAGTCCATACGACAACAGAGTAGAGATCTATCATCTTAGAGACTGTCAGGAAACAAGTGTAACAATCAGGTGCTCAGCCTGTTTAGAGCCTCCACATATCGCTCTCTGGTCTTTTCCACAATCTCCGCCGGTAACTCTGGTGCGGGCGGCGTCTTATCCCAATCGAGCGTCGACAGATAATCGCGCAGAAATTGCTTATCGAAACTCGGCTGCCCTTGCCCCGGTGTATACTCGTCAACGGGCCAGAAACGGGAGGAATCCGGGGTCAGTACTTCGTCGATAAGGATCAACTGATCATCCTTCAGACCTAATTCAAATTTGGTATCGGCGATGATTATCCCTTTGCTTCTGGCAAAATCGGCTGCACGACGATAAAGCTTGTCGCTGATTTCAGCAATTTCATGCGCACGCTTGTCACCTACAATCTCAGCCATTTTCTCAAACGAAATGTTTTCGTCATGGGCCCCCAGGTCAGCCTTGGTTGAGGGGGTAAAAAGGGGTTCCGGAAATTGTTCCGACTCCAGCATTCCCGCAGGCAGTTGGATTCCACAGACCTTGGTCGATTTTTTATAAGCACTCCAGAAAGAGCCTGAAATATATCCGCGGACAATGCATTCAATGGGCAAAGGGCTGGTCTTATGGACCAACATTGACCGGCCTTGCAATTGGTCCTTATACTTTTGGCAGATTTCCGGGTATTCCTCGACCTTGGAGCTGATAAGGTGATTTTGCACCACATCACCCAGAAGTTGGAACCAAAAGAGAGACAGGCTGGTCAATATTTTCCCTTTACCGGGAATCGGTGAATCCATAACCACATCATAGGCTGATATTCTGTCGGTTGCTACCATCAACAGTTTATCCTCATGACCGGGTATCATATACATATCCCGAACTTTTCCTCGATGCACGAGATTGAGATCCGTACATTCCGTTACCATTATTGCGTCCGTCATTGAGTAATCGTTCCTTTTTGAGCTGTTATGTGAAAGCATCAGCATATCTACGGATTGGTATTCCGAAGTACTGATCTTTCGTTTTAGGTTGCGACTGAACGTTCTGGTCCAGCCATACTGGTAAGCGTGTTATAGATTATTTCTTGTCGTTTTCGCCTGATACATGCTGTACTTTTCACAGGCGGGATTGCTGTATGAGACCAGGGTGGAGGTCAGGGAACCGAGAACTATCTTCGAATTGATACGTACGGGAACCCTGCACTCATCGTCGGTATACCAGATAACCGTATCTCCCTGTTTGTCATAAAGACCCTTGAATTTCAGTATCGGCATAACCTCAACTGTATCCACAGGACCAAGAACGGTATTTTCCAGGCGAGTCTTGCGCATCGGCTCAACCACGACCTCATTCCGTTTATCATCGGCGAAGGTTGGGACCTTAAACGGTTTATTGACTTCCAGAGGCATAACCCTGCTGCCGAAAAAAGAAGAAAATTCATTATAGGTGGTACCTTTGATCGAGAATTCCTCCGTCGGATCGCCGTCCTTTTTATAGATCACCTTTCCTTTTTTTTGTTCATACCTGGTGACCCGGTGGGCGGTATAGCTTCGTCCTTCCTTCTGCCAGATCTCATAATATACAGGCAGTCTCTCATCTCCCTTGACAATGGTGACATGGGTATCTTTGACCGGATAAATGTAGTCGAGCATTCCATGGTCCGTGGTCACCTGGGCCACAATCTCGAAGGTTTCCTTTTCATGGGGAACCTTTTTGATCTCCAGCCTCAACTCACCTATCTTGAGCCCCCCCGTCCACGAGATATCGTAGGTCAGTTTCTCCCCGCCCGAATACGCAACCTTCGCAATTTCAGGAACAATTTTGCCAAATGGAATATCTTGTGTTGAAACTTTTGGTTGCGCCGGCTCCACCCCTGGCTGGGTATCGTATTGGTTATAGGGATCGATGTCCATATCCACAGTGCCAGCCAAGGCCTGAGTGGCAACAATTAAAATTAGATTAATAAATACAAATAGTTTAAAAAACATTTTTTCACCTGCCGGTTGTGGCTAAAGACAGCCAGGTAGCTAGAAATAATGTCAGACTAATAAACCCGTTCATTGAAAAAAAGGCCGCATTAATGCGGGACAGATCTCTGGGATTAACTATGAAGTGTTGATAAAACAGGGCCCCCGCAGTCATTACAATACCGATATAATAAAAATAATTGAGTCCAAACACAATACCTGTCAGGGTGAAAAAGATAAAGGCAAGGGCATGAAAAAATACAGCGATCCTGAAGGCATTCCGTCGTCCTATCCTTGCCGGTAAAGAATACAACCCCGTCTCTCGATCAAAATCCGCATCAAGACAGGCATAGATAGTATCAAAACCTGCAACCCAGAACAGGACGCCCAGAGACAGAACCCAGGGATACTGGTCAAGATTTCCCAGCACGGCTACCCACCCTCCGAGTGGAGAGAAGGCCAGGGCCACCCCAAGTACCAAATGGCAGAAGGACGTAAATCTTTTGGTGAACGAATAAAACAAAGTTAATGACAGTGCAACAGGCGCCAGGACAAAGGTCAGATGGTTGAGATTGTAGCAGGCGATGAAAAAAAGCATGCCTGCCAACAGCACCATCAGCCAGGCCTCCTTTTTTTTCACCTCACCGGCGGGAAGCGCTCTTCCTGTGGTACGCGGATTATCCCTGTCAAAGCGAAAATCTACGATTCGGTTGAACCCCATGGCGCAGGTTCTTGCTCCCACCATCGCCACAATCACCCAGAAAACTATCCTGAACTGCGGCAGACCGCGGGCGGCCAAAAAGGCCCCCGTAAAGGCAAAAGGCATGGCAAAAATGGTCAGCTTGAATTTGATCATCTCAAGCAGGATTCCGATTTTCTTCAGCATCTTTCGTTATCACCCCAACTTCTTCTCGGCTCGACCGTAATCCCAATCTGATCTGCTAGCCGCCATGAAAATATTTCGGCCGCTTCTCTAAGACTTTGAGGCTTTAAATAGAATCCAGGCATCGGCGGACAGATGACAGCTCCCGCATCATGGGCCTTTAGCATATTGTGCAGGTGAGACCGATTGAACGGTGTCTCCCTTACCGCCAGAATAAGTCTTTTTCTCTCTTTTAAGATAACATCGGCAGAACGGTGTATAAGGTTTATGGATAATCCAGAAGCTATTGCCGCAAGACTTCCCATGGAACAGGGAAGGACAACCATAGAGTCATACCCGCTGGACCCTGAGGAAGGCGGCGCTGCAAAATCATGCACATCAAACCATTCGGAAACCGCAGGAAGATTTTTAGGGGTAAGCCCTTGCTCGAAGGACAATACATCTTGACCGGCATCAGAACAGATGCCGTGCACCACCATATCGTTTCTCTCCAGCAATTTTAAAAACGGCGTCAGGAAAAGCATTCCGCTAGCCCCGGTAATTGCCACGAGAATCTTCTTAGATGAGGCTCCTTTTTTCATTTCAACAACCCATAACTTTTCAGTCGGAAGGCTCGGGAAAATAAAACATCGGGTTAGAGGTGTCTAATTTTCAAAGGCAGGGCATTTGGGCTGACCATCCCCCGGTCAATCAGATATTGAAAAAATTTTTCCACTCCCAGCCTCTTTTCTTCCGCTAGATCATACTCTATTGCCGTGAGATAATCATAACATTTTTGCACCGGCATCGGTATCCGCGGTGCGACCTTTTCGCATATCCGCAGGAGATCCCTCCGGCCTGTGTCCCGGCAGCGCAGGAGTTCTTTATGGACCCTTGCAACCGACTCGGGATTTCTTGCACAGAAGTCTTCCCGTACCGAACAAAGAGAAAATACAAAGGGAAGACCGGTATACCTCTTCCACAGCTCTCCCAAATCAAGCTGATGGGAGAACCGCGGATCGCCCACCAGCCTCAGGGCTTCATCGCCAATTGCAAGAACCGCCTCATTTTCAATATTTTTTCCATGAAAGATTTCACCAGTTACATAATTCGGTTGAATCTTAAAAAATTCTTCAAGGATAATTTTAACCAGACAAACAGATGTCTCCGACTGGCTGCTCAGCAATATGGTCTTTCCGCCAAGCTTTTCCAGCGGGAATCGGGAAAAAAGAAAGACAGAGCCCACAGGTCCGTTGGCGCTGATGGAAAGATCATCCAGAATCTGATAGTTTTCCGGCCTGGCACAGTATTCATACGCAGAGACAAAACCAAGATCTATGTCTCCCGTTGCAAGCATACCATTTAGGTCTGAAGGGGTCGCCTCCACCAGCTCCCAGTTTTCTTCCCGAACCGTCTCTTTCCATACCTCATAGATCGGCGCCATGTTGACATACATGACGACACCGACCTTGATTTTTTTTTGTTTTGCAGTTTTCATCACGTTCTTTACAGCAAACCATTTATAAATTTTAATAACCGATCCATTCCAGATTCCGAGGACGTCCGCCCCGGGTCAGAAGATCAACGAGATCCTGTTCGATATCCACACAACTTTTCTGTTCCGGTTCCACCCGTAAAAAAACAGCCTTTCTACCGGGTGCCAAACAACCGAAGGACCTTTCGCAATCAAGCGCGGTTGCCCCACCCAGGGTTGCCATGGCCAGAATGATCTTAGGTTCCACGGTGGGATGTTCTTCCCGCAGGATTTGCATTTCCCTCCATACGTCGAGTTGCTCATTTGATGCAATGGAATCGGTACCGATGGCAGGTAATATTCCGCCCTCGAGCATCATCTCGAGAGGCGCCGTTCCCACCCGCAGAAACCGATTACTCCCTGGGCAAAGGCAGATGTGGCTCCTTGACGTCAAGAGCATTTTTATCTCGGTTTCCTTGATATGGACACAATGAACACAAAGGGTCTTGGAATCAAGTACTCCAAGACTCTGAAGATACGCAACCACCCCTTCCGGGTTTTTTATGGCTGCTGAAAAGGAATCATCCCATGCCCCACGCCTGTCCAAAAAGTCGCGGAAGGGTCCCGAATGGGATTGAAGGAATCGGACTTCTTCCGCGGATTCAGCCACATGGATAGAAAAAACCCGGCATAGACGCCTTGCCCTTTTTTTCAAAATGCTGATAAGTTCAGGCAGAGTCGAGTAACAGGCATGGGCCGTGGCCGACACTGCATCGGGCAGATCTGCGACTACTTTGATTATCTCTTTGGCTGACGCTTTAGTAGGGGCGAGAAATTCCTGGAAGTGATAAATTCGGGGATACTCATTATCCTTTATATCTGTACGGAAAGGTTCATTTCCGATATCACCGATCAGGACCACACCAGCCTGATGCTGCTGGGCAAGTATCCTCTCTCGTAATTGTTTTTTTTCGACTTCCCCGAGACGACACTCAGCTCGAGCATCAAGGAGATCGTCGATCCATTGGCACACTCCTTCGCCGCCGGGTTGCCGTATCCCCGCGAAATGAGAGAGTTCCAGGTGCATATGGGCGTTGACCAAGGCAGGCATCAACGCACCAGTGTGCGAAATCTCGTCAGCGTCGCCAAAAGCCTTCCTGATATCATCCTGTTTCCCGACTGCTGCAATCAAACCGTTGTTTACAGCAACGGAGCCATTTCGTAGAGAGGGGCTGGTCATCGGCAGTACCCAGGGAGCCGAATGGATGATTACATTGTTTTTGTCCTTCTTAGACAAGGGTATAATCCATCAGACGTTGTTTCGGCTCGAATCCCGCGGCATGGACAAGTCGCTGTATCTCTTTTTCAGAAAGCCTGAAGCTGACACCAGCTGCTGCCACTACATTTTCCTCAATCATAGTACTGCCGAAATCATTGGCTCCGAAGAAAAGAGCCAACTGGGCAATTTTGGGCCCCTGGGTAACCCAGGAAGCCTGGATATTAGGAAAATTGTCCAGATAGATGCGAGACAAGGCGAGAGTGCGCAGGTATTTAAGGCCGGAGGTCTTTTCAATTCGATTGTGTTGTGCAAGTACGGTATTGTCAGGTTGAAACGGCCAGGGTATGAAGGCTGTGAAACCTCCGGTACGATCCTGCAACTCACGCAAGCGGCGAAGATGTTCCAGACGTTCGGGAGCCGTTTCAATATGGCCAAACATCATGGTCGCCGTCGTCCTCAAACCCTGGATATGCGCCAGTTCCATAACCTCCAGCCACTTATCGGCCGAACATTTTCTTGGAGCTGTGAGTTTTCGCACTCTGTCGGAGAGGATCTCCGCTCCACCTCCCGGTATGGAATCGAGGCCCGCATCGATCAATCTCTTTAAAACTTCAACAATGGAACAACCTGATATATCAGCGAAATGACAAATCTCAGGTGGTGAGAAACCATGGATATGAATACCAGTCTTTTTCATAAACCGGAGCATCTCTTCATAGTATTCCAGGGTCAGATCGGGATGCAATCCGCCTTGCAGCAGGATCTGGGTTCCGCCAAGGTCCTGCGTTTCTTTTATTTTCTGTTCAAGTTCAGGGAAAGTGAGCACCCTTCCGGCCGCGTCTTCCGGAGTTTTGAAGAAGGCACAAAACGTACAGGCCGAAATGCAGATATCGGTGTAGTTGATATTTCTATCAATGACATAGGTTACAAAATTCGCGGGATGAAGGCGTTTTCTTATAAGATTGGCGAGAAATCCCAACTGGTACAGATCGGCTTCTTCTTCCATCTGCAAGAATTCCTGATCGTCAATACGATCACCGTTTTGTATTTTTTCAAATATTCGCTCAACACTCATTATCTTCTGTCACTTCTAAAACTGCTCGTTAAATGGAAACAATTTTCCAAGAAAGTCTCTTGTGATCAACGGATTCGGCGTGCCGGAATGACAAATTTGTATGTTTCATTGCAGCCAGCCAGTCCGCTCCAGCCCTGGAGGTTAGTATGTACGGATGACATTATAGAGGGTATCCCGCTCCACAGGTACGCATCCCGCCTCCTTGATCAGACGTACCAGGGTATCACTGCCGATGGTCTGTTCCGTCTCCGCTCCGGCCATATGGGTAATGACCTCCTCCTTTACCGTTCCATCCATATCATCGGCACCGAACGACAGCGCTATCTGGGCGAGTTTCGGTCCTATCATGACCCAATACGCTTTGATATGGGGAAAGTTATCCAAAAGCAGCCTGGCAACCGCAATGTTTTTCAGATCATCTATTCCTGTGGTCTTGGCAAGGCTGGCCATCTCGGTATTTTTTGGATGAAAGGCCAGTGGGATAAAGGCCAGGAAGCCACCGGTTTCGTCCTGGGCTTCACGAAGTGCCACCAGATGCTCCACTCGTTCCTCCAAGGTCTCGATATGACCGTAAAGCATCGTTGCATTCGTATAAAGCCCTTGACGATGGGCGGTTTTAGCAACCTCAATCCATTGTTCTCCCGGTAATTTTTTCTCACAGGTGAGCTTTCTAATCCGTGCGTTAAAAACCTCTGCACCGCCACCGGGCATGGAACCCAGCCCCGCCTCTTTCAACAATCCCAGGGTATCGGCTATGCTCTTGCCGGCAATTTCAGCCAGATGGGCAATTTCCACGCAGGTAAAGGCCTGGATATGGACGTCGGGTCGAATCTCTTTGATACCCCGAAGCGCCTCTTGATAATACTCAAACGGTAAATCGGGATGCAGACCGCCAACCATATGTATCTCGGTTATCGGTTCATCCAAGCGGTCACGGACCTTTTTCTTGACCTCATCCACACTCATCTGGTAGGCAAGTTCGGACTCTTTTCCTTTACCGAAAGCGCAGAATTTACAAAGATTTATGCAGATATTCGAGTAATTGATATGCTGGTTGTAAATAAAATAGGCAGTATTGCCGTTGCGACGTTTTCGTACCTTGTCGGCCAGGGCGCCTATCGCCAGGATGTCCTTACATCGGTAAAGCCGCAATCCGTCTTCAGGGCTCAATCGCTTGCCTGCCTCTACCTTTTCCAGGACATCTCCCAGTCCTGCCTGTTGTATGAATTTCATCATAAAATAAAAAAGCCGGGGCTTGAGCACCCGGCTTTGTCCCTTTTCTGGTAACTTTTAATCTATAAAAAACTTGAGTTTTTCACGCCGGCTGGAATGCCGCAGCCGGTTAAGCGCCTTCTTTTCGATTTGCCGTATTCGTTCACGAGAGACGTTGAACCTCCGTCCAATCTCCTCAAGAGTATATTCCGCCTTTTCCCCGATACCGAAACGAAGCCGGATAATCTTCTCTTCACGTTCGCTGAGTGTTGAGAGGATTTCCGTGACCCTACCGGCCAGCTCTCTGGTCTGGACAGCATCATATGGTGACTGAGACTCCTGATTTTCAAGAAAATCCCCAAGGGTCGAATCATCGTCACCCACAGGAGTTTCAAGCGAAATGGGCTCTCTCGATGCCTCAAGGATCGACAGGATCTTATCCATGGGCAGGTTGGTGGTGTTGGAAATCTCAAGCGGTGTCGGTTCCCGACCCAACTCCTTGAACAAGGCATAGAAAGCCTTGAAAAACTGGCTTCTCAGTTCAAGGAAGTGAACCGGCAGACGAATAGTCCGGGTCTTATCCAAAATTGCCCTGGTAATCGCCTGCCTGATCCACCAGCTGGCATAGGTGGAAAATTTGTTCCCCTTGGTATAGTCGAAACGGAAGACAGCACGCATCAATCCGAGGTTTCCTTCTTGAATCAGATCAGCCAGTGTCAGCCCCTGGTGCATATACCGTTTGGCAATGGAGACCACCAGCCTGAGGTTGGCCCGGATCATTGTATCCTTTGCGACCTCGATTGAACGGCCATAGGCCTCAAGTTTTGCCTGTAATTCAAAAAGTTCACGCCTGTCGGGATATTTTTTGGCGGCGCTGATAACGTTATAGCGCATGAAATTGAGCTGCTGTTTTTTGGGCTTCAGAGTCGGATCCCGCTTCTCCCACAGCTCAATACGATCTCGAAGTACACGTATTTCGCCTACTCCGGACTCGTCTTCTCGTATAGCGGCGATAATCGACTCAAAACCCTGGCGGATAGTCTTGCTGTATTTTGCCTCTTCTTCGGGTGTCAGAAGATCAAAGCGTCCCATTTCCCGAAGATAGGTGGTTGTTGTTTCTTCCGCTTCGTGAGAATCGTCATCCGGTAAAACGATACCAGAGTCTTCTTCCAGTTCGTTTACCTGAAACTCATCTTTTTTTTCCCAAACCTCACCGGAGAGGGTTTTCTTTTCGCCTGATTTTTCGACCGTTACGATTTCAATGTTGTGGGCCCCGAGAAAATTAAATATTTTTTCTATGGCCTCGGGATCCTTAATTTCATCGGGCAACAACTCATTGAGATCGTTAAAACTGATACAACCTTCTGTTTTTCCGGCCTTTAAGAGATTTTCTTTCAATTCGGACAGCACGAAGTGATGCTCCATTGCTTGTTGTTTTATCTGAGTAAGACGACAGCTGTTTTCACACAGCAAACGTTTTTAGCCCTGGCATTAAAAGCAGTAACTATCTCAACGTCATGCCGCAGCATCGCAAAGACAAAAAAAAAATGCTGACGGGTTAACACCGCAAGCACACAGGAATTATTCAAAAGCACAGATTAATACACTAATCTCCCCCTAAACGCAAACTAATAAATTATGATCGTCTTTTGTTCCGTATTGTTTAGTTGAACTCGCTTCCCTTTTCTGTTCTTCCCGGAAAAACTCCCTGTCAACCACCTCTCAATAACCGACAATCTGCATTATTGGACATTTCGTGACACTAGACATATTATAACATCCATACTGCCATAAACAAGGAACTCCACACAGGTATTTATCCATTTTTTTTCGACAGCGGGTAACATCCTGAAATATCATGATGAGTATTTTTTAGGTGAAATACCATGAAAAACTTTTTAACAGATAAGAGGGCAGCAGGGCTTCTCGTCCACATCACATCACTCCCCTCTTCTTTCGGTATCGGTGACCTTGGCCCTTCGAGTATTCAATTTCTTGATTTCCTGCGGGACTGCGGTCAAAGCTACTGGCAGATGCTCCCCGTGGGACCAACCAATCCGATCTTTGACAATTCTCCCTATATGAGCACCTCGGCTTTTGCTGGCTCCCCCCTTCTCATTTCGCCGGATCTTCTCTATCAAAACGGTCTTGTCAGTCGTGAAAGGTTGGACAATCATCCGATTTTTTCTATCTATACTACCGACTTTGCGACTGTTATTGATTATAAGAAAAAACTGCTCAAAGAAGCTTTTTCCAATTTCTCACCCAAAAAGGAAAACGAATATGAACCTTTTGTTCAACAGACACAGTGGCTTGACGATTATGCCCTGTACATGACACTCAAAAACAAATATTCCCACAGCAGTTGGAGCACATGGCCCGGAGAAATCGCCTCCCGTGATTCGAAAACGCTTTCATTGATACAACGTGAAGAGGCAGAAACGATCAATTACTATCGTTTTGAACAGTTCGAATTTTATCGTCAATGGCAAGCCCTGCACAACCACGCCCGTGCTTTGGGTATCCGATTATTCGGCGATCTTCCCATCTACGTAGGTTATGACAGCGCCGATGTCTGGGCCAACCAGGCAATATTCACCCTGAATCCGACAGATTTTTCCCCGACCTTTGTTGCCGGTGTCCCTCCGGACTACTTCAGTAAGACAGGCCAACGCTGGGGCAATCCGCTCTACCGCTGGAACAGCAAAGAGAAAAGTATCAAAAAGTCCCTTTTAGATTGGTGGACCCAACGCTTTGCATCCGTTTTCACCCTCTTTGATGTGGTCCGAATCGATCATTTCCGGGGATTCGAATCCTACTGGACTATCCCTGCCGAAGAAGATACAGCCATCAAGGGCCGATGGGTCAAAGGACCTGGGAAGCCTTTCTTCGTGGAAATATTTAAAAGGTTAGGCAAGCTCGATATCATTGCCGAGGACCTGGGAGATATCACTCCTGCTGTGATCAAACTTAAAGACTCTCTTTGTTTTCCCGGGATGAAAATCCTGCAATTTGCCTTTGATGGAAATCCAGATAACAGTTTTCTCCCCTACAATTTCGAGTCGTCAAACTTTGTGGTCTACACAGGTACCCATGACAACGATACAACCTTAGGCTGGTTTCTCAGTGACAGGCTTGGCAATCAGGAGAGAAGCCGAATAAAGGCCTATGTCAACAGAGACATACATGATTCCAGAGGAATACACCACGACCTGATCCACCTGGCCTTGTCATCGACGGCTGCGCTTTCCATCATCCCGCTTCAAGATATCCTGGGATTCGGCAGTGATTGCCGGATGAATACTCCCAGCACCAATACCGGTAACTGGCGATGGCGCTGCGCTCCGGAATTCCTGACCTCTGAGATCTCCACTTGGTTAAGAGAGCAAACCGAACTTTTCGGCAGAACCCCGTAGTTGCCACCTGAGGCCTCTTCACCTCTCGTCTATCAATAAAGGAACTACAACCATTTTTCCCCAAAGCCGGAACTAAAACTTGACAACACAAGATCAGTCCTGTAATAAGTTGGCACCACAAGGCCCCATCGTCTAGTGGCCTAGGACACCGGCCTCTCACGCCGGTAACAGGGGTTCGAGTCCCCTTGGGGTCACCACGAAATGATTACGGGGAGTTAGACAAAATCTAGCTCCCCGTTCTTCGTTTCAATATCTGTATTTTCGACCGTATTTCCAACCTGCAACAATCTTGTCACGAAAAGATATCAACCTCTGAAATTTCCTTCACTGCTAAAAATCACAACTATCAAACCTGAATACGGATTTTGATGAACCGGATTCTTAGCTGCAAATGCTAAAAATTGCTTTCTTTTCGAGTAGCTCAACAACACATGTAGGTTTACCCACTCCAACAAAAAAGAGCGTGTCGCTCCTGAATTCCATTATGCCTTGACGCTGCTCAGACATCGCGCAAGGAGAGAGCAACACGTCTTCTCTTTGCATCCACTTCCAGCACACGCACCTGCACCTGTTGTCGAACCCTGACCACTTCCCCCGGATCTTTTACATATCGGTCGGCCAACTGACTAATATGGACAAGGCCGTCCTGATGCACCCCAATATCCACAAAGGCCCCGAATTTGGTGACATTGGTCACAATACCGGGAAGGCGCATTCCTGGCTCCAGATCTTCCAGTTTCAGAACTCCTTTGGCAAAGGCAAATGCCTCAAACAATTTTCTCGGATCACGGCCCGGCTTACCGAGTTCGAGCATGATGTCATTTAAGGTCGGCAAGCCAACCTCATCGTCAATATATCTATTGAGTTCAATCTGTTGCCTCTGTTCTTCGTTCTGCATAAGATCCGACACACTACATCTGCAATCCTTGGCCATTTGTTTGACTATTCCATATCGTTCCGGATGAACGCCTGAACGATCCAGGGGATTTTCACCATCATGGATACGTAAAAAACCGGCGCATTGTTCAAAAGCCTTTTTCCCAAGTCGCGGGACTTTGAGCAGTTGACGCCTCTCGGTAAACGGACCATTTTCACTTCGATAGGAGAGTATATTGGCTGCCAATGTTTCCCCAAGCCCGGAGACGAAGGTGAGGAGTTCCTTGCTGGCGCTGTTGATTTCAACCCCTACCTTATTCACACAGCTGACCACCACATCTTCCAGGCTTTGTTTGAGTGCCTTTTGATTGACGTCATGCTGATATTGGCCGACGCCAATTACCTTAGGGTCAAGCTTGACCAGTTCCGCCAAGGGATCCTGCAATCGCCGACCAATGGAAACAGCGCCTCGGACAGTGATGTCCTGATCGGGAAATTCTGCACGTGCGACCTCCGATGCGGAATAAATTGAGGCGCCGCTTTCATCGACCATGGTGATAATCACCTCAGGTGGAAGCTCCAGGGCGCGTACAAAGGATTCCGTCTCCCGGCCCGCGGTACCATTCCCAATGGCTATGGCCTCAATAGTATAGCGCTTACATAACTGAAGCACCGTTTGAGCGGCTTCTTTCTGCTGTTGTGAGGAGAGTGTTGGATAAATGGTGGTAAAATGCAGCAACTCTCCCTGTTTACCCAGGCAGACCACTTTCGCCCCGGTCCGAAACCCAGGATCCAAGGCCATGGTCCGTTTCTGACCCAGCGGGGCTGCCAGCAGCAATTCCCGCAGATTTTCTGAAAATACCGAAATGGCTTCCGCATCCGCCTGTTTTTTCAAATCCCCTCGAAGCTCGGTTTCCAGGGAAGGAGCGAGCAGCCTTTTGTAGCTCTCTTCAGCGGCAAGGGCGACCTGCCGTCCTGAAAAACCATTGGAACGAACACAGTGACGCCCCAGGATCTCCAATGACTCGGGTTCAGAAGGTCGAATGGAAAGGCTCAGCACTTTTTCATTCTCGCCTCGAAGCATGGCCAGCAATCGATGGCCTGCCACCTTACCCACAGGCTCCTGCCAATCAAAGTAATCCCTGAATTTACTTCCGCTTTCCTCTTGGTTTTTAACCACTGTTGCCTTGATGATTGCTTGACGATGGAAAACCGTTCGCAAACGAGAACGGATAGACGCATCTTCATTTATCCACTCCGCAATGATATCACGGGCACCAGCCAGTGCCTCTTCAACCGTCATTACCTCCTTGGCGGGATCCACAAACGATTCAGGCTCTACCTCCTGTTTATTCTGTCTATAGAGTATTTTGGCCAACGGTTCCAAACCCTTTTCTCTGGCGATTTGCGCCCGGGTTCTTCGTTTGGGACGGTAGGGTAGATAAATGTCCTCAAGGGCGGCAATATTGGAAGCAGTATTGACAGCCTGCAGCAGTGTATCGTTTAAAAGATCCCGCTCATCAAGTGAAGCAAGGATAGCTGCACGTCGTTTATCCAATTCGGCTAGTTCGCCCCTGCGATCACGAATAGCGGTGATTTGCACCTCATCAAGAGAGCCGGTGGCTTCTTTCCGATACCGCGAAATAAACGGAATGCTTGCGCCATCATCCAGTAATGCAGAGACGGTTTCTACCTGCTGGGCTCTAATATGCAACTCATCGGCAATAATCTGTGGGTAATGTGGCATTATTTTCCTCTGGAAGTGTTTTCTTTCTTTGCGGCCTGCTTTTGGAACCATACAGAGCATATGTTTAACATCTTTACGACAAAATATGCCAATCCGGAAAATTGTGGGAGTGATTCTTTGAAAAACAACTTTACCTTTACCCATTCCCCAGTGCTTGCTGAATTTTTGCAGCTAATTCTCTTGTGGCGAATGGTTTTTGCAAAAAAAAGACTCCATCATCCAACACCCCGTGATGGGAAATTACATTGGCGGTGTATCCAGACATAAATAGACATTTCAACGCTGGTCGATTCACCATAAGTTTTTGGGTCAGAGTTCGACCATTCATCTCAGGCATAATTACATCAGTCAGAACGAGATGAATCTCTCCAGTATACTCACCAGCTTGACGAATGGCCTCACTGGGGGTGCCGGCTACCAGCACTGTATAGCCAAGGCGTCGAAGCATCTTGGTGGTCATATCCAGAATCGTCTGCTCGTCCTCCACCAGCAAGATGGTTTCGTTGCCACAAATGGCTGGTTCCGCAGAAAATTCTCTTTCTTCTGTGTTGGTTTTGCTCTCATATCGAGGAAGGTAAATCGAAAAGGTTGTCCCTTGTCCCTGTTCACTGTAAACATTGACAAACCCATGATTCTGTTTGACGATACCATAAACAGTAGCCAAACCGAGCCCGGTTCCTTCGTTAACACCTTTGGTAGTAAAAAACGGCTCAAAGATATGGGACACTGTTTCCTTATCCATACCACTGCCGTTATCGCTTAGGTCTATTTTCACGTATTGCCCGGAAACGAAGCCCGCGTGAGCCAAACAGTATTCTTCGTCGAGCGTACAGTTTCCAGTTTCGGCGGTGATCTTACCTACCCCTGCGATAGCATCTCTGGCATTGACACAGAGATTGACCAGAATCTGATCGATCTGTGAGGGATCTATTTTTATCGGCCACAGTCGTTTTCCTGGCAGCCATGCGAGATCAATATCCTCACCGATGAGTCGTAACAACATCTGCAACATCCCAGACACGGTCTCATTGAGATCAATCACCTTGGGAGTAACAATCTGTTTTCGGGCAAAGACCAATAGTTGTCTGGTAATATCAGTGGAGCGATTGGCTGCCTGTCGGATTTGTTGCAAATCTTTAATAATCGGCTGATCTTGGTCCAATACCTCCATAGCCAGTTCTGCATGACCTAGAATTACGCTGAGCATATTATTGAAATCATGTGCCACTCCACCGGCCAAAAGGCCTATTGATTCCATCTTCTGGGCCTGCTGAAGCTGTCTCTCAAGAATGAGCTTATCCTGTTCCGTTTTTCTAAGGTCTGTAATATCTCGCGTTATCGAAAGAATGTGTGGCTCTCCATTAAGCTGAATAATAGCTGCCGACATCAGTGCTATCTTGTATGAGCCATCTTTTATAAGAAATCTGGATTCAAGATTTTTTACATATCCGTTTCTTTTCAATCCTTCGACTAAACGCTCTCGATCTTCAGGTATATCCCAGATGTTAATATTCGCGGAAGTTTTACCTACTGCTTCTTTTCTCGTGTAGCCAGTCAATTGGGTAAAGCCTTCGTTGATTTCCACATACGTGCCATCCATTTTATTGATATTGACGGCATCAGGACTTGTATAAAACGTCAATCGGAACTGTTCTTCAAGTTCCCGTGATCTTTCTTCCGCCCGCTTGCGTTCGGTGATGTCCAAAGCCGTAAAGGTAAAACCCTTTGAGTGGTCCTGTAAATCGATAGGCGTCGAACTGAGCAAAACATCTATGATTGTGCCATCTTTACGTTGCCAGTGCGTTTCAACTGTACCTGTTTCATGATCTTTTATCCGGGCATACTTCTTAGGAACAACAAACTCAAAATCCTCATTGCTAGGGTATAGAATCCTTGAACTTTGTCCTACCAATTCACTTTCGTCGTACCCTGACATATTACACAAGCTGGAATTAACCATCTTTAATTTTCGATTAACAGATAATCCGATTCCAATAGGAACATATCTGAAAATACTACTGAGACGCTCTTCACTTTCACGCAACTCGTGTTCCACCTGCTTACGCTTAGATTCTGCTTTTTCCAACTCGTGAACCCTCTGCTCAAGTTCCTCGTAGGTGGGTTTTTGAAATATCATTTAGACCTCTGGTGATAGAGACGGAAATTACACATTCTTTTTTTATGCTCACGTGTTGAATGTTCTTCAAATAGTGGCCATCTTCCGATGACTTGTTTCGTGATATAGCTATCACACATTATTTTGCATGACAAGGACCGAAGATACAAAGACCGCTCTATGCTATCATCTAAGCAAGGGCGTATGCACCTGAAGGGGTATTTGCCCAAACAGGCTAGAATGGGTTTCATCGAAGCTCCTCCCATCTTTCCCATCGGTTCCTTGATAATAAGCTGATTTTCCTGTATCAGGTTTACATCTTCACATACAAGATTTTCACTGACTTTGACGACGAAGGCGTTGTATCTTGGGCGTCAGGCCATCATATGGGGGGCCTTCAATTATCTTGAGATCCAACCGGGTTTCATGTAACATTTTAGGATGGGCTAATTGGGAGATCATGGGTCCCTCCATTACTGGTCAGCTCCTCCTTACTGTTGTCTTTCAACTCCAGTATAGCACGAGCAGGTTACCCCTTCCAGCCATACGCCCTAATAGGAAACTTGACAAGAGTCAAGCAAAGACTTTCCCATTTTTTTACAGACATTCTTCAGGCAAAGGAGGTACGGATGCAAGCAATACACCGTCAGAGCAATTCTTCTGTAATTCTACTCGCTATCGTGGTCCTGCTGGTTCTACAGGGTGCCGCATCCGTATTCGCCGCTCAAACTGTAGGCGGTATCATGGCAACTCCGGAAGGAAAGGTGGCAGCAACGCCCATATCAATTCCCCGGCCAATCAACCTGGAAAAAATGGCTCAGACTTCTAACCTGCAGCAGCTAAATAGTACCGTCATCATGGACAATATAACAGCTGCGCCAGATATGCAGGAAGCAATAGTAGGCTGCGAGCTTATAGCCCTGCAAGGCAAGGAGATTACCCTGCGTCTCCGGTATCGCATACATCCGACCAGACCCCAACCGATTTACGCCGGCGCCTGGCTCTACAACAGTTCCGGGCAACCAATCGATGCAGGATATAAACCGGTAGCCATCAAGTCGTCTCCAAGGGGCAGTGTGGATGTGATCCTGGTTCTGCCTGACCGTGATTTCAGCTCTGATTATGTGATGACTTTCCTGATGGAATCGGGCCGGCCTGTGTTCCTCAACGGTCGTTTCAAAATGACCTATGCCTGGCGGAACGGATCGCTCAGCGGACCTGGTCTTGCACAACCGGTTGTCGCTGGCACTTTCGCTGAGGCCGTGCCCCAGAGCGCCTCTGCCTTTTGTAAAGAATATGCCCGAACCGCTCTTGCCCAGTACCACTTTGCAAAAGCTCACAACCTGCCAGGTATTGTACCACCCGTCTGGAGCGGCGATTACACCAGCCATTACAACTGGTGCCTGGGGGCATCAAAGGAAAATGCCAGGCAGGGTACGGCACTCAGACAGGGCCATCTCGACAGGTATACACAGCTTGATCAGAACAAGTCTTCCGGGCAGGTTGTTCCCAAAACTCCAGGAGCAGTGACAGTTCCCGCCGTGGGTAAGGCGATGGTCATTAAGCCTGTGCCGAACAAACAGTTTGACCCCGGTCGCGGTCCCTGATTTTTTCGGCAACGGAACACCAATCATGGAGCTGTCTTCAACACTTGGCTTTTGAATATACGTGATGAGAAAGATCTCTATCCTGGTGATGTCTTCTTTTCTCAGCAATACGTAACTCTAATTGTTTAGCGGTTAACATAAACA
>CAWGGS010000054.1:0-13422 GCA_963822095.1 uncultured delta proteobacterium
GACGAATTGCTTCCGGTTTTTGCGTACTTTGGAAAAGTTGAAAGAATTAACCCGGTAGAGATCATCGCTTTCGGTCACCGTCCTGCGGCCTTATCGCCTGGGAACCACGGCTGACAGACAGGCCGTCCCTGGCCTGCTGTCAGTCGCGGACGTCCTATCCGCAACCCTCCGGGCTTGATATGCTTCCCAGTCGGGCCTCCGTGATGCGCCCGCAAACGACGATCTCAACCTCCTTGGGTTATAGAAAAGTACGCTTGAGTCGGATGAACCTAAATTATTATTAGAAACAGGGGATAGGCCACGATTTGATTTCTAAAAGGTTGGAATCGAAACTCTCCAAAAAGCAGCATCATAATGGTATATTTAGACATTTCTTTCTGCAACAAAATGGCAATAAGAATACAATATAAGGGAAAATAAGCAGATCTCTAACCAGTTGATATTTAGAGTATCCCCTTTACACATGTCCAACATCCGCTTACTCTGCAGTAAACAACGTTGCATCCATTGCAAGAGTGACACTCTATTTAGAACCCAAAGAATCTAGGAAGTATTGTATATGCGTAAATTAAAAAACATTTTCGATCAAAACAGAAGTTGGGCACAAAGAGTAAAAGACTCCGACCCGGATTTTTTTAAAAAACTTTCCAAGCAGCAAGACCCTGAATATCTCTGGATAGGTTGTGCTGACAGCCGTGTCCCGGCAAATCAAATTATTGATATGCTTCCCGGTCAGGTCTTTGTTCACCGTAATATTGCAAATATTGTGGTACATACGGATTTAAATTGCCTTTCAGTAATTCAGTATGCTGTAGAAATACTGAAAATAAAACATATTATCGTATGTGGGCATTATGGTTGCGGTGGTATTCAGGCAGCCTGGGAAAACAAAGAGCATGGACTGATCGACAACTGGCTGCGAAACATTAAGGATGTCCAGCGTTTTCACCAGAATGAACTGGAGCGACTCCAAAATGACAGTGAAAAGGTCAGGCGATTATGCGAACTTAATGTGATTGAGCAGGTGGTAAACGTTTGCCAGACAACAATTGTCCAGAATGCGTGGAAAGCAAAACAGAATTTGGCGGTTCACGGCTGGATTTACAGTATTGAAGATGGGATATTGAAGGATTTGAACATCTGTATAACGAATTCAAGCGAAATACCCAATACGCTTGAATCGGGTCTAAAATTCACGTAATGGGATCCCGTATCAAAAACAATTTGAAGTATCACATCTTCAACCTCCCTGGTTTTGTGGAGACGTCCTGAGTATGATTACAATTCGAGATTTTCAAGAACAGGATTGGCCCTTTGTCTGGCAGATAATTGAGCCGGTTTTTCGAACCGGAGAAACCTATGCCTTTTTACCTGATATTGAAGAAAAAGAGGCACACAAGGTTTGGATTGAAATGCCTGAAGCTACCTTCGTGGCAGTTCGTGGAAACGACAATATTATCGGCACGTATTACATCAAACCGAACCAACCGGGGCTCGGGGCCCATGTTTGTAACTGTGGATATATCGTTGCAGAAGATGCTCGGGGAAAAGGTGTCGCCTCCGCTATGTGCGAACGCTCGCAACAGGAGGCCGTTTCCCGGGGATTCCGGGCGATGCAATACAACCTGGTCGTCTCAACCAATGAAGGTGCCGTGCGTCTTTGGAAAAGACATGGGTTTGAAATTGTGGGAACGTTGCCCAAGGCGTTCAGACATCCTGGTTGGGGTTTTGTAGATGCTCATATCATGTACAAACAACTGGTGATATAGCTGCACTGTTTTGGGGGATGATCATGACCCTGGGAAGGCATTGAGTCAGTGAAAACAGTGATGAATATATAAAGCGAAATTGCGGGTTACGGAACCCTTAGCCTGGATATGTCATGAAAAATTTGCTCGGAATTGAATGTATTATGTCGATATAAAGAGTTAACCCAATACAATTCAAGCATGCACCGAGTACAATTTGTACCTGAACAAAAACAGTCACCCGTAAATTTTTCCACCCTTCGGGATAGCGAACCGCCTCGACTCTTGAAATATCCAGGTTGGGTTTATTTGTTATAAAAACGTATGGTTAAATGGTTGTTGTCATGGAAAAAGATGGTCGTTTTCAGGAGGCTGATAAAAAAATTGCTGCGGTGTGCGGCCTCTATTGCAAGTCCTGTGCATGGTATATTGCCACGACTGAAGACCCGGATAAACTCAAAAGACTTGCAGCTAAAAGAAATTGGTCGGTGGAAGAGGGGAGCTGCCTTGGTTGCCGATCGGACAAGAAGTTGCCCTATTGTGATAATTGCAAGATGTTTGCTTGTGCATCCGAGCGGGGGATTGATTTTTGCGTTGATTGTGAAAAATATCCCTGCGACGCTTTGAAAGCGTTTCAGGCGGAGATGCCTCATAGATCCGAACTCTGGATGAACCTTGAACGTATCAAATCTGTTGGTTATAGGCAGTGGCTCAGTGAAATGGAGGAGCACTACTCCTGCTCACGATGTGGAACCCTGAATTCAACATACAACCTAAAATGCAGAAAATGCGGTATAGAGCCAAGCTGTGCTCATGTGGCCAAGCACAGACAGATGATCGAAGGGTACTTCAAAGAGAAATAAGGAGAAGAATCATGCAGATCGATTGGGCATATTTGAGAAAGGGCTGAGTATCCTGTCAAAAAGCACAAAAGTATTTTGAGCAAAACAGTATTGAGTTGGAAATCGTGTCGGATGCAAGAAAGGAAAAAATCAACCAGGACCAGGCGTGGGAGATATTTTCCACGTGCAGGATAATCCATATTGCAAGGGGGAAATCGGTTCTGTCATTTCAGCCGGACAGCAACACCAAGGAGGATATCCTCAAGGCTGCCATTGGAAGATCCGGCACACTGAGGGCACCTGCAGTAAGAGAAGAAGATGTCATGTGGATTGGTTTTAACGAAGATATTTACAAGGCAGCCCGGTAAATGAGACGGATGGGGATGGAAAGGGAAAAACGGGTACCAGAGTCAAACTGTATAATAGATTTTTTTAAGAGGGCAAATATTGAAAACCATCGGTCTTATAGGCGGAATGAGTTGGGAGTCCACGGTAACGTATTACCGCCTGATTAACGAAACGGTGAAGAAGCGTTTGGGCGGGCTTCACTCGGCCAAGATTGTTTTGTATAGCGTCGACTTTCATGAAATCGAACAGCTCCAACGGGTGGGGGACTGGGAAAAAGCTGGTGAGCTGCTGGCAAACGCGGCCCGCTCCCTTGAACGCGCCGGTGCTGATTTCCTGCTGCTCTGTTGCAATACCATGTATAAGGTTGCATCCGCTCTTGAGTCTGCGGTGTCTCTCCCCCTTGTCCATATTGCCGACGCAACGGCAGAGGCTGTCATGCAAGCAGGAATTGACTCGGTCGGCCTGCTTGGAACGCAATTTACGATGGAGCAGGCATTTTACCGGGACAGACTTCAGAAATCCCACGATCTTCAAGTGTTGATACCCTTACCGGAAGATCGAGCTATTGTGCATCGTGTTATCTACGACGAGCTCTGTCTTGGCAATATCAGCGCCAAATCACGAGGCGAATATCGACGCATAATAGGTGAGCTTGTCGCCACGGGAGCCCAGGGTATTATTCTTGGCTGTACGGAAATTTCACTGCTTGTTACCCAACAGGATTCAGCGGTTCCTCTCTTTGATACCACGTTTATTCATGCCTATAGGGCAGCCGAGGAGGCCCTGATCGAGGGATGAGGGTGCATTCCAGCCGAGCGCCGAAGCCCGGCATACAGCTTTTTGGTTTCGGCGCCTGCCTCTTTGTCAATCCGTCCGGAACGGATGGACGCTTATTCCTTGCGCTGAAATGTTTGCGAATCATACTCAGCGAGTGAGGGATATCGAATCGGCTCAACCGTGTCTATTTCCTTCAATCTTTTTTGATATTCCAACAGGTAGTTTTCTCTTGTCGAATCATCGACATGTGCCGGGGAATATGCAATAAATGGTGGGAGCACATCAAAACCGGTAAAACGCAGTATTCCGTGGTTTATTGGATAGAGAATATTGTTGATGTCTCCGTGCAAGTCGCCTTGACCATATGTCTCGGATGAGCCTCCCGTCGTCAGGGAGAGCATGGCTTTTTTTCCTTTAAATGCACCGGCATCGTACCATTTCCCGCGACCATACACCCGTCCCATGACCAGGACACGATCGGCCCATCCTTTTAAAATGGCAGGTAACCCGAACCACCAGAGGGGAAACTGCAAAATAAGCAGATCGCACCATTCAAGCTTCTCGATTTCCGTTCGGATATCTTTTGAAAAACCGTTATGTTCGGTGGCATGGAGTTCTTCAAGCTGTTGCTTGAAGTAGGAAAGATTGTCGACAGTGGTGAAATTCTTGCGGTCTGAGACCGGATTAAACTGCATGGCATAGAGATCGGACACCTGTACCGTATGACCGTTGTCGGTGAAATAAGACACTGCAGTCCGGGTCAGCGCACCATTAAAACTGTTCGGCTCCGGGTGGGCATGAATGATCAGGATGTTCATACAATTTCTCCTTAGTTAGCTTGTCTTTTGCATGTACCTACACTGAAAAATACAAGCGAATTTTATCGAGAGTTGCTTAATTTCAGGCCCGCAGCATCAACAGCAGCTGCTAACTGATCGCCGGATTCCCGGCCCAGGATCTGCGAATAGCGTTCATGCAGGTTTTTCCATGCAGCGTCGATCTCTACCTGTAAAAGCCGACCCTTTTTTGTGGGGTGGATTCTGGACATTTTCCCCTCCGATTTTCGGGTCAGGAAGCCTTTGTTTACCAGCGAGTCAATAAATCGCGTGACCGTGGAAGGTGCCAGGTTCAGCTGTTCCGCCAATTCATTTTGGGTATGACCGGGTGAATCATTTGCCAGCATCATAAGAAATGCATGAGATGGTGAAAGACCACTTTTCCTAAACTCTTCATCCGCCATTCGTGATATGACACGCGCCAGTGAATTGGCTGTGAAATACAGACAGTTGTGAAGTATATTGGCGCTGTTTCCCATCTGCAACCCTCTCTATGCTTGTACATACAACTAAGTAGCAAAGAGGGTAGAGTCAAGTGCAGAAGAGGTTGTGTGAGATGGAAACCGTCCATGGTCTGTTCTGCCATTGTGGCTGGTACGTTTGTGTACGGCTGTTCAGCAATGTACATCACCGCCCCCGACATCTCTTTCCCTGGGGCCAGGTAGGTTTTGCCAACGGGCTTTTGCTGGTTGGTATGATCGATGAATTTCGTAGACACGTTCCTATCCGAACCCTTGCAGGCACCCAGGAGTTCCACCCTGAACGGCGATAGATTCTTGCTGGAGCCGAAGGCAACAACCCGGCGGAGGTCATCACTTCCGGCCGCTGTTCTACAGGGCCTTATCAGCGTGAACCATAAAAACCTATCCCATTATTACTTTGCGTATTCTCACTCGCTTGTCTTTTCCCGGAGATCGATGGCCTTGAGGACATAGGGGAGCAGGTTGTCGACGATAATTTTGTACCCTTTCCGGTTCGGGTGGATCCCGTCGCTGGTATTCAGGGCCGGGTCGGTGGCCACGCCTTCGAGAAAGAAAGGCATGAAAATAACTCCGGTATCTTTGGCCACATCCAGGTAGATCCGGTGGAAGGCATGGGTATACCTGAGGCCGAGGTTGCTGACCATCCGCATTCCCGCAAAAACCGTGATGATCTTTTTTTTCTGCAACAAGGCGATGATCTTGAGGATATTTTCCCTGGTAAGGTTGGGGTCGATACCACGCAGGCCGTCGTTGGCCCCGATCTCCAGGATGATGATGTCGGGTTTTAGCGACAGGACCCAGTTGATTCGAGACAGCGTACCACTGCTGGTCTCACCGCTGACCCCGGAGTTGATTACCTCGTAGTCAAGACCTTTGGCCAAAAGACGTTTTTGCAGCTGGGATGGATAATTATCCTTTTCCGCCACTCCATAGCCTGCCGTCAGGCTGTCGCCGACGGCAACGATCGTACCCTGAAATGTCTTTTTTCCCTGTTCCGAGGTCCTGGCGTCAATCGGCCGGATGAATCCGCAGAGCATAAACACTGGGAGCAGGAGAGCTGCTAGCAAACAATGTGTCTTGGCTTGTCTCATTTTCCCTCCAATCTCCCTCTATTCTCCATTCTGTTCACGGAGAATGGCTGCCGGCTTTTGCCGGATGATGCCGATGGAGCTCACTATACCTACGGCAATGACCAGGATTGATGTGATAAGGACCAGTGTACAACTGACTACGAGGTGGGGAGAGTAGCTGATATCGAAGAGATACCGACACAGGCCCCAGCTTCCTGCCTGGGCCAGCACCACAGCCAAAATTGAACTCAGCAGACTCAAGAGCAGATGCTCGTAGATGAATACCGCAAGCACAAAGCGGGTACCGCCGCCCAAAACCTTGTAATAGACGGCCTCCCGGACCCTGGCAAGGCGAGTCGCAAAGATCGAGCCGACCATGATCAAGGCGCCGGCCAGGATGGAAAATCCGGCAAAGAAGTTGACGATGGTGATGAGTTTTTGTGTCAGTCGACCTAGTTCGGCCGCTGTGTCGGCCATGTTGATGAAGCTGATATTGGGAAAGGCAGTGGCTATTCTGCTCTCCAGAGAGGCAATGGCCTTCTTGTGTATGTGCAGGGCGGCAAAAAAGGTCTGGGGGGCATGTTGCAGGTATTCGGTTGGAAAGACAAAATAAAAAAACGGGTAGAGGCGGGATTTGGTCCGCGTCCTGATGCTGCTCACCCGTGCCTTCATGGGTACGCCCTGGATGTTGAACTTCAGGATGTCGTTTACATGCATGTCTCCCATCTCGGCCACCGTATCGAGGATCGATACCTGCAAGGGCGTTTTACCGGAGGCATCCTTGGTAAAAAGGGTCTTTCCCTCTTGGATTGCCTCGTCGGAAAGCAGGGTATCCCTGTAGGTAAGATTAAATTCCCTGGTGAGGCTGTCTCCTCGTCTTCGTGAGGTCTGCTGCTTGACGGGCCGGTCGTTGATTGCGACCAGACGGGCCCGGATTACAGGAAACAGTTCGACCTTGCCGCCGATTTTGTTTGCAAAGGCTGTCTTCTGGTCGGGCTGTATATCAAGGAAGAAGAGGTTGGGTGCGTCGGGCGGATAGGATTCGATATAGGTTGCGCTCAGGTTTGTCTGGATCAGGAATATGGTTAACAAAACAGAGAGAGCGGAGGTCAGTGTGACAATAATGGACCTTGTTGCATTACCTGGTCTGAAGAGGCTTTTCATCGCCTGCCGCATTCCGAGCGAGGCCACCTGCAACCTGGCAATTGCCGCCAGCAAGACGCGGGTCAACAGCGAGATGACCACGATCAGAGCCGTTGTTCCTATCATGAAGTAAAGGCCGATTTTCAGGTCCTGGAGCTGCCGGACAACAAGGACGGTCAACAGCAGGAAGCCGCCGGCCAGCACCGGATAAAATAAAATTCCTCGTCCTGTCCCGGTCCTGTCGTGGCGAAAAATGGCCACCGGGCGGATATTCCTGAGGTCATAGAGGGGGAGAAAGGTGAAAAAGACCACGACCAGCAATCCGATTGCCAGGCCTTCTACGATATCGAAGACGGAGACGGTCAAGGTCAGGCCTTGCGGCAGAAGGCCTTGGAATACCTGCGGTAAGAAATGCTGGAGAATCAACCCTGCCGCAACTCCTGCCATGCTGCCGATGGCCCCCAGGCAGAGGACAAGGGCAAAATATTGTCTGAAGAGGAAGCCGCTGTCGGCCCCCATCGACTTGATGATAGCCAGAGTCTTCTGCTTTTCCCGCAGGAGTGCCGAAAGGGAGCTTTGCATGCCTATTCCAGCCAGAAACAGGGTGAAGATTGAGATCAACGACAGGAAAAAAAACAGGTTGTCGAAAAAACGTTTCATCCCGGAATTCGAGGTCTTGTAAGTCGTGATCCGCTCCTGGGCAGGCTGGCTTACCTGTTTCAGGCGATCAGCCAGCTTGTTGATGGCGGCATCGTTTCGACCAACCTTGATCAGAATGCTGTATTCGACGCGACTTCCCTTGGTGATGAGCTGCAACCGCTTCAGATCCGCGGCCGAGATAATGATTCCCGGTCCCAGGGAAAAGATGTTCACCGGGTGATCCGGTTCATGGGTAATGACATCGGCGATGGTGAGGGTTGCTTCACCGATATGCACCCGGTCGCCTATTTTTACCCCGAGCCGGCCCAAAACTTCCGGCTCCACAAGTATTTTTCCCGGTGAAAGGACTTGGGACAGAGGGCGCCCCGAACGCAGTTCGACCTTGCCGTAGAGGGGGTAACGGGGGCCTACGACCTTAAGGCGGCAAAACAGCGTACGCATACCGGATAGAGGCCGGATGACCGAATAGAGTTCATAGGTTTTTGTGGCCTCGATATCATGGTGGTTCTCCAGATCGGAAACCATTTTGTCGATACCCCGGCTAATCGGGTAATGGGAGTGAATGCGGATGTCGGCGCCAAGCAGGGAACGGGCATCGCCCAGGATGGAATGGCTGACGTTTTTTCGAAAGGTGTTGAGTGCCACCATGGTCGCAAGTGACAATGCAACGCAGAGGACGAAGATGGAGGCCTGCTTGGCGGAGAGAATCAGCTCCCGGAATATAAAGCGCAGGTGCAGCATTAGATCTCCGTTTCGTTTGTCAGACAGCCGTCTCTTAAGTGGATGACCCTTTGGGCCCGGTCGGCAATGGCTGTGCTGTGGGTTGCAAGGACCAGCGTTGTTCCGTTCTCCTTATGGAGTTGGGCCAGGAGATCAATGATTGCCGTGCTGTTTTTCGAGTCCAGGTTTCCTGTTGGTTCATCGGCAAAGACGATCTTCGGAGCGTTGATCAGGGCTCGGCAGATGGCAACCCGCTGTTTCTCTCCACCGGAGAGTTGCTCGGGAAAGTGTCCACGCCGCTCCCACAGCCCGACTCGCTGTAAGAGCCCTTCAGCCTTCTCCCTTGCCTGTCGGTCTTTTTTTAATTCGGCTGGAAACATTACGTTTTCCAGGGCATTTAAAGAGGGAACCAGATGAAAGGCTTGAAAGACGAAGCCTATCTCTTCGTTGCGGAGCCTGGCCAGATCGTTTTCCTCGAAATCTGTAATATCCCGTCCGTCCATAATCACCCTGCCGGAGGTGGGTTTGTCCAGGCCTGAGAGCAGGGTAAGCAGGGTTGTTTTACCGCTGCCGCTGGTGCCGATAACGACGACGAATTCCCCCTTGCCGATGACAAGCGATATCTTCTCCAGGATCGGGATCTTTCGGTCGCCGATGGGATAAGACTTCGTTAGATCATGTGCTTCTAAAATGATAGTAGTCATACATATGTTCCGCTTTGACTATCCCTTTATTTAAACTCCATCTTGTAATAGAGATCAGCTCCACTTTCATTGCTGCCGGTTTGGGTCTCTATTTGCCACTTCTTGGAAATATCATAACGCACTTGAAAAAGATTGCCTCCGGTAAATAACGATCTGCCGTAACTGATGTAGAGTTCCGGGGTTAAAAACTTGCCGATGGTAAGTACCGTTTTAGTGATACCGGGTTGTTGTGTGGTCCCGATCTCTCCAGGAGGAGCCGTCTGGAGTGGGGTGAAGTCCCCGTAGCTTTTGGTGTCTCCGACACCTCCCTGAATTTCCAGGGTACTTAAGCCGAGCCGGTTTTTTACCTGTTCCTGCACAGCCATTGCCTCGCCGGATGTGAGCAGTGCGTCGGCAGCCTGGGTCAGGAGAGTGGTCTTCTGTTCGCTGCCGCCAAGCGGATGGCCAAGAACAATATATGCCAGCGTGTCGGCATCCTGCATGGTGGGCTCGGAGTAGAGTTTTGTGAGTGGCTTCTGGAGAGTCCCGGTAACCGTAACGCCTGCCTTGACATCGCCGATAGTGCGCAGAGCAAGAAAATCCAGGGTCGGTCGATCAAGTCTGTTGCCGACGAAGAAGAGACGTCCGCGTGCGATATCAAGATTCACGCCGAAGGACCGGTACCGTCCTTTTATAACACGTATCTCTCCTGTACTGGTGACATTGCTGAGACCGCTCATCGACAGGTCCATTGCCCCGCCCAACTGCGCATCTATTCCAGCAACTTTGACGAAGACCTTCTTCCCAAGACGTAATCCGACCTGGATGTCAAGAGCCAAAGGCTGGGTTGTTTCCGCAGGCTGGTTTTTCCCCTCGAGGATGACATCGTTGCTTGGTGTGATAACCTTGCTGGAGGGCGTTTGGACAAAAGAAAGTTCAGGAAGGAGCAGTGTGCCATGCAGTTTCAGCTTTTCAGGTGTCCCTTCAAAGGTGAATTTTGGTGTGCTGAGAAGGTGGAGTTCAGGAAAGTCGACGGTTTGAAAATTCTCTCCTTCTATGGTGCCCTGGTAGCCGGCCACCTGCCTGCCGGCCAGGGTGATGAGTGCCGTTCCTGTTAAACTGCCGGGGCCGGATTCTGCGTGGATGGATTCTATCTTGATAAGATGGTTTTCCAATCTTGCCAGGATTTGGAGATTGCGTAAATGAATGCCTGCAAAAGGCAGATATGCACTGCTCTTGTCCAGCCGCAATTTTCCTGTAATAAGAGGCTCAGCCCATGTTCCCTTGACGGCAAGATTTGTGTCGATTGCGGCTGAGCTTTCCTGAACCAATTCCGGAAACAGCGCGGAAACGAGGCCCTTTTCCATAAATTTTCCGGAAAATGAGCCTGTCAGAGGCCCCTGGGGATTGACTGAAAAGGGGAAACGAGCAGCCAGGGGGAGCTGGAGGTCAGTCTGTAAATGCCCGTGCTCTGCCATGGCCAGGGAAAGAGTGCCGGTCATTGTCTCTCCGCGCCACCCCAATGAGGCTTTTGCCGACTTGAAGTTTAAGGTCTGTTCTCCTTCTGGGCCGTTCCAGTGCAAGATCCCTCCTGAAAGATGGGCCTTTCCGTCCAGTTCAAAGGTATGTTTCGCGAGGAGGCTTCCTTTGAGCCGGCCGCTGATGTGCCCGTCAAGACTGGTGCCGGGAGGCAGCCAGGGCTTGAACAGCAGCAAGCTGATCCCATTTATCTCCGCCCTTATTTCCCCTTGCTCGGGGATAGCCTGGCCAAGAGGTGCGGTTGATGAAAAGGACCCTGTCAACCCGCCGCCGTCTCCGGTGGCAAGTGCAATGGCAACACGCAGGCCCTGCTTGCCGCCATCAAGCGTAATTTTGCCCTGTTTAAGGGTGATGCTGTGGTCTTTTTCGGTGAACTTCCCCCTTGCAGTAGCCTTTCCTGTCAGGGTAAGCTGATTTGGTGATGAAAGCCCCATGGTGAGGAAACCGTTGCTGGAGCCTGAGATATGTCCATTCTCCAGATATGCGTTGGCCTTGGAGAGGTCAAGGTCTGTCCAGGCTGTCCGCACTTGACCGATGAGCGGGTTCAGGGTCAGATCAACGGCTGCTTCAAGACGCTCTGATGTGTCGGAGGTTATGGTGAGAGGCGAGAGAGACAGGTTTTTATGGCTGATTGTAAATGATGACGGGGCTGCCAGATTCCATACCCCTGTCTTGCCCGTGCCAAAGAGATGGTTGATTTCGCCCTGCCAGATTCCGCCGGTGTATCCGGCATCCAGACTCAGTTGTACCTTGCCGGTGGCCGATCCCAGGGAGATTTTTACACTGTGACGCGGCAGTGTTCCCTTTGCATTCAATGTCACTGTCTTGAACCTGAAGTTGTTGTACCTTACATCCTGCAGAGAGGCGGTGACCTGCTGTGGTGAACCGGTGCCCTGATCATTCCCCGCCCTCAGGTCGGCTTCTGCAATCTGTGCTCCATGGTAGGCCAATTTGTTTCCCTTGCCGGTTATGGCGCCGATGAGATGGTGATCAAGATAGCGCATCCAGCCTTCGGCCTGGAGTGCACCGGAAGCATCCGGTACAACCCGGGACAGATCGCTGATTTTTGCAGTCATATTGAGACGCTTCTTCATCGCTCCGGATGCCTGCAGGTTAAGACCTTTTCCTTGCAGGGCCAGTTTGGAGAGAATGAGGTCGTGGTCGGCAAAGTCTGCCTGGAGCTCACCTGTCAGTTTCTGCCCGTGCAACCTGCTTTCCAGGAGGGTAGCATGGACCCTGCCGCTCATGGGTGTATCTGCCGACCAGCCCAGGGACCAGTCGGCATTGAAATTTGCCATACCCTGCCAGCCAGGGGCAAATTCGGCCGGGTTGAGATCCCTGCCTCTGATTTCACCACGCAGGGAGAGGCCTCTGCTCCAGTCGATATCCAGATATCCCGCAATGGAACCACCCACGGCCCTGCCGTTGAGTGAGGTCAGCTTCAGGTTTTCCCGTGTCCCCCTATAGGTCGCTGAAACGGTGCCTGCCTGCCATCCTTGCACCTGATTGGCAAGTGTGATGTCGCCCTGATAGGTATCCAGGGTCCCGGAAAGTTTGAGGTTCCCTGAGATGTTGGTTGGGATGTTTGAATCCTGGGCCAGATCGAGGCCGGCAATCTTGGCCTGCAGGGACAGGTTCGGCCCCGCTTCTTTGAACGTAAGCGATCCCTCTGCACTGGCTATTCCCGGCCGGTTGGGTCTGGTCAGGCTCAGTTGGTGCAGGTTAAAGCCAGTTGATGTCATGCCCACAACGCCTGTGAAATCCAGCAATTTCTGTTTGCCTGCAGTCCCGGCAATGGAGATCCTCTCGGCAATCTGCTCCATTCCTTTGACTTTCCCGTTTTGCATTAAAAGCGTAAACAGATTCATATCTGCTATTGGCCGGGACGGACGTATGGCAAGATTCACCCAGAGTGACGGGTGCTTGAAGCCTGCTCTGACACTGCCGTTAATCCTGCCTTCAGGTGCGGCCATCGCAAAATTATTGATGGACAAAAGGCCGTCCTGCAAAGTGACGGCGGCGGCAAGAGATGCGACCTCAACCGGTTGCCCTTGCTGCCCTCGATAGCTCACATCAGCCAGGCGCAGCCGTTTGATTCTGTAGTCAAAGAAAGAGGCGAAAGACAGCTTTCGAGGCCATTCCAGATTCAGCGGTTTGTTGTCGGCTGGGGCGTCATTTTGAATCTGCATCCCTTTGACGGTGAGTTCCTGCACGGCCAAGGTTCCGGTCATCAGCAGCAGCGGTTGCCAGCGTAGCTCAAGAAGGTCGACCTCTACTTTCTGATGGGCCGTGCTGAGTTTCACCTTGCTCAGGAGCAGATGGTCGATAAGTCTGCCATCGATGTGTTGTGCTGACACCTTGGCACCTGCCAGAGCGGGGGCTGTTTTCAAGATCCAACGGGTGCCATTTGTCGTGGCCACCACCCAGAATATAAAGCCAAAGGCCGCACCTGCCAGGGCAATGACCATACCGACAATGAGGCCCCGTCTTTTGATGTGTTTCATAACACGAGCCCCATGGTGAAATGGATATGGAGTGACGGCTTGTCCACTCCGAGAGGTTCGGCAAAGGAGA
>CAWGGS010000055.1:0-13833 GCA_963822095.1 uncultured delta proteobacterium
GAGGGAATTATTATTGCGCTCTTTAATAGGTACTTGGTGGGAAATAATTGGATGAGATCTTGATTTGGATACAGAAATAGAGACCGCGTCAACTTGACAAGTTTCAGAGGACAGCCACTCTTTTAGCGTCAAAATAATTAAAGCTTAACAGAGTCGTTCGATCAACGGGAAGTATAATTCCGAGACGACTGCTAGAAAATGGCTTAATTGAAAACCAATGGAAATAGTGGTACGACACGGCTGTCGTCAGTGGTGCGACACGGGCGTCGCATCCACTATATAAAGGAAGGAGAATATATAAATACCCCCCTACCCCCTCCCCATGGGTGAGATTATTGTGGATATCATAATCACTACGCGATGGCCACTGAGGAGGATACAACAAATTTCAGTTGGTACATGATCAAATTGCTTCGTAATCTTAATACGATAGATCACACCAATCCTTGCAAATGATCGGTTCATCTTGATTAAGCTTATGCGGTTTTTAATTCAATAATCCTTGCTGTATTTTTAACTCCGACGATTCGATCAAGTTCATTTGCCAGCTTATTTAATGCGTCTGCTTTTTCCTGCAAATAATCGTACTGGTCATATACTCCTTGGACACCATTTTGGGCATGGTTCAGGACTCTCTCTCGGACATGGTGTTTAATTTTCAGACGACTCATGATGGTTCTTGCTGTTCGGCGAAGGTCATGAGCTGTCCAATTCTGAATACCGGTTTTTTCCCGGAGTTTTCTCCTTGCTTCCTTCGTTGTTTTGGTATGATAACTTGATGCACCCTTTGCTACGTTATATTTTGAGGGGAAAACGAATTCGTGACTTTTCATCCACATTTGCTTTTGAGAAAAACCTACTCCATTTTTCCGATTTTCCAGGATCATTTTGACTTGAGGAGAAAGGGGTACCAAATGGTCATTTCCAGTTTTAGTATCGGGTATTTTCCAAATTCCCGATACAATATCAATGTCTGACCATTTCATGCTCATGATCTCCCCTGGCCGTTGAGCTGTTAAAAGTCCGAGCTTTAAAATGTCTCTTGGATTCGTTCGGAGCGTATCAAAATATTTCCACAAAATTTTGATCTCTTCGTCTGTGAGAAATCGTTTCCTAGGCGGTTCGCTTCCGCCGGGCTTATCAAGCCACTGCATCGGATGAATCGTTATCCACCCGTTGCCAAGCGCAACTTTAAACATCATCCTTAAAAGAGAATGAAGACGATTTGCCGATACCGGTGCATTTTTCGCTACCTCACTTAGAATATTGGAAATATCCATTGGAGTTACGTCCGCAACTTTCATGTCTCCAATGGCCGGTGCTAAAATTTTGGTCCATCTACGAAGCTCTTCGTATTCAGTTTTAAAGCTTTTCTTTTGTCTTTTGTGAGAGAGTTCTTCTTGATATCTTTCCCATAAGTCAGAAACAGTTGGAGCATTTCGCCGTTCCTGCCGTTCCTGCATCGGATCATCGCCGGCATGGATCCTCACCATAGTATCGTTTGCGCGCGTCCGGGCTTCTTTAAGGCTCATTTGAGGATAGGTCCCAAGTGTAAATCGCTTTATTTTACCAGATTCCGTCTTGTACATGATAAACCAGGTCCGTTTGTCTTTCGGGCTAATCCTGAGACCAAAAGCACCTTCCCCGTGAGTTCTCCCACTGTCAAAATATTCTACGTTTTTTTTCTCAGGTTTGAGATTCTTGATCGTTAATGGACTAAAATTTATTTTCGCCATCTGTCGCTCCATCAGTTGCTCAAAAGCAAAATTTTGATGTAATTATTTTGCAAACTTTGCAAACAATATTTTAAATGAAATCGTATGATGCAACGTGAAAATATCCTATCACTGGTTTATTCAAATATCAATGTTATAATATATAGTTGATATAATCAATATTAGTCTAATTGACGCAATGTGAAATATGGAAAAAATGGATAGGAAACTGAATGGGGTTCAGGGGGCCGGAGGTTCAAATCCTCTCATCCCGACCAGCTGAAAAAAAAGGGTTACGGTTTTTCCGTAGCCCTTTTTTTGTGCCTGGAATTCATTTTGTCCCCACTCTGTCCCCACTTTAATTTTTCTAAGGACAAAAAAGGCCAGTTTTATATTCTGTTTCCGGAAACAAAATATCTTGATACCGTTCATTGGATTCCATCACAAGCATTCAACCACTGTGTACTTTCGGCAAGCCTGCCATGACTGGCCCGACATAACCTGCTACAATCGGTATCCTTCTTATACCCAATGGAGGATTACCGATGGGACACCCACCTGCACATTCCAGCCCTACGCTGACAGAAGTTCAAACCAGATTCGCCGCATGGCGGAAAACCAGACAACATAGAAGCCGAATCCCGGAAGAGTTATGGGCAGCGGCAGTAAAGCTGAGCAACAAGCATTCCATCCATAGGATATCCAAAGCATTGAGGTTGAGCTACACCGATCTCAAGGAACGAATAGAAAAATCTCATCCGGTTCCGGAAACCATTAAGCCCACCCCCTCTCTGGATTTTATTCCCATAGATATAGCCTCGACAGACCCGGCAGAATGCATAGTCGAGATGGAACACCGCAACGGCAACAAGATGAGGATGCATTTCAAAGGCAACGTGGATCTCGATCTTCGGTCTTTTGCCGAAGCGTTCTGGAGCGGGAAAGGATGATCCAGATAACACCCCACATGCGCATAATGCTGGCGGTGGAACCGGTCGATTTCAGGAAAGGTATCGACGGATTGGCCGGGATTGTAAGACGAACCCTGCAATCGGACCCATTTGACGGCAGCTTGTTTCTTTTCCGCAATAAAAGAGGCACTGCCATAAAAATTATCGTCTATGACGGTCAGGGTTTTTGGCTTTGCCAAAAGCGCCTTTCCCAAGGGCGTTTTCGTTGGTGGCCACAGAAAATCGACCGGCAAGCCCAGCTTCTGGCAGCGCATGAAGTGCAGTTGCTGCTGTGGAACGGCAACCCGGGTGCAGCCGCGGCTGTAATGTGGAAAAAAATAACACCCTCGCCATTTTTAACGGGACACACATAAAACAATAATGTACAATACTCTCAACAGAATAAGGAGAGTGCTATGCGTTATTGCGGTCGAGATTTCACCGAAGAAGAACTTGCCTGGATCCGCCGGACCATTACGGATCAGCCCGAGCTCAGCAGGAAGGACCTGTCAATTCTCTTTTGCCGGACGGCCAAGTGGTTAAAACCCGACGGCGGCACAAAAGACATGAGTTGCCGCGTCGCCATGTTGCGGATGGAGAAAGATGGTCATTTGACTCTTCCTCCCCCCAGGACAAAGCATACCAAGCCCTACAAGAAAATACGCACCCTTTGGGCTATGGAACAAAGCGACAATCACCAAGAACGCCGGTGAGCTGGACGTGGTTTTGGAGATCGTCACCAACCGGAGTGGCGCCCTCTGGAACGAGTTCATCGATCGGTATCATTATCTGGGGTACAAAACCCTGCCGGGAGCGCAGCTGCGGTATTTTGTCAAAGCGAAAGGGAGGATTCTCGCCCTTCTGGGCTTCGGGGCGGCAGCCTGGAAAACAGCACCCCGTGACAACCATATCGGCTGGGACAAGGCCACGAGGAAAACGAACCTGCACCTGATTGTCAATAATGCCAGATTCCTGATCCTGCCCTGGGTCCGCTCGAAAAACCTGGGCTCGAAGATCTTGTCGCTGGCAAGCAGACGGATCGCCGACGATTGGCATAAACGGTACAATTATCGCCCGGTATTGCTGGAAACCTTTGTCGAAAAACACCGGTTTCGAGGGACCTGTTACAAGGCGGCGAATTGGCTTGAAGTGGGTGAAACCCGCGGCAAGGGGAAATTGGGCAACCGGGAAGGCGAGGTGCCGACCAAGACCGTTTGGCTCTATCCCCTATGCAAAGATTTTCGCAGTCGGCTAATCAAACCCGCGCCATGACCGCCCAGAGGATAGAAATAACCGCCGAGGAAGCTTTGGCGCTTCTGGACAGGCTGAAAAACAATGTGAGCGCGACCGATTACCAGATCATCAAAGGCCTGGTCGATACACATCTGCTTCTGGAACAGATGGTGAGCGAGAAAAATACCTCCATCAGCCGATTGCTGAAGATGATCTTCGGCCATAAGACGGAAAAGACCGGCAAGGGTAATGGTTCGAAAAAGAAGGCAACCAAGCCCAAGGGACATGGCAAAAACGGCGCCGGTAACTATGTCGGCGCACAACACAAAAAGATCAAGCATGCCATTCTGCACCATTGTGATCCGTGCCCCCACTTGCCGGGAAGGAAAACTCTACCGGCAACCGATTCCAGGGATGATCGTTCGAATAAAAGGCGCACCACCGCTTCAGGCAACTGTCTACGAACAGGAAAAGTTACGCTGCAACATCTGTGGCAAGGTTTTTACCGCTGATCTCCCCCCTGAGGCCGGATTGCACAAATACGATGAGACAGCCTCCGCCATGCTGGCTGTCCTGCGGGTACGGCAGCGGCCTGCCTTTCTATCGCATGGCCAAATTGCAGGCGGCCATGGGCATACCTCTTGCCCCATCAACTCAATGGGATATCATCGAAAAACTGGCCGACCGGGTTCATCCGGTTTTCCCTGAGCTGATCAGACAGGCAGCCCAAGGGGATGTCGTCCATAACGACGACACCACGATGAAGGTCCAGGACCTGATAAAAGAGAACAAAGACGAAACCCGGCAGTCATCACGAAAAGGAATCTTCACCACCGGCATCCTGTCAATACGTGATGGTCGAAACATTGCCCTGTTTTTCACCGGCCGTAACCACGCCGGTGAAAATATGGCCAAGGTATTGGCCAAGCGGAAAAACGGCCTTGATCCACCAATCCAGATGTGCGACGCCCTGGCACGAAATTCCTCCGAAGAGTTCCAGTCAATACTTGCCAATTGCCTTACTCATGGGCGGAGAAATTTTGTCGACATTGCCGATAATTTCCCGGATGAATGCCTGTATGTTCTGGAAACGCTCGGCGAGGTCTACCACCATGAGGCGGTTACCCTGGAACAGGGCATGACACCGGCACAAAGATTACGCTATCATCAGAAAAACAGCGACCTCTTGATGGACGGGCTGTATTGTTGGTTGAATACGCAGCTTGACGAGAAAAAGGTCGAACCTAATTCCGGTTTGGGAAAAGCAATCAACTATATGCTGGGTCACTGGCAGCCGCTGACGCTCTTTCTCAAAGTCGAAAAGGCTCCCTTGGATAATAATGTCTGTGAACGGGCCTTGAAGATGGCAATTTTGCACCGGAAGAACTCACTCTTCTATAAAACCGAGCACGGGGCGTATATCGGTGATTTGTTCATGAGCCTTATTCACACCTGCGCTCTTGCCAAGATCAATCCCTTCGAATATCTGACGACCCTGCAGAAAAACTCTTCTGCTCTCTTTGCCAATCCGAAACTCTGGCTTCCCTGGAATTATAAGGAAAACTTTGCCTCACCGCCTTGTTGAGTCGAATCTTGGCGCACACTTTCCCCGCTGAATTTTACCACGTCTGACATCATTGAGATAGGCTTGCTTGCCGAAAGGACACCAACCACTCCGGTAATGAAACATACCCAGGTTTCTCATGAAGCCCTGTTTTTCCTTTTGGTGTTGCATTGCAGGGCGACAAATCAATATCATTCCTATTATATTGTACAGATAGGAGGTATGTTGACTCCATGGTGAGAGACTCAGTAGATATGTAAATATGAGGTAAAAATAGATTTCACTTAGGTTTGTATCGTCAATATTAATCTCGATACTCTGAAACAGGAATACCACTTAAAAACAATAGGAACCTGTTCAAACGAACTGAGTCACTTCTGGAAGGCCTGCCTTGGTCTTGCATGCTCTTTTTAATGTCGTGTCACTAAACGAGAACGGATGAAGATTGATACAGATTACAAAGATGCCTACGTAGTCTTTTTAATGCTGTTTGTTCAATCTGGTAAATACTTCCTCGAGTGACCCGATATACTTCACTGATTGAAATTACCGATTGTTCACCTCCTTGGTAAGGGGGAAGGCCGAATCGACGTCTGATGATGTCTCTGCTTTTTTCAGAGAGCGCCTGGTCGATTGCTTGGAGCAGGATATCCCGCAATTGACCCGCTTCAAATGCCCTACCGGGAGACTCCTCCGATGGAGAAGATTCAAGCAGTGACCATGGTGCGTATTCCTTATTTAAATCCCTTCCTACCATAGTCGAGTTTTTGATGATGGTTGAATATTTGCTGAAATTTTCCGGATCATTCTCCTTCGCCGCTTTGCTATAGCCTTCAACAGTGTTGGCGGAGATGCGTATGAGCCGACCTCCCAACGCTTGGCGCTGGATTTCCCTGAAAACCCAATTTGCCGCAAAGGTAGAGAAACGTACTCCGCATGATTGGTGATAGCGATACGCGGCCCGGGCTATCCCAATCCAACCGATCTGTACTGCATCTTCGTAAGTTATAGATTCTCTGTATAGAGTGTTTGTCATTGCCGCCAGCTTCCTTACTAGCCCCGCGGTAAGCAACATATAGATATTACGGAGGGTGTTAAGCCTTTCCACCACATCATGCAGAGCAATAAAGTGCTCGTCGCCAACGTCTGTTGGCGACTGACTAATAATTCGGTTCCATACCCTGGCAATGATCAGGTGCTGGAAGGTTTTCGCCAGCGGGAGTGAGGTTCTGCATGGGGTTCCGCTAAAGAGGAGCAGTGCTTCCTGCCGCTCATTTTCAGTTGACGCTGTTGAGGTGCCAAAGAAAATTTTCCGGTTTTTAAACAGGTAGATGTTTTGGATTACGGTCAGGGTCGCTTGCCTGAATTTTGGTGAACAAAGCAGTTGTTCGGTGAAAAGATGCCGATAACAGAGCACCTCCGTGGCCAGTTCCCTTTCATCATTCAGCGTTAATCTCGCACATCTTTGGGGAGAAGGAGAACCCGCAGGCAGACTATCCCGTCGCAATATTTTCTGTTCCAGAGATGGACTTAGATCTAAACCGCGAACACGATCGGTAAATGATTGAATTGATGGGGAGGTCGCGAGCAAATCAATTACTTCCGGGGAAGTGCGAAGTCTGCCCAACAATGGCGGTATTGTTTGAGTGTCCATGTTTCTGTTTTAGTGATAATTAATTATATCGAACCGGCATTCCATTTGCCGCAACCCAATGTACCTATGGTGGTGTTACTCGTCACTTCATTTTTTAGAGCCATTTTATTCGAATTTGCGGTTTTCATATCCAGAGGTTTGAACAGCCTTTCTCTGGTTTGGACGTACATCTCCTTTATAGCATATTATACCCCTGTGATATGCCGGATAGTCCCTGATGCCTGAGAGATTTTGCAAGACGCGTATTCCACGAATATGCTGAAATATCTTAAACTTTAAAGCGCCCCACAAGCTGCTGTAATTGAGCTGCCAATTGTGCAAGCTCTTTTGCCTTCACATCTACCTGAGAGCTGTTTGAGGTAATATCCTGAACACCTTGGTTTACATTGGCTATGTCGTTGCTGATACCAGTGGACACCGTCGATGTCTGGTTGACATTACGATTAACTTCCTCGATTCCCTGAGACGCCTGAGAGATGTTATTGGATATTTCCTGGCTGGAGACGGACTGCTCTTCAACGGCCGTGGCTATGGATCCTACAATATCATTCACTTCATCGATGACCTTTGTTATCTGGCTGATCTCAGTAACGGTCTGGTTTGTAGAATTCTGGATGCCTTCGATGCGTGTTTTGATCTCCTGCGTGGCGGTGGCAGTCTGTTTCGCTAATTCTTTGATTTCGTTGGCCACTACTGCAAATCCTTTTCCCGCTTCACCGGCGCGGGCAGCCTCGATGGTGGCATTTAGAGCCAACAGATTCGTTTGTTCAGAAATTTCCGTAATGACCTCAGTGACCTTGCTGATCTGTAACGCCGCTTCTCCCAATTCATGTACCTTGGCCGAAGCACTATTGGTATTGACAACCGCCGTTTCAGTGATTCCTCTGGCCTTCCCCGAGTTTTGAGCGATTTCCTGCACCGTGGAGGTCATCTCTTCCGAGGCTGCGGCCACCATGTTGACATTGGTGGAGGCCTGCTCGCTGGCTGCCGCAATGTTGTTCAAATTTGCACTCATCTCCTCAGTTGCAACGGCTACTCCATTGGAGCGTGTCAACATATCTTCGGCTCTGTTGGATAACTGCCCGGCAATGGTGGTGAGACCAGCGGATGAATCTTCCAGGGTCATTGAGTTTCCGGAAATGTCTTTAATCAGGGATTGCAGCTTTTCCATGAAAGTATTGAACCATTGGGCCATCTCACCGATCTCGTCCTTGGAATCGACCTCAACACGTTTTGTTAAATCTCCTTCTCCTTTCGATAATTCCATGAAAAATTTCACCATTGCATTGACCGGCCGGAGTATTGCCGAACCGATGCTATAGCTTAAGAAACCGATTATTATCAACAAGAGAAGCGTAAAACCGATCTGACCTTCTAGTACCCATCGTTGGATATCGGCAGTTCTTTTCTCAAGAGCGGTACTTTGTTGGTTGGCCATGGTAACTACTTGGTCGATTTTGGTGCGATGTTGCTCATAGAGGCCATCTATTTTAGTCTCTGCCGTATGCGCTTTTTCCGTATCGTTGTTTCTGATTGCAGGAATCAATTCATTATTGACGATGCCGAAGAATTTGAGGGCCGGCTCGTAGGTACCTGTAAGTAATGTATCACGCATAGAACCTGGAGGGAGGCGTGAATCCCAGAAACTGTGCCGGTCTTGATACTCTTTTTCAAGTTTCCCTAAACGAGTGATTAACTCCTGTTTATGGCCCTGATCTTTTTCCTCAACAAGCTGTTTGGTGACCAGGTAGGCTTCTATGATATATTCGGGCGGCGGCAGAATGTCGGCAACCAGGTCCTTGTTGTCTACGATTGCATTATATAATGACCCATTTACAGCGATGACCTTCATGACTTGATAACTGAAAACAAAGTAACAGATGAAACCCACGACTGCAGCACCTGCCAAAAGAGCCAATTTTGATTTCATCCTCAATTTATTGAGAGCTTTCATGTTGCCTCCTTCTTTGATTTATGGGGTATACGTGGGAAGTAAACACACAGCCATTTCTTCATAGGGTTCACTTAAAAAAAGCAATTGGATGAAGATGTATTCCTTATAAGAAACAAGGGTGTTTGATAGCCAAATTGATGAAGAATATTTCGGCATTATTAGGATTGAAAGTGGCTTTGTTGTGGGAAGAAGAACAGCCATGAGTTTGGGAAGCCAATATCTCAGCGAAATATGGAGGGGAGGGAAGGAAATGATTGTGATTGCTATCAAGGAGGGAGCAGGAAAAGTTGCCAAGAAGAAATCATCATTTAATCTTCTTTCAAATGTCAGCTGGCTTAACAAAGTGCTCTCCCTTATTGAATTGGTGGTACGACAGCAGGACACAACCCTGTTCTCTTCAGGGCTGCAATCACTACAATGTATTACCTTTTTTAATTTTATGATGTGGCGAAAAAAAAAGTCAAGAATGTGGTAATGACTCCTATAAGTAATCCTCGTGTTGACACTTTTGGCAAAGAGTACCTGCAAGGAAAATTTCAATGATAAAAGTGAAATGGAGAAATTCAAGAAATCACATCCTAAAAAACTCGATGAGTAAGTGAGGATACTAATTTCGGATGACAACTTATCCAAAACAATCCATCATTGGTATCAACTGCAGTTAGTGTGCTCAATCCGATAACTACTCATTTGGGAATGAATTCTTAGGGCATGATCCCTATCGTTTCCATTGAGTTCTCGAAAAATTTTTTCAACTTTGTTGTCCTCTTTTCTTTCCATGAATGTCTGGTAATGAATTTCCCCTGCGGATTGCTCAAGCAGATACGCCGTATTAAAAGCTTCTTTCAGGGACGGAGGATCCCTCTTGTATTTTATTACCAGCATCTCTATCTTATTATTTGTGTCTTTTAGTAATTCCAAGTCTGGGAATAAAAAGCCCATTGGGACCATCCCCATCGGCGCAAAGCATTCCTTTACACTTTTCAACAATGCCGCATGATTCTTTTCTTCAATGACAAGTCGCCACCAAAAATCTCTATGTTCAGGAAACATGGAAGAGAAAAGTTTGTAGAGGTCCGATACATTCAGTTCAAGTTGTATTGATTCGTCAACCATCTGCAACAATCTTTTATCCATGGCAAACTTCCTCCACTGCTCGATTCTCGTTCATTTCCACGTTTACTCTAACAAAAATCCTCTGTAACAAACATCTTCTAAACAAAAATGACTCTTTTTTCCAAACCCCAGTGCAAAAATAACACTATCGAAGAACAATTATCCTGATGACATAACTATTTTTTTTCAGAAAGTTTGAGCTTGTTTTCTTCAGCACCACCCTCCACCAAGATCGAGTAAAAAGCGATGATTCTCTAGGACAGTCCGGACACAGCAAATATCACAAACAGAATATCCAAAAACTGGAAGTTGCCTTTCTGATGTTTTTCCAATTCCATTACAAATTTTTTTTTGATTACCACTAATGTTCAGTTGCTGGTCCGGGGTGATAGCTGTTCGTTTCTCGGGACGCCATAAACCCATCCCTGGGGGCTTCGCAGCAGCCATCCAGGCTGCAGAGACCCGAGAAACGAACAGCTCTCACCCTTCCTTCTCGATAGGCTGAGTTTCAGTGGTAATCAGAAATTTTTTTATTCCCCAGCACTTCGCGTACCTTTACGGCCAAAGTTACTTTAGAAAACGGTTTTTGAATGAAATGGATATCCTCAACTAGCACACCTTGGCGAGTGATGACGTCACTGGTATAGCCGGACATAAACAAGACTTTGAGATCTGGGTAAATGGAGATGAGGTTTTCCCCTAATTCCCGGCCATTCATTTCGGGCAAGATAATGTCGGTTATAAGCAGATGAATCTCGGCTGTGTGCATCTTGGCCAAAAGGAGGGCCTCCCTCGGTTTTGAAGCGGTAAGCACTTTATACCCTAATCTCTCAAGCATCATTTTTGTCATCTCCAACATTGTGAGCTCGTCCTCCACCAGCAGGATGGTTTCGTTACCTCCCTCAACTTGACTCCCCTGGCTTTCCTTCCATACATCCTCATCCTTAGCCGAATATCGGGGCAGGTATATCTTAAATGTCGAACCTTGGCCCAATTCGCTATCAACGTTGATGATGGCGTTGTTCTGTTTGACGATGCCGTAGACCGTGGCCAGCCCAAGTCCGGTACCCTTGCCTATCTCCTTGGTGGTAAAAAACGGCTCGAAGAGTTTTTTCAGGATCTCTTTATCCATTCCACAACCATTATCGCGCACAGACAGCAATATGTAATCGCCTTGGATAGCCTCGGGATGATCTGCGCTAAAGGTCGTATCGAAGGGCACAGCGTGCGTTTCAATTGTGAGCTTGCCTACGCCGCTGATGGCATCACGGGCATTGACGCACAAATTGGCCAGGAGCTGATCGACCTGCGAGGGATCCATCTTGACCGGACATGTCTCCGTTTCAGGCAGCCAAACAAGTTCGATATCCTCACCGATCAACCGCCGCAGCATTTTGATCATGCCTTCGACAGTCTCGTTCAGGTCAAGGACCTGGGGAACGATGGTCTGCTGACGGGCAAAGGCCAGCAGTTGTCGGGTCAGATCGGCGGAACGTTCAGCGGTTTTGAGGATTACCTGGAGGTCGTTAAAAATCGGCTCAGCCGGATCAACCTGTTCTATGGCCATCTCAGTATATCCCACAACTACCCCCAGCATGTTATTGAAATCATGGGCTACACCACCGGCAAGTGTCCCAATGGCTTCCATTTTTTGAGCTTGACGAAACTGTTCTTCCAACTTCTTGTGTTCGGTAATATCCTGAAGACTGAGCAACACTGCAGAGGAATTATGGATGATGATTCTTGTGGTGAAAATAAGGAATGTTTTTTCTTGCCCCTTATCCTTGGAAAAACAGGACAAGTCTGACTCAACCTGATAATGACTCTGCCCGGTTTTATACGTATCTTCGATTAGTTGACGCAGAGTGCAAAGTTGACAGTACGATCCAGAACCGTAATCCCGACCGTCATCGAGGGCAGAGACACAATGCAGTGCTTCCCCGACCTGAAGACCCATCAAGTCGTTGACCGATGAACAGGCAAATGAACAGGCAAGAGCGTTCATCCTCCGGATACGTCTTTCTCCATCAAGAAGGAACATAATAAACGGAGCGTTCTCGAAAATCGCTGTCAACTCATTTTCCTGCTGCTCCAGAACCTCGTTAGCCCGCTTGCGTTCTGTGATGTCAAGAATTGTCCCGATCAGTCCGCTGACGGCTCCCTGGCTGTCGGTGAAAACCGCCTTGTTAAAGATAACATCGTGCAGTACGTCTTGCATGTCCTTTACCTGAGAGTCATATTGCTGTCTCTTCCCGTTCGCGAAAAGTTCGTCATCTTTTGCCTGATGAATTTCCGCAAGCTCTGGTGGGTTAAGGTCGAATACGGTCTTGCCGATCAATTGTTCCCTCGTAGCGCCGTAAAATGCCTCAAAAGCCTTGTTGAAACCCAGGTAGTGTCCATCCCTGTCTTTATAGAAAACCGGAATTGGGATTGCACTGAGCAGGGTGTTCATAAAAGCATCACTTTTGCGGAGCGCTTCCTCGGCCTGTTTGCGCTCCGCCAGAGTCTTTTCGAGTTCCAGTACTTTCTCCTCGAGCTTGGTTGCTACAACCTCACTGTAGCGTTTCAGGTATTCAGCGTCTTCCTTGATGAGTTCGGTTGGGAGTTGAATGTTTTCTTTGGCCTTTTCAATAATACCTTTGATTTCTTCCCATAATTCGAGGGGTTCCATAGGCTTGAAAAGGTAGGCATTGGCACCGAGCGACAGCGCCAGCCGGACATCCTGGTCTTCCCTATAAGCAGAGGAATAGAGCACAAACGGTATTGAACAAAGCACCGGTTCACGTTTGATCGTCCGCAGGAACTGGAAACCGTCCATTACAGGCATGAGGGCATCCGAAATGATCAAATCCGGTGGAGACATTCTCGCAAGCCTGAGACCGTCCTCCCCGTTCTCGGCCTCAATCGCCTCGTTGCCCTTATGTTCCACCATATAACGAAGCACCTGTCTGTCGTAATGGTTGTCGTCAACGATGAGTATTTTCATATTGGCCTCTTTGTCTTCCTGCTGCAGTTCATACGCTTATATCACCTTCCGTTGACTGTCATCATTGTCCGTTTCATTTTACCATCTTTCCCAAAAGCGTACGAATCTGCTCCATGATGGTTCTCGGGTGGATCGATTTTTCAAAATACCCGTTGCAGCCTGCAGTAATTTTTCAAGGAGTAGTTCCCTTCCCAAAAGGCAGGCGGATAATGAATGTGGTTCCACAGCCAACTCCAGTTTCGAAATCGATGGTACCATGATGGTTCTTGGTAATGATAGTCCGGGCTATGGCCAGTCCCTGACCGATCCCTTTACCGACACTTCTGGTTGTAAAAAAAGGATCAAAGATTCGACCACGAATACCTTCCGGGATACCACTGCCGGTATCCGTCACACGAATCTCGGCGAAGTTACCGATACCCCTGGTTTTCAAGGTGATTGCTCCTTTAGTGGCTGAGTTGCTGACGATTTGCTGATCCGCGATGGCATGAGCAGCATTGACAATCAGGTTAAGAATAACCTGATTGATATCAGAAATATTGCAGGGGACCGAAGAAAGGCCAGGATCAAGGTCCGTTTCAATATATGCCACATATTTCCACTCATTGGTGGATATAACTATCTGAACAAACTAACTGAACGAAGGAGCCGAAGAAAAAAA
>CAWGGS010000056.1:0-51513 GCA_963822095.1 uncultured delta proteobacterium
CCACCAATCGCTTCTGGAGAAACAGGCAGCTGTACTTATTCTCTTGTTTCCGTCGGACGATGATATCTTTATTACATTTATCAGGCGGGCTGAATATGAAGGAGTACACAGTGGTCAGATCAGTTTCCCCGGCGGGATGGTCGAAGCGACAGACCTCAGCATGGAAGCCACTGCGAGACGTGAAACAGCTGAGGAGACAGGCATTGACCCTTTCAAAATTAACCTTATCGGGAAGCTGACTCCTTTACCGGTCCCGGTAAGCCATTTCATGGTTTATCCCTTCGTAGGATACCTCGATCATTATCCTGATTTTATCCCCGACAGCAAAGAAGTCCATTGCCTTCTCAGGACTTGGTATAGGCCTGTTGCGACAATTTCCCTATAGTGCCTGGAATATCCTGGATTTCGCATTAATAATCATGGGAATAACCATGACCCTTGAAGGCTTCCACTGGTATCTTCCCGGAAGACGGACCAGCAAGGAAAGTGCCGAAACCATCAAGTCCATATATGCGAAAACTTCCATCTGGGACTTTATGTTTCGTCCTTTCCATAAAAGGCTCCATCCGGACGATCTCCCCCCCACCCTTACCATTAAGAGTTCCTATGCATCGGGAATCTGGGGCACCACCGGACTGGCACTTGACAGAACGCTTCTTGCAGAACGTCGCAATGTAAAGTCGCGCCTGAGAACCATCATGGCCAGGTCGCGGACCGGTATGTCCTTTATACGCACCGGTGCCAGTTTCTTTTCCGTCGGTATGGGACTCCAGATCTATTTCGGTTATGCCAATACTCTCTGGTCATTGCATAACGGTGCGTTGATGCTGGTCGGTCTTTTCCTTATTATCGACGGCTTTTACTGGCACCTACCGGCCGAAAAAACCAGAAAACAATTCCCGTATTGCTATTCAGACATGGAAATCATGTTTCCCGATTATGCAACCCCCTCACCCCTGTGGAAAAAAGTGGTATTCGGCCATGACGATCTCTAACCCTACAACTGCAACTGAGTTTGAACGGTTCATCCCGCTGGTGGATGCCGGCCACATAAACAGGGAAGAACTGTCCCGGGCCTGCGCCGATGCCGTTTCCCGGCGTTTGGATGTCGAATCCATCCTTCGACACGAGTATCTCATTCCCAGACGAAAAATTCTCAAGTCCCTTACCCGTTTCTATAACTGTCAAGGGGTTGAATATGATGAACGTCTCCCGGTCCCACCAGAATTATTACAAAAACTTGATGCTACAAGACTCTGTGCCAGCCACTGGTTTCCCATCATTAAAGATGGAGAGACAGTCGTAATAGCTGCCAGGGACCCACAAGATCCTCTGGTGAAAAAAGAGGTGAGAAAATATGTTCCAGCTAAATCCTATGACTTCAGGGTAGCCCTGGGGGAAGATATCAGAAACTTTATCCAAGACTACCTGAACTCCGTACCGGAACACATAATCGGCAACGAACGAACAGGGCTTGCCTATTGGCGAAATACCATGGCCCGCTGGCGTACGCGACTCGCCTGTTACCGGACCGATTTTGCCAGGGCCAGGACCCACTTGAGTCTGCTGCGCTGGGGGTTTGGTCTGATAGGCCTGGGGAGAGCGCTTTTGCACGTCAGCACCACCTCTATTCCCTATGACTGGGTAATGATCGCCTCAGGTGGGATCATCATCATTTTAGGACTTTCAACCTACCTAAGGACCAAGACGTCAGTCCTTCGCCCGCCCAGACACCAAACTCTCGTGGAGGTTACGGGTGCCAACCTCTATTTCCTCGAAGGCTACCAGTTCGCCGAATACAAACCTGCGGATATCAAACCAAAACAGACCATGCTATCACGTTTAGGCAATAGTCTGCCGAATTTTTGCGTCTTTATCGAACCATCCTTGGACAATAAGGTTCGGTCATCCCTGGCCCACGAACGGACATCACTTGCCGGACAGCGCACCATTGCCGGATGTTACCGAACCATCTATGCCCGATCGCGGACCGGACTTGCCTTCATCCGCACGGGTGTAACCTTCGTCAGCATCGGTCTTGGGTTCATCAATTATTTCGGCCTAAGCCTGCTGACTATTCTGGACTCCACACTTGTTATCACCGGTCTTTTGATGATCGCGGATGGTGCCGTGTGGTACTGGCCGGCCCGAAAAGAGCAAGGAGAAGCCGAGAAATACAATCCGGTTGTCTGATGGAGATAATTAATGAAGATTGTACATAAAATCAATTTAGCCAACATTTCAGTCATCATTCTGATTGCACTGACAGGTTTCTTCGCCTTTGAAAATCTCGACCTCGTTCTCACCAAGCTGCGTTTCACCGAAATTGCCGACGACCTCAACGCCTCTTTTCTTGAAATGCGCCTCTCGGAGAAAAACTATTTCCTCTATGGTGACAAATCAGCACTTACTGAAATCGATCGAATGGCCGGCAAGAGTATGGGTACTCTGGAAACTGTAGAACAGGACATTACCAAGGCTACCGGAAAAACAAATTTCCTGGAACTCAAATCCAGTCTAACCAAATACCGAGCCGAGGTAAATCAGATCAAGGACAGCCATTCAGGAGGTACGGAACCGCAGGTGGGTCTACGTGAAGCCGGCCAAAAGCTGCGTGAATTTTCCAACCGCATAACCCACCTCGAAAGAAGGAAAGTCAATGAAATTCTGTCCCATTCCAAACAGCAGCTCTTTACTTCCCTGGCCTTTATCCTCATTGCTGCAATAGGTCTTCGGTATATGACCTTTTTTAATATGCTAAAGACCCTTAAACAGATTAAAAAGGTCGTGGTCTCCATCTCGGAGGGAAACTTCAGCCCTGTGGCGACAGAGGTTCCCGACGATGAGCTCGGCTCCGTCATGACCGCCATTCGATCCATGTCAAAAGAGCTGGAAAACAGAGAAGAGCAGATTTTGCAAGCCAAAAAGCTTGCATCCCTGGGAATTCTGACGGCAGGAGTCGCCCATGAACTCGGGAATCCACTCAACAATATTTCGATGATAGCCCAGGCCTACATGGAAATTTACGACAACCTGAGCAAAGAAGACCGGATCGATTTCATGGTGAAGATCGAAGAGGAAACCCACCGGATAAAAAAGATCGTCAACAACCTCCTGGATTTTTCAAAACCCAAAAAATCACAAAGCAAGATCGCCAACATAAACGATGTGGTTTTGAGAGGAATCAAGCTGGTGCAGAACATGATACATGTCTGTAATGTTGAACCGCATACCCATCTTACAGAAGATCTTCCATCGGTATTCATTGACGAGCACCAGATTCTTGAGGTACTGATTAATCTGATGACTAATTCCCTGCAGGCATCATCGCCGGGAGACAGTCTCAGTGTTACGACGCATCTATCTGAAGAAGGCGAACACATAGAAATAACCGTTGAGGATTCAGGCAAAGGCATCCCCCAGGAACTTCTGGCCCACGTTTTCGATCCCTTTTTCACAACAAAAGGTTCCAGCGGAACCGGACTGGGACTTTTTGTCAGTTATGGTATCATTAAGAATCATCAAGGTGTCATCAAAGTTAGCAGTAGCGAGGGAGTAGGAACTTGTTTTACCATAGAATTACCTGTATACAAGCCCACTATTGAGGAGGAAGCATGACTGGTCATAGGATTATGGTGATCGATGATGAGAATATCGTCGGAAAGATGCTCAAAGCAGTCCTTGAACTCGAAGGGTATGCTGTCGAAACCTTTCTCAGTGCCGAGCCGGCCTTGGCCAGACTTGAGGAAGAAAAATTCGACGTTGTGATCACGGATCTGAAGATGAAAGGTATCGACGGTATGGAGGTCTTGCACAGGGTCAAAAAAGAGAACCCGCAGACCCGGGTTATCATGATTACCGCCTTCGCAAGCCTGGATGCCGCGGTAGAGGCTTTACGGGGAAAGGTAGACGACTTTTTTCCCAAGCCGGTCAAGATCAAGGACCTCAAGGCCTGCATCGAAAGGCTGATAAGCCATTGATCTTCCGTTGATGATGCAATCGTTGTTTTTATATTGTCATCGGCCAAACTATTCTGCCCACCCCACCAGGATCAGCTTGTTTTTCTCTCTTGGAGAAATGTAATCTTTCCCGGGTGGGTTTGGCATCGTCTGCAGGCTCGCAGGCTTGTTTGACTGCCTTCCTCATCGGTTCCTCAAATACGACTACGATTGACGCCACAACGTATGCTGCCCCTTGAAACATCAACAACCTTTTTTGCAGCCTCAATCCTTTTGGCCCTGGCTCCCGGCCCTGATAATATTTTTGTGTTAACCCAAGCGGCCTTGCGTGGAAAAACGGCAGGCCTGGCTGTAACCTTGGGACTCTGCACCGGTCTGGTGGTCCATACTTCAGCCGTAGCCCTTGGATTAGCCGTGATTTTCCGCACATCCATACTCGCTTTTACCATCGTAAAGGTATTGGGCGCCTGCTATCTCCTCTATCTGGCCTGGCAGGCATTCAGGACCTCCGACGATTCCCTGACCATCGGTGAGAAATCGGCTCTCTCTCCTGCGAGGCTCTATCGTCGCGGGATCATAATGAATGTCACCAACCCGAAAGTTTCAGTCTTTTTCCTGGCCTTTCTGCCCCAGTTTGCCGATCCGGCCCGAGGGCCACTCGCTGTGCAAATCATCTGTTTGGGTCTCATCTTTATCGCCGCCACAATCCTGGTCTTTGGTTCAATCTCGTTTTTAGCCGGAACATTGGGTGATCGGCTTTCCCGTTACCCAAAAACCCGGACTATCATGAATCGTATCACTGGCGGAATTTTCGTCCTTCTTGCCCTTAAGCTCTTGACGATCAGGCAATGATTAGCAAATTATTCATTGTGAAACTGACACCTTCCAGATACAACCTACAACCCATTCACAGATCTCAGGGGAATCGAAAACATGCAGTTGTTGCCTTTGTCTCAAGGACTCACCTGGATATTTCAAGAGTCGAGGCGGTTCGCTGGCCAAGGAGACGTGCGGTTTACTCTACTGAAGTATGTGAACCGCACAAGCGACGCGGGATAGCGGATCGGATCGACGCTTCCGAAGGGTGGAAAAATTTACGGTTGATTGTTTTTGTTCAGGTACAAATTGTACTCGGTGCATGCTTGAATTGTATGAGGTTAACTCTTTATATCCACATAATACATTCAATTCCGAGCAAATTTTTCATGAAATATCCAGGCTAGACAATCGTAATTGCCTGATCATCAAGCACGAGCAGGACCTTTTCTCCAATCATTGGCATGGTCTTTCGGTATTCGGAGCACGGCATCACCACATCCACAGAGACTCCGATATCCACTCGTATCCTGACCTGTCCACCCTCTGCCGAAATCATTGCAACCACGCCATACAAACGATTTTCTTTTTGCGTATCTACCTGTTCATCTTTTCTAAGATCGATTTTTTCCGGATCCAGAAAAAGGTTGAGTCTCCCCCCAGATACCTTTGGGTCATCGAACGACAGGTGGATGCGAACATCGTTTTGCAGTTTGCAAAGGACTCTTCCACCACTCGATTCCTCAATTTTCGCGGTAAAGACGTTTCCTCTGGGCGGATCAGACAATCTGCCGTTTTTCAAAACCAGCGAATGATGGGCAAGCCTCTGGGCCTGTGACAGAGAATGGGTGGCGAAAATAATCGATATTTTCTTCTCTCTATTTATCCGTTCAAGAATATTGAGAATAATTTCCAGATGTTCCACATCGACATTCGCTGTCGGTTCATCGCAGAGCAGAACCTCGGGCTGAACGATCAGGGCCCGGGCCAGGGCGACACGTTTGGTCTCGCCCCCGGAAAGTTTATGAGCCTCTGCTCCATAATAATCCTGCATACCGACAAGCTCCAAGGCCTCTTGGATCATCGGTCTCCTCATTTTCCTCTCGATTTTCCTTATCTTCAGGCCAAACTCGAGATTTTTCCAGACCGAGCCGGTGAAGAGTATCGGGTACTGGTCGATAAGCACCACCCGGCGTCGTAAGGAAAGAAGATGCTTTTCCGAATAGCGGACCGGCTCTTTGCAAAACCTGAGCATACCGCTGCTTGGGCCTTCAATGAAGGAAAGGATATGGAGAAGGGTTGTTTTGCCGGCCCCGTTGGGACCGATCAAGGTGTAGATTTTCCCGGCGCTGATCGCAAGCTCCGGGATATCAAGAACGACTCTCTCCCCAAAGACCTTGGTCACTGCCTCCAGCTCATATAACATCGGAACCGGTCCTGCCTTGAAAAATATGAAATAACAAATTGATAGCAAATGCAATGGCCAGAAGAACAATCCCCAAAGCCACAGCCAGGACGAACTCCCCCTTGTCGTATTCCAGTGCCATTGCGGTTGTCATGGTTCGGGTAAACCCTTTTGCGTTGCCTCCCAGCATCATGCTGATCCCTATCTCGGCTATAACGCGGCCAAAAGCTGCAATAACCGCGGCAATTACTCCGTAGCGAGCCTCCTTAAAAATAACAAGAGACATCTGAAAACGATTTGCCCCAAGGGTTAAGGCCGTCATACGATAACGTTTATCAATCCTGCTGATTGCCGCGATGGTCAAAGTTGTGATAACCGGCACGATCAAAATAATCTGGCCGATGATCATTGCCGTCTGGGTATATATCAAATCAAGTGAGCCGAAGATGCCTCTCCTGGATATGAATGAGTAGACAACCAGGCCGATGACTACTGTGGGTAAGGCGAGTAAGGTGTTGAGAATGGTGATGGTCAGTCTTTTCCCGGGAAAAACTGTGAAAAATATTATAAACCCGAGAGGAAGGCCGATGACGGTGGCAAAAAGTGTCGCCAGGCTGCTCACACGGAGTGAGCAGCCGACAATCACCAGCAGTTCATGATTAAATGAGAACAGCAGCAGCAGAGCAGACCTGAAACTATCGATCAACATATTTTGTCCATGTATCCGGCGTAATGTCGCTTGGAAGATTGGCAATATCTCTTTTTGAATTGTCTATCTCTCACAAACATGAGGGGGGGAAGCTTTCCCGCTCGTACATCCCCATCATAGCCGCTGCTGCAAGGAGAGGGTAGCTATTTTATCGCATCGGGATAAAACAGCTGTTTTCCAATGAGGCGGTAGTCCTCTATGACTTTTTGGCCTCTTGCCGAAGTCAACCATTTGACGAATTTCATCGCAAGGTCATACTGGGTATCCGGATATTTTTTTGGACTTATCGGAATAACCCCATAGGGATTTGCTAACAGTTTGTCACCTTCAAAGAGAATGACCAAATCAATCGGTGTTGTCTTTCCATATTTATACTTGATGTAGGTTCCCCGATCGGAAAGGGTGTATGCCTGTTTTTCATCGGCATAGGTAAGTGTTTTTCCCATCCCCTGCCCGATTGAGAAATACCATTTGTCGGAATCCGCCGGTCGCTTCGATCTGACTTTCACCTCTTTTCCCTTTTTGATCAAAGCCTGAACATGTTCGGCCAGCGGAAGTCCGGTTTTGGTCCATAAGAATTGCTCCTTGGTGTGGGTTCCGCTATCATCGCCACGGGAAATAAACATGGCATGGGCTGCGGCAATTCTCTTTAACGCCTCAATGGAATCTTTAGAACCTTTGACTCCTGCTGGGTCGGAGGGAGGACCGAGTATGACGAAATCGTTATGCATGACCGGGTAACGCTGTGTTCCCCAGCCATCTTTGACAAATTTCATCTCCCGGGACTTGGCATGAACGAGAATAACATCGACGTTACCGTCCATTCCGTCACGAATGGCGGCTCCAGTCCCTTTGGCCACGACCTTAACCTTGATTCCCGTATCTTTTTCCAGGGCCGGAAGCAACACATCAAGGAGACCCGAGGCCTCGGTACTGGTGGTAGTCGACATCTTTAAAATTTTTTGGCCAGCAATGGCAGGCCCTCCCCCTAGCGAAGTTAGAAAAAAAACAGCAACCAGCATAGCAAGGATTCTTCTCATTTCTCTACTCCTTATTGGTTAAGTTATCAGGAAACACCATTTTTCCACTAAGGGAAAGGTCATATCCGGCAAACAGCTCCACCAGTTTATGGAATGATTTGTCATGAAGCAACCCCATGAATTGCTGGATACCCTGTTCGAAGAAACGTTCCCGGGCTATGAGCAGATCAAATCGCTCCCAGCGAAGCGGGACAAAGTCCAGGTCGAGAAGACCGGCGATGGCCCGAATGGCCGGAGCCGCATCCACCCTTCCCGACAGAACCTCAAGGCCGACATCGATATGCCTTGGCATTTCTGAATGATATCCGGAAATGGCATCGGTGGAGATATCGGATTTGGCAATCTCATAATCGAGAAGCAGTCGGGTACCGGTACCCAGAGGACGGTTAACAATCTTAACTCCGGGCTTGGCCAAATCGGCTATCGACCCGATATTTTTCGGATTACCCTTCTGCAGGAGAAGCCCCTGCTCCCGCTTGCTGAAATTAACGAAAACCGGAGGACGATCAAGCTCTCTTTCAGCAAAATCAAAATTGTACTCCTGGTTGTCATCCTGGAGAAGATGACAGACTCCGATATGGCACAGACCCCGCCGCAGGGATTTCAACCCTCCCATACTGCCGAGATTGGCAAAAAAAGCCACCGTTCCGAGGTTCTTTCTATGAAAAAGCGACAGGGCCTGCTGGAACAAAGGGTCATCACTGCCGGCAAGAAGCAACCTCCCGGTATCCGAGGAAATTTCGGCCCCGGTCTGCCTGTAGTTCAGGATATTGTTCTCCAGCCATTCCTCAACAAGTCTTCGGGGAAACATCCATTTTCCGGTGACCTTTGTTGCAGGCAGTCCCTTCTCCGTGATCAGGGTGTACACCATCTTATCGTTTACCTTCAGGAGCCCGGCAACCTCTTTGGTTGTCAGGAATTTGTTCCCGTAAAGCTTGTTCATGGCCATTTACCCTTTCCCAAGTTCAACAGAATAAGACAATCAAAACTCTTCATCGGAGAGTCGACATCCCTGGACCTCTTTTCCGCGTTTATCATGCCTCACACCGTTGTGCCGGAGGTCGAGTGAAAAGGCCGGATCTCTTTGGTTGATTTTACCCCTATTAGAACGATATCGGCATTACCACCTGATCCCGACCATGTCAATATTTGTATTTTAAATCCCTATTTCTTACAAAGAACAACTAAAACAAACATATTCTGGGCGAAATAAACCTCAAATCACTCTCTTTTTCCTATCCAGGGGTTATCGTTTCCCCTTAATTCCTGCCTTATTCATCTTGTAACGCAGCACTCGTTCACTGATTCCCAGTGATTCAGCCGCCTTGGTCTGGACCCAATCGTAGCGTTCCAAAGCCGAAAGCAGCATTCTCTGCTCGACCTGATCCAAACGCTCATGCAGAGCGCCTCTTTCGGACTGATTTTCCCTGACCTCCAGAGGGAGATCATCTATCCTGATGAGACTGCCACGCGTCAGGGTGATCATCCGCTGAACCAGATGTTCAAGTTCCCGTACATTGCCTGGAAAATCATATTTTACCAGCTGGCCCAGGGCATTGGCATCGAAACGAATCGGTCGCAACCGGTACTTTTCCAGGAAGAATTCAGCCAGCTCGACAATATCGCCCTTTCGCTTGCGGAGCGGGGGCAGGGATAATTCCAGGACGTTTAGACGAAAATAGAGATCCTCACGGAAGGTTCCCGCACCGATCATCTCTTTGAGGTCACGGTTGGTGGCGGCGAGTATTCGGGTATCTATCTCGATTTCTCTTTCGCTCCCGACCCTGTTGATCTTTTTCTCCTGTAAGGCCCGCAGCAGTTTTGCCTGCATCGAAACAGGCAATTCGGACACCTCATCGAGAAAAAGGATTCCCCCTTTGGCCATCTCAAAGCGTCCCTGTCTCCTGGCAACGGCACCTGTAAAAGCCCCTTTTTCATGTCCGAACAGTTCGGATTCAAAAAGATTATCAGGAATCGCCGCACAGTTTACCACGACAAATGGGCCTTCTTTCCTGGGGCTTGCTACATGAATCAGTCTTGCAAGAAGCTCTTTCCCGGTTCCGGTTTCTCCGCTGATCAGGGTTGTCCATTCCGTAGGCGCTACTCTGTAGGCCAAGGAGAGGACCTCCCGCATCTCTCTGCTCGAGCCAATAATATCGAGAGGCAGGTCCTGACCGAGGGCAGTCTCGGACAGCTGGTCGGACTCTTGCTGAACCATTACTTCCTGCTCAATCCTGCGGATTTTTTCCAGGAGCTCGCCTAAATCCACAGGCTTTTCAATAAAATCGTCGGCACCCAGCTGCATGACCCTGACCGCGGTCTTAATACTGCCGTAAGCCGTAATCATGATGGCCCTTACAAGCGGGGAAATTTCCCGCATCTTTTTTAGGACCTCGTCACCCTTCATATCATCCATACGATGATCGAGAAGGACCAGATGAATAGGCCGGCTCTCAAAAAGCGACAGGGCCTCCTTTCCACCTGACGCCGTCAGGATTGCATACCCTTGCCTCTCAAGGAATCCCTGCAGTATATCACGCTGGTTCTTCTCATCATCGACGATCAAAATGTGCATAGCCATCTCCGATACGACACTAAGCCGGTCTCATGGGAAGTCTTATATGGAAAGAGAACTCGCCTTTTTCCAACCGGCACCAGCAGGACCCCAAATGGGCCAAGGCAATCTTCCTGCCGATGGCAAGGCCAAGACCCGTGCCCTTACTTTTAGTTGTGAAATACGGTTCAAATATATGGTTTATATCATCTTCGGAGAGCACACAGCCGGTCGTTGTCACCAGGACCTCGCAGTACTCATCCAACCCGGCAAGAACGATTTTTAGAAATCCCCCATCCGGCTGGGCTTCGACTCCGTTTTTTATCACATTTTCAAAAAGTTGCCCAAGTAACACCCTGTCTCCATCCACAACCAGGGTCCTGTCCAGATCCAGTTCGACACGTATCGATTGTCTATCGCACAGAGCTTTATACAAGGTAACAACCTCGACAATCGGTTCCGCCAGGACCAGGGGTTCTCGAGCAAGCTCGAAGGAATGGGTATACTGCTGAAGACTTGAGATAATCGAATCGCTTCTGGTAATCGCCTCCCGCATACTGACAATCAATTGCCGATGATCCGGTTCCAGATTTCCGGCTTCGATCTGGAGCCTTTGCAGCCCCATATTAATGGCATTAAGCGGATTGCGCATCTCGTGGGTTATGGTTTCGGCTGCTCTTCCCAGGGCAGCTTCCTCATGCTGACGGGCAAGTGTCCGCTCAAACTCCCGTGCCTGGTCAAGCCGAAGGCGCTGCATCCTGAAAAGCCACCAGGTGGACACCGTTCCCCCAAAGACCAAAAAGGCGATAAAAAGACCGAACTGTATCCTCATCTGCTTGAGGCGTTTGGAAAAATGCGAGGCATCCAGGGCCACCACCAGGCGCCTCGTTCCCATCGGAAAAATCGTTTTTGAAAGTACGCGATTGTTTTCCCTGGTCAAAAACGTCGTGGATGACTTTGCCTGGGCCTCGTGGCCTTTGGCGGCAGATTCGAGGCGAACATAGGCAATGCCATGAAGATCAGTCAAGACTTGCAGAAGCCGTTCCACGGATACCTCCTGCTGCAGGTTTTCAATTTCGCCCGTAGCAAGACCCACAATCACGCACCCTTTCTCCCCCCTCGTTGCTGCTTCATCTGCCAGTCCAAACAGATAAAGATGCCTTTTGGGCAGTGAAACGAGACCAGCCGAAGAGCAGAAAAAATCCTCCGGCAACCATCCTGACGGCCCACTCACCCGTGCGCTGCCGTCGGCAGGTATAATTGTAACCCCGGCCAGACCGGATTCACGGGCAAAGGCGGAAAGCTCTGAAGAGGAAAATTTCTCAATCCCATTAAGGTAGCTCACAAAACGGGCACTGTTTTCCAGAAATCCGGTGATGACGGTCTCCAGTCCTCTATTACTGACCAGAGCATTCTTTATGTTTCTCTGGACCACAGTGGCAAGTATTCGCGAATATTCCTGAGCCTGTTGCCTGATCTGTTGCAATGCCAGGTCCTGCTGCCAAAAGAAATATCCCACAACCGTTGCAAAGATAACGACAAAAATCGCAAGGTTGCTTCTCCAGGTCGGCATTTTCATCATCGCCCCCCATGGAATGTCGGGCCCCCCGGACAGTTCCATCCCCGCCGCCGGTGCAACCTTCGGCGCACCCCAGTGGGATCGTGTCCCCCTCCTCCTCCCCAACATCGAAGTTCAGCTGCGTAAAAGACCTTTTCCTTTTCGTCCATCCGTCCCCATAAGCGTATTATTCCACCGGGAGAGACACAACCGGGATAGACATGCCGGCCCATCCTGTTGACCACCAGAGCATCGTCGGACAGCCTGGCGACAATCCCATCCTTACTCTTGGTTACATCCGTTGCATCCCCTTTTTCCAAAGGAACTACTACAATTTCCCTTTTGTCAAGGTTGGTGGAAAAAACCGTCCCGACCATAAAATCCTCGGCCAGGGCCTGCACGTTTCCCATACAAAAAATAATGAGAAAAAAAATGGAAATACTTAGCTGTATCGGATTTTTCAAATTTTCCCTCTCCGATCGTAGGACTGTGCTAACGACAGGTCAACACAGCAAAAAAAGAAATCGGGCTCCACTCCTGACCATCCGCTCTATTTCTCGCAAAGTTCGTTCCATTTTTGCCGACCCAAAACCCTTATCTCACAATTACCTTGAAAAAGGGGATAACACGCTTCACATACGTGAGGTAGTTTTTCTAACGTCCATGCCTTGGCAGGACATCGGTACCGCATGGAAAATTCCCTCAACAAGATAGGCACGCGCAACAAGACTTCGGGTGGAAAACTTTGCGCCACTATCAATACTACTGTAACTCCAGACCGATAGCTAGACAAGAAAAGGCTTGGGCTTGGGAGAGTGGCGGATCGACGACACATTTTTTTGTTCGACATTTTTGTCGTTTTCGTTTCTTCTTTTTCCAAAAGAACACACGCACACTTTGCACAAATTCTATGTTTACAGATTTCCTCAAAAAATTATCCCAAAAGAAGATGCGGCCTTGACAGAGCGAACTTTCGCAGCCAACAATTAATTGCTTTTTCACACTATTTAGTATATACAAAAGGAGTTAATATGCGATTTTCACAATGGTCGCTAAACCAAACAACGGCATGTCATGAAAACCCAAGCAATTTATGCTGATGTTGGCTATCCACTTTGCACAATTCCAGGATATTCCGCACAAGTACAAGGAGAGGTTTTTCCTTAGATATTGGGAATTTTTTTGGAAGGAGCGCAAGAGACAACCTCGGACCTCGCCCGGCCAAAAGGATCATGGATCACTCTATGGAGACCAGCGAAGGGAGTTTCCGCTATTCCTATAATGACCTAAAGGTTATCAACGATATCCTGAGACTGACGGTCGACCCGCATCTTCTTGGGAACCATATCGAACATATCCTTGACTACCTGTTTTCCATAACAAGACTCCACCTCCTCCCTGTTGCAGGAATTTTTTTAACGGATCAAAAGGCCGGAAAATTAATCCTGAAGACCCAACGAGGCTTTTCCAAAGAGCAAAAAGAACAGTGCAGCGAAGTTCCCTACGGCTTCTGTCACTGCGGACGTGCGGCTGAAGACAGCGGGATTCAATTTGCCAAATGCACCGCCCAAACCTCCACTTGCAAAAGCCTTAGGCAAGAACCACACGGTCATCTTTGTCTGCCGATCATACGAGATGCCCTGCCCGTCGGACTTGTATGCTTCTACGTTGACCAGGAATACGCCCATTCAGAAGAGGTTGAAGCCCTTCTGGGAAGTATCTGCCATATAATCGGAGGGATAATTGAACGGGAAGAAATGGACACCCAGCTCGTCGATCTCGTAAAAGACCTGAGCATATCCATCGTCAGTCTGCGTGATGAAAAAAAGTTTTCCGATTCGATCATTCAAGGATTAAACCAGGGTTTGCTTGTCGTTGATCTGAATGGCAACATTCAAAGAAGCAATCCTGTCGCCGACTCCGTTCTCGCGGCATTTTCCCCGACCCTCGAAGGCAAAAACCTGGTCGACGTCATTGGCCCCGAAGCAGCAAACCGGGTCATGCACAGCCCCCCCCACGACCACCAGGACAAAGAGGCAACCCTGATCCCCCGAAATGGAGAAAAGAGGATCATCAGCTATACCACTGTGCCCCGAGAAGACGCGATGGGAAGGCGGGTCGGTCATATCGTCTCCTTCACCGACATCTCTGAAATAAAGTATGTACGAAAAGAGATGGAAAAAATGAACCGGTTGTCGACGGTTGCGGAAATTGCAGCGGCAGTTGCCCACGAAGTCCGAAACCCACTGGCTGGGATCAAAATAATGGCCCAGTCCATTGAAGAACAATCCATCACCAAGGAAGAACAGCGGGAGTGCTCCCGGCGCATCGTAAGGCAGGTGGATAGACTGAACGAACTGCTCACCGAATTTTTCTCCTATGCCCGGCCGGTAACACCGAAAACCAGGCCGATTTCCCTCATCAATATCCTCTCGGAGACACGGCATCTCATAGGCAACAGACTGCAAAACAATCAGATTGTCTTTAAGGAAGAACATGAGCCCGATCTGCCGCTCATCATTGCCGATCCCAATCAGACCCAACAGGTCTTTTTGAACCTTTTTTTAAACGCTATCGATGCCATCCCCAAGGAGGGAACAATCGAGATTGCAACCAAACTGGCCCCGGGACCCGATCTTCGGAAATACAAAAGGAAATATCCGGGTCTCCTGACAGCCGACAGATATGTAGTTCTGCAGTTTTCCGATGACGGCACAGGCATGCCCCAGGAGATCACCGAAAAAATATTCGAACCTTTTTTTACCACGAAAACGACGGGATCCGGTCTCGGATTGTCGATAGTTTATAGAACACTCAAAGAAAACGGCGCGGCCATTGCCGTAGACAGTGTCAAAGGCAAAGGTACAACATTCACTCTTTTTTTCAGGACACCTGCGTAATGGGCGAAATTCTTATCGTAGACGACATGGAAGATCTGCGTACTTCTCTGGCCTCCATTGTCAAGAAAGAAGGATACAGGGTCATTACAGCCTCCACTGGAGCCGAGGCAGCAGATTGCATGCGCTCAAGTATCGTCGATCTGGTCTTCCTCGATATCGGGCTTCCGGACGGCAACGGAATTGAAATGATCGACTCCCTGAAAAAGATTGAAGCTGATGCCGATATCGTCATGCTTACAGGTCGCAATGACGCCAAAACTGCAGTCGATTCCCTCAAGGCCGGAGCAGTTGATTACATCGTCAAGCCCTTCGAAACCCTGGAATTTAAGACTATTCTCAACCGAATCATGCAGTCCAAGATAATGGTCAAAAAGGCGCTCTTGGAAAACCGCGAACAAGGCCTCAATTCCATCATCTGCTCTTCAAAGGCGATGCAGCAGGTAAAAGCGACCATTCTGTCCGCGGCAGAGGTACACGCTCCGGTTTTGATCACCGGAGAGACAGGAACCGGTAAAGAATTGGTTGCCCGAGCCATACATACTGCCCAGCCTAACCCCGACGGCATTTTCGTCAAAGTTGACTGCGGCACGCTCTCTCCCACCTTGATCGAATCAGAGCTTTTTGGCCATGAAAAGGGGGCCTTCACCGATGCCCGTAAAACCAAGAAAGGTCTTATTGAAATTGCCGACGGCGGTACCTTGTTCCTTGACGAGATTGGAAATCTTCCGGTTTCACTCCAGCCGAAACTGCTCCGTCTGATCGAAGAATCTTCCTTCAGGAGGGTTGGAGGAGTCAAGGACATCCAGGTAAAAGTCCGGATCATTGCCGCCACCAACAACGATCTCAAGCAGGAAACAGAGAAGGGGAACTTCCGCGACGACCTCTACTACCGCCTCAACGTCTTGCCCGTCGCCCTGCCTCCCTTACGCGACAGAGGCAATGATATCCTCCTGCTGGCCGAATATTTTCTGCACCGTTTCAAAAAAGAACTGAGAAAAACCATCCATGGATTTACTCCAAAAGCCTCCGACAATCTGTTGGGGTATGAGTGGCCCGGAAATATCCGGGAACTGAAAAATCTGGTGGAACGTGAAGTGATTTTCTGCAAATCCGGTTGGATCTCCATGCCAGACCTGAGAATCGATTCCGCCTCCGCTTCAACCAGAAAAACAAAAAAGAACCTTCCATTAAAAGAGATGGAAAAAAGATATATATTCAAGGTCTTAAACGCCGTCAACAACAACAAATCACAGGCCGCCAAAATCCTGGGCATCTCCAGGACCACGCTCAGGGAAAAGCTCCAAGCTGGTCAATTTCCGACCACTTGACCAGTTTTTGGCCACTACGAATCCCAGGAAATGGTGATTTTCGAATCAGCACAAAAATCGAATTCAAATATTTACAAGTACATGGAAAGGCATCTCTCAACTATTTATTTCAGGCACAGTTTTTGTAGTGCCGAGAGGAACTGATGCACGTTCATTGATGACGAAAAAACGAACAACCGAACACCTGTCGTTCTTCCAGGGAAAGATGATGAAAAGAGTACTGATAGTTGACGATGAAGAAAATATGCTCTGGATGCTCCAGAAGAATCTGAGCAAAAGTCTGCCCGGGGTCGAAACGTTGACCGCCAGGTCCGGGAAAGAAGCCCTTGCCGTTCTCCGGGAAAAAAAGATCAATCTGGTTATTACCGACATCAGCATGCCCGGCATGAGCGGTCTCGATTTGCTCATCGAGATCAACAACCATTTCCATGAGACCGGCGTCATTGTCATGACAGCCTATCCCTCGAGTGCTTACGAACACGAGGCCATGCTGCGCGGATGCCTTAGATTTATAGAAAAACCTTTTGATATTAAAATAATGCGAAATATAGTAGAAGAAGTACTCAATCAGGACGTAGGGTTTCAAGGAACGATCGATGGTGTTGAACTTATCGATATCGTACAGTTTAACGGTCTTTCCAAAGCAACATCGGCCCTCAAAGTGACCACTGACGACGGCGAAGGAATGATCTTCTTCAATAACGGCGAGGTGGTCCATGCAATCTGCGGCGAATCCAGCGGAGAAGAGGCCTTTTTCAAAATTCTCGGTTTGCATGGTGGAACGCTACAAAATATCAAAGGTGTGGAACCGTCGGCCACAACCATTGACAAGAAACTGGAATCGCTTCTACTGGAAGCCACGAAACAATCGGATGAAACCCTGAATTCCGACGTTCCCAAACGCACCCCGGGCTCAAGAACGATCGTCTCTCCTTCCTTGCTTGCCGAAGATCAGGACACCGACGAGGAACCCTTGATGCTCGGACAGGCAATAGATGACAATACTGTTTCCAACCAAACAGCCCAAACCAATCCCCCCCCAACAGACGAGGACCCGAACATGACTGACATCCAAAAAATCCTGGGAGATTTCACCAATATTGAAGGCGTGCATACGGCATGTCTTGTAGGACGGGACGGCTTTCTCCTGGACAGTCTGGCTCGCAAGGGAATCGACGCCGAAATGATCGGTGCCATTGCCTCCAGTGGTTTCGGATCCGCGGAATCGATGGGGAATCAGTTGGGCCAGGGTGAGTTGACCATGACCATGATTGAATATAACAACGGTCCGGTCATGTTTGCTCCTGTCGGCACCGAGGCCTTTCTGGTAATTGTTGCCGACCGGGAAACCAATCTTGGCTGGATCAGAATTGCAATCAAGAAAAATTCGAAAGAAATCCAGCGTATCGCATCGCTGTAAGCACCTGGCTTCTAGGCTCATTCCAGGGTAATTACCGGAAAGGGTTGTCCTTTGAGTATGATTTGGAGAAGCAGCATCCCGCCGCTTCCCCGGGTCAACTCTGCAGGTGCTGCTCCAACTCCAGGGCTGAGCTGAGGGCGAAGAACCGGGGCTCATATTTCTTAATCAGCATCCGGGCCTTGGCCAGCCATTCTTCCCGTGTTGTCATCAAAAAGAGAAATATTGGCTGATCCGGTATTTGGCGAATGATGAAATGGTACTTCCCGGTGGTGATGAGGATGTCATCGGTGACCTGATCGTCGGCCAATAATCCTATCGCCTTGCTGTTTGATTTAACGATGGAGGCAAGATAAGCTGAGGCTGCGGCCGTTTCGATATCCGGCCGTGTGCTTGTCTCGGCGATAGACATGCCGTCGTCTATGGTTACCACAGCCGCCGCCAGTATCCCTGGAAGCTCCCCGGCCATTTGCTCAATGAGTTTTTGGATTTTTTGAATCATTGTCTTCCCGGTAAAAGAGATCTCTTGCAATGAACAGAAGGGTGTCTTATCACTATACCACCCCAAAAAGGGAAAGTGAATAAAATAATAGTTCGTTATTAAAGCAAATTTTTCCAATTCACCCAGTAATGATCACCTATCTCACCCTCTTTGCAACCATGTTCTTCTGGGGAGGAACCTTCATCGCCGGTCGGATGCTTTCCACATCGGTTCCACCGGCCAGTGCCGCCTTCCTCCGTTTCACGATTGCCTCAGCCGCTCTAATCCTGTTGAACCGAGCCACCAAGGGCAAACTTCCCAGCCCTACCGGACGACAATGGCTCTTGTTAATCTTGCTGGGACTCACCGGGGTCTTCAGCTACAATATATTCTTTTTCACCGGCCTCCATTATATAACTGCCGGTCGTGCTTCCCTGATTATTGCCACTACTCCTCTGGTCATTGCCGTCTTTGCGGCTGTCTTCCTCGGGGAACAGCTGACGCCTCGCCGCCTTTTCGGGGTTCTCTTGTCCCTTGTCGGGGCGGTGATCGTCATTACCAACGGACATCCCGGCATGGCCTTAAAACTCGGTTTCGGACCAGGCGAAAAAGCACTGCTTGGCTGTGTGGTCAGTTGGTCACTCTATTCACTGCTGGGCCGGGCCGTTTTGTCGACAATGTCCCCCATGGCTGCAGTCTGCTACTCCTCGATCATCGGTACCCTGCTTCTCCTGGTACCCGCAATTCATGAAGGATTGCTCAACAGACTCTTTTCCCTTTCCATGAAAGACTGGGGAAGCTTGCTCTACTTAGGGCTCTTCGGTACCGCCATCGGGTTTTCCTGGTATTATCGGGGAATCAAAAAGGTGGGAGCCATGCGGGCCGGAATATTCATCAATCTCGTCCCCTTTTTTGCCCTTCTCCTTGCCTGGATTATTCTGAACGAAACCGTCCATCCAATCGTTCTGGGCGGCGGTATTCTGGTGCTCACAGGTGTGGCATTGACAAATTTTTCCCGGGCAAAGGCCGGCGGCAAATAATGAGTATTTCCGATTCCAGGGCAGCCGTGAAATGAAATTTTGAGGCTAAACATGAGGATTTCGGCCCAAAGCGGTTTGGTATGGTGCCCGATTTAAAAATGAGAAGAGTATGCGAAGTGTAGTCCAGAGGGTCTTCCGGGCCCAGGTTACGATCGATGGAGAACTGGTTGGGGCCATCGGAACGGGACTCCTCGTTCTTGTAGGCATCCACAACGAAGATTCGGAAAAAGAGACCCGATGGATGGCTGAAAAGATCGCAGGACTCAGGATATTTGAAGATGAACGTGGCCTGATGAACCGTTCGGTTGTGGATATCGGCGGCGAGATGCTTATTGTTTCGCAATTCACCCTTTATGGTGATTGTCGAAAAGGGAGGCGTCCCGGGTATTCGGCGGCGGCGCGACCGGAAACAGCAGAACCGCTTTACCAACACTTCGTACAAATGATACGGGGAAGCGGTATCCAGGCGGCAACCGGCAGATTCGGAGCCATGATGCAGGTGGAGCTGGTCAATGACGGACCTGTGACCTTGATGCTGGATTCAGCCGGAACCTTTTGACAAGATACACTCATCATCTACTTACAGGAGCAGTACTTATGCCTTTTACTCCCGGGAAAACCTATTCAGATTTCCTCTTGAAAAAATCAGTGGTCGTCGACGAGATAAAATCCAAGGTCCTTCTTTTTGAACATACGCTTCTGGGTTGTCCGCTCCTGGCCATAAAAAATGACGACCCGAACAAGACCTTTGCCGCCGCCTTCAATACCATTCCGACGGACTCGACCGGAGTCGCCCATATCCTCGAGCATTCGGTATTGATGGGATCGAAAAAATATCCGGTCAAGGATGTCTTCGGAGAGGTCAACAAAGGTGGATTGATGACCTTTCTAAACGCAATGACCGGTTCGGATATCACCTACTACCCTTTTGCGACGAGAAATCTGAAAGAATATTTCAACTTGATGGATATCTACTGCGATGTGGTTTTCAACCCTCTGCTGGAGCGAACAACCTTCGAACAGGAAGGATGGCATTATCATCAGGAGGCACCCGACGCCCCGCTGACCTTCCAGGGGGTTGTCTATAACGAGATGAAAGGGGCGTTTTCCGACCCGATCCGATTGATCTTCCATCACATGTTCGGAGGACTGATGCCCGGTTCAACGTATGCCCATGAATCCGGCGGCGATCCGAAAAACATCCCTGATCTCACCTATGAACAGTTCTGCGATTTTCACAGACGCCACTATCATCCATCAAACGGAATCTTCTTCGTCTATGGGGATGCACCGCTCACCGACGAACTGGACTATCTGCAGAGCAAATTTCTGAGCCAATTCACCCAACCGGAGGATCGACGGCGAATAGAGCCGGGACGGCTGATCACCGAGCCTGTATTCATCACCGACACCTATGCCGTCGAGCAGAACAATACGGAAGGCAAGACCTTTCTTGCCGTCGGAACAAGCGTCTCGGACGTTCTCGATCAGGAGAAAAATGCCGCCTTCCAGATTATTGCCAACATTCTCTACAATTCCGATGCCTCGCCACTTAAAAATGCCATTGTTTCAAGTGGATTGTGCAAAGATTTCGGTGGATTTTATCTCTCATCCTCTTCCTTTAAGACCTTCATGGCCACTTATCTGGTCGGCAGTGAAGAAGCACACCGTGATGATTTTCTTCATCTGTACACTACCACTTTAAAGACCATGGCCGAGGAAGGCCTCGACCGCGATCTGGTACTCTCCGAGTTGAACAAATACGAATTCAGCGTCCGGGAGGAATCCTCAAAGGCCCAGCGCGGACTCGACCTGATCGGCAAAGCCATGGTAGCCTTCAAGTTCGAAACCAATCCTTTCGACAATCTGGTATGCGAAGAGCTTTTCCGCACCATACGCCAAAAGGCACTGAGCACCAGATATTTTGAAGATCTTATTCACTCCCACCTCCTGAACAACCAGGCAACCGTGGTCGTAACCCTGGTACCGGATACCCAAAAGCTTATGGAGGGACGACAGGAGGAACAACGGAGACTGGATGGATATGCCCAAACCCTTTCATCTTCCGACCGGGAATCCCTGATCAAAAGAACCGTGGAGTTGCAGCAGCTGCAGCAGACCCCGAACGACGCCGACACCTTGGCTCTTCTTCCCCAGCTGGCGATTTCCGATCTTTTGGCCGAAGTCGATTTCCATGCCGTCAAACCGACTGAGATATTCGGCACCCAAGTCCTTGTCAGCGAACTCGTCACTAATCATATCAGCTATCTGGATATCGGCTTTGATTTCTCCTGTCTTCCGTCCCATCTCCTGCCCTGGCTCGACCTTTTCGGCACCATCATAACTGAGATCGGTACCGAAAAGATGGACTATGTCCATTTTGCCAAGGAAATCGCCACAACCACCGGCGGTTTTTCCCATTCCCTGGTTACCTACGGAAAAAGAAACGCCCCGGATGAGGTCCGGCCCATCTTCTGGTTACACCTCAAGTGCCTGCCGGAATACCTGGAAAGGGCTCTGGACCTGGTGGCGGAAATCTTTTCAAATCCCTCCTTTAAGGATAGAAACCGGATCAGGGAAATCGTGGCCAGGGAGTTTGCCTGGAATGAACATTCGGCTCAAAGTGAGGGATACAATCTCCCCTTGCTTCGCGTCTTTTCCCACCTGGGCATGGCAGGACGATATAACGAGCTGTTCGGTGGCTCCACCTGTTACCTAAAGGTCAAGGAACTGACCAAAAACTACCCTGAACAGGAAGAGTCCTTTCTTGCCTCTTTGCAGGAAATCGCAGGTCTGCTCTTCAACCGGGCCAATCTGGTCATGGGTGTCACCGGTGAAGCCGAAGAAATCGAGCAATTCGGCAGAATCGGTAGCTGCCTTGTCGAGCCGCTCGCCGTAACACCGGTTACAAAACAGGTGATACGCCCTCTCGATATCCCCGAGCATGAGGCTTTCATCACCTCCTCAGAGGTTGTCTTTGCAGCCCAGGGAGGTGCGCTCCTAGAAAAAGGTTCAGGCTATAACGGTCACTTTGAGGTTTTAAAAACCTATCTTTCCAGGGACTATCTCTGGAACACGGTGCGACAGATGGGGGGCGCATATGGATGTTTCATCCAGTTTAGCCATATCACGGGCAACCTGGCCATGGTCAGCTACCGCGATCCCCAGGTTGGAAAAACCTATATGGCCTACGACAAAGTTCCTGAAATTATAAACAAACTCGACATCCCCAGGAAGGTCCTGGAGCAGCTTGTCATCGGCACATACGGCAACTTCGATCCCCACCAAAGTCCGGCTGCCAAAGGAGCAACCGCCCGCAACGAATATCTGAGCGGTGTCGATACCGACTATAAACAGCAACGACTCAAAGAGATCGTTTCGACCACGATTGCCGATCTCAGAGCCTTTGCCCCTGCCTTCGAAGAGATGAGGACCTACCGTGCAGCCATCGGTAATCGCTCAAAAATAGAAGCGGACAAAGACCTCTTTACCAAATTAACGGAGCTCTAGTAATGACACAGGAACATTTTGATAAAGCAGCAGGCGAATGGGACCAAAAAAAACGACGTCAGGAACTGGCAAAGGCAATCGCCAAAGCCATCGGCCTGCTTCCCCTGAACAAAAACATGAAGGCAATGGAGTACGGGTGCGGCACCGGGCTGGTTGGTCTTTCTCTTGCACCACGACTGGGCTCACTTACCATGGTGGACACCTCCACCGGGATGCTGGAGGTCCTCCAGGACAAGATTAACGAGTTGGGCTTTGAAAACGTATCCTCCCGTCATCTGGATCTTACCGTCGACTCTTTCGATGAGCATTTCGACCTGATCTTTTCAGCCATGACCCTGCACCATATTGAAGACACGGAACAAATCCTCAGAAATCTTGGGGAATTACTCAATGACAACGGATATCTGGTGATAGCCGATCTCGACAGTGAAGACGGGTCCTTCCACTCTGCCGGCGCCGGAGAGAAACACCATGGTTTCGGCCGGAAGGCGCTTGCTGCCACGCTTACAAATCTGGGATTTTCCTCAATACAATTCGAAACGGTACATACCATCAGCAAAACAGGTGACGATCACGAACTGCAGACCTATCCCGTTTTTCTGCTCACTGCACAGAAATTCCATGTTTTCTGAGGCAATAGTGGTATTATCATATCCGTTTTACATGTTTTAATCTTTCCTGACAGTTATTGTCTGACAATTCTATTCAAAGGAGAATCCCATGCAATACTCTTCTGAAATCAAGGAAATGTGCCATGTGGCCCTTGGGACGAATCATGGACCGGCCCCCATCCCCCAGGAGGGTGGATGGACCCAGGTCCGAGAGGTCGGCGACATCAATGGCCTCACCCATGGAGTCGGCTGGTGCGCCCCCCAACAGGGAGCATGCAAACTGACCCTGAACGTCAAAAATGGCATCATCGAAGAGGCCCTGGTTGAGACCATCGGCTGTACCGGCATGACCCATTCCGCAGCCATGGCTTCGGAAATCCTGCCCGGGAAGACCATCCTCGAGGCCTTGAATACCGACCTGGTCTGCGATGCCATAAATGTTGCCATGCGTGAGCTGTTTTTGCAAATCGTATACGGCCGCAGCCAGTCCGCCTTCTCTGAAGGAGGACTGCCGATCGGCGCTGGTCTGGAAGACCTCGGAAAAGGTTTGCGCTCGGTCTGCGGAACCATGTATGGAACCAACACCAAGGGTCCGAGATATCTCGAAATGGCTGAAGGTTATGTCACCGATATCGCGCTCGACAAAAAGGATGAGGTCATCGGCTACAAATTCGTCAATCTGGGCCGGATGATGGACATGATCAAAAAGGGCGAGGAGCCGGGAACAGCTTTGGAAAAAGCCTCCGGGACCTACGGCCGCTTCGCGGAAGCCGCCAAAACCATTGACCCGCGAAAAGAATAAGGAGGGGAGCATGGCACTGTTTGAAAGTTATGAGAGACGGATCGACCAGATCATTCCGGTCCTAAAAAAATATGACATGGAAACCCTCGAGGATGCCAAGAAGATCTGTGACAATTACGGCGTCGACACGGCATCAATCGTCCGCGGCATCCAGCCCATATGCTTTGAGAATGCCCTCTGGGCCTACACGCTTGGGGCTGCCATAGCCATCAAAAAAGGCCAGACCAAGGCCTCCGACATCGCCGCGACCTTAGGCGAAGGGCTTCAGGCCTTCTGCATTCCAGGTTCGGTTGCCGATGACAGAAAAGTTGGAATCGGCCACGGCAACCTGGCCTCGATGCTATTAAAAGAAAAAACCAAATGTTTCGCCTTCCTGGCAGGGCATGAATCCTTTGCTGCTGCGGAAGGTGCCATCGGTATAGCCAAATCGGCAAACAAAGTCCGGACGAGTCCCTTGAAGGTTATCCTGAACGGTCTGGGCAAGGACGCCGCTAAAATTATCTCCCGGATCAACGGTTTCACATACGTACAAACCCAATTCGACTATGCCACTGGCAAACTCCAGGTGGTCTCGGAGACCCCTTACTCCGACGGCGACCGCGGCAAGGTCCGCTGCTTTGGATCAGACGATGTCCGCGAGGGCGTGGCAATCAACCATATGGAAGGGGTTGACGTCTCAATCACCGGCAACTCCACCAACCCGACCCGTTTTCAACATCCCGTCGCCGGGACCTATAAAAAAGAGTGCATCCTGCAGGGCAAAGAGTATTTCTCCGTAGCCTCCGGCGGCGGTACCGGAAGAACCCTGCACCCGGACAATATGGGCGCGGGCCCAGCCTCCTACGGTATGACCGACACGCTTGGCCGCATGCATTCGGACGCCCAGTTTGCAGGTTCGTCCTCTGTTCCGGCCCACGTTGAGATGATGGGACTTATCGGAATGGGGAACAATCCGATGGTCGGTGCCTCGGTAGCTGTAGCGGTGGCTCTGGAGCAGGCTTCACAGGCATAACTCTATATTTAAAAATAGAGTAGAGTTATGCAATGATCTTCCTGTTGGCTCAGGAGGACACGTTATACCAGCAGTGAATTGGTTATTCCCTGTGTTTTTCGCCCTTCGGGCAGGTAAAAACGGTCCGATTGAAAAGGAGAGGGAGGAATTCACCATTCTTTTTGGACGGGCTCAGGAAAGAGGGGTATGGCGAGTGCACATCAGCATACCCCTCTTTTTTAAATATTCTTTAAAAAAATTACTGCGGCGGCGAAGGAGTCGGAGAAGCAGGTTTTTGCTGCTCTCCGGGCTCATCCCCCGGCGCAGTGGCTGAGTGGACCTTTGCCTTGGCTTTTTCGTACCACCTAATCACCGTATCCTTAACTGAATGCCAGAAGCCCTTGCTCTCTTTCTTGCCCGTTTCCAAGGCTTTCTTGCCTTCATCTTTGGCTTTTTTCCAGGTCTTGGAACCCTCGTCTTTGGTCTTATGATATGTTTTTTTGCCAGCTTCACCAACGGCCTCTACGGTTTCTTTGACCTTAGTGCCGACCTTATGCCAAGGGCCTTGACTTTCTTCAGCCCTCCCGACGTTGCAAAGCCCTCCGATAAAAACGGTTAAAACAGCCAAACCGATCATTACCAGGATTTGTTTTTTAATCTGCATATTCCTCACCTCAATCGGCATCCGGCCCTGTCATTGGACCGAAATATCATTGCAATACCTCATCGCCCACCCGGGATAAAGACTTAATTAGCTGCAAGCATTGCCAGATAGTCCATGATCTTGCCCATGGTCTGATTGATTCCAAAGTGTTTGTCAATGCCGTTAGTGATCTCCTGCTCCGTCTGGATCCAAGGCCCTGCTACCAGCTCATGGCGACATTCCGCAACCAGGGATTGGGCACTTGCCGCTGTTGTCTCCAGATGGAACTGCAAGGCGATAACCCGGTCTGTATAGATAAAAGCCTGGTTTTGACACCCCTCACTGGTATAAAGATTACAGCAATCCGGAGGCAGATCAAACGTGTCCCCATGCCAATGGAACACGGTCTGCGTTTTGGGCAGAACCTCTAGCATTTTGTCGGGGACACTGTCGACCCTGACAATGGGAAACCAGCCTATCTCTTTATATTTATTTGCTTTCACATCGGCACCCAAGACATCGGCCAGCAGCTGAGCACCAAGACATATGCCCAGCACAGGTTTCTTTGCCTCAACTACCGTTTTGAGAAAGGCTTTTTCAGGACCCAACCAGGGATATTTGTCGTTATCATAGATCCCCATCGGCCCCCCCATGACTACAAGCATTGCAAACGACGCCAAATCCGGGAAAGGGTCTCCTGCATAGAGACGGGTGACGGATAGATCATGTCCCTTACTATCCGCCCATTGCTCAATAGCTCCCAACCCTTCAAATGGCACATGCTGCAACCATAGAATATTCATATGAATCCTTGCTTATTTGGCATTTTTAGCCTTCAACGAATTGGAGGTGCCCAGAGGAGTCCCCCCTTGTTCCAGAGCCTGTTCAGACCGCGTTCTCCTTTCAATACCGAATCCTGTCCTATGTTTCGAGCAAAGGATTCTTCATAGTTTCCAACCTGTTTTATTATCTGAAAAGCCCAATCATCATGGAGCCCGAGACTGATACCCTTCACATCGTCCTTACCGATAAAACTTCTGATTTCAGGCTCTTTTCTTGCCTTCATCTCGTTTATATTCTTTGAGGTTATACCCAGCTCTTCCGCATCTATCATGGCATAAAGACTCCATTTCACAATGGCAAACCAGCCATCATCTCCCTGACGGACAATCGGTCCCACCGGTTCCATGGTGAGAGGATCGGAAATGATGGAAACGGGAACGGTATTGCTGAGCTTGCGCTGCAGTCCGTAGAGTTGCGACTGAGTCCCGGCGATTGCAGTACATGAACCCGATTCAAACCCTTTTATCGCTTTGTCCATGGAATCCACCGGAACCTTCTTATATTCAATATGGTTCTGATTGAAAAACAGGGCAATCTCCGGCTCTTCCCGACTCCCGGTCCTGATACAGACTTTGGCATCCTGTAAATCCTGAAAACCGTTTTTTTTCATTTTCCCGGCAACAAGTAATCCCGGGCCATCAAAATAACTGGTCCCGACAAAACTCACACCCAAAGCGGTATCACGGGTATAGGTCCAGGGTGTATTCCTCACCAGGATATCGACATTTCCCGACAGCAAAGCGGGATATCCCTCTTTATCGGTCAAAGGCGTGTATGTCACTTTCGATGCATTCCCGAGAACAGCCGCTGCGACCGCCCGGCAGATATCGATATTGAGACCGCTCCAGTTTCCCTTATCCCCGGGATCGGAGAATCCTGGAACACCGGTGGATACACCGCACTGAAGACGCCCTCTCCTGACCACATCATCCTTGGTCGACGCCATGGACATTCCTGAAAGGGAAAAAAAGAACACCAGAAAAACCACTCCGACCCGTTTCATCTCCTGTCTCATTCCTTTGATACCGGTTTAAATATTTCTCCCGACTCCAAATTGCAGGATGGAAAATTTGCAGCAATGAAGCAGGTAAGCGAACATAGCGGGACTCCGGATGGAGAATTTCTACGACGCCATCAAATTTGGAGCCCATCCATCTTTATGCCCATCATCCGGGCTGAAACGACCAGGTTTTCACTGTAACCATTTACTCTTTATATGCAAGACTATTTACCCGTTACACAACTCCATTGACGCACAACCAGCCGTCTATCGAAAAATGTTTTTCTCCTTCCTTTGTCTCTTGGAAACCGATCAATCACGCGACACAAAAAGGTTGAAAAAGCCCCATCAAATGTCTATTGTCCTGCATCCTCCTTTCATATAAACCACTGTCAAAGGACCATACCGTTGTCGGAATCCTCCCGAAAAACAGCTCGCTTTGCAGCCATTGAAACCCTGCGCAAACGGGAACGGACGAGTCTTCCGGTTGATATTCTCTTCGAGGAAACGGCAAGAGAATGCACCTTGATTCCAAACGACCGTCACCTGGCTATGAACCTGATATACGGGGTACTTCGCCGACGCCAGTATCTTGATTATTGCCTTGCGCTCGTTTGTCGTCAACCCCTGCATAAGCTCCATCCTTTTGTCTACCAGGCCCTTGCCGTCGGCCTCTATCAGGCCCTCTTTCTTGACAGGATCCCTGAATCCGCAGCAGTGAATGAAACGGTCAATGCACTCAAGGCCGCCCGTTTACCCACTAAACTCCAGGGTCTGGTTAACGCAATTCTTAGAAACTGCATCAGGAGAAAAGCCCTGTTCCCGTCACCCGACGGTCTCGAAGAAAAGCCTTTTACCAACCACCCTTCCTGGCTTACGGATAGATGGCAGAGACAATTCGGCAGAGAGGAGATGCTTAGAATCTGTGCCTGCAATAACAGGCAGCCCCCCCTCGTTCTGCGGGTAAACCCTCTGGTGACGACACGAGATGAGCTTCGCGTCCTAATCGAACAAAGCGCCATCGCAACCCGCTTGGGTCTGTATGCTCCCCAAGCGCTGGTCCTCCCCGAATATCATGGTGTTATCCAGGATCTCCCCGGCTATGACCAAGGGGCGTTTCAGGTTCAGGACGAATCGGCCCAACTCGTAAGCTTTCTTCTTGGCCCCTTCTCCCAGGCAGACCGTATCCTCGACGGGTGCGCGGGACTCGGCGGCAAAACCGCACATATGCTCGAGCTTACCGCCGGATTCGATACCAGCCTTACCGCAGTGGAACCGAATCCCCGAAGGCTTCAGCTCTTTAAAAACAATCTGGCACGGCTGTTTCGGGAACCGCCGGTTTCCCTTCATTGCTGCAACCTGCACGATTTTTCACGACAGACCCGGGACCGTTTCGACCGGATCCTGATCGATGCCCCCTGCTCGGGAACCGGTGTAATCCGCCGGCATCCCGATATCCGCTGGAACCGGTCGGCCCATGATTTCGATCGCTATGCCGAAACCCAGCGACAACTGCTTGCTCTGGCAGCACAACTTCTGGTACCGGGCGGAACCCTCGTGTATGTAACCTGTTCCCTCGAACCGGAAGAAAACCAGGATATCGTGCACGACTTCCTGTCCTCCCACCCGATTTTCAAACTTACAGACTGCACGCCTTTCCTTCCCGAATCGGCAGGACCGTTGGTTCGAGACGGTTTCTTTCAACCCCGCCCCCAAGAATCAACAGACGGTTTTTTTGCGGCGAGGCTCTCTGCCCCACGGAAATAACCGAGACGTCTTTTTATCATGTCGGCTGCCACGAACAAGACCGTATGAATACCATGGATTTTCTTTGCGTTACGAGGCGTCCTGTTGTACATTTTCCATCATGGGCAATAGGTAGTAAAACCTCCAACAATAGGGCTTCTTGGCAACATACACATCCAAGTCCGCCCGCAACCTGAGACAATCCATGGCAGAGATAAAAAGTACAATGGAAAAGGTTCTGGAACGGGCGGCAAAGATGGCTGCCGAGACGGGAAACCAGGGAAACGATGAAGAATTCGACCGAATTGGCATGAAGATGGCGGCCGACTTTCTAAGCGGTGCAGACGGCAATCTTGCCAAGGAACTTCTCCAACAGCCTGCCGACAAACAGATGGGTATCCGAGCCGGAATGGCCAAGACCCTGCTGCGCAACATAGTGCTCCCCCGGGATGAGGATCTGATAGAGACCGGAAATAAAGCCCTACAGGGTCTTCTGGATCTTGGACAGTCGTCAGGAGAACTCACATCCGTTTGTTCTGAGATCAAGCAACTTTTGGGGCAATACAATCAGCATAAGGATCAGTTGAAACAACAACTGGAGCAGGCAATACGCGCTCAACTGGAACAAAAAATGGGTGAGGGGCAGGAGAAGCTTTCCGGCCAGGTCACGATGAATCCGGCAATGCACCCGCAATACCAGGAGGAATGGTCACGGATGCAGAGTGATCTCAACAACCAATACAACCAGGCACTGGATCAGCGGAAGAAAATGATCCAACAACGATTTTCATCCTGATACCGGGATTTTTCACGTATGGAATACTCAAAACGGGTCAAAAAAGTTCAAGCGGCACTGCGGCGCAAAAGGCTTGATGCCATGCTCATCAGCCAACCTGATAACCGCTGCTATCTCTGTGGCTACTCGGCACCGGATCACGGGATAGACGAGAGTTCAGGCGTCCTGCTCATCCCGTCATCGGGTAGGATACACCTGCTGACCGATTTCCGTTTTCAGCTCCAGGCCGAAGCGGAAGCACGCGATACCACAATCATCCTTTACCCCAAGGGCCTGCTTGACCTGTTAAAAAAGCTGCTGCCGGATCTTGGAATCAAGACCTTGGGCTTTGAAAGTGACTACACCCTCTTCTCTTTTGCAGGAAGGCTCAGTGAACAGTGCGGGAAGCAGGGAATTACGACCCGCCCTCTCACAGGCCTGGTCGAGGACATGCGGATCATAAAGGACGAAGAGGAACTCGACAGGATCCGGGCCTCGGTCAAGCTCAACGAAAAAGTCTTCCAGGATATCTACGCCCAGGACAGAGAAGGCAAGACCGAAATCGATCTTGCAGTGGCCATTGAGGCCCACATGCGGGTTCTCGGAGCCCAGGGCCCCAGCTTTGAGACCATCGTTGCCACCGGAAGACGCAGTGCCTTACCCCATGCCGTGCCCGGACAGGTACCCGTGCTCAAGAATCAGCCCCTCATGTTTGATATGGGACTGGTCCTGAATGGGTATTGCTCCGATATGACGAGAACCTTTCCCAACGGACATGCCGATGCCCGCTTTACCGAAATCCATCGGCTGGTACGAAAAGCCCAACTGGCCGGAATTGGTGCAATAAAGGCCGGGGTATCCGCCCAAAAAGTAGACCGGGCGGCAAGAGAGGTTATCGCCGAGGCCGGATATGGAAAACATTTCGGCCATGCCCTTGGCCATGGGGTGGGACTTGCCGTCCATGAAGCCCCCCGCCTCTCTTCGCGCAATCGAAAGAGTCTCAAGGCCGGGATGGTCGTTACCGTTGAACCGGGCATCTATATTCCCGACTGGGGAGGTGTACGACTCGAAAACATGGTTGTGGTACGGGAAGACGGCTGTGAAATCCTCAATTCAGACACGACCTGGCTCGATATATGAAGAAACAGCATAAATATTTTGTCCTCGATACCAACGTTTTGCTGCATAACCCTGAATCCATCACCTCCTTCGACGATAATCACGTCATACTGCCCATGACTGTGATTGAAGAACTCGACAGTTTCAAACGGCATAACGATGAACTGGGCCGCAGTGCCCGCCACGTCATCCGTCAGCTCGACACCCTCCGTTCCCGGGGCAGCCTGAAAGACGGGGTGAAGATGGAAAACGGTGGTATCTTGAAGATTTCCGTCGAACATAAAAATATGCCGGGAACCTGCATGGATATGTCGGTACCAGACAACCGGATACTCGCCGTTGCCCATTCCCTGCACGCCCAGGGTGAACGGGTCATCTTCGTCTCAAAGGACATCAACTCGCGCCTGAAAGGTGACGCTTTGGGTATCGAGGTGATGGATTTTGAGAAACAGAAGTGTAATTTCGATGAACTCTATACCGGCTGGAGTGAATTTCAGACCACCACCGAGGTCATTGACGATTTCTATAAAAATGAGACGCTCACACATCCGAATTTTGATTTTTTAGCAAATGAATTCATAGTGCTACGGGACAAGGACGACCCAAAACACTCCGGCCTCGGCAGAGCCGTCAATCAAAAGAGCCTGACCCATCTGAACTCAAAATTCGAGACAGCCTGGAATATCCGTCCCCGCTCAAAAGAGCAACGGATTGCCCTGGAACTGCTCATGCATCCCGAGATCGATCTGGTAACTCTGATTGGGCGGGCGGGTACCGGCAAAACCCTTCTGGCCCTGGCGGCAGGGCTGGAATGCGTCCTTCATCAGAACAGTTTTGAAAAACTCCTCGTTTCCCGCCCCATCATTCCAATGGGAAAAGATATCGGCTATCTTCCCGGGACAAAAGACGAGAAACTCAATCTATGGATGCAACCCATATTCGACAACCTCACCTATCTGATGCGTCTGCAACACAAACTCGACGAAGGTACCGTGCAGCAGAAAATCAACCGCCTTCTCAAGGATCAACAGATCGAATTGGAGGCCTTGACTTATATTCGTGGACGTTCTATCCCCAAACAGTTTATCATTATAGACGAAGCCCAGAATCTTACCCCCCACGAGATCAAAACCATTATTTCCAGGGCTGGAGAAAACACCAAAATGATTCTGACCGGTGATCCGAACCAGATCGACAACCCCTATCTGGACTCCTCTTCCAATGGCCTGTCGTATGCCATAGAAAAGCTCAAGGGACACCAGATCTATGGGCATGTAACTCTTAGCAAAAGTGAAAGAAGCCCATTATCGGCAATTGCCGCGGAATTTCTCTGAGAGTACAAACCACAACAAAGAGACCCGTCCCATTAAGGATGAATTTAAAAACAGGAAGCAACCTTATCAATTCAACTCATTCAACACACCATGCGCCAGATTGTCATTGACGAGCTCTCCCCAATGGAGAGAGATAATATCGATTCTTATTTAAGACGTTCCTTGAAACCTGGACCGATGATTGGTCTATATTGGTTAGTCCTGCCCGCTGACCTTCTCTCAGCCGATCAGCTAACGCACGAAAAATGCGGCCCTTTTCACCTGGCTGTTGAGGTGGAAAAAGCAAGCGTACGTTTCGAGCTCCTCGTACGCAGCACTACCAATCTCCACTGTTCATGCATTGCCTACGCAACACCGGTCCAACAGCGGTTTATCCTCGATTTTATCGATAAAATGGTCATTGAAGAACTAATTCGCGCCTAATTTTCCTCATTATATCAGGCACCAAACCAGCTATTTGGGAGTAACTATGAACCTTTCAGTCGACTCAACCGCCGAATTTATCGAAAATGTCTATTCCAGGATGCAAACCAATACCGAACAGGTCCGTTCAAAACTCAAAAGGGCCCTGACCTATGCCGAAAAGGTCCTCTACGGTCATCTCGACGACGTCACGGATGCTCAATTGGTTTCCGGCAGCTCCTATATCAAGACCCGCCCGGACAGAATCGCACTTCAGGATGCCACCGCCCAGATGGCGATTCTCCAGTTCATGTTGGCCGGTAAAGACGAAGCAGCCGTCCCGGTGAGCATCCATTGCGACCACCTTATTCGTGCCAAGCAGGGTGCCGGTCCGGATCTGGCCTCCGCCAAGATTGAAAACCGCGAGGTCTACGACTTCCTCACCTCCACTTCCAAACGTTACGGTTTTGGTTGCTGGCTGCCCGGTGCTGGCATCATCCACCAGGTGGTTCTCGAGCAATACGCCTTTCCGGGCCTGATGATGCTGGGCACCGACTCCCACACCCCTAATGCCGGCGGACTCGGGGCCTTTGCCTCGGGCGTGGGTGGTGCCGATGCAGTCGACGTGATGGTCGGACTGCCCTGGGAGGTTCTCCATCCCACAATTATCGGAGTCCGGCTGAAAGGAGAACTCAAAGGTTGGGCATCACCCAAGGACGTCATCCTGCATCTCCTCGGGATGCTGACGTGTTCGGGAGGGACAAACCGGGTCTTTGAATACTTCGGACCCGGCGCCGAGACCATCTCCTGTACCGGCAAGGCAACCATTTGCAATATGGGGGCCGAACTCGGGGCAACCACTTCCCTTTTTCCATACGATCGAAAGATGAATGCCTACCTCCAAGCCTGCGGCCGAGGCGAGGCCGCCGATCTTGCCGAGAAATATTCCGATCTTCTGCGTTCTGACGACGAGGTTATTGCCAAACCGGAAGACTACTACTCCCAGGTCATTGATATCGATCTTGACCTCCTTGAGCCGTACCTTGTCGGTCCCCATTCTCCGGACCGCGCCCACCCTGTCTCCGCCATGTCCGAGTATATACAAAAGGAAGGGCATCCAAACAACATCACCTATGCCCTGGTGGGATCGTGTACCAATTCATCCTATGAAGACCTGGGGCGCTTAACCATAATTGCCGAAGAGTTGATAACTAAAGGACTTAGGCTTCGCATCCCTCTATTAATCACCCCCGGCTCAGAGCAGGTGCGTGGGACCATCGAACGGGACGGGCAGCTCAGGAAACTTGAAGCAGTGGGAGCGACCGTCCTTGCCAACGCCTGCGGACCCTGCATCGGTCAATGGCAACGTGAGGGGATGGAACCCGGATTGAGGAATTCCATTGTCACATCCTACAACAGGAATTTTCCCAAACGAAATGACGGCAACCCGGGGACCTGCAGCTTCATCGGCAGCCCGGAAATATGTATGGCCTATGCGCTGTTCGGCACCTTTGACCAAAACCCGCTGACTTCCGAGCTGGAAGACGCCGAAGGATGTCCTTTCACCCTTTCGGTCCCGGGAAAGGTTCCCGAAGTACCAGCCCAAGGGCTCATCCACGACCAAAAGGGCTTTCTGGCGCCAATCCAGGACCGGACCGATATAGAGGTCAAGATCAAGCAGGACTCAGACAGGTTGGCCTTTCTTTCTCCCTTCGCCCCATGGAATGGTGACGATTTCAAAGACCTCCGTCTGCTGGTTAAGGCAAAGGGGAAATGCACCACCGACCATATCTCTCCTGCCGGTCCGTGGCTCAGATACCGCGGCCATCTTGACAATATCTCCAACAACATTTTCGCAGGTGCCATCAATGCCTTTTCAGAAGAAGCAGGCAAGGGCCGGAATCCGATCTCCGGCCAGATTGAAGCTTTTGCCGATATCGCCCGTTCCTTTAGCGCGGCAAATGAATGTTGGGTTGCCGTGGGTGACACCAACTACGGTGAAGGCTCGTCAAGGGAACACGCCGCAATGAGTCCGCGGCATATGGGCTGTCTTGCCGTCATTACCCGGTCTTTTGCCAGGATCCACGAAACCAATTTGAAGAAACAGGGTATTCTCCCCCTGACCTTTGAGAATCACTCCGACTACGATTCCGTCCAGGAGGATGATCGCATCGATCTGCAGGGTCTTACGAAACTGGCACCCGGCAGTACCATTCTTGCGGTTTTTAACCATCTTGATGGAACCAAGACCGAATGTACCCTGAAACATTCGCTCAATGAGGAGCAGATACGCTGGTTCATATCCGGTTCAGCCCTGAATTCTCTGAGGGATTAACGCTTAGTATTCAAAATAAAAATCCCGTTGAGACGTTTCTCAACGGGATTTTTATTGTATTCGACAGTACCTGCTATTTTCCAAGCATCTTGCGCCCTGAATCTGTAATACCGTGCTTGCATCGCACCGGACTATCAACATATCCCTGTTTTTTCAACCCCGTAATATCTTTACTGACCACTTTTGCATCTATACCGACTGATCCGGCAACCTGCTTCGTGGTACAAGGACCTGAACATTGCTCAATGGCTGCGAGGATTTTTTTCTGCTCTTCAGTCAATGATTTTGCACTACAGGCGCATCCGCATCCCATTTCCCTTTCTCCTTTTTCTGTTGATTCTTTTCTCTGCATTCCTTACAGATGCCAATAAATTCCAATCGATATCCAATTACTTCATATCCCTTAATCGGGGTCGTCGGCAGGGCACCTATCTCTTCCCTGCTGAGTTCAAGATTATCCAGCCGATGGCATTGGATGCAAAATATATGATCGTGATCGCCGACATCGCTGTCAAAGCGTTTCTGTCTGCCGCTTACCTCTCTTTTGGCAATCATCCCCGCTTGAGTAAGGATCTCAAGATTGCGATAAACTGTTGCCAAGCTGATTCTCGGTAGTATTTTTTTCACACGATCATAGAGTTCATCAGCAGTAAGATGCAATCCACTTTCCTGCAATTCCTTAAGAATTATCTCCCGCTGATGGGTCATTCGTAGTAGCATATTCACCCACTATTGATAATTAATATTAAATGTAATTAATTATCGTTCACATGTCAAGGAACGTACAGCCGGCTTTTCTATAAAAGTATTTTAGTCTCTTCCGGATTGAGGTACTTATCTATAACGATAAGGCGAGAGGCGGAGGCCCACCTGTGAACCGCAGCAGGCCAGGGACGGCTTGTCTGTCATCCGTGGTGTACCGGCGATAAGGCCGCAGAGGAGCGTCCGGAAGCGATACACTCTGCCGGATTGTTCCTTTCAGCTTTTCAAAAGTACGCTTTATTCGGATGAACCGTATTTTTACGCCGGCTTCCGTGGTATAAGGACACATTGAGACGGCCATTGATTGCGACCGGTTCGGTCGGAACCAACTATGCCGGTTGAATTAATTTTTTCTCTTTCCTTTCCCAGGCAAAAAAATGGTTTATAGTAAGCCGATGCCTGGCAATAAACGTACTATTTTTCCACAACGAATAGAACTATCGGCTAAAGAGCGACCACCATGTTGCAGGACCCCATTCTCGAAATCATCAACCTGAAAAAGGTCTTCCACAAGACTGAAGCTGTCAAAGATGTATCTTTTTCTGTTCGCAAAGGAACATGTTTCGGTCTCCTTGGACCCAATGGGGCCGGAAAGACCACCACTCTCGAGGTCATTGAGGACATTCTCCCCAAGACCTCCGGTCGGATCCTTTACCGGGGACAGGAGCGAAACAGCTCATTTCGGGAAGAAATAGGCATCCAATTTCAACATACCTCACTTTTAAATTTCCTGTCGGTCAAAGAGACCCTGCAGACCTTTCACAAGCTTTTCCACAACCCGGTCGACCTCGATGAGCTGATCGAACGCTGCGATCTCCAGCCCCTTCTCAACAGGATGAACAACAAACTCTCAGGGGGGCAGCAACAACGGCTGATGGTAGCGCTTGCCCTTATTAACCGACCGGAACTTATTTTTTTCGACGAGCCATCCACCGGCCTCGATCCCCAGGCCCGTCGCAATCTCTGGGCCATAATCGAAAGAATCAAAGACGAAGGCAAGACCCTGATCCTGACCACCCATTCCATGGAAGAAGCCGAATTTCTCTGCGATGAAATCGCCATCATGGATGGAGGAACGATCATCGCCCAGGGAAGCCCAAACGCGTTAATCAGCACCTATTGCAATGGTAGTACCATAATTCTTCCGAGATACGCCTTCGGTACAGATCTCAATGATATTCCCTTCACCTGGAGAATACGCGAAGATACAATCGAGATCGACACCGACAATATCCATGCCGGTCTTACCCGAATGCTTAATCTCGATATCGACCTTTCAAAAATGCTCGTTCGTTCGGGAAATCTTGAGGATGTCTTTTTGCATCTGACTGGAAAACAACTGCGAGACTGACATATGAGTTTGAAACGTATTTGGGCCATGTTTATGGCCAGAAATTACGAATTTTTTCGAGACAAGGCCGCCTTCGGCTGGAATTTCGCCTTTCCCTTTCTGATAATTGTTGGCTTCGGTGTCATGTTCGGCAAACATGATATCAAGCAATTCAATATTGGGGTCTTTCCTGCCGACACCCCGGCTGCTGTCTTTCACGACTCGACCATTCCGAAATCCCTCGAAACCAACAAGCGGCTTCAGTTCCTGCCCTTTGCTCATCGCTCCGAGGGTGAGATGAAATTGCGCCATCACAAGATCGACCTTCTCATAGACAAGACCTCTTCCAGCCATTCCTACTGGATAAACGATTCCTCTCCCAACGGGTACCTGGCCGAACAGATCTATCTCGCCTCCTTCCTGCCCAAAGATACTCAGTGGGCCCGGAAACAGGTCGTTCCAGGAGAACCGGTCCGTTATATAGACTGGTTTTTTCCAGGAGTTATTGCGATGAATATGATGTTTTCCGCACTATGGGGAGTCGGGTATGTCGTCGTGCGTTACCGAAAAAACGGGACCCTGAAACGCCTGAAGGCCACGCCTCTCACCGCCTTTGAATATGTCAGCGCCCAGATGCTGTCCCGGATTTTCCTTTTGATGTTCACCCTCACCGTGGTTTGGATCGGCTCCGACCTGATCTTTCATTTCCGGGTACACGGGTCCTACCTGCTGATCTTTTTCCTCTTCTTTTTAGGCGGACTCAATCTGTGCGGAATGGGACTGGTTTTGGCTGCCCGGGGTACGAGCGAAGAATTTACCAGTGGTGTGCTGAACTTCATCTCCTGGCCGATGATGTTTCTCTCTGAGGTCTGGTTTTCTCTTGAAGGGGCTCCGAAGTGGGTCCATACCGTCTCGGAGATCTTCCCCCTTACGCATCTTCTTGCGGCGGTCCGGAAGGTCATGAACGATGGAGCCACCCTTACCGCTGTCAGAACCGATATACTGTTTCTGATCATCACCACCATCATTTTCCTGATCATTGCAGCTCTCATTTTCTCCTGGAACGACTAATGATAATGCCTCTCTTTGACCCAACCGAATCCCAATGAAGAGAAGGGAAAGATTCGAACGAACCCGACTCCTGCTTGGAGATGAGGCCTTCGCCAGACTCCAGGAGTCGTCGGTGACCGTCGTAGGTCTCGGCGCAGTCGGGGGCCATGCCGTGGAGGGGCTTGCCAGATCGGGAATTTCCCGTCTTCGACTGGTTGATTTCGACCTCTTGCAGCCATCAAACATCAATCGCCAGATCCTGGCCCTCGATTCGACCCTCGGCCAGTCGAAAGCCCATGCGGCCAGGCAAAGAGTCCTTGACATCAATCCTTTCTGCGATGTCGAGGCCCTGGAGATCTTCGCCGATTCTCAAACCGTCGACGCCATTCTCACCCCGGCTCCCAGTCTGCTCATCGACGCAATCGATTCGGTAAACCCGAAGGTCCAGCTTCTGACGGCTGCCTATCATCGTCACATCCCTATCCTGTCTTCCATGGGGGCGGCGCTGCGGACCGACCCGACCATGATCCACTGCGATGACCTGTTCTCCACAAGGAAATGCCCCCTTGCCAGACGTCTTCGCAAACGCCTGCGGCAAAATGGGGTAGGGACGGGAATCGAATGCGTCTATTCCACCGAAGAGATCGAATTCGACTATCAACCACCTGCCAACGACCGCGACTCAGAAAATCCTTATTCGACGCGGGGAAGGGCCCGGAGAACACTCGGCAGCCTGCCGACTCTAACCGGCATATTCGGCCTCTATCTTGCCAATTGGGCTATACTGAAGCTCGCCGGCAAATAGGAATGTATTCCATCCTCTTCCCTCATCGATTTTTCTTGGCAAAGGCCGGTACCCGACGTATGGTAAACAATCAATAGACAATTTTTACCTCCAGACGAACAGTTTACCCCACTCAGCATCATGCCCCGTCTCTTCGTCGCCATAGATATCCCGGAGGCCCTGTGTACATTTCTGCATACGATGGGCAGAGGAATTCCCGGCGCCAAACCCGTTGACACTGCCCAGATCCATCTCACCTTACGCTTCATAGGCGAAGTGGATGGCGGCATGGCCAAAGACATCAAAGAGGCGCTCAATGACATTCACCTGCCTGCCTTTCCCCTTACCGTCTGTGGTTTCGGTCATTTCCCGCCTCGAAAGGCACCGCGTGTACTCTGGGCCGGCCTTGCGCCTTCCAAGGAACTTTTACATCTAAGAAACCGAATCGAGCGGCTCCTGGTCGCTTGCGGGCTTGCTGCTGAACAGAGGAAATTCTCCCCCCACATCACCATCGCCCGGCTCAAAAACAGCCCCCTCAAAAGGATAGGCGAATTCCTGGCCGGGAACGCCCTCTTTCGCTCCGAAGAATTCCAGGTGAGCACCTTCGTTCTTTATTCGAGCAGACTTTTGAAAAACGGTGCCGCCCATACCGCTGAAAGAAGTTATCCCCTTAATAATTAAATACAGAGATCTCTTTTACGGTTCATCCGAATGAAGCGTACTTTTGTAAATCTGAAAGGAACAATCCGGAAGAACCTCTTTTACCGTTCCGTGAGTTTCGGCCGAAATCAGGTTGTATTGGCCGATCGCTGGATAACAGGCATTGCCGCCAGCACCATCAGAATTCCAGGAATGACCGATCCGGAAGGCCAGCCATGACCGAGGACCAGATCGATAAGCAGGACAAGGCCCGGATACAGGTAGGAGTAGGCCATCACCTTGGTCGGACCGATATAGGGGACGGCATATTGGGTGAGAAAGAAGGTGATCACAGTGGTAAACAGTGCCAGGTAGGCAATACCAAGCCACACGGTCAAGGAAACGGCTCGCCAGTCAAGAGTGAAAAGGCGGTAACCGGAAATCAGGAGAAGCCAGACACTCCCGGTCACCAGTATCCAGAAGGTGATCACTACCATGGGCTCACCCCTGTAAAAAAGCTTGATCAGGGGGGTATACAATCCCATGGCAAGACAGCCAGCAAGAAAAATCAAGTCCCCCTTGTTCCAGGCCATTGCAGTAAATTGCCCAAAATCGCCTCTGAATATGACCCAGACAGCACCGATCATGCCCAAGCCAAGAGCGAGCAGCTGCTCTTTTTTAAGCCTCTCTTTCACCAACAAAACCGCATAGATACCCGAAATTGAAGGAACGAGGGTAAAGATCACGCTGGTATTCAAAGCGCTGGTATAGCGAAGGGAGAGAAACATACACCAGAAAAAGACGACCAGTGAGGCGCTGATTATTCCGCAGCGCCATATAATTGACCAGGAAGCGAGCAGGCCGGTTCGCGATCCGACATAGGGCCAGAGGATCAGGCTTGCCAGCAAAAACCGAACCAGGGTCAGGGCGGCGGGGTCCAGGCCAGCAGCAATTGCCGCGCCCACCGTAAATGAGGTGGAGACCAGGGTGGCGCAGACCACCATCAACAGGTGAATAAACCAGTAAGGCCGGAGTTGACCGGCCGGTCGCAACGGAACCTGAAAGCTCGGTTCTCCGCCATGGCTAGGCCTCTGCTCAGAGGAAGCTTTCATGGTAACGGAAAGGAAAGGGTCTTTGTCACGTTTTCAGGGTACCGAGAATCCCTCTGACGGCAGCCGGCAGGTCCCCGGGCAACAGGACGATCTTGGAATTTGGAGAGGTCGACATCCCTTTCAGGGACTCGATATACTTCTCACCGAGCAGATAGACGGCCGGAAGATCTTTATCCTGAATGGCGTTGGTCACCTTTTCAATGGCCCTCTGGCTCGCTTCAGCAAGCACGATTTTGGCAGAGGCATCGCGTTTGGAGGCCTCGAGGCGCCCTTCCGCCTGCAGGATCGCCGCACTCTTGTCACCCTCGGCGGTGGTCACCGTCGCCCGGCGTTTTCTCTCTGCCGCCGCCTGTTCTTCCATGGCAGCCTGCATGGTCTTGGAAGGATTGATATCCTGGATCTCAACTGTCTTCAAAGCAATCCCCCAATCCGAAATATCATCGGAGATGGACTCTTTCAATTTTGCCCGAATCACGTTGCGGTTGGAAAGGGCCTCATCGAGATCCATCTCGCCGATAATCGACCGCAGGGAGGTCTGCACCAGGGTCTCTATGGCAATCTCATAGTTTTCGACGCCGTATACCGCCTTTTCCGGAAACAGGATATTAATATAGGCCACCGCATTGGTAATAATCACCGCATTATCTTTGGTAATAACGTCCTGACTGGGAATATCGAGGACGATATCCTTAGTTGTAACCTTGTGGGCAACGGTATCCATATAGGGGATAATCAGGTTCAGCCCCGGTCCGAGGGTTGCATGGTATTTTCCCAGACGCTGCACGACATATTTAAATCCCTGCGGCACTATCCGAACTCCCAGGCTGATGGTCAGGACCACCATGAGCAGGAAAATGACGGTCACAATGAGTCCGGCATTCATGATTTTACCTCCTGTTGTTTTTTGACGACAAGGGTATTGCCGGATACGTCCACGACCGTTACCCTGTCACCTACGGACACGTCGTCAGTACAGATAAACTGCCATTCCTCAGCGCCCAGCAATGGTGTAGTGAATTTCATAGCGCCCCGGCTATCGTTTTGCGGAACCCGCAGGATCAGTCCCGAGGCACCGAGAACGGCCTCCAGAGAAATTCCGGCCTTGGTTCTGTCTATCATCCTGGGTTTAATGAACAAAAACCAGAGGACTGTAAAAAAGATCGAGGCAACGGCCCATAGAAAAATCTGGAAATTTTCGGAAAGATGGGGAAAAATCCAGGCAAGACCGGCCACCAGTACAGCTCCGCAACCAAACCAGATGATGGTAAAGCTTGCCACCACCAATTCGGAGACGATGAGTACCATCCCGAAAACCAGCCAGTGCCAGGGTTGAATCTCAAACATGACTGCCTCAAAAGTTAAGGTATCTTCAGAGTACCGCAGGTGTCACATCTGAGTAAAATAATATCCTGCTGCAATAATAAGGGCAATGATCAGGATTCCGGACAGGACAGCTCCCAGTTTTTTCATCATCCCGGAAGATTCCCCCTCCTGCTCCACTCCTTTCGTCACCTCCAGATCCCTGCCGGTCTCAGCGTCTCCTTCCGTCATTGATAAACAGTTGGTGCAATAGACTTTGCCGTTCAACTCATGTTTATTGGACTTCCCGACAATGGTCCCACAGACGGTACAGCTCTCATCCATGATGTCTTCCAGTTGCGTCTGGAGCTCCTCTTCGCTCAACGACAAGTCCTCGGGATCGATGTGCCCGAAAAGCGATTCAAAATCATCCCCCTCTTCGACATCGGGTTCTTCTTCCGAATCCGGCGTCTCCCTCTGCATGTCATCAAATATTTTGGCGAGTTCCTCTTCCAGGTCCGCCTCATCCTGGGCAGTCATTCCCGGGGAGGCCCCGGTATCGGCTTCGTATCCGGCTGTTTCCGTCGCCGATTCCGTTACCGGTTCGAAGACTCGTTCAACAGGAGGCTTTTCTGCTACAACCTGGAACGCTTTAGTACATTTCGGACATTTCACTCTTTTGTCGATTAAGGAATCCGACACCGTACCTTTTACCCCGCAATGGGGACATTTCATCTTCATCGTCAACCTCCCGGCCGGATCTCCACGTCCCGGCACTTTTTATCCTTCCCAAAACCTTCATTCCCTGTAAAGCATCACCTGCCTCAGCCTGTCCGGAGCCTTAGCCGCGACTCCCTTACCTTTTCCCGGTTTTCTTCTCCCTCGCACCACCAATCACAGTCCAAGCTGCCCCGCCAACCGGTTCACCCAAAGGGAAAAGCCGGGGCACCTTACCGAAACCGATGGTTTCCTCATTCCGGAGCCCCCTTGCTTTGACAAGCGATGCTGTAAAGCGGTTTCATCCGCCACACCAAACCTTGTTTTTTCAACTACATACAATCGGCAATCAAATCCACTTCCCCAAATGGCAGGCCTTCCCAGACCGTTCTTCCGGGAATTTTTCCCTTGGACCAAAAGAGACCGATCTATCTTCCAGCCCTCGGTAAAGAAAGCAGAGGTTATTGACAACTTCCAAAAGGGGCTGATAGTATATCATTTATATTTACAGTTTCGTAAAAACAGATACCTCACATATTATCTATTATTAAAGAGAAGATAACCTAAATACAATATTTTTTTCAATTATTATCGTTAATCGACCCTTATGGACATCATCATTATCGCCGCCATGGCTACCAACCGGGTTATCGGGGATAAAAACGGTCTTCCCTGGTCCCTCCCGGAAGATCTGCGTCAATTCAAAGCGAAAACCCTCGGACATACCCTCATCATGGGCAGAAAGACGTTTGAATCCCTCGGCCGGCCCTTAAAGGGCAGGCATAATATCGTTCTCAGCAGAGACCCGGATCTTAAGATTGACGGGTGTACCGTGATACCGGACTTCCACCAGGCCCTTTTGCTGTGCAAAGGCCAGGAAAAGGTCTTTATCATAGGCGGTGGACAAATTTTCAAACTGGGCCTCGAAGTAGCCGACACGCTGATCCTGACCCTCCTGGAAAGAGAGGTGGAAGGAGATACCCTTTTTCCCGACTTTTCGGGTCTTGGTTTTATCGAGACCCAAAAAGAGCATTTCAACGAAGGTGAACCCTTTACGACCATCACCTATAAACGCTCTAGGACGTAACAATAACAGCCTCCTGGAATTGCCTACCCGTAACTTTTCTTTCTTTCAGGAATAAGGTAAGGTGTCTTCGGTATCCGTTTTATTAAAAATCAGACCACGCACTCTATCGGGAGCCGAATCGGCCGGTAGAGCAAAAATTATAAAGAGATCATGGAAAAAACCACGTTTACTGCCGACTGTCTTCCCGTCCTTATCGGGAGTCTTCCCATTGATGACCATGCAGAGGCCACACGCCTCATTTTCGAGGCAACACCCGAAATCCCTCTCTGGCCGCAACTTCCCGTATACAAAGAGGAAGGAATGGTCCTCCAGTTTCTCCCCGGATTTCCTGGCAACACCCAGATGGATGACAAGGTCTTTATCCAGTCGACCGGGGCCGATTTTGAAGGTGACGTTCTTGCCTTCTATGAGGAATATATGGCCGTAACTGAAGGCGGAGCAGACCTTGACACCTCCCGGTTTGCCATGACCGATCAAACCGCCAAAGGCTTTTTCTCCTTCCTTGACCGTATTGATCGAGCCTCCTCATCCATCTACGCCCTGAAGGGCCAGGTCACCGGGCCGGTCACCTTTGCCACCTCTGTAAAAGACGAAAACGATCGTGCGGTATTTTATAACGATCAACTGCGGGACATTGCCGTAAAGCTGCTGGCCCTGAAGGCGGGATGGCAAACCCGCAAAATGATCGAGAAGAACAAACCGGCCCTGCTGTTTTTCGACGAACCCGGCCTTGCGGGTTTCGGATCATCGGCGTTTATCACCATAGGGGCCGATGATATCAAGGCCTGTCTCAACGAAGTCTGTGCCGCGGTTCATGCCGAAAGGGGGCTGGCCGGGGTCCATGTGTGCGCCAATACCGAATGGCCTATAATCTTCGACACCGAGGTCGATATCGTCAGTTGCGACACCTATTCATACTTTGACAAGCTCCTCCTCTACCCCGAACAGCTGGTTTCCTTTTTCAACCGGGGCGGCATCCTGGCAAACGGGGTGATCCCCACCATTCCGGAGTTCATAGACAGGGAAAACGCAGACAGCCTGACCACCAGGTGGTTGGAGCAAAAGAGCCGTCTTCTTGATATCGGAGTGCAAGAGGACACGATTTTTTCCCAGACCCTGATTACCCCCAGTTGTGGAACCGGGTCCATCAGTCTGGAACATTCGTTAAAGGTCCTGGAGCTGACCGGAGAGGTCTCGAAACGGATACGGGCAGGGGCTTAGAAAAAAAAGGGAAAATAGCAGGAGACGAGCTCCGGCCCGACGGCAATGATTCGCGGTTTCATTGCCCTTCAGGCCGGAGTCATCATGGGTTTTCGTACTTCAGCCAGATTTCTCATCAGTTCAGGCGGCGTCAGGTTCGAGATTTTTTGTAATGAGCTAGAGTAAACTCTGTTCATTGCAAAATGTGATTACCACTGAAACTCAGCCTATCGGAAAGGAAGGGTGTGAGCTGTTCGTATCTCGGGTCTCTGCAGCCTGGACGGCGTAAGCGTTGCCCCCAGGGATGGGTTTATGAATTGACACAGTGTTCATGAGAAAACCGGATTAGCCGGCCATCTTCAAGCCGCTTTCAATATTTCTGGCGATAACATCCCGTCCCTTATAGGGCCTGAAGATATCCCGCGGGCACTTGGTAACACAAGCGGTTTCACAACTCGGTCCATAGGCAATACATGCCTTATGATCGATCTTGACCAGGCCGTCCTCATAGCTCACCGCCTGGGCGGGGCAGGCCTTCACGCACATTTTGCAGCCGATACACCCAACCTTGCAGACCTCTTTTACATTTTTACCAAGATCCTTGGTGGAACAGGGCACAAAGACCCTGGCCTTCAGCGATTGAATCTCAATCACCTTCTTCGGGCAGGTCCTGACACAGACCCCGCAGCTGACACATTTGTCGGGATTGATAACCGGGAAGTTCTCAACCATCTCGATAGCCCCGAACGGACAGGCATCGGCACATTCTCCCAGGCCGATGCAGGCATACTGACAGGCCGACGGACCACCGAAGCTGAGATTTGCAGCGGTACAGGAGGCAAAGCCATAGTACTCATGCTTATGGCTCACCCGGCCCTCCACCCGGGAACACCTGACCACAGCAATCTGATCTTCGACTGCCGTCAACTTCTTGCCCGTTAACTCGGCCACCCGGGAGGCCACCTTTTCCTTGCCGGGAAAACAGAGATTCGGCGGCACATCGGGGTTGTTAACCACGGCAATGGCATACCCTTCGCAACCGGGATAGCCGCACCCTCCGCATTGGGCCAGGGGAAGTGATTCCAGGACTTCTTCGACCAAGGGGTTAACCTCGACCGCAAATTTATGAGCGGCGATTGCCAGGCCGATGCCGAAGAACAGGCCGATACAGCCAAGCAGCACCAGGCCGCCGATCGCAATTTTAATCAATTCGGGATCCATTAGTAACTCTCTTTAAAACGTAAATTATCTGTTTATTGCCGATTATTAGAAAATCTTAAGTCCTGAAAAACCGAGAAAGGCCATGGCAAATTGTCCGGCAACGATAAAGGCTATGGGAAGCCCCTTGAAGGTGGGCGGAATATTGGCCAGCTGCATCCGTTCACTGACGGAACTCATCAGATAGAGGGCCAGCAGGAAGCCGCCGCCGGCACCGAGGGCCAGCATAAATGTTTCATAATAATTGTAATTATTGTTGGCCAGAATCAGCGGAACCGCAATGATCACGCAGTTGGCGATGACCAGCACCAGGTAGACCCCGAAGGAGTTGAACAGAAGCGGGTTCACCTTGCGCAAAATCGTATCAACGGCCTGGACAGTGAGGGATACCAGACCGATAAAGACCACAATCTGGAGGAAATTCAGATTGAAGGGGATCAGGATATAGTTATAGAAGAACCAGCTCATGGAGGCGGATACGACCATCACGATGGTAAAGACCACCCCCATCCCCTTGGCGGTGCTCTTTCTCTTCGATGTCCCGAAGAAGACGCAGAGGCCAAGATACTTGGTAAAAACAAAGTTATTGATCAGAAGGGCCGAGATCAGAATCGAGATCAGGTACCCGAGATAGGATTTGCTGACCTTGGTTATGGCAGACGATTTGCCTACAAGATTTTTAACCGTCACCACATGGGTATGGGCGGTGTTCAAATTCTGCGCAAAGTGAAGGGTCACGCCCTTGCCGTCCTCATCCGGTTTTGCCGAGACAACCTTGAGACGGATATCCGGGTCTTGCTCTTCATAGACGATATAATGCGCGGTATCGGCAATCTTTGCTTTCTCGACCTTGACCGAAAACCTGAGTTTTATAGCACTTTTCCCGTTAAAACTCTGTTTGCTGATCAGGTTCGCACCGTAGACGAGCCCCGGGACGACAAGACAGATAAAGGTGAATACGGCAATCAGGCGGATGGTGAGACGATTCATGACTTGAACCCTTTCCTTCGTTTATAAAACACTTCGATATAGTTAAAAAATGCCATCATCAGACCGACGACGAAAAATCCGGCGCTGGGGAGGATGAAAAAGAGCAGCGGTTTGAACCCCAGGACATCATAACCGAGGATAGCCCCGGAACCCAGGAGCTCACGGACCAGACCGATGGTCATCATACCGATCATAAAGCCCAGTCCCATGCCGAGACCGTCCCAGAACGAGGCCCCCACCGGCTCCTTGCAGGCAAACATCTCCAGGCGCATGGTGATAATGGCAAAGGCCACGATCAGCTTGACAAAGATCCCCATCTTGGCATAGGCCTCGGGCATGTACGCTGAGAGGACCATGTCGATAACGGTTACCCAGGTGGCGATGGTCAGCGTATAGGTGGGAATACGGATCCGCGGATGGATGAAGTCCTTCACCAGGGATATGGTCACACTGGAACAGACCTGGACGAAGAGTACGGCGATGCCCAGCAGAAACCCGTTCATCACGGTGGTTGAGATACCGACGGCCGGGCACATGGACAGCGCCAGTTTGAAGATGGGATTTTCCTTCAGAATGCCGTTGGCAACCAGTTGCATATTTGATTTATCATTTGCCACGTTGCTTCCTTCTCCTCATTATGTCTCGTATCCTTCCTGTCGAAGACGCACCGAGAACGTCTTGGCCGGGGCAGCCCCGGCCATCCCGATCAGAAGGGTACGGCAATTTTTTTCTCTTGTAACACCTTATCCAGCTTATCAAGCCGGTAGGCAAACTTCTGGACGATTGCCTTCACCCCGTTGGTGACCGACCGGCTTGAAATCGTGGCCCCGGTCAGGGCATAGATGGCATGGTCCTTATACTGACCGAGGACCTTTTGGGCCTCATCATTTTGCATATGGTCTTCAAGCGCCTTGAGGTACTTTTCCGGAATGGGCTCCTTGACCACATCCAGGGTCTTCAGGGTGTCGAAGGTCTTGTCGATAAACTGGTTCTTGAAATATTTCTTTTCAATCTCCGCTCCCAGACCCGGGTCTTCCTCCTGCTCGAGGATGGCCAGGCCACGGATGGAAAAATCCTTTTTCAAGGCCAGCATGACACTGACAAAGTTCTTGAAGCCCGGAAACCTGCCGGTTACCAGGTAGGCCTCGCGACTGCCGTTCTCACAGACGATGATGGTCTTGTCGGCAAAGAGGATATCCTTACCGGAGCCAAGTGCTGCGACAATGGCCTTGTCCCGGTTTTCCTCGTCCATAGCCTCCTCACTCTTGATAGAGACCTGTTTCTGGTCGGCCAGGTTTCCTGAGAGATCGAGACTGACAAACAAGTGACCCGCCTCTTTTCCGTTCCCGGTGGGAATCAGGTAGCCGATGAATTTACCGTCAGGGCCGGAGACGACATAGCGATAGAGGTCATAGAGCTTCATGCTCTCAGGAACCTTGGCGGAATTCTGATAGCCGAGGAGGGAATAGATGACCTTTTCCTCGTTCACATGCGCATTGTGCTTTTTGGCCTTGCTGGTCAGGATAAAAAAGGAACCCATGACCAGACCGGCAACAAGACAGGACACGGTAAGGCGAATTACGATGGTGATGATTTCTTTCATTTCTCACCTCCCAGAGGAGGGGCAAAGCGTCTAGGCTTGAGCCAGCCGTCCAGAACCGGGCTTATGGGGTTCATAAGCAGGATGGCATAGCAGATTCCTTCCGGGTATCCGCCTTTAAGCCTGATCAGCACCGTAAGGGCGCCGATCCCTATTCCATAGACAATCTGCGCCCTTTTGGTGGTCGGACAGGTCACATAATCATTGGCCATGAAGAAGGCTCCAAGAAGCGCGCCACCCGACAGCACCGCCAGCAGAGGATCTCCGGCAAACAGCCCCTTACCGCCTGCGACCCAGGTGAGAAAGGCGATGGTCCCCAGTACCGAAACCGGGATATGCCAGGTTGTATACCCTTTATAGATCAGGAAGAGACCGCCCAGCAGTATCAGCAGGCCTGAGGTCTCGCCGATACAGCCGGGGCGAAAGCCGAGGAAGAAGTTGAGATAGAGATCGGGCCCGGAACCGAAGGCATGGGTAAAGGCGGCAAAGCCATGCTCCTTCATCACCGCCAGGGGAGTTGCCGTCGACACCGCATCGATTGAGGTGCCAAAATATTTGAAGATCGATCCGTCGTGCAGCGGCGGCAGCCAGGCAGAGGTCATGGCCACCGGAAAGGAGGCCAAGAGAAAGGCACGGCCGAGCAGGGCCGGATTGAAGAAATTATATCCGATCCCTCCCAGGATGTGCTTGCCGATATAGATCGCCATGACCGCTGCCAGTATGGGCAGAAGCGGTGACACCCCGGGGGGAATGATAAAGGCGATGAGCATCCCGGTAATTACGGCACTTCCGTCCCTGATGGTTATTTCTCTTCCCAGTAATTTCTGGCTCACCGCCTCGACGACGACACAGCTGATCACCGAGACAGCCGTAATGATAAGTGTCTGAATACCGAAAACAAACACGGACATGATCAAAGGGGGCACCAGACATGCCACCACCGTCCACATAATTTTTGCAACCGACTCGTTACTCTTCAGGTGGGGAGAGACGGATACCTTCCACAGGCCCACCGGTTGAGAGGGAGGGTTGACTGACGCTTGCTGTTCGATGACGATTCTCCTAAAAACCTGTTTTATTCCCGTCGCTGTCTTGAACAACCTGCAGCGACCTTCACTTTTTTTGTATTACGCCTTCCTCTTAGCCTTCATTTTTGCCAGACGGACAAATTGGACCAGGGGACGTTTCGCCGGACAGACATAGGCGCAGGAGCCACATTCAAAACATTCGAAGACTCCGAGAGGCTCGGTATCCTCTGCCCGGTTGGCCTCGACATAAAGGCCTATTTCCTTGGGTTCCAGGCCCATGGGGCAGGCATCCAGGCACCAGCCACAGCGAATACATTGAGAATGCGGCCTGGTGTCTATTTCATCCTCGGTCAGGAACAAAACGGCCGAGGTGGTCTTGGTCACCGGGATGTCAAGACTTGAAACGGCAAAGCCCATCATCGGTCCCCCCATGATGACCTTGGAAAGACCCGGATTGAGTCCTCCCAGATAGTCTACGATATCACGCACCCTGGTGCCGATCTTGACCAGGAGATTGGCCGGTCGCTTTATCCCCTTGCCGGAGATGGTCACCACTTTTTCAGAAAGCGGCTTACCCAGGGCCACCGCATCATAGACAGCGCTGGCGGTGGAAACGTTCTGGACGACGAGGCCTACGGCCGAGGGCAGGGCAAAGGCTGGAACCTTGCGTCCGGTCACCGCCTGGATAAGCTGCTTTTCCGAACCCTGGGGATATTTGACCTTCAAGGCATTGACCGAAATAAGATACTGGGAGGTCGATCCCTCTTCGGCAGCCGTCTTCATCGCTGCTATGGCATCCGGCTTGTTGTTTTCAATACCGATAATGCATTTGCCGATTCCCAGAATTTTCAAAAGTATCTTGGCCCCTTCAACAATTTCAGAAGAGTGCTCCACCATCATCCGGTGGTCGGCTGTAATATAGGGTTCACATTCAGCGCCGTTCAACACCAAGGTGTCGATGGGAGTATCGGCGGGAGGATTGAGCTTGACATGGGTCGGAAATCCGGCACCTCCAATGCCGATAATCCCGGCATCATGGACCATGGCCAAAAGATCTGCGGCCTTCTTACTTTCCCATTCTTCTTTCTCGTATACTCGGGAAGCTGTGTCATGGTTCACAGAAATTGTGAGCGACGGCGCACTCGTTCTCATGGGATGACCCGACATCCCGATGTTCTTGACCTTGCCGGCAACAGGTGCGTGAAGCGGCACACCCAGACCTTTTTTCACATCCCCCACTACATCGCCTTCATTCACCTCGCTCCTTTTGGCCACCGTGGGCATACAGGGAGCACCGATATGCTGGCCGAGGATCAAGTCGAGTTCATCCGGGACCGGCATGATCTCGATGGCCAGTTTTGCCGTCAATTCCTTTGATT
>CAWGGS010000057.1:0-6106 GCA_963822095.1 uncultured delta proteobacterium
TCATCGATAAGGATGCGGATTTTCATGGTCGGCGCGGTGCAGATATCCAGGGCGTCGATCTCTTTGATCGCCTTTTCCATGTCCGCCTCCGAAGCGCTATGGCTCTGGAGAACGATATGCACCGGCTCGTCGGCATGCCTGCTCTTCTGGATCACCGATTTGATCGAGATGTTGTGCTTCCCGAAAATGCCGGAGATCTTGGAGAGTACCCCGGGTTTGTCCAGGGCCGTGACCCGGAAGTAATAGGGGCAGCTCAGTTCGCTCAGCGGTGTGATACAGGGTCCGTCGATAAACTCCGGCAGATAGGACATGGCCGGAACCCGGTTGATGGAGCCCGCGAGGATGTTGCGGCCGATATCGACCACGTCGGCTGCCACGGCGCTGCCTGTGGGCATCATACCGGCACCCTGCCCGTAGAGGAGGATGTCGCCCACCGTGTCTCCTATAAATTCGACGGCGTTGAAGGCACCGTTTATGCTGGCCAGCATGTGGCTTTCGGGGACCATGGTTGGATGGACCCGGGCCTCGACGTGGCTTCCATGGTTGCGACTGATGGCAAGGAGCTTTATTCGATAGCCGAATTCATGGGCGAAATCGATATCAATGGGCTCGATTTTGCTGATACCTTCGGTGGTGACATCATCCACGCTGATATGGCGGCCGTAGGCAAGGGACATCAGGATTGCCAGTTTATGGGCGGTGTCGATCCCTTCGATGTCGTAGGTGGGGTCTGCTTCGGCAAAACCTTTGGCCTGGGCATCCTTCAACACCTCGGCAAAGGGGGTGCCGTGGTCGGTCATCTGGGTGAGGATGAAGTTGGCAGTGCCGTTTAAAATTCCCCTGATGGACTCGATGCGGTTGGCGACAAGGCCTTCCTTCAAGGCCTTGATTACCGGGATGCCGCCGCCGACGCTTGCCTCGAATCCGATTTCCACCTTATGTTTTACGGCTGCGGCGAAGATTTCCTTTCCGTGGCTGGCAAAAAGTGCCTTGTTGGCGGAGACGACATGTTTGCCGTTTTCGATGGCGGCAAGGATAAAGGACTTTGCCGGTTCGATACCTCCAATTAATTCGACCACGATATCGATTTCAGGGTCCGTGAAGACGTCCTTGGCATCATGGGATAAAGTGACGGTGCTAAACTCCCCGGGAAGCTCCTTGATGCCGATATCGGCAACCCTTTTTAAAGTGATGTCGGTGCCTACCCGTTTTCTGAGGCGATCCTTTTGTGAGAAAAGGGTTTGGGCCAGCCCTTTGCCCACAGTGCCGAAACCTATGAGGCCTACACGTATTTCTTTCATGATATCATAGCGAAAATGTATAATTTTGTCTGAAATTCATCGGAAAGACACACGGAAAACATGCCAGCGAAGCCTTGTGTATCTTGCGGGAAAAATACCCGCTTTCAAATCGAAAGTCAAAAATTTAGCGAAGATATTTTTCTGGCCTCATGTTCGCAATTGGTTTATAGTTGCACCTTGCCTGGAAAGGATGGGCAAATCTTGATAAATGATGGTGCCGCGGGCAATGAGTGAGCGATCATTCATGGACGGCGGCTGTGGTTTGTATTATATGAGGCCGGATTCTGCCGTCCCACCGGACAGGGCGGGTCTCTTTGGTATTTGAAACGGGAAAAAGCGGTTAGTCTACAATCAACATTCAAGGAGAGGTGTTATGGGTAAGAATATCTTGTTTTTTGGACCGAACGGAAGCGGTAAAGGTACTCAGGGAGCAATCGTGCAGAAAAAATACAATATTCCCCACATTGAGTCCGGCGCCATATTCAGGGAGCATATCGGTGGTGGGACCGAACTTGGCAAGAAGGCCAAAGAGTATATTGATCGCGGCGATCTGGTTCCCGATGATATCACCATCCCGATGATGATCTCCCGTCTGCAGAAGGAAGACTGTAAAGACGGCTGGATCCTGGACGGCTTCCCACGCTCCAAAGAGCAGGCGATTACCCTGGCCAAAAACCTGCAGGAAGCAGGACTTGCTCTTGACTATGTTATCGAGATCGTGCTTGATCGGCAGATTGCCAAAGAGCGCATCATGGGCCGCAGGCTCTGTGTAAACGACAACAACCATCCCAATCACATCGCCTTTGATGCCATCAAACCGGTAGAAAAAGACGGCAAGCTGGTCTGCCGGGTCTGCGGCGGCGAGTTGAAGACCCGTGCCGATGATCAGGATGAAGATGCCATCAATAAACGTCATAATATCTATTACGATACCAATACCGGAACCATGGCTGCAGTCAACTTTTTCAAAGATGCCGACAATGTCAAGGTCATCTCCGTTGATGGTTCCGTCGCCATCGGGGCGGTAACTGAATTGATCATGAAAGAACTGTAAGAAATGAAAGATAATTTTTAATTCCCGCATTATTGCGGGATGTTGCTATGAAGGCATGCCCTTATCGGGGCATGCCTTTTTGCCTTTTCGGAGAACTGAGTTACCCTATACAAAGCGGTGTTGCTGTGAGGCTTGCTTGTTTTCTTGATGGATGAAGGGAAAATTGGTAGTATGGTCTCCCTTGAGAAACCAAAGGGATTTTCATGTTCGAAGGAGGATGAAAAAGACAAGTGATAACAAATACATGTCTTGTAAATTATGGAAGAGAAAAAGAAGAACATACGACCTGGTAAGGTCTATCTGGTCGGTGCCGGTCCGGGTGATCCCGGTCTTATAACTGTGCGTGGCAAATTTCTTCTGGAACGCGCGGAAGTGGTCGTTTACGACTATCTGGCCAGCCGGAAACTGCTGAAACATGTTCCCCCGACGGCGGAGCTGATTTATGCCGGGAAAAAGGGTGGGGATACACACACCCATACCCAGGATGAAATCAACCGGATGCTCATTGATTTTGCATCAGCCGGGAAAAACGTCATTCGTCTGAAAGGCGGAGACCCTTTTATCTTTGGCCGAGGCGGAGAGGAGGTTGAACAACTGGCGGCGGCAGGCATTTCTTTCGAGGTGGTTCCGGGAGTCACGTCGGCTACTGCTGCGGCGACGTATGCAGGAATCCCGATCACCCATCGTGACTATACAGCCTCCGTTGCCTTTTTGACCGGACATGAGGATCCGACCAAGGAGGACTCCAATATAGATTGGGAGAGGCTTTCCGTAGGGGCCGGTACTATCGTCATCTATATGGGGATCAAAAACCTGCCGATCATTATCAACAAGCTGATCAAATTCGGCAGGGATCCGAAGACCCCGGTGGCGGTCGTCCGCTGGGCCTCGACACCGGAACAGAGATCCGTGGTCGGGACCTTGGAAAACATCACCGAGGTCGTCAAGGAGGCGGGGATCAAACCACCGTCATTGATCATCGTCGGTGAGGTGGTGAAACTGCGTAAGACCATTGACTGGTTTGAAAAGCGGCCTTTGTTTGGCAAACGCATCGTCGTTACCAGGACCAGGGATCAGGCCAGCGAATTGATCGCGGGCCTCGAAGAGGCCGGAGCCGATTGTCTGGAGTACTCAACCATCCATATCGAACCGGTGGATTCCTATGAGGTTTTGGACGAAGAGCTCGAGCGTCTCAAGGAATATCACTGGATTTTGTTCTCATCCATAAACGGTATCCGATACTTTTTCAAAAGACTCTTCGCCAAGGGAATGGATGCCAGAGACGTGAAGGGACCGGAAATAGCGGTTGTCGGCAAGAGCACTGCCGATACGCTGCTCGAATACGGTATCAATGCCGATCTCATTCCGCCGGTCTTCACCAGCGAGGGCCTGGCCGAAAGTCTGCTTGACCAGGGAGTGGAAGGAAGAAACATCCTTATTCCCCGTGCCCTGAAAGGAAGAGAGATCCTGCCGGAAACCCTGCGTGGTGCGGGAGCCCAGGTGACTGTGGCTCCGGTGTACCAAAACGTTTTGCCGCAGGGACGAAAGGATGCCCTGCGTGATGAACTCGAGGCAGGAAAGGTGGATATGGTCACCTTTACCAGTTCATCGACGGTCAGAAACTTCCTGACCATGGTCGATGCAACAGACATGGGTGAGCTGAAAGAGCTCCTAAAAGGGGTGAAAATTGCCTCCATCGGCCCGATAACCGCCAAGACCGTAACCGATAACGGCCTGACGGTCGATGTGCAGCCGGAAGAGCATACCATTCCTGAGATGATCCGAACGATAATCGATTATTATCAAAAGGGCGGCAAGTGATAGCATAAATCTTCGGATCAATGCGGTCGGAGGGTGCATGATGGGTGCCGAATTTTTCAAAGGGCAGTGTGAATGGACCGCAATGCCTCAGGATATCCCTGCACCCCTCTGGTTGCGGGAAGGCGAGGTCCACGGGGTATCGAGTCCCGAAACCAAAGAAAAATCATCTCCCAATGAAGAAGAAAAAAAGGCGGTTTTCTGTAAGACCTGCACCCATCCGATAAGTACGGCCCGGAGGGTGTTTTCCGTTAACGGGTCGTCGACGCATACCTTTTTCAACCCTGCTGGAATCGTCTTCGAGATCATGTGCTTTTCATCCGCCCCGGGGTGTCTGGTGCAGGGAGATGCAACCGATCACTTTTCCTGGTTTGCCGGACATACCTGGCGCCTGGCCTTCTGTGCCAACTGTTTCATTCACCTGGGCTGGTTTTTCGAAGCGGCGGACTTGTCGTTTTTCGGCCTGATTGTACCGAAGTTGGCGGGTGATCTGTAACCCTATCCCATCCGAATAAGATCCAGAAGCTCGTTGGAGCTCATCTTGGCGCTTATATCGCTTCCTTCCAGCAGACTGCCGGCAAGGTCACGTTTTTCCTCATGAAGTTTGACGATTTTTTCCTCAATGGAATTTTTACAGACCAATCGGTAGATGGTGACCGGCCGGGTCTGGCCTATCCGATGGGCCCTGTCCGATGCCTGGTCTTCGATTGCAGGATTCCACCAGGGATCCATATGGAGCACATAATCGGCAGCGGTCAGGTTCAGACCGAGCCCTCCGGCCTTCAGGCTGATCAGGAAGAGATCTCCTTTTCCGGATTGAAAGGCCTCGATTCTCTGCTGACGATGCTTGGCGCTTGTGCTTCCATCAAGGTATTGATATGTTATGTTTTTCGAGTCAAGATACTCTCTTATAATCTTCAGATGACCGATAAATTGACTAAAAACCAAGGCCTTGTGCCGACTGCCGATCAGCTCTTCAATTACAGAGGAGAAGACCTCCAGCTTTGAACTGGAGATGTCCATATGGGGGTCTATCAGGCGGGGGTTGCAGCAGGCCTGACGGAGCTTCATTATTTCGGTCAGGATCTGAAGGTGACGACCTTTCTTTTCTTTATTGGTTTCCAGCACGCTCAACGCATTTTGCCTAAGAGCCTCATAAAAGTGGGTTTCTTCTTGATTCATCTCCACTTCGAGAGTGATCTCGGTGCGGGGGGGAAGTTCATCGAGAACCTGGGATTTAATTCTTCTAAGGATGAAAGGGCGGATCAGTTTTTTCAGTTTGAGTTTGGCTTCCCGGTCATGGTAGCGTTCGATGGGAATGGCGAATCGTTCGTTGAAAGTGCTGATTGAACCCAGAAGTCCGGGGTTGATAAAATGGAAGAGATTCCAAAGTTCGCCCAGGTGGTTTTCGATCGGGGTGCCGGTGGTGATGAGTTTGAATTTCGCCTGCAGCGACATTGCGGCACGGGAGCGTTTGGTGGCCGAGTTCTTTATGGCCTGGGCCTCGTCGAGGATGATCGTCTGCCATTTGACCTGGCCCAGGATGTCGGTTTCTTGCTGCAGCAAGGTGTAGGTCGTTATCAACAGGTCGAAACGGCCGAGGTTCTGGACGGTTTTGGCGCGGTCTTTGGTTGGCAGGGTTACAATATTCAGGGTTGGAGTGAATCTGTGGACCTCGGTTTGCCAATTGGTCGATACTGAGGTCGGTGCAACAACCAGAGACGGGCCTTCCGAGGCGTTTTTTAATATAATCGCTAGTGATTGCAATGTTTTGCCAAGTCCCATATCATCGGCCAGACACCCTCCGACGCCTAAATGGGAGAGCCTTGCCAGCCAGTTAAACCCTTCTGTCTGATAGTCCCTCAGTTCTGCCTGGAGGGTGGAAGGCAACTCGGGAGCAAGACCGAACCTAACCAAGTAAAATATACATAGC
>CAWGGS010000058.1:0-18284 GCA_963822095.1 uncultured delta proteobacterium
GCTTCCAGGCCGGAAAAAAAGGTTGCCAAACCAACGCCGCCGGTTGTAAAAAAGAAAAGCAGCAGATTGACCTATATCGATCAGCGGGAATATGACCAGATGGAGGAGAGAATTCTGGCTGCAGAAACCGAGCTTGAGGGGAATCAGGAAAAATGGATATCCCGAGACCATGGCCGATCCGGGTCTTTCAACGAGTGCTGGGAGGAGACACAACGGGTGCACGGGCGAATCGATACCCTTTATGCGCGCTGGGATGAACTCGAGAGGAAGAAGCAGGAAGAGAAGGGGGGTTCCAATCGTCGCAAAGGAATAGCCCCGTTTCCCGAGACTTTCGGCCTGTACATGGCGTTGTCTGCTTTCTTGATTAATTCTCTGCTGGTGTCTCCGTCGGTGGGATACATGGCGATACCGATGCTGGCGCTCATCTTAATCTCGTTGCCGTCCAGCTGAAAGGGAGCGGACAGCTTTTCGACGATCTTCCCGGCTACTCGGGCCGCGGCCGCCTTGTCGGACACTTCGGTCTGGAAAACCAGAAATTCGTCGCCGCCGATACGGGCAACGGTATCCGATTTCCTCACGGATTGAAGGAGCCTTTGGCCCACCATCGACAGAATCCTGTCACCTGCTTCATGGCCGAATGAGTCGTTGACGGCTTTAAAGCCGTCAAGATCAATGAACATTATCGCGGCCTTCCATCCTTTCCGTTTGGATATCGACAGGGTACTGTCAAAGCGTTCTTGGAACAGTCTCCGGTTGGGCAGGCCGGTGAGTATATCACGGTTTGCCAAGTCGGATACCTTATCAAGCGCCTTGGCAAGTTCGGCTTCAGTCTTCTTGTGCTTGGTGATATCGAAATAGGTCAGCATCCGGCCTCCATCCGGCAGGTCACGCACTGGTATTCATAGACGATCCATCTTTGCGATGGAACTCTATCGGTCCCTTGGCGCCTCTTTTCAGCTCCCACTCCCGTTTGGAAACATAGTCGTCGAATTCTTCTTCCGCGGCGTCGTAGATATCATTATAGCGATTATAGTTGAGTATGTTCCGAAAGGTCAGTTTTCCGTCAAATATCTCGTCCGGAATCGCCCACATTTTCCGAAAGGCACGGTTGGCGATATGGATTTCAGGTCGGAATCCATGAACAGCACTCCGTAGTCGATGGACTCCAAAACGGCGTTGAATTCGCTGAGTGTTAAAGCAAGTCTGTTTTCGGTTTTTTTGATTGAGGTAATATACTGCAGAATGGCAATCAGGAAAAAACCGGTGCCTTCGTAATTTTTAACAGTTTGAGAAGACTTGTTTTTTCCGATCAACAGGGACGGCCGTAATCGGAATGAAAGTCTTTGCGCTTGGGGCAGCGATATCGGCAAACCATGTTTCGACCTGGAGATATCCGGTCCTGCAAGAGCGAGATAATCGGTTAAACTCGTTGCAGCAAGATCGGCCATGCCGAGGCCGAGAAGTTCCTGGGCAGCCTTGTTAGCCTGAACGTAAGGCCCTTTTCATCCATCTCGATGACCGCCTCCACCAGGTTCTCAAAGACCGTGCGATGGTGCCGTTTGGTGACAAGCAGTTCCTCGGTGATGGTTCGCGAAGAAAGTCCTTCAACCCCGTGCAGTACGTATTCCCGGCGTTTTCCGCTGCGAAACTGGTCAATAACGTGCCGGACATGTTTTTGGATGAAGGTTGTAGGCCCTTTGGCCATATAGAGTCGGCGTCGAGGTCAAAGATATATTCCTTGTCTTCAAGGGCAATAGAAAAGAAATGGGAATGAAAATATCCTCTAATTCAGGAGTGGTCCTTATGATCCGGCAGAGCTGGCACCGGATATTTTCGGCATGATGATATCGGTGAAGAGGATGTCCGGCTTAAAATCTTCCAGGGCAAGCATTGCCTGCAGACCGTCGTCGGCTGTACGGATATCGCAACCTTCTTCCTTGAAAAAATGGGAAAGCAGACGGGTAAGGGTCGGATTGTTTTCTACGATCAGGATTTTAAGCATGAAATCACCACTGCAACATCTTTAGAAATTCTTCTTCCGACAGGACGGTTTTTCCGAAATGAAGGGCTTTTTTCAGTTTTGATGCTTCTCTCCGGCAATAATATGGGTCATTTTTTGGCTCACGGTGGTGGCAATTTGTCCTCCGCCGGTTTTGACAAGCATCTTCGCCTCGTTGCGTGAAAGTGTTTTCAACGTGCCGGTAAAGAGAAAGGTCAACCCCGATAAAGGGAGAGCCTGTCCCTTGTCGGCTGCAATCTCTGGAGTAATACCCCGTTCCTGGAGGCGGGCAAGCATTGTTTTTGTTGGGGATCTGCAAGAAGCGGCAGATGCTGGCCGCAGCGACTCCCCATCCCGTCTATTTCTACAAGATCTTCAATGGTTGCCGATGCGATCCTGTCGATGGTCCTGAAATGTTCTTCAAGGAGAGAGGCAGTCACTTCACCTATAAACCGGATACCGAAGAGCGGCAAGAAACCGGCTTAGCGGTGGATGTTTTTTGGTACTGATTGCTTCAAGAACGTTCTGTGCGGATTTCCCTCCCCAACCCTCCAAGTGCACAAGCTTTTCCGGTGTCAACGAAAAGATATCCGGAATTTCCTTAATTATACCCAAACTGAAGAGCTGTTCCATAATTTTTCTGCCCATGCCTTCGATATCGAGTCCGGCCTTGGAGGTAAAATGGATCAGGGACCGTATTCTTTGTGCCGGGCACAGGGGATTGAAACACCGGGCCACCGCCTCGCCTTCAGGTCGGTCAAGGGGATGGTCACAGGCGGGGCAAGCTTAGGCATTATTATCCCGCTCTGTGTACCGTCACGCTTGTTGATAATCGGTTTGACGATCTCCGGCATATATCTCCTGCCCGTTGGATAAGGACAAAATCACCTATGCACAGATCCTTGCGCATGATTTCGCTCGTTATGCAGGTTGCCCGACTGACCATCACTCCGCCGACGGTTACCGGTTCAAGAATTGCAACCGCAGTTACGACCGGTCCGTCCAACCTGGAATTCGACACCCAAGAGCTTGGTCGTCGCCTGGGTGGCCGGAAACTTCCAGGCAATAGCCCAACGGGGAGCGCGGGCCTTGTTACCGAGCTGTCCTGCAGACGAAAGGGTCGACCCTGACAACCATGCCGTCGATCTCATAGCCGAGATCGTGGCGCTGTCCTGAAGCTGTCTGAAACAGATCAGAACGTCGGAGATTGCGTCACATTTTCGGGTAAGGTCATTGACCGGTATCCCGAGTTCCGAACATGACCGAGCAATTCATACTGGGTCGGACAGCCCACGACTGCGTGATCGGACACTCCATAGGCAAAGAATCTAGTGGCCTGGAAGCCGTTATGTTGGATCAGGCTGCCTCAGGGAACCGGCGGCGGAATGCGCGGGTTGGCGAAAAAGGGGTTTGCCTTCCGCATCTGAACCTCGTTGAGCTGCAGGAATCCGTCTTTGCCCATGAAGACCTCACCCCGAACTTCAAGCAGGCCTTTTGCCTCGCCCCGCAATCGTAACGGAACAGCGGAAATAGTACGTAACTGGGCGGTGACGTCTTCTCCTGTGAGGCCGTCACCCCGGGTGGAGCATTGAACCATTTGCCCATCCCGGTAAATAATTTCGACGGCCAGCCCGTCAAGTTTGGGTTCGGCCACGTAGGAAGGCGGTGTCGGACTGTTGAGGAAGCGCAGTACGCGTTGTTCAAAGGCGACCAGGTCTTTTTCATTGAAGGCGTTTTCCAGGCTGAGCATCGGAATCCGGTGTTCGAGCTGGACGAATTTTGCAAGCGGCACTCCCCCGACCCTGCGGCTCGGGGAGTCATCCGTTCGATACTGGGGGAACCGGTCTTCCAGCTCAAGGAGTTCGTGAAAAAGCAGATCGTATTCTCCGTCCATATCGTCGGGTCGTCCAAAACATAATAGCGATGGGCGTGCTCCCGGAGGAGTTCTTGCAGTTCCCGTATCCTTTTTTCGGCTGACATCGACAAGGCTGTTGCGTGATGTGAAATTATTTTCCGGTTTTTTAACCGCGGAATAATTTGGTGGTGGAATTTGTCCTGTCGCTTTTCAGCTGGTGGTGGGTGCCTGAAGAAGATTGCCTGCCTTGGCAATATTTTCGTGGGGAACCTCATCTATAAAGATCAATATTGCTTCGGGGGGCTTGTTGGCCTCTTTGGCGATGACATCGGTGACCCCTTTGCTGATATTTTGTTTTTGTTCCTTGGACAGTTTTCCGGCAACGCGGATGTTTACATAAGGCATGTGTTTCTCCCGTGGTTGAGATATCCTTGAATGATTTTTTCGGTATTGGGTGTGTACCAGCCCAATATACCGTTTTTCATTGTAATCACCAAGGAAAGTTTGTCCATATGGCGCTTGGCTTTTTGGGGAACCGGTATTTTTTCCAGGGGCAAAAGCTGGGCACCTGTTTTGAGTCGGAGAGATGACGGGATATCTGTTGATGAAAAGTGAAAACATAACTATTATGAAAAACAAAGGAAATATTCAAAATGAATTCTGATTACTACTACTGTTCAGCGCACTTCCTTCCCTTTCGATAGGCTGGATTTCAGGGGTAATCAGAACGGTAAGAGATAATTGAGGAGATGGTATCATGCACATCCTTGTTACCGGCGGTGCCGGTTATATCGGTAGTCATACCTGTATCGAGCTTCTCCAGGCCGGGCATCGGGTAACCGTGGTCGATAATCTCTGTAATTCCAAGGAGGAGTCGTTGCGTCGCGTTGGTCGCCTTACGGGCAAGACTGTCGATTTTTTCGAGATCGATCTCTTAGATAAGGAAGGTCTGACCAAGGTGTTTGCTTCCTGCGACACCTTCGATGCCGTGATCCATTTTGCTGGTTTGAAAGCGGTGGGTGAATCGGTGCAAAAGCCTCTGCCCTATTATCATAACAACCTTACCGGAACCCTGGTTCTTTGTGAAACAATGGCGGACCATGGGGTCAAGAACATGGTGTTCAGCTCTTCCGCCACCGTCTATGGAGATCCGCATGCGGTTCCGATAACCGAAGATTTTCCGCTTTCCTGTACTAATCCTTACGGGTATACAAAGCTAATGATCGAACAGATCTTACAAGACCTGGCCGTTGCCGATTCGGAATGGGATATTACACTCCTTAGATATTTCAATCCGGTGGGTGCGCACGAGAGCGGTCTGATCGGAGAGGACCCCGGTGGGATTCCAAACAATCTGATGCCCTATATTTGTCAGGTTGCTGTGGGGAAGTTGGAAATCCTCTCCGTTTTCGGCGATGATTATCCTACCAAGGATGGGACCGGTGTTCGGGATTATATCCACGTCGTTGATTTGGCAAGGGGGCATGTCTGCGCTCTTGAAAGGCCCCAGGCGGGGGCCGGTGTCCATGTTTACAATCTTGGGACCGGACAGGGGTACAGCGTACTGGAGATGGTGGCGGCCTTTGCCGAGGCATCGGGAAAGGATATCCCCTATCGGATCGTATCCAGGCGTGCGGGAGATATCGCCACCTGTTATGCCGATCCCTCCAAAGCCAGGTGTGAGTTAGGGTGGCGGGCCCGGCGCGGGCTCAAAGAGATGTGTGCGGATGCCTGGAGATGGCAGGAGCGAAATCCGAAGGGGTACTCATGAGGGAAAGTTTTGATCCCATGTCATATATATTGTATAATTCCTTTATCTAAGGTAAATTACGTTTATTTCTTTCTTTGCCGCGCGTTGCACAATTTGCATAGCGGTGCGATAATTGTGCAACGATAAGCTTGATTATTGCGATCCTTTGTGGTACTTATGTCCTTAATGTATATTTGAGGCATAGTTTGCACAATGGCGCTAGGTAAACATTCCACTGTCATTTTCGGATGCGGCAATGTAATAATGGGGGACGATGGTTTCGGTCCTGCTGTTATTGAAGAACTGGAGATGCATTGCATCCTGCCGGACACGGTTACAGCCATCGATGCCGGCACCGGCATTCGTGAGTATCTCTTCGACTATCTTCTTGCGCCCGAATCCAGGCCTGAGAGAGTAATCGTTCTTGATGCCGTAGATCTTCCCGACCGGAAGCCGGGCGAAGTCTTTCAACTGGATATCTCTTCGATTCCGAGCAAAAAAATTCACGACTTTTCTCTCCATCAGTTTCCTTCCATCAATCTCCTTGCGGAGTTGCAAGAGCATACGGGGATGAGAGTCGATGTTTTGGCTGCCCAAGTCGGATCGATCCCGTCTGAAATATCGCCGGGGCTGTCTTCAGCCATGACTGCAGCCATAAAACCGGCCTGTGAGAAAATTTTACAGATTCTTTCCGATGAAGGAAGGACCCTGGGTGAGCTTTATGATGTATGAATTCAAAGTCAGCGAGATGGCTGAAGAGTTTGGTGTTCATCGCAATACCATTCGCAATTGGATAAACGCCGGTACTCTTCCGGCCCAGGAAGGGCCGGGTCGCAAGTATCTGATGAAATTCGAGGATTATCAGCTGCTGTGTGAAAAATTCGGTCGTGAACCCCTGATCAGGCCCGAATTTTTCACACAGCAGCTGATAATCCTCATCAGATACTTGCGACCCGCCCCTTCCTGGCCGGAAGAGTACCGGCGTTTGTCAAATGGTATTGCGATGAACACCAAACTCTTCAGCCATCTCGCTGACTTTGAATTCATACATCATAAAGCTCACCCAGGGCCTTTCCTCAACGGAAAGAATCTGTAAAATTTTCTCACAGGCCGATTCAATAGCTGCAGTCATGGGTGAAGACAACCCGGCGAATCTCAGCCGGGATGGATCCGACTTGCGCGGCCAAAACATCGACTTTCATCCCCGTATGCTCTTGCAACTCCACAAGAAGATTGATGGAAGGAAACTGATGGAGGAAAAGTCGTGATATTTTTTGTTGGGATTAAGCGATTCCAGTTGAAAGACTTCGCCCGGCTTCCGGTCGGAAAATCTACGGCATCAAGAACGATTACTCTCTCCGGCCTAGATTCGGGGCAAAAACATAATCGAAGAGATACTCTCGAATGCCGGTACCGCATCGATGGCAGTAAACTTTATCCGGCAGGATGCAATGCATCTCCAGTTCTTCAATAACAGCAGGCAAACCATCGTCCCCCATTATTACATTGCCGCATCCGAAAATGACAGTGGAATGTTTACCTAGCGCCATTGTGCAAACTATGCCTCAAATATACATTAAGGACATAAGTACCACAAAGGATCGCAATAATCAAGCTTATCGTTGCACAATTATCGCACCGCTATGCAAATTGTGCAACGCGCGGCAAAGAAAGAAATAAACGTAATTTACCTTAGATAAGGGAATTATACAATATATATGACATGGGATCAAAACTTTCCCTCATGAGTACCCCTTCGGATTTCGCTCCTGCCATCTCCAGGCATCCTCACACATCTCTTTGAGCCCGCGCCGGGCCCGCCACCCTAACTCACACCTGGCTTTTGACGGATCGGCGTAACAGGTGGCGATATCGCCCGAACGTCTGGATAATCCGATACGGAATATCTCTTCCCGATGCTTCGGCAAAGGCCGCCACCATCTCCAAAACGCTATACCCCTGCCCAGTCCCAAAATTATAAACTGGACAGGCTCCCGCCTGAGACCTTTCTATCGCCCAGACATGCCCCATCGCCAAATCCACGACATGGATATAATCCCGAACACCGGTCCCATCCTTGGTAGGATAATCATCGCCGAAAACTGAAAGGATTCCCAGTTTGCCCACAGCAACCTGACAAATATACGGCAACAGATTGTTTGGAATCCCACAGGGGTCTTCGCCGATCAAACCGCTCTCATGCGCGCCAACCGGATTGAAATACCTAAGCAATGTAATACCCCACGCCGGATCGGCAACGGCCAGGTCTTGTAAGATCTGTTCGATCATTAGCTTTGTATACCCGTAAGGATTAGTACAGGAAAGCGGAAAATCTTCGGTTATCGGAACCGCATGCGGATCTCCATAGACGGTAGCGGAAGAGCTGAACACCATGTTCTTGACCCCATGGTCCGCCATTGTTTCACAAAGAACCAGGGTTCCGGTAAGATTGTTATGATAATAGGGCAGAGGCTTTTGCACCGATTCCCCACCGCTTTCAAACCAGCAAAATGGATCACGGCATCGAAGGTGTCACAGGAAGCAACACCTTGGTCAGACCTTCCTTATCTAAGAGATCGATCTCGAAAAATCGACAGTCTTACCCGTAAGGCGACCAACGCGACGCAACGACTCCTCCTTGGAATTACAGAGATTATCGACCACGGTTACCCGATGCCCGGCCTGGAGAAGCTCGATACAGGTATGACTACCGATATAACCGGCACCGCCGGTAACAAGGATGTGCATGATACCATCTCCTCAATTATCTCTTACGTTCTGATTACCCCTGAAATCCAGCCTATCGAAAGGGAAGGAAGTGCGCTGAACAGTAGTAGTAATCAGAATTCATTTTGAATATTTCCTTTGTTTTTCATAATAGTTATGTTTTCACTTTTCATCAACAGATATCCCGTCATCTCTCCGACTCAAAACAGGTGCCCAGCTTTTGCCCCTGGAAAAAATACCGGTTCCCCAAAAAGCCAAGCGCCATATGGACAAACTTTCCTTGGTGATTACAATGAAAAACGGTATATTGGGCTCGTACACACCCAATACCGAAAAAATCATTCAAGGATATCTCAACCACGGGAGAAACACATGCCTTATGTAAACATCCGCGTTGCCGGAAAACTGTCCAAGGAACAAAAACAAAATATCAGCAAAGGGGTCACCGATGTCATCGCCAAAGAGGCCAACAAGCCCCCCGAAGCAATATTGATCTTTATAGATGAGGTTCCCCACGAAAATATTGCCAAGGCAGGCAATCTTCTTCAGGCACCCACCACCAGCTGAAAAGCGACAGGACAAATTCCACCACCGAATTATTCCGCGGTTAAAAAACCGGAAAATAATTTCACATCACGCAACAGCCTTGTCGATGTCAGCCAAAAAAGGATACGGGAACTGCAAGAACTCCTCCGGGAGCACGCCCATCGCTATTATGTTTTGGACGACCCGACGATATCGGACGGAGAATACGATCTGCTTTTTCACGAACTCCTTGAGCTGGAAGACCGGTTCCCCCAGTATCAAACGGATGACTCCCCGAGCCGCAGGGTCGGGGGAGTGCCGCTTGCAAAATTCGTCCAGCTCGAACACCGGATTCCGATGCTCAGCCTGGAAAACGCCTTCAATGAAAAAGACCTGGTCGCCTTTGAACACGCGTACTGCGCTTCCTCAACAGTCCGACACCGCCTTCCTACGTGGCCGAACCCAAACTTGACGGGCTGGCCGTCGAAATTATTTACCGGGATGGGCAAATGGTTCAATGCTCCACCCGGGGTGACGGCCTCACAGGAGAAGACGTCACCGCCCAGTTACGTACTATTTCCGCTGTTCCGTTACAATTGCGGGGCGAGGCAAAAGGCCTGCTTGAAGTTCGGGTGAGGTCTTCATGGGCAAAGACGGATTCCTGCAGCTCAACGAGGTTCAGATGCGGAAGGCAAACCCCTTTTCGCCAACCCGCGCAATGCGCCGCCGGTTCCCTGAGGCAGCTTGATCCCGACTGACGGCTCCAGGCCGCTAGATTCTTTGCCTATGGAGTCTCCGATCACGCGGTCTGGGCTGTCCAACCCAGTATGAATTGCTCGGTCATCTTCAGGAACTCGGGTTACCGGTCAATGACCTTACCCGAAGATGTGACACAATCTCCGACGTTCTGATCTGTTTCAGACAGCTTCAGGAACAGCGCCACGATCTCGGCTATGAGATCGACGGCATGGTCGTCAAGGTCGACCCTTTCAGTCTGCAGGACAGACTCGGTAACAAGGCCCGCGCTCCCCGTTGGGCATGCCTGGAAGTTTCCGGCCACCCAGGCGACGACAAAACTCTTAGGTGTCGAATTCCAGGTCGGACGGACCGGTGCCGTAACCCGGTTGCAATTCTTGACCCGGTCAACGTCGGCGGAGTGATGGTCAGCCGGGCAAGCCTGCATAACGAGGACGAAATCATGCGCAAGGATCTGTGCATAGGTGATTCTGTCCTTATCCAACGGGCAGGGGATGTGATCCCGGAGATCGTCAAACCGATTATCAACAAGCGTGACGGTACACAGAGCGGGATAATAATGCCTTAGCGTTGCCCCGCCTGTGACCATCCCCTTGACCGACCTGAAGGCGAGGCGGTGACCCGGTGTTTCAATCCCCTGTGCCCGGCACAAAGAATACGGTCCCTGATCCATTTTACCTCCAAGGCCGGACTCGATATCGAAGGCATGGGCAGAAAAATTATGGAACAGCTTTTCAGTTTGGGTATAATTAAGGAAATTCCGGATATCTTTTCGTTGACACCGGAAAAGCTTGTGCACTTGGAGGGTTGGGGAGAGAAATCCGCACAGAACGTTCTTGAAGCAATCAGTACCAAAAAACATCCACCGCTAAGCCGGTTTCTTGCCGCTCTCGGTATCCGGTTTATAGGTGAAGTGACTGCCTCTCTTCTTGAAGAACATTTCAGGACCATCGACAGGATCGCATCGGCAACCATTGAAGATCTTGTAGAAATAGACGGGATAGGGAGTCAGGCTGCGGCCAGCATCTGCCGCTTCTTTGCGGATCCCGCAACAAAAACAATGCTTGCCCGCCTGCAGGAACAGGGTGTTACTCCAGAGATTGCAGCCGACAAGGGACAGGCTCTCCCTTTATCGGGGTTGACCTTTCTCTTTACCGGCACGTTGAAAACACTTTCACGCAACGAGGCGAAGATGCTTGTCAAAACCGGCGGAGGACAAATTGCCACCACCGTGAGCCAAAAAATGACCCATATTATTGCCGGAGAGAAGGCAGGATCAAAACTGAAAAAAGCCCTTGATCTCGGAAAAACCGTCCTGTCGGAAGAAGAATTTCTAAAGATGTTGCAGTGGTGATTTCATGCTTAAAATCCTGATCGTAGAAAACAATCCGACCCTTACCCGTCTGCTTTCCCATTTTTTCAAGGAAGAAGGTTGCGATATCCGTACAGCCGACGACGGTCTGCAGGCAATGCTTGCCCTGGAAGATTTTAAGCCGGACATCCTCTTCACCGATATCATCATGCCGAAAATATCCGGTGACCAGCTCTGCCGGATCATAAGGACCACTCCTGAATTAGAGGATATTTTCATTGCCATTTACTCTTCTATTGCCCTTGAAGACAAGGAATATATCTTTGACCTCAACGCCGACCTCTATCTGGCCAAAGGGCCTACAACCTTCATCCAAAAACATGTCCGGCACGTTATTGACCAGTTTCGCAGCGGAAAACGCCGGGAATACGTACTGCACGGGGTTGAAGGGCTTTCTTCGCGAACCATCACCGAGGAACTGCTTGTCACCAAACGGCACCATCGCACGGTCTTTGAGAACCTGGTGGAGGCGGTCATCGAGATGGATGAAAAGGGCCTTATCATCCAGGCTAACAAGGCTGCCCAGGAACTTCTCGGCCTCGGCATGGCCGATCTTGCTGCAACGAGTTTAACCGATTATCTCGCTCTTGCCGGACCGGAGTATCTCCAGGTCGAAAAATGGTTTGCCGATATCGCTGCCACCAAGCGCAAAGACTTTCATTCCGATTACGGCCGTCCCCTGTTGATCGGAAAAAACCAAGTCCTTCTCAAACTGTTAAAAATTACAGAAGGCACCGGTTTTTTCCTGATTGCCATTCTGCAGGATATTACCTCGATCAAAAAGACCGAAAACAGACTTGCTTTAACACTCAGCGAATTCAACGCCGTTTTGGAGTCCATCGACTACGGAGTGCTGTTCATGGATTCCGACCTGAGAATCCATATCGCCAACCGTGCCTTTCGGAAAATGTGGGCAATTCCGGACGAGATATTTGACGGAAAACTGACCTTTCGGAACATACTCAGCTATAATCGCTATAATGATATCTACGACGCCGCGGAAGAAGAATTCGACGACTATGTTTCCAAACGGGAGTGGGAGCTGAAAAGAGGCGCCAAGGGACCGATAGAGTTCCATCGCAAAGATGGGATCGTCTATGAATACCAGTGCGTGAACCTGCCGGATGGAGGCCGGATGCTGACCTATTTCGATATCACCAAGCACAAGAAGACTGAAGCCGAACTTGCCGAGGCGCTTAATAAGGTATCGAACCTGGCAAACCGTGATATACTCACCGGCCTGCCCAATCGGAGACTGTTTCAGGAACGCTTCTTTAGTACCCTATCGATATCAAAACGCAAAGGCTGGAAGGCCGCGGTCATGTTCATTGATCTCGACGGCTTTAAAGCCGTCAACGACTCCATGGGGCATGAAGCGGGAGACAAAATTCTCTCGATGGTAGGCCAGAGACTCCTTCAGACAGTGAGGAAATCCGACACGGTTGCACGCATCGGCGGCGATGAATTTTTGCTATTGCAGACCGAAGTATCGGACAAGGCCGCAGCGGCGCGACTTGCCGGGAAAATCATCGAAAATCTGTCCGTTCCCTATGAGCTGGACGGCAACGAAATTAAGATCAGCGCCAGCATCGGTATCGCCATGTATCCCGCCGACGGAGACACCAGCAGAGAATTGATCAAGAAGGCGGACAACGCCATGTACAAGGCCAAAAGTATCGGGAAGCGGGGCTGCACCTTTGTCGCCGATTAACGCCCCTTCTCTTCCTGCTTTTTCCTCTCGAGTTCATCCCAGCGCCCATACAGGGTATCGATTAGCCCCTGCAGCCGTTGTGTCTCCTGCCAACACTCGTTGAGAAGACCGGGATCGGCCATGGTCTCCGGCATTTCCATTTTTCTCTGATTCCCCTCAAGCTCGGTTTCTGCTGCAAGGATTCTCTCCTCCATCTGGTCGTACTCCCGCTGGTCGATATACGTAAGTCTGCTGCTTTTCTTTTTTTCCACCGGCGGCGTTGGTTTGGCAACCTTTTTTTCCGGCCTGGAAGCACCTCCCTCTCCTCTTCGATCCTGCATAAAGGCAAGCCACTGCTCGTAATCGGCAAAATACAGGCTCTTTCCCTCCCCATCAAAGCCGATCAACCGGTCGCAGATCCGGTCCAGAAGATACCTGTCATGGGTCACCAGAACGATTGCACCCGGGAATTCGTACAGACTGTCCTCCAAGACATCCAGGGAGGCGATATCAAGGTCGTTGGTAGGCTCATCCAGAAGCAGGATATCGGCCGGTTGCCGCATCAACAAGGCAATAGCGATCCGGGCCCGTTCCCCTCCCGAAAGCTGCCCGACCGGCGTTTCCAACTGATCGGGTCGAAACAGAAAACGTTTGGCCCAGGAGATGACATGGACGGATGTCCCGCGAAACATCACGGAGTCCCCTTCCGGGGCAAGCGCTCTGCGCAGTGTGATGGTCGGATCGATATCCTGGCGTCGCTGATCAAAGTAGACGATCCTGACCTTGTCAGCTACCCGAATGGTCCCGGTGTCAGGTGTGAGCCCATCGGTTTCAATACCTGCCGCCAAAAGCTGCATCAGGGTCGATTTTCCGCAACCGTTTCGCCCGAGAAGTCCCAGCCTGGTTCCCGGGGAGAGAAGGATATCGAGTTCAGAAAAGAGCGGAGTGTTCTGATAGCTTTTACCTATCTGCTTGGCTTCGAGAAGTTTTTTGGTCTTGCGACTGGTTGCCTCAAAATTGATTCGGAGACTGGAGAGCGCCCTGTTGCGCTGCTTGACCTGAGCCAGCTCTTCCTGCAATCTATGGGCCTCGTCTATGCGGTAACGGGCTTTGGTCGCTCTTGCCTTAGGGCCACGCCGCAACCATTCGGTCTCTCTCCTCACCTTGTTGTGAAGCCGCTCTTCATCCTGTGCCTGCTGGGCCAGGAACTTCTCCCTCTCCTCAAGGAAATCGCTGTACCGGCCCCTTACCTGGAAAGAACCTTGGGGATAGACCGGCGACAGCTCTACAATTCTGTTGCAACTGTTTTCCAGAAACCTCCGGTCGTGGCTGACTAAAATAAAAGTCGAAGGAGTGTCAGGTGATGCTCCAGATAACATTGCTTCCAACCATAAAATTCCCTCTATGTCCAGATGATTGGTCGGCTCATCCATTATCAGCACATCCGGATAACCAACAAGGGTTCGGCAAATTGCCAGCCGCTTTCTCATCCCTCCAGACAAATTCTTGACCGGCAGGCCATCATCAATAAACTCTGCCCGGCTCAACATTGTGTGAACCCTGTTATATTTCTCAACATCTTCGAGATCCGTGCCGATAAGTGCCAAAAGGAGGTTATCGGTGATCCCTTTATCCTCGTCAAAGGTATCATGCTGCGCCAGGTAGCCGACACGGATATGTTTTCGGAGTACGACCTCACCCTGGTCCGCCTCGTCCAAACCGCAGAGAATTTTCATCAGGGTTGATTTTCCGGAACCATTGGGGCCGATCATACCTATCCGATCTCCTCCGTCAACTACCAGATCGACATTTTGAAACAAAACCTGCGCCCCGAAGGATTTGGTCAACGACTTGCAAACGAGCATATTCGACATAATGAAGGAGTATTCAGATGGGATATGATTTATTTAATGCTTTCGATGACTACTAACAGTATTTTCCCAACCTTTGGGGTTGATAATTTTACAGCCCACTGTTATAAAATATCGGTGATGAGGGATATGCAAAGCTAAGCTGTGCCGTTTGGCGGCTGTTTTTCAGATGCAATTTTATACTATCATTCGGGAGAAACTTCAATGACGGAACGGTTCAACATTATCATAACCAGCGGCAAAGGAGGAACACGGGCATTTGTAGTTTCAGGAAAAAAGATCCTTTACACCACCGCTGCTACCGTTTTGACCGTCACCCTTCTCTGTTTCGGCAGTCTTTTTACCGTAGGTTTTTCCCTGCAGAATTCCTATCTCGTTCACAGAATAGCGTCGATCAAAGCCAAAATGCAGAAAACCAACACGATCAACGAGGGGTTCGAGGCACGACTTGCCAAGCAGATCCAGGATCATCAAGAGGAAGTGGCCCAGCTGAGGGCAAAAAATGAGCAGTTAATAACGAATCTTCAGCTTAAAAGCAGCCACCTCATCGCCGACCTTAAGATGCAGAATTTAAAACAGGAAGCGGCTTTTAAAGAAGAAAAAGAACACCTCATATCGACCGCAGTTAGCGAACTCAATGAACGAAGCGAACTCATTGCCAACGTCATGAAACATATCGGAGTCAAGCTTAAGAATAAGAAATACAAACATTCCGATGACTCTCCGAGTAGCGGTGGCCCCTTCATTGCCATTGAAGAAAACCAATACGATCGACTCCTCTACAAGGCTGATCAGTACCTCAAAAAGCTCCGAACCTTGCCGCTGGGCAAGCCGATTCATGGAGAAATCAATTCCCCCTACGGTGCACGTATGGATCCAATTACCCATACTGCCGCTTTTCACCCGGGTATTGATTTGGCCGGGTACACTGGGGAAAAGATTCGGGCAACGGCTGAAGGAAAAGTGCTTATGGCCCAGAGAAACGGTGGATACGGGAATTATATCCTTATTGATCATGGAAACGGTTACGAAACAGGGTATGGCCACCTCAGCAGATTCCGTGTCGATAAAGGAGAACACGTCTCCAGAGGACAAGTTATCGGTTATGTCGGCGATACAGGCAGATCCACAGGCCCTCACCTCCATTATGAAATACGCGTCCACAACAAGACCATAGACCCGTATAAATTTCTCAGATTTGTCGATATCTCCCGTTCAATCGTCGCCAAAGAGAAGAGGAAATAGTTCAATGAGTTTCTTTGCCAAAAAAAACGATGTCCTGGAAAAGGAGATTCAAAAGGCCGAAGGAGAGGCAATTACCTCCATTATTGATAAAAGCATGTTGATAACAGGAGAGATCACCTTCAAGGGCAAAGCTATGATCGATGGCTCAATTAACGGCAACATCAGCGGAGAGCATCTCATCATCAGCAAAACCGGCAAGGTCACCGGAGATGTCCACGTTGCAAGCTTCACCTGCCATGGCGAGATAAACGGGAACGTCAACGCAACCATCGTTGTCGCCAGAAAAGAATGCGCCATCCGGGGAAAACTTGAGGCCGGCAGCCTCACTGTGGAGCCAGGAGCCCTACTGGACGGAGAAATTAAAGCGAGTGCCCAGGAGATGCGCTTTATTGAACAGGAAGAAACGAAATCAACCAATGAATTTTTACCCGGAAGCAAAAAGAATACGACGGACACATAGGCCCATCGCATTCCCAAGCGATATTTTCAGGTCGCACGTATGTCTACAAACCACGAGCCCCAAGTAGCCAATCGGATAACCTGCCCCTTTTGTGGCAACAACACCGATTTTTTCCAAATCGCCGAAGACGCAATTATCACAACGCACTTCAATCAAAATGCCGACGGAAGTTTTACCCAGGAAGAAAATGAGTCCCAGGTTTTTGGGGAAATAAAGCTTTACTGCGGCAACTGCGAGGAAGAGCTTCCTGAATTCCTTGACAGATTTACCGAGATGGTATTCTGATGTGACCGGCAGACCACGTGTTATCAGAAATAACGAGGCGTTATTTTCACAGTTACAGGAACTGGAGAAAGGCGACATTGTCTGTTGCCGAATCAGGATGAAAACCCAGGAAGAGCATCTCCTGGTCGATCTTGTTGAACGGGGGGTTTGCCTCTTTCCTTCCGCCACTTCCCAACTCGCCGGCAGATCCAAAGTCTTTCAAGCACGAATTTTCCAGCCGCTCATGATTCCGGGAACATGTGCGGTATATGATATCCACGGTCTCCTCGAAGCCATTTCCTTCTATCAACGAAAAAAAAAGAGCGCCTCGTCCTCAAGCATGATGGAAAACATGGGGGACTGGGTATCCACCTCTTTAAATCGCCCGAGGATATCTTCACCCTCTGCAACAACCATGTCATTCCCTTTCCTTTTGTGCTTCAACCTTTTTTGAAAAACTGCCGGGACATACGTGTCATCATTCTCGGAGACTATCTGGAAGCCTACCAGCGAAGCAACCCCGACAATTTCAGGAACAACCTGCACTGTGGAGGAAAGGCGTTTCGGTGTGAGCTGACGACAACCCAGGATGCAATCTGCCGTCAGGCCATGGACCGCGGTTTATTTCCTTACGCCCATATCGACCTGCTCATTAGCGAAGATGAAACAGTCTATCTCAACGAGATCAATCTCAGAGGAGGAATTCGTGGTGCGACAATCACCGCAGAAAGATACAAAAAGCAGATAGACAAACTACACGAGGAAGCACTTAAACATCTGTAACAAGGACAACCCCTTACGACTGCCACCGTGTCCGGCTGAGTCCATCCGGTGTAGCCGGATCGAAAAGCCAGCTTTTAAAAAAGGCTCAATCCCCCGCCGGCAGAATCTCCATCCTGCAGAAAGGTCATGACAGCATCAATTAAAAAAGGGGAGAGAACCCACCATGGATTCCTCCCCTTTTTAAGTCAGTCAAAGTCGTAAATGAAAACTCTTTATACACAACCGGTCGGTTTCGGAAGACCAGCCATTTTACAGGCTCCCTTACCTGGTCCAGACGGGAACAGTTCGTAAATTCTCTTCAGCGGAAAACCTGTGGTTTTGGAAAGAATACGAACCATCGGTGCAATACCGTTCTTCTTATAGTACTCTTGAAGAGCATCGATCACTTTGTGGTGCTCGTCTGTCAACTCTGAGATACCTTCGATTCCTTTTACATAATCGACCCAATTTTCATTGAACTCTTCCATACCTTTAAGCAGGAAACCATCTTCATCTACCTGAAAGCTGGATCCATTGTGTTCGAGCGTCGGCATTTCATACCTCCTTGAAAAAATATAATTTTATGGCTTTCACCGTTCTTAAGTCAAGCTATAAACTAACTAGGGATTTTTACTACAGGGAAAAGCGTTTGTCAAGTGAATGACGAATCATTTTCCACCTGCCTCTAGCATGACATTACCACATCAACCTGCACAATTTACTTAAGAAAATCACCACCAACATTTATGAGGACGATGATTATTACGTATTTTTTTCCAAAATGCAACACAAACCGATTATGATATCGCTGCTTAGTTGATAGCTTTAGGAAATGGTTTTCAGGACCCCGATCTCGATTTTTTATTGCAGTCAAAGGCGAGAAAGGGTAAATCCAACTACTATTATTACATGATCTTACCTGCCTGGAAGGGGTTATTCCATCTCCGGGTCACTTTAGAGTGTCCAGCCGAATGCCCGGGAAACTCGGCAAGCTTGCCAAAATCTTCG
>CAWGGS010000059.1:0-13351 GCA_963822095.1 uncultured delta proteobacterium
GGAAACCATGAACTTCCTGGCAGCCTTGTCCGCGGGAATAGAGCCTATTCTGGGACGTGGTGCCAACAGCATGACCATGTCGGCCGGAAGAAATCTTGGCCGAAAGTTTTCAGCAGGGGCCAAATCTACTGATGACCTGTTGCAGGCCATTGATGAAGTCAGAAGGGTCCTTGTTGAAAACAACTGCCTGTGGGGATTCGAGCCCTTCAAACCCATGGGACAGTCTGAGTTGATAACTGTCAATGAGACGGGAGCAAGACAGATCCAACTCGTCTTCAGGGATTGTATGATCAGACAGTCCCTGTTTCGTTTCGGTCATCCGCAGCAGGGATCTTTGTGCAATATGATGTATGGATTTTTTGCAGGGGCCCTGGAGAGCATCATGGGAAAAAAGGCGACCCTCGAGATCAAGCATGCAGGAGAGAATGCCTGTCTTAAGGTGCTGACCGTCGAGGCATAGTCCCAGGAGTCTTTCTCTTTATTTCGCCTCTGTTTGTGGCCTGTCAGTTGTCGTTTACTCTGTCTTTACTTATCAGGAAATAAAATGAGCACCGGGAAAATTAAACTAAATACCGAGTGGTTGTGTGATTGCGGTGGGTGTCACGTCGCGCTGGTCGATCTGCATGAGAAGATTTTGGGTGTCCTTGAGGCCGTGGAGATTCTCAAATGCCCGGTTTTGACCGATGAAAAGGGCTATCCAGAGGCCGACATCGGTATCCTGACTGGCTCGATTCGCACGGAACATGACCGTCATGCAGCCCTTGAAATGCGAAAAAAATGCAAAAAAATCATTGCGTTCGGTACTTGCGCGGTCTACGGTGGGCTGCATGGAGCGGGCCTTGCCCATAGCCGTGAGGAGATCATGGAGACCGTCTACCAAAAGTCGCCAACCACCAGAACGGATTTTATTCCCGGAACGGACATAACCGGTCTTGAAAAGATGGTCACTCCCATTGATGAGGTCATTGATGTTGATCTGTACCTTCCAGGCTGTCCGCCTCACCCCCACTATATCTTTGAAGGATTGACCGCACTGGTGGAGAACCGTGAGATAAAATCCGGACAGGAGACGGTCTGTGCCGGTTGTCGCCGAACAATGAAAAAGACTTCTGTGTCGACGCTCAAAGGTGCTCTTGAGGGGGTTCCGGAGGAGGACCTCTGCTTCTTGAGCCAGGGATATATCTGCTTGGGGTCTGTAACTCTGGACCGTTGCCTTGCCCCGTGTCCCAATCACGGTGTCATGTGTACCGGTTGTGCGGGGCCGACCATGCAGATTCTCTGCGAACCGACCCACGATATCCGAACCGAGATCAGCGAGAGGATGGCCCGGTTGACAGAAATTGATCCCTTAGACATAAAACGCCACATGGAAAAATCGGCCAAGACACATTATGCCTATGCAATGGCCACCAAGATGGTCGGCAACAAGCCGACCTTTTTGATCCGGAAATGGATCGCAGATGTAGAGGCGGGAATATGACAAAGACGATAACGATAGATCCTGTAACCCGGATCGAAGGGCATGCCCGAATTCTTCTGGATTGTGATGAGGCCGGGACGGTGCAAGAGGCCCGTTTCTGCGTGAACGAGCTTCGGGGATTTGAACGGATCCTGGTGGGGATGGAGGCCCACACCATGCCCCAGATTACAGCCCGTATCTGTGGTGTCTGTCCGACAGCGCACCATCTTGTCGCCGCCAAGGCCCTGGACAATGCGGCCGGTGTCGATCCGCCCCCGGCTGCCAAGATGATCAGGGAGCTTATGTATATGGGGCATATGATCCACTCCCATTGTCTTTCCCTCTATGTTCTTACCGGGCCCGATCTCGTTTTCGGGATGGATGGAGAGGCGGCTTCCAGAAATATTGTCGGGATGGTCGACGCCCAGCCGGACGTCGCCAAAAAGGCCCTGCGCCTGCGAAGCATCGGCCAGAAGATTAACGAGACCATCGGCGGCCGGGGAATCCATCCGGTAACCGCCGTGGCCGGCGGCATCTCTTTTACCCCGACCGACGCCCAGGTAAAACGGTTGCAGGACCTGAGCGCCGAGGCCGTAACCTTGGTCACCGAGCTTGCCCCGATCACCAAAAAGCTTTTGGTGGAACTCCTAAAGAGCAATCCGCCTCTATTAAAGAATATGAACATGCCGAGCTGGTATCTGGGGACGGTGGCGGCAGGAAAACAAAATGTCTATGACGGCACGCTACGGGTCATGGATGAGAAAGGTGCCGTCCGTAAAGAATTTTCCGCTGCCGACTATACGGATTTGATGGCGGAAAGGACCGTTGCTTCCTCCTATGCCAAGGAGGTCTACCTCGATATTGACGGCTCCGAGCACATGTACCGTGTCGGTCCTCTGGCCAGGATTAATGTGGCCGATTCCATGGAGACCGAGCGTGCCGAGGCTGAGCTTGCCATCTTCAGGAAGAATTTCGGCCGTCCCTGTCACAATGCCGTCCTGCAGATCTACGCAAAGCTTATCGAATTAATAGGTGCCTGTGAAAAGGCGCGAGACCTCTCAGCCAGTCCTGTCATTAGAGGGGACGTTCGGGTTCCGGCGGTGTTTCCCGGTTCCAGAGGCGTTGCCCATATCGAGGCGCCGCGGGGCACGTTGATCCACGATTACCAAATCGATGCCCAAGGGATTGTCCGGAGTGCCAATATGATTGTCGCCACCCAGCAGAACACCAAGGCGATCAATGCCTCTTTGAAGCAGGGAGCGAACAATCTGCTGCCCACAGGCAGCGATGAAGAGATCCTCAATCGTCTGGAATTCGTCGTCCGCTGCTATGATCCCTGTCTGGCCTGTGCAACCCATGCACTCGGGAGAATGGAACTCGAAGTTGAGATCAACACAGGCGGAAAGACCATCAGAAAGATCAGGAGAAAATGATATGCTCGAGATGACCATCCACGAAAAGGCCTGTCGAGGATGCAGAATGTGCCTCGATGTCTGTCCGACCGATTGCTTCGTCTTCGAAGAAGAGACGCAGAAGGCAGTCGTTGACAACGTTGAAAACTGTATTGCCTGCCTCAGTTGCGCCTATATCTGTCCTGCTGCGGCCATCACCCACTCAGGGCATCATATTGTGGCTAATTTTTATCGCAATATCAGTTTCAGCAGACGTATGGAGAAGTTTCTATGATGCCCCTTACCGAGTTGCAATTGACACAAGAAGATTATGATAAGGCCTTTACCGAGGTCAGCTTTCTTCTCGACATGTTTGTCAGTACCATTGATGTCTTCATCGGCAAATCCACTCCTTCGCTTGCAGTTGCCGCCGGACGGAAGATGGCCCTCAACCTTCCCATCCATCTGGATGATCCGACTCCTGAAAACGCCTTGTCCGAACTGGTGAATTTTTTTCGCGAGCAGCAGATGGAGATAACAGGGAAATTTGAGCAGGACCAGGCGGTGATAAACCTTACCGATTGCCCGATCAGGAGTGTGTGCCTTTCCAGAAAGATGGAAATAGACGGCCATGTCTGCCAGATGTTCCACTATTACCTTGCCGGAATAATGGCTGAACTGGTGGGCTCTCCCGTCAGACCCAAAACCCTTGCCACCGGAGAGACCTGTTCTGTTTCCCTGGCCTTCAGCGGGGTGCGGAAATAACCCATGGACAAGACCCTGGTCGTATGTATCGGCAATGATCTTGTCGCCGATGACGGTGTCGGCCGTGCCGTCTATGACCTTTTACTGCAGAAAGATCTGCCGTCTACCATACGAATCCGCTTCCTCGGTATCGGCGGATTGGAGCTCCTTGAAGAAATGGCAGGTGAGAGGGCTCTGGTGGTGGTTGATGCGGTCCAGTTTGGTTCAGAGCCCGGAACCGTGCATATCCGCAATTGGGAAGATATCCCTGAGAACACCCAGCGTCCAGTCAGCGGTCATGGGATCGGAATTCGCGAGGCCATCGAAATCGGCAGGCGTCTTACCCCTGAGAAGATGCCTGTCGAAGTGTATTTAGTGGGTATCGAAGGAAGATGTTTCGATACCCTGGGTGCCGAATTGAGCCCCGAGGTTGCTCGTGCCGCCCAAACGGCGGTGGACGAGATTATAAATCTCATCGGCTGAAAGGATTGACCCGGGGGGGGGAGTCACCGGATCCAGTCGTCCGACTCCTCGATCGGGGCAAATCCCCGCCGCATTGTATTCTCACTTATCAGGCGGGGGTCCATAAACTGTAAAAGGTAATCCGGGCCACCGGCCTTGGAGCCTATCCCTGACATCTTGAAACCGCCGAAGGGGTGGCGCTCGACCAAAGCCCCGGTGCACCCCCTGTTCAGGTAAAGATTGCCGACGTTAAACTCCTTGCCTGCTCTTTCGAGGTGACGCGGGCTGCGGGAGAAGATGCCTCCTGTGAGACCGAAACGGGTGCTGTTGGCCCATTCCAGGGCCTGGTCGAAATCCCTGGCCTTCATTACGGCAAGCACCGGTCCGAAGACCTCCTCCCTGGCCAGCCGGTGTTCCGGGGTGATGTCTGCAACGATGGTCAGAGGCACGTAATACCCTCCTTCAGGCACCTCGCGGCAGAGCAGGACCCGGCCTTCCTGTTTGGCCAGTTCAACATAACCAAGAATTGTCTTTTGGGCGTTTTGGTCAATGACCGGCCCCATGAAGTAGCTCGGGTCTTCCGCAGCTCCGATGGCAATCGAACGTGCCGCCTCTACCAAGCGTTCAATGAACTTCTCATAGATGGGGGCTACGACGATGACCCGGGAACAGGCCGAGCATTTCTGCCCCTGGAAGGCAAAAGCCGAAGAGATGACCTGCCTGATTGCCTCATCGAGATCGGCATCGTCGTCGATGATAAGGGCATTTTTACCCCCCATTTCCGCAATCACCCGCTTGATCTGTTGCTGTCCGGTTTGAACCACTGCAGCCTTTTGTATAATATGGTGGCCGACCTCCATGGAACCGGTGAAGGCGATTAGCGAAATATCTGGGTGTTCAACAAGATAATCTCCCATAACCGAACCACGACCCGGCACATAGTTAAAGACGCCGGTCGGAAGACCTGCTTCCTGGAAGAGCTCCAGCAGGGTATGACCGATTACCGACGACGGACCGGCCGGCTTGTAGAGAACCGGGTTCCCGGTGACGATGGCTGCAGCGCTCATGCCGCAGCTGATGGCCAGGGGGAAGTTCCATGGGGCAATGACAGCGGCGATTCCCTTGGGTTGATAGAGGAGCTGGTTAATCTCACCGGGAGCCCGGCCCATCCTGCGCGGGGAACCAAGACGGAGCATTTCCCGGGCATAGTATTCGAGGAAATCGATGGCCTCGGCGACATCGGCCTGGGCCTGTCCCCACTGTTTTCCAACTTCGAGGACCTGCCAGGCCGAGAGCGTAAAGATCTTCTTTCTGGCGATATCGGCGGCCTTGAAAAGATACCCGGCCCTTTCGGCGGCAGGCAGGGCCTTCCAGGCCGGAAAGGCGCTGCGTGCGGCTGCAATCGCCAGATCGATCTCTGGAGTTCCGGCCTGGCAGACGTGGCCTATGATCTCGTCAGGTGCCGCCGGGTTGACCGAGGCGATGGTGTCGTCGGTGGTGATGTCCTTGCCGCCTATATTGAGCGGATAGGTCGTACCGAGGGTATGTCGCACCTCCTCTATCGCTTTGGGAAAAGCGTCACGAATTTCGTTCCTGGTAAAATCAGCAAAAGGCTCGTTGATGAAATGATCGGGATCGATCTCTTTATTCAACGAGGTGGTCCCCTCGAGAAAGGCACGCTCCAGGGTTGTGAGTGGGTTTTCCATCAGACGATCCACCTCGGTTTCCTCGACAAAGGATTGACGCAGGAAGGATTCATTGGCGGTATTTTCCAGAAGACGTCTTACCAGATAGGCCATGCCGGGCAACAGGTCTCCATAGGGGGCATAGAGCCGGACGCGGCCTGCAACCTTTAAAAGTCCTTTGCGTATCGGTTCCGCCATTCCGTAGAGGACCTGGAATTCATAGCGATTTTCTGGAATGGACAGCTCTTTTGCAATCTCCATGGCCGCCGAAATCGAGCGAATGTTATGGGATCCGCAGGCAAAATAACAGATATCGCTGTTTTCCAGGATCATTCGGGTATGCCGCTCAAAGGCGGCATCGGTTTCGGCCTTGTTGGTATAGACCGGGACAGGCCAGCCGTTCTGTTTGGCGGTGACGGTCTCGTAATCCCAGTAGGCGCCTTTGACCAACCGGACGGAGATCGGCAGGTCTTGTTCTCTTGCCCACTGCAACAGGTCCTTCAAATCATCATCGGTATCTCTCAGATACGACTGTATGGCTATCCCGAGGTTTTGGTGATCGCGAAACTCCTCGCTTGCCCGCATCCTCCTGTAGACCTCGAGGGTAATATCCTTGAAACGGTAATGCTCCATATCGATGCGCATTGCAGCACCAATCTCGATAACCTTCCTGTAGATGATCTCCAGCCTTTGTTGCACGCCTCGAACCGAACCCTCGAAATCCATCGGGTCGGTCTGGGAAAACAGGGCCGAAGATTTGACCGAAATATTGACCAGAGGAGCATACCCCCAGTCCCATGTGTCACCTCCGATGGCCTCCCATTTTCCGCTGCTTGCCTTCAAGTCCTCCAGCAGCTCAAGGTACATATCCATATAGGCAACGGCTTCTTTCTTGCTGACCGTGGCCTCCCCCAGGATATCGACGGTAAAGGTGAACCCGTCCTTGCGGATTTTTTGTATGGTCTTCAGGGCGTCTTTAACGTTTTCGCCGATGATGAACTGTTTAGCCATTGACTCAATGTTGGAACGGATGACCTTGTTCATGACCATACCGGTCAGTTTGCCGCCGAATCCGGCCCGCTTTGCTCCCCACTGCAGTACCTTGGGGGTGTCCTGGGCATCCGCGGAAAAATATTCTTCAATATGACGGGCCAGGGACTCAGAGGTATTTAAATAGGGCAGGACGTCGACGAAACGAAACAGCTGCACCTTGAATGCGTCGTTTTTCATGGACCAGTCCATGACCTTGCCGGTCCACCATCCCTTGTTGAAGATGGACGGCGCCTCCGTGTTGATGCTTGCGAAAAACTCTTTGCTGCGCGCTATGATTCTTCTGTCCAGGGAGGAATTTTCCATGGGAGGTCTCCATATGAGGTGACCGACGCAACCAGTGGGTGAGAGAGTCTGCGGTCGGTGAGGTTTCTGGGGTTAACGGATAGAGGCGTCTCCTTGTTTCCGGCGGTTGATCAGATCGGACCGATTGCCTGGCCTTCCTCCAAGGTGTCAAGGACGAGGGTAGCCCGAGAGTTGACAACTCCGGAAATGGTTCCGTTCAACACCGTGTGGGGCATTCTGCCGTTTGTGTGCATTCTAAAATTTTTTTGATTACCACTCATGTTTAGTTGCTGATCCGGGGTGAGAGCTGTTCGTTTCTCGGGACGCCATGAACCCATCCCTGGGGGCTTCGCTGCAGCCATCCAGGCTGCAGAGACCCGAAAAACGGACAGCTCTCACCCTTCCTTCTCGATAGGCTGAGTTTCAGTGGTAATCAGAAAAAAATTTCATACTAACAGGGTCGATCATCAATCTTGCTCCTGTAATGTGAATTGTATGCAGGCAAAATGGCCGATGTCAAATGAAAACCATCAAATGGAGGGGAGGAAGTGCTGGGGAAAGACCGTCTGGAAACTGAAAAATAGGGCCGGATCGGGGCAGGTGCCTGGGCTTTGGATTTCCTAAGTGTCTATCGGGGGCTCAATGAACGGTAGAATCTGCACATACTAACCGCCATATCGTAAGGAAGGAGAGGTGGAAGGTGGGCTGTTCGATCAGTTTATGTCTTTTTCCTGCCAGTTGGTGAAAAAACGAAAAGGCAGATGGCCCTCCATGCCCAATAAGGGGTGTGCCATCTGCCTTGTGCATTCGCATTAATACGGAAATTCAAGGGGTAAATCATCTCCCTCCTTCCGGTTCTTTCTCCACATCAAACTGCCCATCCCAACAAGGCCGAAACCGAGCAGAAGATAGGTACTTGGCTCCGGAACAGGGTTTGTCGCATCCGCGCCGTACAATAAGAAGTCTTTGCTCTGCGCCGTTACGAAGATGGGTGATCCCAAATACGCGTTGTCGATCGAAAACTTCTCGGGAATACTTACCGGGTCGAGAGAGTCATGAGTAATTTCACCGAGTTTTGTGCCTGTGCCTCCTATTGATCCCGCCCATATATCTGCATACTCATTACCCGACAGTGATTTGAAATACAGATTAAAGTCTGTAAGGCCAGTAGGGAAAATGATTTTGATGGCTTCTCCAACGTCGATCTCTTCATGAGTAGTGTCTCCGGAGGTTGGGATAACACCAAGGCCCTGCTCATCAGTAGAATCACCCTGATTCTTGTCATAGAAAAAGCCAGGGCTTCCCGTAGTAGTATTTTCAATTGCATTGAGTGTTATTTTGAAGCTTCCCGGGGTCGAGAAACTATCTAACGTGGATACACCCATACTGCTACCGCTAGGATTAGGACCATAGAACGTCCACGACTCAAGCGAGCTTGCACTGGCCGTAAACGGTAACACCATCAAAGCACCTATAGACAATACTGTGGTTGCAAGTATTTTAATTTTCATTTAATTCTCCTCTCTGATAACGATGATTAGATACTCTGCATCCTTTAACTATCACCAAGTTAATTCATGCACTGTGTAGCATTACCCTACAGGGCATTTTTGAAAATTCGCATTTTCATTTAGGACCATTTAAGCAATAAATATGCCAGACAACAATCAAAGTAGATGAGAATAATTATTATTCATAATTTCTGCATGTTAGATTTTGCTAAGAATAAAGAGAAATATGTCTTCCGATTATTCTTTTCGGAAACGTGCAATTTGTTTCCTGGAAACCGGAATTCATTGCGAAATATCTGGAAAAGAGTTCAAAAAAATACATTTTTTCAATGGTATCGCATTGTTTTTGCACAGATTAATCGTGAATAACACTTTGAAATTATATAGTATATGAACTGGGATCGTGTTCGGGCGCACTGATGTGTCCGGGGAGATTGCTTATTGCCGCCAGAGTTGGTTCTGAACAATAATGAGGGTTGTTGGTGTTCCGTATTTTCGGAATATCGTACACGTGTGTGAAGTATGAAAAATGTCATTGCATGCATATTTGCTTCGCCAACGACATTTGGATGTGGCTCTGCCTGATAAAACTGAAAATGAGAGGGCGAGAGAAAACCGGTCAGACGATTATCCTCAATATGTTTTGGATCTCTAAGGTCCAGGGTACCGAGACGACTGGAAGGGTGCTGGATTGTTTCAGGATAAGTCCTAGTAGGAACGAACAGTTTATGGGGGGCTTACTATCTTTATGGATTTATAACAGATGACGGTAGGCCCGATGGATTCGATAGAGTTCGTACGGGATTCTCGGAAGGTAGGAAGGGGAGATCTTTGATTGGCCGACATCTTTCCATTCGGAGAGCGGGTGCTCATAGATGATCCGTCTTGCTTCTTCTCTCCCTCTACATTCGATTATTCGGGCAAGGAGTTCAATATCAAAGAGCCAGGAAGAGATGAAGGGGAGGCTGAAGATCTCTGCTGCCAGGTCACGTTCAATCAGCTTGGCACCGCATTGGGTGTCGTAAACAGGGAGATCCAGCAGGTTGCTGGAAACGGTGGCAAAGATTCTGCCGAAATAGTGGCGAAACCACTTCCGCTCTATTCCAGCCCCCATCCGGCGGATTCGCGAACCGAGGATGAAGAGTCTGGAAGGCTCCGCGTCTGCTGCAGAGAGAAAATCCCCAATGGCGGCAAGCGGTGTGGCGAGATCGGCATCCCAATATCCTATGTAGCCTTGGGATATCTCAGCTATTGCCTTGAGGACACCCGCCCGGACGGCCTCGGCCTTACCCTGGTTTTCGGGGCGGTCCAGAAGCTGTATCCGGCCATCGGTTCGGGTGATCATCTGGTTGATCAGGGAAGTGGTCGAATCGGTGCTGCCGTCGTTGACGAAAAGAAAGGAAAGGTCCTTGTTTTGGTCAGCAAAATCGACAAACCCATCCCGATCCAGCCTGTTCGCCTCGTTATAGCAGGGGATGACGATAACGGTCATATCAATTTTTGAAGCTGTGGATCGGCGCCGGCATCCTTCCGCCCCAGGAGATGAATCGGCGTGATTTCCCGACATTTCTGATCGGCATTATGGGGCTTGCACCGAACAGACCGCCGAAATTGACATGTTCTCCTGCCTCTTTGCCGGGAACCGGGATAAGACGTGCGGCGGTCGTCTTGTTGTTGACCATACCAATTGCCATCTCATCAGCAATAATTGCCGATATGGTTTCGGCATCGACAGAACCGGGTATGGCTACCATGTCCAGGCCCACCGAGCAGACGCAGGTCATGGCCTCAAGCTTTTCCAGACAGAGTTCACCACGGCCCACGGCCTCGGCCAGGATCGCGTCTTCCATAACCGGGATGAAGGCACCGCTTAGGCCGCCGACGTTCTTGCTGGCAAACAGTCCTCCCTTCTTGACTGCATCGTTGAGCATGGCGAGGATTGCTGTTGAGCCCGGTGCTCCAATGGCATCAACTCCCAGGATATGCAGAATTTCACCGACCGAGTCACCAACGGTGGGAGTAGGTGCAAGAGAGAGGTCGACCACCCCGAACGAGATACCGAGTGCCTTGGAGACCTGGCGGCCCACCAGTTCCCCGCAACGGGTAACCCGGAAGGTGGTTTGTTTAATCTCTTCCGCCAGATCATCGAGGTGAAGGGCGGCTCCCTCGTCGGAGCCGATGAGCCTCTCCAGCGCCCTGGCGATGACCCCCGGTCCGGAGACACCGACGTTGAGTACTGTGTCCGCCTCCTCGAGGCCATGGATCGCACCGGCCATGAAGGGGTTGTCTCCGGGCTGATTGCAAAAGACGACGAATTTGGCCGCCCCGAACCCGTCCTGGTTACGGGTCTTTTCGGCGAGCTCTTTTACGGTCCGTCCGACCATCGCCAGTGCTTCCATATTAATGCCCTTCTGGCTGGTCCCGATATTGATTGAGGCACAGATCTTGTCGGTTTCAGACAGGGCTTGGGGGATTGCGGCAATATATTCTCTGTCGGTGGCCGTCATTCCTTTTTCGACCTGGGCCGAAAAGCCACCGAGAATGTCGATCCCGACGGATCCGGCAGCCCGGTCCAGGGTCTTGGCAATTTTGACGAAATCCTGGCTGGAAAAACCGGAGCCGACAAATGCTATCGGGGTAATCGAAATCCTTTTGTTGACAATGGGAATTCCCAGTTTTCGGCTGATCAGATCGCAGGTCGGAACAAAATTACCGGCCTGTTCGGTGATCTTTTGTTCTATTTTGCTACACGTTTCGTCCACCGTGTCACGTCGGCAATCAAGAAGGTTGATCCCCATGGTCACCGTACGGACATCGAGGTTTTCCTTCTGGATCATCTCAACAGTTGCCAGAATCTGATCTGAACGTAACATGTTCTCCGTCTCCTTGGCGGCGGCAGGTCCCTTTTGGGGCCCATCCCCGACTAGTTCATTGTGACTTCGTGGGTTACCCGAAAAATATCGTTATGCTGTAAAACTACCGTAAGCCCCATTTCATCGGCGTAAAGAGTCAGGTCGTCACGGATATCCTTGATGGATGTCACATGGCTGAGATCCAGCTGGAGGATCATGGTATACTGGTTGTCGGCAAGGGTTGTCGTCAGATCCAGGATATTGATATCACGTTCATAGCAAAAGGAACTAATACCGTGGACCAACCCCTTCTTGTTTTTGCCCTGAGCAGTAAGGATGTAGGTCTTCTCAGGCATCATGGCCTTCAGGATCTCGATGGGGGTATCCACCTTCTTGACCAGGACATCAAACTTGATTTTCGATGTGGTGTGAGATAGTTTTGCTATGACATCTTCAGGGGTTACGGAATTATCGAAGGTGGCGATCAGGATCATGGTCAGATACCCGCACAGAACCGTCTGGGTCAGGTCAGCCAGATCGCCGTTGAGTTCATAGATTGCTCCGGTTACATCGGCAATAATGCCGGGCCGGTCTTTCGACATGACCGATATGATCATTTGCCTTTCCATGGTGGATGCATCACTCCAGCGAGTTTAAATTTCATTCAAAAACAAAAAAAGACAACTATACCCATCCAATGAGGAAGTTGCAAAAGGATTATCGGACAATAAGGGCGGAAGGGAGTTTGCCGGGGAGATTCAGCGGCGATAGCTGCGGGGGGACTTATCTGCCAACGGGTTTGGGGCCTTGGCGCCGTCGAGCATTTTTCGCAGTTGAACTCTCTCGGCATCAGCTGCCTTCAGTTCTTCTTTAATCCGGTCTTTGTCCTGAATGTCTGCTCTGGAGAACTCCTTTTCGAGCCGGATAACTTTCTGCTGGGCTCTGTAGAGTTCCAGGGCTAATGCTTTAATGGACATGAAATATCCTTATCAATGTAGTGGGCAGTATCTGGTGCACTGCTTAGTTACAGTTTCGTGTAAATGCGTGTGTGTTGACATTTTGGCTGAAGAATTATGTCATTGTTGGTTTTTTCTTGTATAGTTTTTCAGCGATTTTTTTGACGTGGGAGCAGGTTTCATCCAGATTGAAAGAGACGATCCGGCGATCCCGGACGACGATTTTTCCGTCTACAATGACGGTTGATACGTCACTGCCCTTGGCCGCGTAAACGAGAAGATCGGTATTGTAAAAGGGGGTCAGGTGGGCGGCATTGAGATCAATCAGGATAATGTCGGCACGGTTTCCGACGGTGATCCTGCCGGTCGCCTCCAGGCCGAGCAGACGGGCACCGGATTCTGTGGCGCAGGCGAGTGCCTGCCCGGCAGGCAGATCGGTTGCACGAAGCGATTGTAATTTTTGGATCTTGGCCAACATGTCCATCTCGCGGAACATATCCAGGCTGTTGTTGCTTGCGGGGCCGTCGGTGCCGAGCCCCACGAGGATGCCGCGCTCAAGCATTTCACTGACCTTTGCCGTGCCTGAGGCGAGTTTGAGATTGCTTTGAGGGCAGGTTACAACCGGGGTGCCGGACGTTGCCAGGAGAGTAAGATCCTGATCATCGAGCCAGATGCCATGGACGCAGACGGTTGCCTCATCGAGGAGACCGAGCGCCTGGAGATGCCTGACCGGGCTGGTACCCCGGGCGTCAATCAGCATGGAGGTCTCCTGCCTGCTTTCGGCCAGATGAATAAAAAAGCGCACGCCGGTATCGGAGGCGAGTTTTTTTGCCGCGATAAGAGTTGCGGGGGAACAGGTGTAGGGTGAATGGGCAAATACCGCCGGGGTGACAAGGGATGTCCGGCCTTGCCAATCGTTGATGAAGTCGGCCACGGTTGCGATGTTGCGTGTCGGG
>CAWGGS010000060.1:0-7280 GCA_963822095.1 uncultured delta proteobacterium
GCCTCAACCGTCTTGAGGACATCGACAGCAGTAAAGGAGACAACAGGGGCCATGGTGGTTCCTGATACCATACAGCACAAAGTGCCGATGACGCAGCCGAAGCAGTGGAAAAACGGAACCGGGATGCACATTGCATCATCCGGTGTCAGCTTCATACATTCCGCCATACTGAGGGCGTTTCCGATCAGGTTGGTATGGGAGAGCATCACCCCTTTTGGAAAACCCGTAGTTCCTGACGTGTACTGCATATTTATGACATCGTCGGGATCAAGTGATGCAAGCCTTGCCCTGAGTTCCTGCTCTGAAACGGTTTTGCCCATCTCCAGAACATCATCCCAATTGTACATTCCAGGAATCTTTTCTTTTCCCAGGTAGATGATATTTTTTAAAAATGGCAGCTTTTCGCAGTTCAATTGTCCAGGAGCACTGTCCGTAATGTCCGGGCAGACCTTGTGTAATACTCTGATATAGTCATCGGGTTCCCGTATCCCACCTGTTAAGATAAGGGTTGTCGTATCCGACTGTTGAAGGAGGTATTCAAGCTCGCTGCTGCGGTAATTGGTGTTCACAGTGACCAGGACAGCCCCTGTCCGGGCACTTCCGTATTGGGTATAGACCCATTCCGGGAGGTTGTTGGCCCAGATTGCAACCTTGTCACCTTTTTTTATACCAAGAGCCATCAGTCCTTTGGCCACAGCATCGAATTTTTCTCGTAGTTGATTGAAACTGAGCGTAATGTCCAGCGAATGGTACTCAAGGCCGATATTATCTCCAATTTCCTCGGCCAGAATATCTACGATATCACCGATAGTAGTTTTACCTATTGTAATGTCGGGTTTTTTCATGTGCTCCTCTCTTGAAAATAATGATATTGAACATGTCTGGATTTTTATTACCTGTCTTCTTGGTGGGCGAAAAGGGAATGGTTTTCAAAATCCGCCCATATTACCGCATATGTCCATCATTAAAAACCCAATCCTTGAAAATATCGGGGGTTTTTTCAAGTTCTCTGTTATTTGCAGGATGTCCATGGCCGGTTTGACCGCATTAGTGTCCGGCTTTGTAGGAAAAAGATGCTTTTCTGCTTGTCCTGTATGAAATGCTGGTTACTGTTGGCAAAGCTTTCCCGGATAAAGTAAAATGAGGCAAAAGGACGGCGTTTAGGCTTTGTGCCGAATAAGCCCAAAAGGTTTTCGTGGTCCAACAGAGGCTCCCTTTATCAGCATAGCTGGACAGGGCCAGCCGGGCACTACGAAATATAAAAGCTCATCATGTTGGTACGGCAGGGCCGCTGCTTCTGGAGACCTTCATATAAAAAGGAGATGCATGATGTCGGAAAAGGACATTAAGATCGGAGACAGAATTAGACGTTTGAGGATTACCAAAGGGATGGCCATGGGGGAGGTTTCCCAACAGTCTGGAATATCGGAACAGACCATAGACAGCATTGAAAGCGGTATGCTGACTCCACCAATCGGAAATCTTGTCAGTCTGGCAAAAGTCTTCGATGTTGCCGTGGGGGATTTTTTCGGAGACGGTGGAGATGCACCCTACTGCATTGTCCGAAGTGATGGCCGAGAAGCCATTTCCCGGTTCGATTCAGCCTCTGGAAAACCGTGTGGGTACAGCTACGAATCCTTGGGAAGTCAGAAAAAAAACAGGAACATGGAACCTTTCCTCGTGACCTTGTCCCCTATTGAATCATCACAGATCGAGCCAAACCAACATGTCGGGGAGGAGATACTTTTCGTCTTGGAGGGCAAGGTTGAGGTTCGCCTCCTTGACCGGGTGGAGATTCTCAGTCCTGGTGATTCCATTTACTATGATTCGACCATGCCTCATGTCGTCTCATGTCATGGAGATACGCCCGCAAAGATACTGGCGGTAATCTATGCCAAGGAAGAGAGGATAATATTGTAGGTTCGTTTTTGGCGGTTTTTTTACGTTTAGGAGAGGGTACACGACTGATTGGCTTCCCTTGGAAACAGCAGGGAAGCCAATCGGTATATGCCGTATGTAGGTTAGTCGATGGGGACGATCCAGTTGAAGGGGTCTTGAGCTTTTCCATACTGGATGTCCATGAGATCTTTGAAAAGTCTTGCAGAAAGTGGTCCAACGCCTCCATCACCGATGGTGATTTCCCTGCCATTGAATTTCATGTTGCCGACAGGTGAGATGACAGCGGCGGTTCCGGAACCGAAAATCTCCTTTAACTGCCCGGTCGCATGGGCGTTGTAGATCTCATCGATACTGATTCTTCTCTCAGTAACCTTTACCCCCCACGAGGCTGCGAGTTTTATTACCGAGTCCCGTGTAACTCCGGACAAGATGCTTCCGTTCAGTTCGGGGGTGATCAACTCATCGCCGATAACGAAGAAGATATTCATGGACCCTACTTCTTCAATATACTTGAGTTCAACACCATCAAGCCAGAGTACCTGCGTGTATCCGTCCTTCTGGGCCAACTCTGTCGCATACAGGCTGGCAGCGTAGTTTCCGGCAGTCTTTGCCTGGCCGACCCCGCCTCTGACGGCCCGAACGTATTCTGTTGTCACCCAGATTTTAACAGGGTTGAATCCTTCCGGATAATACGCTCCTACAGGAGACAGTATGATAAAAAATTTGTAGGTATGGGATGACCGTAGACCGAGATAAGGGTCGGTTGCAATGATGGCAGGGCGAATGTAGAGTGAGGTTCCCGATGTGGAGGGTACCCAATCCTTTTCGATTTTCAAAAGTGTTATAAGTGCTTCGAAGAGAAATTTTTCGTCGATCTCGGGCATGCACAGCATATGACCTGATCTGTTGAGACGATTCAAATTGTCCTGAGGCCTGAACAGTTGAATTTTTCCTGAATCTGTTCTATATGCCTTCAGGCCTTCAAAAATCGCTTGTCCGTAATGAAGGACCATGGTGGAGGGATCCATGGTAAAGGGAGCATAGGGTTCGATACGGGGATTATGCCAACCCTCTTGGGGGGTGTAATCCATATTGAACATGTAGTCAGTGAAAATGGTGCCGAATCCCAATGCGGAATCTTCCGGGTGTCCCTTAAGTTTATCAGTTTTTTTGAATGTAATGTCCACAGTAACTCCTGATACGTTAAGTTGTTTACATGAAAAGAAGAACAAGAGTAAGCTCTGTTACAATGAGGTACGAAGTTCTGATTGTTGTTTTAATATTATTAAGATCAAGTATACTACTTGTGCAAATATTTTATCAACATCTACCTTTTGATTACCCAATGATCGGGGAATCGGTTCAACTATAGTAATGATCAGTCGGGTGGAAAACGGTTTTTTCCATTACAGGAAAAAGAGGTCCGATTTAAGATGTTCCTCAAGATAAATACAATATCGGTGGAAAATGAGAAAGGATATAATTGAGATACGATGGCATGGACGTGGAGGTCAGGGAGCGATTACTGCAGCAAAAATTGTTGCAAATGCAGCTTTTATATCCGGGTACAAAGGGGTTGTGATGGCACCGACATTTGGTACCGAAAGAAGAGGTGCTCCGGTTTTCACCTCTCTTAAGGTTTCAAAACAAAAGATTTACGATCTTTCGCCGATAACGACACCCGATATGGTGGTGGTCCTGGACCATACCCTTTTGGATGAGGTGAATGTTGTGGCAGGACTGAAGGAAAACGGACTTGTCGTTTTAAATGCTCCTTTACCTGTTTCCGAATACAATTTTAACGGTATGAAGGTGGCTGTTTCCGATGTTACCAAACATGCCGTCGAGGCAGGCCTGCCGCCTGGGATTGTAAATTCCGGTATAATTGGTGCATTCTCCAAGGCCACTGGTCTTGTCGAAATCGATGTCCTTGTTGAGGCGATTGAGGATGAATTTTCCGGTAAAAGACCCGAGATGAATGCGAAGGCTGCGAGAATTGTATATGAACATACTGAATTGAAGGTAGATAAATGACATCGAGAACATTTTGTGACAAAATTTCACGGAGTAAACCGGGGCCTGGAGATGGGGGGAATACTGGATCCTGGCGAGTACTGCGTCCGGTAATAAATCTTGAGGCGTGTATCCCGGCAAAAAGGAACAAAAAGGCCTGTTTTCATTGTTGGCTGTATTGTCCTGATTCCGTTGTTTCGAAGACAATACCTCCGGTTATTAACTATGCATATTGCAAAGGTTGCGGCATCTGTGCTGAAGAGTGTCCTGCCGATGCTATCAGTATGGTTGACGAGGCAACACATACAGTGGAGGAGAAGTAAGACATGCATATCATTGAATCCGGGAATGTGGCTGCGGCAACAGGGGTGAAGCTTGCCAGAGCCCAGGTCATTGCAGCATACCCCATTACTCCACAGACACCGCTGACCGAGAAACTGTCCGAATTCGTTGAATCCGGTGAACTAAAGGCCGAATATATTCCGGTCGAAAGTGAGCATAGTGCGATGGCTGTCTGTATTGCGGCATCGTCGGCTGGTACTCGAGCCTTTACCGCTACCAGCGCTAATGGTCTTCTTTATATGGCAGAGCAATTGCACTGGGCCGTGGGAGCCAGGCTTCCCATTGTCATGTGTGTTGCCAACAGAGGGATCGGTGCACCCTGGACGGTATGGAATGATCAACAGGACAGCATGTCGCAAAGAGATGTCGGGTGGATACAGATCTATGCCAATGACCACCAGCAGATAATCGATTCGGTGATCAAGGCCTTTCGTCTGGCCCAGACTGTAAGTATTCCTGTTATGGTCTGCTACGACGGCTACATTTTATCCCATACCTATATGCCCTTTGACCAGCCAGACCAGAAGAAGGTGGATGCCTTTCTTCCTCCTTTCACATCGAAACATTTTCTTGATCCTGAAAACCCGGGCAATTTTAATACCGTTACCCTCCCGGATGTGAGACCGGATCTGGAGGGAACCCTTGCTCCAGGATATATGGAGATCCGCCATAATCTTCATGAAGATCTGCGGGCATCAATCGAGACCTTTGTTGAGATCGACAGGGATTTTGAGAGAGAATTCGGCCGAGGCGGGTGTCCGTTAATAGAAAAATACCAATGCGATGACGCTGACTATATTGCCGTCTGTATTGGTTCGTTGTCCTACCATTTAAGAGATGTAATTGATACCATGAGACAGAGGGATGTCAAGGTAGGTGTCATGGGGGTTCAGATGTACAGGCCCTTCCCGGATAAGGCTGTTGCTGAAGCACTTGTAGGGAAGAAATGTGCAATCGTTTTTGAAAAGGCGCTCAGCTACGGCAATCAGGGTACTTTATATGCCGATATCAAGTCGGCACTCTACACCCATGAAACCAAGCCGTATGTCCATAATTACATCTTGGGGCTCGGCGGACGGGAAATTAAAACCCAGCAGCTTCTCGATGCGCTCACCGAATCATGCACAAGTCCTGAAATGATTGAAGATACACCCCGTTGGATCGGCTTAAAACTCTAGAGAGCATTACCATGGAAAATCAGACGACAATATTAAACCTGACCGAAGAAGAATTTGTCCATCCGGGAAACCGCGCATGCTCGGGGTGCGGGCTATCACTCGTCTACCGTATGGGGCTTAAGGCACTTGGTAAGAATACCATACTCGTGGTCCCGCCAAGCTGTTTGACGGTTCTGCAAGGACTCTATCCCGTCGCATCAACCAAACTTCCTTGTGTTAATGTGACCTTTGCATCGACTGGTGCGGCTGCCAGTGGTGTTCGGGCCGCAATGCGGGTATTGAACAAGAAAGATGTCAATGTCGTTGCCTGGGCTGGAGATGGCGGGACCGGCGATATCGGAATACAGGCACTTTCCGGAGCATGTGAAAGAAGGGAAGATATCATCTATATCTGCTACGATAATGAAGCCTATATGAATACCGGCGTTCAGCGTTCAGGGACGACACCCGAGGGTGTGTTGACCACCACAACGCCTATCAAAGGAAAGCTCCAGGAAAAAAAGGATGTTCCGTCGATTATAGCAGCCCATCGCATTGGCTATGTTGCTACGGCTTCAGCAGCTTATCCTCTTGACTTTTATGATAAAGTCAAAAAGGCTACCACGATTTCCGGACCCAAATATATCCACGTGCATACCCCTTGTCCGCCGGGATGGAGTTTTGAGTCGAGATTTACAATTAAAATTGGAAAATTGGCAGTACAGACCGGGCTTTTTGATCTATATGAGATTGAGAATGGAGAGTTCAAACTCACCGGCGCCTCAAAGAACTTAGTCGGAAAGCCGAGAATGCCTGTGGAGGAATATTTTAAGACCCAGGGAAGGTTCAAGACACTTGATAAAACAATTATTGATAAGGTTCAGGCGCAAATCGATGCGAAATGGGCCGGGTATTGATTGATGGTTTTGGAATTCGTTTTAGTTCATTAATTCAAATGGCTTATCCGGTTTGCCAATGGCGGTTTGACAGCATCAGCCTGCTCTTCATGAAAGACGCGAGGCTGATGCCCTTTTAGTTTTGCTTATTCCCGTTCACTCAATGGAATGAAGGGTCTTCTGGTGTATCCCGTGTAAAGCTGACGCGGCCTTCCAATGCGTCTGCCCCTGTCTCCTATCATTTCACGCCAGTTTGATAGCCATCCGGGCAAGCGTCCAAGAGCAAACATTACGGTGAACATATTTGTCGGAATTCCCATGGCCCGGTAGATGATTCCGCTAAAAAAGTCGACATTGGGGTAGAGGTTCCTGCTGATAAAGTAGTCGTCGGTGCGAACCCGTTCCTCAAGTTCTTTTGCGACATCCAGAAGCGGATCGTTGACGTTTAGTGCCGCCAGGGTTTCGTCGCATGTTTCTTTGATGATTTTTGCCCTGGGATCAAAGGTCTTGTAGACACGATGCCCGAACCCTGATAATCGGTAGGGATCGTCGCGATCCTTTGCCTTACGGATATACTTTTCAAAATCCTTGTCATCTGCATAAATATCCTCAAGCATTTCAACCACGGCTTGAGCGGCTCCGCCATGTAGCGGACCCCAAAGGGCGTTGATCCCAGCGGCAATTGAGGCATAGAGATTTACTCCGGCACTTCCAACCAACCGAACCGTCGATGTGGAGCAGTTCTGCTCGTGGTCGGCATGAAGAATGAGAAGTTTGTTGAGGGCGGAAATCACCTCCGGTAGGATCGTATATGGTCGAGTTGGTGTATCAAACATCATGTTAAGGAAATTCTCGCAATAGTTCAAATCATAGCGAGGGTAAATAAGAGGATGGCCTTTCGACTTTTTATAGGAAAAGGCTGCAATTGTCCTAACTTTTGAAAGGAGTCTTGCTGTTATGCTGTCGAAGGTCT
>CAWGGS010000061.1:0-6358 GCA_963822095.1 uncultured delta proteobacterium
CCCCCCCCCGTATTGCTATCTAGTATAAATCTCATCTAGCCCTTTGTAAGGTTTTCTTTTTAATGATGTGAAAAAAACGTCAATATCTCTATTTAATTCTAGTGCATCTTGTTTTAATTGTTCTAAATCTACTTCCATTACTTCAGCTAATTCTATTTTATTGAAAATTGCTATTGAAGAAACTTTGTAAATTATAGGGTGTTTTTTTACATGATAGGGTCCTTCAGTTACTGATGTAAGCACAATTCGTTCATGTGCTCCCACATCCCAGCCAGATGGACATATCAAATTTCCAACATTTTCTATAAAAACATACCCACCTTTAAAATCTTCCATGTTGTGAGGCATTTGATTTAAAGCATTTTTTATTAAATTTGCATGTAAATGACACCCTTTTCCAGTATTTATTTGAAATGCTCTTCGCTCCATTCATTATAATTCTATCTGCATCAATAGATGTTGCTAAATCACCATTAATAACTAAAATAGGTATTTTAGATGCAAATTGTTCCGATAAACGTTCTAAAAAGGTTGTTTTTCCAGCTCCTATTGTTCCCATGACATCAAAAGCTGTTATATTTAGATAAATATTGAGAAAAACAGCTCGTATAAAAAAGCACTGCTCCTCTGATGTAAGTGAAAAAAATTTATTTATCCTTTTCATCCTGAACCATTACAAGACCATGCTCCAAAAGAATATTAAGAAATTCCATTAAATCGTTTGTGCAACATTCCTCATCGACTTGATATTCGCCTAGAATATTATTACAAATGTCAGCAAAGGTTACAGCCTTCTCGAGCATGTCCCATATAGTCGTACCTATTGGGTTAAGACCACTATACACACCAGAGACAATATCAAGAATAATCGTTTCACCTTCCAATTCAGTTGAAATATTTTCCTCTGCACGGGAAATTACGATATGAGAAAGATTTTTATTTTCGCGAGTAAATATTTTTTCCATCTTATCTCTTAAGAGTGATTTTATGTAGAAGGATATAAAAGTTGACAGGATGTGATGTGTTAAAAACGAATTTGAAAGAAAGATTTCCTTGATTGCTACAATAACTAATATCTATTTCCTTTCATGAGGGTTATATAAACCTGTTAGGGTAATAAGCTAGCAGGTCAACAGTTAACATCAAAATGATCAGCATACAATGAAATCAAATAAACACGGAATAGCAAGAATATATGCAGCCTTCTTTTACTCTATTGATGGAATCACATCCGCATTTAGATATGAATCAGCATTCAGACAAGAACTCTTGCTCTTTGTCTTACTCCTCCCTATATTGATTTTCATTCCCATCTCTATTCTCTTTAAATGTTTATTGCTGACAGTTACTAGCCTTATACTTATTGTTGAGTTATTGAATTCTTCATTAGAATCAATAGTTGACCTTATCTCTCCAGAGTACCACATCCATGCCAAACGAGCAAAAGATATGGGGAGCGCTGCAGTACTACTCTCTATAGTTTTAGCAGCGATTATGTGGATTGCTGCGTTGTTATCCATCCTTCGCTAAAATCAACAATTGCTTTTCAACGCCGCAATGGCTCATTACACCTCAATCCACCCTTCAGCTCTACTTGCTTGCAAGCTAGCACTGCAAACCTTAACGGCATAAAGGCCGTCCTCTCCGAGTATCGGATTTGGTCCCTTCCCACAGAGAAAGTCGTTCCAATCCTGGAGAAGCTGGCAGAATGGTATTAACATGGTTGCGGTCTCTTCTACACGTTTAGACCCCCACATTGAACAATTTCCACAAACGAATGGATCTGTTCCCCATAAAGATGCCCCTGTTCGCAGATAAACTCATACCGTCCGCTACGGGACGGGCTGATCTTGCTGATATCTACAGTGCCTATAGTGCCGTCTTCCATCTCAACCAGTACCAGGACGAGGTCTGCAAGGTTTTTGCTATGGCACAGACGACCTGTGGCCTTTACCCTCGTTATCTTCTTTCCTGTAATAAAACGAAGGGCATCAAAGACATGAATGGCGGTATGGATCAGGACACCTTCACCAGCAATTTCCGGAATATCGTGCCAGCCCAAGGTCGAGGGTTCCAGGCGTTGATTGGCAGACAGTGAATACAAGGCCCCCATATCCTTAATCCGGGTCTTCAGGCTCTGTATGACAGGATTATATCGAAGGGTTTGACCAACGGTCAATGGAAGGTCAGCGTCATGAAATAAAGAGACAATCTCCGTTGCCTGCGTGCTGTTTATCGCCAAAGGTTTTTCGATCAATAATGGTTTACCAGCAGCAGCACAGACTCTGGCAATGTTAAGATTTAAGACCGGCGGGACGGCGGAGATGACTGCTTCAACGTCCGGGTCGGCAATAAGATCTTGCCACTCACGATACCACTTTGCCCCCCACAACTCCGCCTGATCTTGCCCCTCGGGAGACCTTCTGGCAATGGCTTTGAGTTCCATTCCATCAAGATCATTGACGATATGGTTTGCATATCGACTGCCATGGCGGCCGGTTCCGATCAGACCCACTCCCCTCATATCCTTTCCTTTTGTTTAATGGACTAATTTATCAACCCCCACCAACCGGACCTTATGGTTTAGAAGTGCAACACTTTTTTTCAAGGTATGTAGTGTCTCGGGGTAGGGATGACCGATACCGATCGCCCTGCCTTGACGCTGGGCCTCACCGATCAATTTTTCCAGTTGCCCAAGAATCTTCTCCTCGGATTGGATATTATCGAGAAAAATCTGCCTTCGCGCGGTCTTTTCTCCTATTTCAACAGCAATATGGTAGGCCACGCTTTTGGGCGTCGTCAGGCTGTCGATAAAAAAAAGGCCTTTTTTCTCAAGAAGGGACAAGAGTGTCCGCATGGACTTATCATTCTGGGTATAGAGAGACCCCATATGATTGTTTACACCAACAGCATGTGGAACCCATGAGAGATCTGTGTCCAAAATCCTTTTCTGTATTCCTTCTTCTTCACCAACATACAAAGCTCCAGGGCCAGGACTCCATTGCCTGCCCTCGGGCTGCATTGGCAAGTGAAGTAATACCGTATGGCCAGAAGAGAAAGCAGTGACCTCCATCTGACGGGTTAACGGAGCATAGGGCAGAAATGAAAACGTCAGCTGCAACGGCAAGGCAATGAGGTCCTTCCCAACCTCCTCATGATAGCCCATATCATCGATAATAATTGCAACCAAAGGCAACCTGCCTTCGGCAATGGAAGATTTCTGCTTCGAAAGCGCCTGGGCCGGCGGATTAGGTTCTTCAAAAATTATTCTTCTCTTGTCGACGAGTTTTGACTCATCAATCCTTTGCGTCGGAACGAAAAAGACAAAGGTTACTGTTCCCAGGATAAGAAGAAAAAGGACGGCAACACCGATCTGAACCGACCAATTTTTAAAACGCGAAGGTCTTGCGCGAACAGGTTTCTTCCTTCCTGGCCGCTTTTCTCCTGATTTCCTTTTTTTGCGCTGAATCATGTCCGCCCGTGGCTGCCTTCCAAAAGATCTTCTTTTACAATGACCTTCTAACGATCAGGAAGTGATTATTTATTACGGGCAAGAACATATCGAGCAAGGCCTTCCAAAACAGTTCGATCTTTTCTTTGTTCAGAAAGCTGAAAGATCTCCAACTCAGATTCAGCCTCTTTGACCAATTCTTCCGCCTTTGACCGTGAATCGGTAAAACCATCATATTTATCGATCATATCGACAACATCTCGAAAACACTTTCGTCGTGTATCAGGGCGCTGCAAAATCCTGGTAAGAAAATCCCTGTCCTTTTGTCCGGCACGTTGCATTGCCAGAATCAGCGGCAAGGTCATCTTTCCCTCCACCAGATCGTTGCCGACCACCTTTCCGGTGTTTTTCTGGTCTCCAAGATAATCGAGCAAGTCGTCAATTATCTGAAAGGCACAACCGAGATTAGTCCCATAGTTACGCAAAGCTTGACGATTGGAATCATTTCCGCCACCGTAAAGTGACCCTATCTCGGTTGTTGCCGCAATCAACAATACCGTCTTGCCGGTAACGACTGCAAAATAATCCTGCTCTGCTTGATTGAAATTTGCAGCATTTCGTAATTGAAGAAATTCGCCATCCACCATACCGCTGGTCGCCCTGGAAAAAATCTTGAGCGCTTCGACTCCGCCCATTTCCCCAATTATTGCCATGGACCTTGCATGGAGGAAATCACCAGCCAGTATTGCAGCGGCTGTTCCGTAGGCCCGACATACAGCCGGCTTCCCCCTGCGGGTTTCGGCACCGTCGATAACATCGTCATGAAAAAGCGTGGCAACATGCAGATATTCGAAGGCAATGGCCATTCGAAATACATCCTCATCGGCTTTGCCGGATAATCTTGCGGCCAGAACGGCAAGCAACGGACGAAACCGTTTCCCTCCGTTAAAGAGCCCATAATGCAACACCTCAAGCAAGAGAGCATCCAACTGACCGGAAAGTGATGAAAGATCAGACCGCATCTCTTCCTCAATCCGCAGGATGTCTGGTGCAATCCTTTTTTTCAGCTCTGCATTCCCCGTTGAATCGGTACGTTTTTCAATCAAGGCGCTCATTCGTTTGCCTGTTCCATGAAGAATTGCCTCACCGTTTCCAGCGAACGAACCACAGGTGAAGAAGGTAAACTTGAAATAAAAATTCGACCATATCCCTTGCTGAAGAGACGGACATCCATGATTGCTATAAGACCGCTGTCGGTTGCTGTACGCATCAAACGTCCTACTCCTTGCCGCAGTGAGAGGACCGCCCTCGGAATCTGGAAGTCAAAAAATGGTTTTCCGCCTAAGGCTTGTATCGCGTTAATCCGGGCCTGGATTACAGGATCACTCGGCACCTCAAAGGGAAGCTTATCAATAATGACACAACTCAGGGACTCCCCTGGAATATCAACTCCCTCCCAGAAACTGGCAACGGCAAGAAGGACAGAGTCCGTCTCCATTTTAAACTGTTCCAACAATGAATGCCTCGGGGAACTCCCTTGAACGAGGACAGGAAAATCCAGACGCTCATAAAGGTATCGCGCCACGATATCCATCCCTTTAAAGCTTGTGAACAACACCAGAGCTCGCCCTTTGCTGATCTGCAGGATATCATATATTCTGGCACAGAGATGATCGGCAAAGTCTCTCCCTGACGGCTCGGGAAAACTGTTCTCTGGTACATATAACAATGTTCGCCCGGAATAGTCAAAGGGGGAATGAAAACTGAGGGTCTGAGTTTGATCATCTAACCCTAAGCGTTCACAGATGTAAGAAAAGTCACCACCGGAAGTAAGAGTGGCAGACGTCAAGATACACGACTTGACCGATGGATAAAGAAATTCTTTTAACTGGTCAGCGATATTGATAGGAGTCGAGGAGACACTTACGGTTCTCTCCCTTTTTTCATACCAACGAACAAAGTTGTTTCCCTCGGTCCCCTTTTCAGGACGTGTTATAAGGACCAGGTTTTTTTTTAATTCTTCAATCCGACGCAGCAAAACACTCCATCCCTCATTTGCCCCGGAAAAAACAGCAAGTTCATCACTCATGCGCTCGAAGCCCAACGCCAGCTCTTCCACCACCTCTTGCCAGCCACTTTCTTTTTGTATTATAGAATCTAAAGGATAGCGGCCAACCTGTTGAGGGAAAAAAGCAACAAATCTTTCCAGTCGTCCTTTTAGACCCAAGGCGATGTTTTGAAGTCGTCGAACCTGTGAGTCTGTCAGTTCAGCCTTGGCCTGCCTTTCCATATCACCCAGCAAATCGAGGATCTGATATCCGCTGATACCGGTTCCGAAAAAGGTAGTCGCCACATTTTCGAGATGATGGGCCTCATCGAAAATCACCCCTTCGTAGCGAGGAAGTATTTCACCATATCCTGTCTTTTTGAGTGCAAGGTCTGAAAAAAAGAGATGATGATTGACAATGAGTAATTTGGCCGAACCTGCTTTTCTGCGAAGTTGGTTAACAAAACAGAGCGCACCTTCAGGACATTCCGCACCAAGACACTGATGGGACTGGGCCGATACCTTCGCCCATAGCGATGAACGGTCGGAAAGCCAGTCCAATTCCGTTCGATCCCCAGTTTCCGTACTCTGCAACCACTGATCGATCTTTGTGATTTCATTATCATCCACAAGGGAGAGATTCGCCGAACTTCGATACTGAAACCAACGATAATGGCAGAGATAGTTTTGCCGACCTTTCACACACAATGCACGAATTTCCTTCTTTAGAATCCGGGCAATCAGTGGTATCTCTTTTTGAAGTATCTGGTCCTGTAGCGTGATGGTGGCAGTGGAAACAACCAGGCGTTGCTCTGAAAGAAGTGCCGGAATAAGATAGGCTAGAGTTTTTCCAATTCCTG
>CAWGGS010000062.1:0-35166 GCA_963822095.1 uncultured delta proteobacterium
GGCTTGGTCTTACGAGCAATATTGCTGATATTGCCTCACTATACACTCCGAACATATGCTATGGCCAATTTTTACCTCGGATCTGTCCAGGAAATTCGCCTCGATCTGATGCCGGTAGTATACATTGGTGATATCGGAGAAAAAAGCAAATTTGTCGACTCTGTAAAAAAGGTCTACGACCGGCGGATACGAGTTGATACCTGGTTTTTCAGAGCATCGGCGCCGATGTCTTAGATATTTAGACACGTGGACCAACAGAGTCCATACCCCTTTTCATACTGTATTTTCTCACAGAATGTTTATGGTACCTTGAAATGAAATACACTCGGAGCCTTTTGACTCCAGAACAGATAGCCTCAAAAAACGAGGAGGAACATACATGAACAACGAGAATACAACCGTCATCATCTTCAAACCTTACCCGTTTCAGGTGGGGCAGAAGGTCTACATACAAGAAGGACCTCGCCGTGGAGACTGGGAAGTTATCGGTATTACAGACAGAAAAGTAACTTTTCATTGCCCGGTTTCCCACCGGGAATTCACCTGGAACCGCTTCTGCTATTTCATGGAGGAAGAGCAAAACGGGCCATGGCCCCACCCGGATTAATGTACCGGCTGCAATGAACTTCAATAACCCATCTCTTTCCACATTAATTGGGGAATGCGCTTGGGCCGAGAGCGCTTAATGTCAATTATCTTACTCTCGACTGTCTGCTGAGCAGAATCTTCTTCAACAGGTTCCAGATTCCTCTTTCTGTGGCCTCGGATCCGGATACTGTATCAACCCAACCATAATAGCGAACCAGTTGAAATGACTGTGGACAGAGCACGACACATGTAAAGGGCTATGAAGTTTGAAACCTTATGAATAAAGAAGGTATTGCCTACATTGTTATGGGAATTTATGGGATTATCCGGGAATTGTTGGGAAATTTTTAAAAGTATCTAATATCTTCATAAAAAGATAGCGATGAAACCAAAATTTAAAAACAGGCGATTATTTCAAAAAAGAACGCAAGGTTTGAAACCATATTTAATAAGTGAAACTTTCAGGAGGTATTGTGACGTTTAACGTTCCGGATCACCGGACCCGCGTTGTTTGCGGGTCAGCAGAAACATTTTTTTAGATTTAATTTTTATTTTTTTATCAAGAAAACATATCTTTTCTTAATAAGACTAGAATTTCACCAGCTTCTTTTTGGAGTCTAAGATTTTCTGATTTATGAAAATCATTTGCTCTTTTAGTTAGACTACTATCCCCATAATGTTCTGCATGTTGTTTTTTTTCACTAAATATTTTTAGAGATTTTTTAGAATCTTTATAGAATAAATCAAGCCTTGTAACTAAATCTTGACTCTCTAATAATAGGTATATTTCACCCAACAATTTATATATTTCAGGTGACCTATCATTACTTCCCCATTCCTGTTGAGAAATTAAATCATTTGCCAATTTTGAGTAGGCTTTAATCTTTTGGTCACGTTTCCATTTATTTACTTCATTATTACGGACCATGCGTTGCAACCATACGATATCAAGAATTTTTACAACTATCGCACCAAGTCCTACCGCGGAAAGCAATTTAATGTATTCTCCCATAGTCTTTTCTGTAGATAATCAATAGTTAACGTGCTGCTTAAGGGCATCGTAGTTTTTACGCTTCCACCAGCAACAAATTTTTATAGGGTATTTCTAATTTAATATCTTTATGTAGAGCTCAGTATCTTGATAACCGTTTTCATTTAAATAGTCATTGTGGTATCTAGCAAAATAATTTAGCTTGTTTTGGGCCCGTGCGTTGTCTTTATTAAAATTAATATTTGCAGAGATTCCATTTTTAATGTGTAATGCTTCAGTTGGAATTGGAGAATCCTTTGTCTTGAGTTAGTTGGTTGAATCCCTCGTTTCCTGCTTCTTTTGTTTACCCAATTGTGGAATTACCACCTTGGGTAGCCTCATCAGGCCTCAGCTCCGAGAATGGGCCTCTCAAATATGTCCGTCGGAGGAGCTGGGGCCTGATGGGGCGGATCTCCACCACTGTCTTTTCTGAAGCTGCGAACTGCACGTCTTTTTTCTTTTCTTAATTGCCGGGCAGCTTCCAGCTTATCATCGCGATCTTTGAAAATCTGAATATCTCTTCCTTTCAGTTTGTCTACAGGAGCAATATACCCGATGGCGCTGTTGAGTCGTACGTTGTTATAGTGCTCAATGTATTTTTTCACCACCTGTCGGGCATCTTCCAGGCTCAACAGTACTCCTGGCCGGATACATTCCTGTTTTATGGTGCCATGCCATCTCTCAATCTTGCCATTGCTTTGTGGATAATACGGAGATGTTCTGACATGGGTCATCCCCGATATCCTGATGAATTCTTTAAAGTCCTTGGCAATAAATTGTGGGCCATTGTCTGATATTATCCGAGGCCTGGCATCCGGATATCTTTCCTTGGCCCTTTGAAGGATTATCTCAATATCGCCTTCGGTCATTGATTCCCGCAGCTCCCAATGAACTATATACCGACTGCACCCGTCAAGAATACCGCACAGGTAATAAAACGTACCGCAAATATTGATATGGGAAACATCAATATGCCAATGCTCATGCGGCCTGAGCGGTTGCTGAAAGCCCGTGCCCTTTTTCGTTGCCCTGGTGTTCCACCTTTTCAGCAATCCGGCATCACGCAAAACCCGATAGGCTGAACTGGGACTGACCGCCACGATGTCGTTATCCAGCATCATGAAGGTCAAACGTCGATAACCTTCCAAGGGGTTTTGATGGTGAAAATCGACGATTGCCTGTTTCTCCCAGTCCTCAAGCCAGAAATCGCGCGGGATGAGACCATTATGTTCATTAACCTTGCCGTAGCGTTCCCGCCAGTTGTAATACTTGCTCGACGTGATCATAAGCCAGGATATAAACCTCCCTCCTGGAATTTCCGCCTTTTCCCCCCAAGATCGGACAAAGTCGACAACCAGATCCCGCACATCGTGGGGCACCCAGACGCCTTTCAGATCTCCCCAAGATTTTTTTTTAACTGCACATGTTCTTCCATGAGTTCGGAGAGAACCTCATGCTTCCGTTGCAATTTTTGCTCAAGAGCCTTTATTCTATCAGTATCTTTGCGCTTCTCAAGAGAAGGATTTCTTTCAAAGGCGGCAGCTCCGTGCTCAAAAAACTCCTTTTGCCAGCGATAAAAAACCGTCGGATGCAGGGTGTATTCATCACACAGGTCGGATACCGGAACCCGGTCAACCAGGTGGCGTTTTAAAATGATAACTTTCTCTTCAGATGTATAGTTCTTTCGTTTTCTTTTCATGTTGTTTTCCTCCGCTTGAGTATGTTAACTCAAACGCGGGAAAACTCCAATTTCCGTTGAACCAAGACACCCTCTTCTGTCTAGTCGATACCCAGCCCTTCCCTCTAAGCGAAGCAATATGAAATGCCGCATAAGGACGTGTGCAATGTCTGAGTTCATTTCTATTTTCTCAAAAAAACGTTATTCCTGCAGGTTCTATGTCAGATTCAACTAGTAATCTGTCATTCTGTGCATGTAAACTGGGATCACATCACCTGTTGACTTCTGATTTCGTTTTCGAATATAAAAATTATGTCCAGACTGCTCAGAATAGAATATCCTGGTGTCATGTGATGAATCGAGGCAGGCGATGAGAGGAGATATTTCGAACCTCAAAAGACTATGACGTCTTTATCAGGGTCCTGATAGAAACGGCAGAGCTCTTGGTCTGAAGGTGGTGGCTTACTGCTTGACGACCAATCATTTCCATAGCCTGCCTCCTGCTCCGGATGGCAATATCTCCCGGTGCATGCGGCACAACAACGGTGTCTAAACTCAACGATTCAATCAAAAATACAAGGAGGATGGGCAATTATTCCGTGGTGGATACAAAGCGGTCCTTGTAGACTGGAACAGTCACTTCCTTGAAGTATTAGGCTATATAGCACAGTGAGCAGTGTCTGCATGAGAGTGAAGTACAGGTAGCTAATCGATCGAAAATTGCAGACAAAATTTGCCAGCATAGAGACAAAACGTATACAAAGCTAAAGGAAGATCTTGCCTCTTATGGCTCATATTTACCATACATGACAGCAAAAAATCCTATGCAGATATCTAACCTTATATATCGCCTCGCAATCGCCTTTTGGGTGGGCGGGGCGTCCCTGTTCACTTTTATCCTTACCCCTGTCATTTTTAAAACGTACAACCGTGATACGGCAGGTGAAATTGTCGGTGCACTCTTTCCGGGATATTTCAAATGGGGGTTGATTTGCGGAGTGATTGCGCTTGCCGCCGTTGTTATGCCGTCAACTGTCAAACACAAGGCAGTCGCTGCAGTCATCATTGCAATAATGCTTGCCATCACCTCGGTCCAGGCATTTGTGATCGAACCCAAGGCAGCCGCACTCAAAAAGGAAATACCGTCGTTTGAAACCACTTCAAAAGACGATCCGCTTCGTGTCCAGTTCAGAAAATTGCATGGAGTATCTGCAGTGAGTAACCTAGCTGTTATCGGCGGTGGCATCGTCTTGATTGTCCTCTTGTAGAAAAGGGAGAGGAGGTCTTGCCTTCACAAATAATAAATCAGCAGACAGTATACTTTTTGAACCTGTACTACTCTTACATTCAGAATTATGGTTCATCCGAATGAAAGCTTTGCTTTTGTAAAGCTGAAAAGGACAATCCGGCAGAGTGCATCGCTTTCGGACGCTCCTCTGCGGCCTCATTGCCGGTACACCACGGCTGACGGAGGCCGTCCCTGGCCTGCTGTCAGGTGCGGACGTCCTATCCGCACCCCTCCGGGCCTTGTGTGGAATACCTTCGGGCCTCCGCGAGGTGTCCTTCAGAGATGCCCTCCGCTCTCGCGTTATAGATAAGTACTCTCAATCCGGAAGAACCTATTTTTTCATCCTTTTATTTGAGGCTCAGGGCTCCAATGTCTCTCACCGAACCAGCGTGGCCGGACCAGACTGACTGGCCACGCAACGAAGTATGAAAGCGCATCATTTCAGCATGACAAGGTCATTGCTTTTGAGAGACTTTCATATACATCTCGATGCAGGGGAAACGCTTGGTATATTTTGAACCAAGCTGAGTGAACTCGCAGTAAGGGGAGGAAATCTGCCGGCGATTGCACGGACCAGCGCAAATTTTCTGTTAACATTTTATCGGGTAATATTGTATAAAGGAGAGGAACAATCACCTCTTGGTCATTAATTGCAAAGGATGCTGGCATGAGTAGACTGCTCTTTTCTGACTGTACACCCGGCAATGACGGAACAAACCTTCCAGATGATCTTGACCTGAATGAAGGGCGTTCCCAGTACGACCCTGTCATGTCCGCCAAAGTGATGGACGGCAATTTGGGTACCAAAAATCAGTCTCAACCCTTGGAATTCCCCCCAATGAGCGAGCTCCCTGCTGACAGCGTCGTCTGTGAACAACGTGAAGGCATGGTCAATGAACGCTGTCTTGCCGAGCTGAGCTTACAAATCAAACGCCTCCGTGGCGGCATTGCAGGAAGTGAAGACGATAATACCGAGGCCGGAATGGATGGTATTGCTATTAATGCGATATCACATGAAGGGAGAACTGCCGCACAAGGAAGAGTGATCTCAACAAAGCAATACAGGTGGAGCAAGGGCGCATCCGTCTATAACGGTTCCAGATCAGTAGGATCCTTGAAGAGCGACAAAGAAAAATGATGTCCATCTCAGGATAAAAGGATGGAGACACCAACCACGCCTACAGGAAATACACTCCAACCGCACTCCGACGGTGCGGCAGGAAACTTGCCGCCCCTGTTCGCCCGTTGGATCGAATCAATTATCCCAGGTCCTCTCCCCGAGGAAAGTGAGGCAACCTGCAGCAATTGCGTCATGTGTTCCCGAACCGGTGAGCCCCATGACGGTGAACAGTTTTTCTTTAACCACGTCAGCAAGTGTTGCACCTATACCCCCTCTCTCGCCAACTTCATGGCAGGTTCCATTTTAGCCGATCCGGCCCCGTCCATGACAACGGGAAAAGCAACTCTTGCCCAACGCCTCAAGCAAGGTCTTGGAGTAGATCCTCTGGCCGTCCATCCTCCACCTGCCTATAAACTGCTCTACCGGCATAGCCAGAAAGCCTTCGGTCGCAACAACGCACTGAGATGTCCGCACCTCGACACCTCAGCGGGAACATGCTCCATCTGGCCTTACCGAGATCCAACCTGTGTGGCGTGGTTCTGTAAACATCTCCGTGGCAAAATCGGCCAATCTTTCTGGAAGGCCCTGCTGAGCTTTCTCAATGCAGTGATCAAGGAACTGTCGCTATGGTGTACGCTTCAGTTGGATATCGGTGATGATGCCTTGTCACTCATCGAGTGGGGAAGAGAATGCGGGATGACAGGTGAAAATCTTAATTCCAATGAGCTTGATGGGCGATATGATACCGAAACCGCCAGGAAAATCTGGGGAAGGTGGTGGCAAAAGGAAGCCGTGTTTTATACGGAATGTGCCCGAATGGTCTCCGAGCTCGATTTTCAAGATGTTGAAAAGATCTGTGGCCCCGAGGTCCAGGCTTTTTCGCGTCTGGTTGAGCAGGCGTACGGTAGGCTCCAGGAAACCCAGATTCCAATCCAACTGCAAATCGGCAGCTTCAAAGTTGAAGATGCTACCCTTGACGCTGTCAGAGTGTGGTCCTACAGCCGGTTTGATCCTCTTGATCTTCCCACACCGATATACATGGCCTTGTCGTATTTCGACGGTCGTTCCACCCTTGATGTGCAGTCGTTGGTGGAACACGACCTGGGAATACAACTTGACACCCAGATGATCAGAACATTGATCGACTTTGGTATATTGGAGACCGGACAAAAATCGAAAGGTGTTTCCTGACAGGAGGAGTCTGATTTCATGAGGAGAAAGGGAAGCATGGATTATGGGAATGGTTTTGCGGTAAATATCGTGCGCTCCCTTTAAGGCTGAAAAATTTCAATTCCCGGTAAGTAAAGAAGGAGAGAGAATTCAAATGAAGAGAATCTCTGTGAGGGCACTGGCGGCTTTCTGTATACTCTGCTCTGCATTGTTAGTCCCTTGCCTGCCGGGCAAGGCCTGGGCCTGGTCGGGCGTGTCGACGGATAAGAATGTGTATTCACCAGGTGAGCAAATCCGGGTGCGCTTCTCTGGAGCACCCGGTTACAATAGTGACTGGATCTGTATCGTCCCGTCCGGAGAGCCGGATACCGCAGCTGGAACCTACCAATATCTGCCCTACGGTGTGCGACAGGGATTTGTGACTTTCATCGCGCCGTCACCCGGACGTTATCAAGTCCGGGCGTATTATGACTATCGGAGAAATGGATACCTGGTTTCGGCTCGCCGGTCGTTTACCGTTGCCGGGCAAGAAGGCTCCACGGAGAGTACGAGAAATGAAAACAGGTATGTTGGACCCGGAGGAGCTTGGGTTGCAACCGACAAAAATGTCTATTTCCAAGGGGAACATATTCAGGTGCGTTTCTCCGGAGCGCCCGGCTACAGCAGTGACTGGATCTGTATCGTCCCATACAGGGCACCGGAAAACGAAGCAGGAGACTTCAAATATATGCCTGACGGGATGAAGCAGGGGGAACTGACTTTTTCTGCTCGCGCACCAGGTCGATACGAAGTCCGGGCATATTTCAACTATCGGAGAAATGGATATCTGGTCTCAGCTCGTTATTCGTTTATTGTGAAGAATCGGTGGTCATCAAGAGGTGAGAGGTATCAAGAGGATAATTCCCAGCCAACGTATCCAGGTCAAACGTCGATGCCGCCTGATCCCAAATTGCGGCAGGCCCAGTACCGATTGATGGAGCTCGGATATGATCCGGGAGTGGCCGACGGCTTGTATGGAAAAAAGACACGAAGAGCGCTTCTTCAATTTCAGCGGGATAATCAATTGAGGCAAAGCGGCGATCTGGACAGGATGACACTCAAGGCCCTTGGCCTGTTGAAAGAAATGCCGAATCATGAGTCTGCCCTCAAAGACGGCTCTTAAGATAGTACCACGATGTAAAGATGTGTGATCCCTCTCCAACCTGCATAGCTGGGCCAGACCAGACGGCTGGGAATAGAGGGACCATCCACGTTTCTAGTTGAGTTTTGCGTTCGGTCACCTGCAGGGACGATGAATTGATCCAATATTACATCTTCTCTTGCTTTCTGACTCTATCGGTATATTGTTTAACTAATGGTTGGATGAATAATCTGTAGTCGTTTCCTGATATTGATTGAAAATTACCACAAAAGGCCAGCCCTGGACCTTGTATTTGAACTATCTTTTCATAGAGAATTTCGGTTTATATCACCACTCGGAAAGTTGAAGTTTATATCTATACCAGCGATCTGAAAGCTTAACGTTTTTCTGATGAATAACAGTCTAATCGCCTGAATTACTGGAGTATGGTTAACCGGCATTTCTCGTGAATATTGTGTTTCAGATATGCACCCGCCTTAGCTCGTGAGAAATGCGGGTTGTTCGGTCTCTTTGAAGATGTTCTCATATAATGAAGTAAAATTATGGAGTCTCATACATGACAATTATTACAATATCAAGAGGTTCTTATAGTCGAGGAAGAGAAGTTGCAGAAAAACTAGCTCAAGAGCTTGGCTATACGTGTATCTCCAGGGATATTTTGTTGGAGGCCTCCGAAGAATTTAATATCCCGGAAATAAAGCTTATTAGAGCCCTCCATGATTCACCAACCGTTCTGGAACGGTTTCGTTATGGCAAGGAACGATATCTCAGTTACCTGAAGTCGGCGCTCTTACAACATGTTCAGAAAGATAATGTAGTCTATCATGGCCTGGCGGGGCACTATTTCCTGAAGGATATCGAACATGTCATTAAGGTCAGGATTATCGCTGATATGGAAGACCGTGTGCAGGAAGAGATCAAAAGGGAGAATATCTCACCGAAAAAGGCCCTCTATATTCTTAAAAAAGACGATGAAGAACGTCGAAAATGGGGCTTGCAGGTTTGTGGAACTGATACCTGGGACAGTCGCTTATACGATATGGTCTTACGTATAAAGTCCTTAACGGTAGATGATGCGGTAGGTATTTTGACCCGGATGGCCCATTCACCAACCTTTCAAGCCACTGAGGAATCCCAGAAAAAAGTTGATGATCTGGCTATGGCCTGTAGAGTGCAGGCAAGTATTGCCAAACTCGCTCCCGCAATAGTAGTCACAGCCAATGACGGGACCGTTTTTTTTAATCATAGTAAAGGGAAGATGTCTTTGACAAATGATGTTTTGTCTGAGATTAAGGCAATTGCCCAGAAGGTTGAGGGAGTAGAAAAAGTTGTTTGTAACATACATTCCACCTCAGAAAACCGTAATCACGTGAACCCTTACCATAATATCGGGTAATGCCGGATTAAGGAAAGCTTGGTCGTATTTTCGCGGATCCGGCGACGCGTGGCTGGGTGGTTGAGACCGTAGCGAAAATCTAAACTCCAGTATTATGAGAACTATGCCCGAACAGTTTGGATTGGTGTAAGTGGATTCGGGGCAATCGTGAAGATTTCGGATGCACTTGTCTGTGGGAAAAGCAGGAACCAGGGCAGTGTCAGATTGAGTCGTGACCACCGGCCATGGCGGTGGTCATGACTCAAGAGGCATTTTCCCAGAGAGTGAGGAAAAAAGAGGAATTGAAGTCCCCAAAACAGTCTGGGCTTAAAAATAGGCCTCCATGGTTATATAGACCTGGTCAGCACTTTTGACCGGATCGAGCCCCATAGCCTGAAGTTTCATCAAGTCCATGCTGTCACTCAAATCGTAGGGGGCCATGTTCCAGTTCCCGGAACCTGCATAATCATACTCATAGTGCTGGTAGCCGAAACGGATGAAGGTCTTGGCATATTTTGACACGGCCTTACCGACTGGAAGGTTATAAATACCGTAGATTTCATAGACAGATCCCCTTGCAGCCAGCTTCGACTGGTAGATATCGTCATTGCCGGGTGTCATTGCTACCCAATATTTCGAACCCCAGTTATATTCAGCACCCAGTTTCAGACCAATGCTATCGATATCATAGCGAACACCAAGATACATACTATATCCGTTTTCATTTGTTGTATCAGGTCCGCTTGTGCCCATGGCCATACCAGCCAGATCATTGAACAGACCGCTGCTGTCCGGTCGAGCCATCGACCAACCACCTGCAATAAAATAATTCAGGGACTTGTACTTGTTCTGGAATACCGATGAGGTGTGCAGCATATTACCTGATGTTCTCCTCGGGCCCATTCCGCTCATGTCGCCAAAATTCGCATTAATGATCGGATCCTGGAAGTTGGGGTAATTGAAAAGATTAAAAGCCATAAAGGATTGAAACTGGAAATTTAATGGGCCTTTTTCCAGTACATCCCATTCGAAGCCTGCAAAATCGGTATCATTCAAGGTGTTCCGATCCAATTGCAAACCGTTTTCAAAACCCCTGCCATAGCACAAACGGACTTTCCCTTTCCCGATATCCCCATTACCCCATTTGTATCGATACCCCATAGAGATTCCGTCGAACGGCCAATCCATATAGTTCACTGGTGAGGCCATCCGATGCCCTGTGCCCATACGTAAATCAGCAGGGGGGCCATCTGTTGTCGGGCGACGTCCTATTGAAAACCAGGCAGGCAGACCGCCGATATTGTTCCAGGTTATTATCGCACGATCGACATAGAGAGCGCTGTTGGATGGTGTCCTGGTGGTATTGCCGTCAAAAACAGGCCACATGGACCCGGAATCATCGGCAAAAGCCGATTGCATTCCCCATGCCTTGTACATCGCGAGCCGGCCTTTGAATTCAAGATTCTCAGCGGCCTTTGCCGCCACATTAATTCGCAGACGATTCGTCCAGAGGGAATCGTTTTTCAACGTATTGCCGAAAGTCGTATCTGCTGTGTAGTAGTCGAGCCGGGTACGAAAATCACCAGAGAATTTAAAACGCGAGGCAACATCCCAATCATCAGCCCGGTCATTGAGGTCTATGACGACATTTTCCATATCGTCCACCCGCTTGGTCGTTTGATTTGTTGTATTTTTCTGGGCAGCCAGCGCGGCTTTCAGCTCGCTGAGTTCACGGCTCAACTCTTCTACCCTTCGGGTAAGATCGTCGGTATCCGGTTTATTGCCTGCAGATACGGCCATCGGCACGGCCAATAAACCGGCCATAATAACGGCTGATATTTTCTTTTTCATCTCCATCCCTCCTTAAAATTAAAGACTGGTTTTCTTCTTTAGAACCAATACATATATGGTTATGACTGTATTCCCCGATATGTCATTTTGAGTGAACAACGAATGATTCCATGAGCATTTTCGGCAAAACCGACCGCAAGCGTTTAGGTATTTAGTTAATTTCTTTTGCATCGGATTACATTCATCCTGTTGGTACAGACTTTTTATTCTAATCAGGTAAAAGAATGCCTCTTATTCAAGAGGAAAGGCTACTTGTGCTCAATGGGGTTGAGATCGAATCTTCTTTCAATCAGGACATAGAAAAAAAGGCACGCACAAACCGAGCCAATAACAATACCCATCTCCGCGGCTGAAGGTATATAGTGCAGGATGTCTGTTGCCGCGTTTTGGTGAAGGGGCCGCATCGGGACAATCTGACCGGCAATGACCATGTCGTATCTCATGAAAAAGATTCCAACGGTCGTGAGGAGTCCGGCCGACATAACTCCAAAAGGTGTTCTTGTGGAGCGGTTGACCAGGAGGAAAAACGGAATAGCAAGTCCGATAAGTACCTTGAAAAACCAGAAGTTTGTTGAGAGATTTCCGCTTACAGTGGCAGTGGTTGCCTCATATATTCCAGTATGTTTGGCATAAAGTCCTGGAATAGTTCTCCAGACGACAAAAAAAATCAGAATTCCGAGGAAAAGAGCCTGGAGTCTTCCCAGGGTGATCATGAGATTTTTATATTGAGGCGGCATTTCCATCCCTCTTAAGCTGTGATTGAAATAGATAATAAGGGCCAATAGGGCGGAGCCGGAGACGAAGGCTGAAAGGATGAAAAAAATCGGAAGATAGGCACCATGCCAAAAAGGACGGGCATCCAACAGTCCAAACACTGCGCCAAGATTTGAGCAGGCAGAGATGGCAACCATAAATCCAATCAGACCGACCATGGAAGCCAGCCGATGTTTTTCGGTCATAAAGGCATAGAGCTCAATACACAATAAAACCAGATAGAGACCATACAGGGTTCCCATCCACCAGATGGCAGAGGATAGATTCGGACTTAGAATAACCCATATCGCCATCCGGAAAGGGTGATTCAATTCCATTGCAATGACGCCGAATCCCGTAAGTAATGTGAGAATGGCTACCAAAATCGCACGCTTGCCGATGACCTCAAATTCTTGAACACCAAACACATGCCCAAGGCTTGAGACCAGACAAAGGCCGGAGCATGACACTGCAAAAAAGACATAGGTGGAAATTAAGATACCCCAAGGTATTTCACGGGTGAGGTTATAAGCATGAGAATGACCAACCATCAGGACGTAGCCTACCGCGATCAGTCCGATGAGCATCCCCGCGCCGAGTAAAGAAAACCCAATGATATTTCGAAAATTTTTCGTAATCGCTGTCATGACGAATCCTTACATCAGGTAAAAGAGGGAAGGTTGTGTGCCGATTTCTGGTTTTTTCACGCGATGCGGATATTTTCTCAATAATCTTGAGACATCACTGTCAGGATCGTTGAGATCTCCGAAAACCCGTACTTTTGTCGGACAGGTTTCAACACATGCCGGTAATCTGCCTTTGTAAATTCTTTGGATGCAGAATGTGCATTTATCTACAGCCCCTATTTCCTCATTGTAGAACCGTGCGTCGTAGGGGCAGGCGGTTATGCAGTACTTGCAGCCGATACATTTTTTATCATCGACGAGGACAACACCATCCCCGTTAACATAGGTGGCGCTGGTTGGACAGACTCTCTCGCAGGGAGGATTGCTGCATTGCATACATTGGCCCGGGGTGAAGCTCTGACCAAGGCGAGGGTATTTCCCTCGCAGGGGTTCTTCCATCACCCAGTTTCGATAGTTGTCTTCAATCAGAGGGATATGGTTTTCTGTTTTACAGGCAATGGTACAGGCCTTGCAGTCAATGCATTTCCGAGTATCGAGTACCATGGCAAAACGTTTCTTTTTCATATATTTTACTCCTGGTCGCGATTATATACTTGTAATATCAACAAAAGTTTGATGCATGGCCATATTCCCCGAGATGGGCTCAACCTTGTCTTCAATCAGGGCCGCATCGCTTCCGCCCTTGCCGAAAATACGACTCTGTCCCCTTGAGAGGACTCCGAAACCATGGGAGAGATAGACACAGTCAGGGCGGATTTTTTCAGTGACCTGAAGACGGAGCATCTCTGTTGCAATAGGACTCTTGACCTTCACCATCTGGCCATCTCTGAAGCCTTTCTTCTTCGCCTCCGAGCTGTGCAGCCAGATATGATTTTCAGGCATCAGTTCACTGAGATAGGCATTATTGGCTGTCGTTCCGTGAGTCATATAGGCATTGCGCCCAAGAATGAGACGATACTGTCCAGTGGAGCCATTGGTCGGATCGTTGTACACAGGTAAAGGATCAAGTCCTTTTTTTGCGTATTTTTCGGAATAAATCTCGATCTTGCCACTCCTTGTACGCAATTTCTTTCCCAAGGTTGTTCCATAGGTGGGTGTCTCTTTTTCGTAATAGACACCTTTTTCCTTCAATACCTTCAATATCTCAGGATTGTTTTTTGTTTGATGCTCCCGGTATTCCTTCATAGTGAAATTAAACGATGCATAAATTTCATCCCCCATTCGTTTGGCGAGCTGTTGTATGATCCACAGATTTGATCGTGATTCATACATCGGCTTTATAACAGGCTCCCGCCAAACCACCATCGGGAGAATTCCCCCCAAGGATTCTATGGGGTCTTCCCGCTCCAGATAGGTCGCTTCAGGCAAAATGACATCTGAATAGTAGGCCGTATCATTCATGGTAATATCGATGGTGCAGATGAATTCCATCTGTTCCATCATTTTTAGGGTTTTTCCACGATTGGCAACGGATACCAGCGGATTCTGCTTGTAGACCATCATGCCTTTAACCGGATAGGGTTTTCCTTCCAATACCCGATCTCGAAAATATTTCCAGGAGCCATCCTTTTCCGAGAGATAGGAGGCTGTACCGTTTTCGAGACGATCAGGAACATCTTCATAGTAGGGGGCAACATATTCATGACCCTGGAGGGGAATTCGGCTGTTTGGAACCATGCCGCCTTTGGTGTCCCAGTTGCCGACAACGGCATTGAGAATTGCCATGGCTCGTCGCATCTGGGTGTCGTTATCAAAGAAGGAACTGCGACGCCCCTGATAATAAACAGCTTTAGGCGCAGCCATCGCAAACTCACGGGCTATCCGACGAATATCTGCAGCCGGAATTTCACATTTTGTTGCCGCCCATTCAGGGGTGTAGGTCTCAATGTGAGGAACGAGTTTGTCAAAGCCCACAGTCTGTTTTTCCACGACTTTATGGTTATAGAGGTTTTCTTTGACTACGACATTGATCATTGCCAGGATAAAGGCCATGTCTGTTCCCGGACGTATTGGAAACCATTCATCCGCCTTTGCTGCCGTTTTGGTAAAACGAGGATCCAGGTAGACCAGTTTTCGTCGGCCTCCATCACCTGTGAGCATATCAATGCTGTCTGGGGTGACCAGGGCCTCACTTCGGTTTGCGCCCGACATGATGATATAATCCGCATTCAACACATCAGGGGTAGGATTGGTCCCATAGGTTGCCCCGAACCCCTGAATGTTTGAAGCCAGGCAGAGAGAAGGGTGACGAAGGGTATTGGGAGAGCCGTAACATTCGGCAAAGGTCGTGAAAAAATGTTCCTGAAAACCTTCCGTGGAGACAAAAACAGTGCCGGCACGGGTGTACTTGTCTGCCAGATTCGATAAATTTTTAACGACGAGGTCAAGTGCTTCGTCCCATGTGGCTCTACGAAACTTGCCCTCTCCACGTTTGCCGGTCCGGATCATTGGGTGCTTAAGTCTGTCAGGGCTATAGACGGCATCTATTCCGGCATTGCCTCGAGCACACAACATCCCCCGACTCTTGAGAAAGTGTGGATTGGGATCGAGTTTTTCGATCACCCCATTTCTCACACGGGCAATAACGCCGCATTTATTGACACACATACCGCAACTGGTAAAGACATCTCTATTCCCTAGGTCTGAGATGGGAATGGTATGTTTGGCCAAAGCCAGAGACTGAAACCTTTTCCCAACCAATCCGGTGCCAACTCCAGCCGCGGCACAGGCCGAAAGCAGCATAAATTTACGTCTGCTTATCCCTTTTGCTATCTTAAGAGTCAAAGCCGATCTCCTCCCATCCAATCGTTGTGACAATTCTCTATCTCATTACCACTGCTGTTCAGCTACTGATCCAGGGTGTGAGCGGTTCGTTTTCCGGGATGCTATAAACCCATCCCTGGGGCTCTGCTGCATAGCCGTCCAGGCTGCAGTGACCCGGGAAACGAGCAGCTCAGATCCTTCCATTTCGATAGGCTGAGTTTCGGGGGTAATCAGAATTCCATAAGCCGATATTTTGGGCAAATCCGGAACAGGCAATGAGCAGAAAATCTTTATTTCTAAGGATAAATGTCTGCAACGTGGTCTTTAACTTGCTGTTTCGAATTCCTTTTTGTGTCCCAAGAGTTTTATCGCCTTTGATCACCCGCACGTCTCAGGCTGATCGGAATCTTTGGCATGATCTATCATGAATTGCCGGATATCTTTCATGTTTTTTGCGGGAAATTTTTTGCACTTTTCCTCGATGACGGGGTTTGCATTTTTGGTATCAAAAAAACCGGTCCAGAATTTTATTGTCTTGGTACTGGGAGAGAGCACGCCACCTTCAGCACCTTGAACATGGCATGCCTTGCAACTTGTTTTCCAGAGATATTTTCCCCTCTTTGGGTTTCCCTTATCACTGGCAACGGCAAGGCCAAATGATACACAAACCACCACCAAAACGGTCAAAATCAGGCTACTTCTAAACATGTCACACCTCCTAAAGGAAAAGGTTACGCATCAGCATGCAGTATATTTTTTATGATGCAATGTAGTATTAAACTAAATTATAATATTATAATATAATTAAAAACTAAAACAGTATATTCAACCTAAAAAAATAATGCAATTATAATTTTCAAATAATTAATTGCTGATCCCGTTGATTTGTCATTAATCTGAGAATATACAATTATTAAGACATGTTAAAAAGGATATTGATGGACAAACGACTTCGGACAAATGGTGGAAACGCTACGAGTCCAGTGAGCCGGTTGTGGGATCTGAAGGAAAAGATAATTCCGAAATTATATATCTTATGGTTCGCTCGGATAACATTGCGGCGATTCAACTCTATTTGAAGGGGGGGATTTAAGATATTGGTGACTTTGCAGCGTGATCTGAAGATTGAAGGTACATATTATGACGGTCTTTTAATGAGGAAGTTTGTTGAAGAATAATCAATTGGGATATTCAGAGCTTTAAAAAGATTCGTTGATACAACGAAAAAAAATAAAATATGTGTGGAGGAATAAATGGAATATCGGGAGATAATACTTTCTGTTGAAGGTTCGACTGGAATCCTTACCATGAACAGCCTCAAGACTATAAATGTTCTGTCAAAACGGATGATAGAAGAGATAATAGATGTCCTGATAAAGGTATCAGTCGACGAAACGTTTAAGGTGGTAATTATACGGGCTGCCGGTAAGCATTTCTGTTCTGGGCACTATCTTTCTGAGATGGTAGATTCAGGAGCCAAGGAGTACAAGTTCATCTTTGATCAATGTACCAAGATAATGCAGTTGATACATGAAATTCCCCAACCCGTCATCGCATAAGTACTGGGGATAGCCACCGCGGCAGGATGTCAGCTTGCTGCACGGTGTGATTTGGTCGTCGCGGGAGAAAATGCGAGATTCTCCATGCCGGGGGTGAGGATCGGGCTCTTTTGTTCGACGCCCATGGTCACAATTTCAAGAGCTATTGGAAGAAAGATGGCCATGGAAATGCTCCTGACCGGACGGGAATTTCCGGCGACTGAAGCCAAAGACCTTGGTCTGGTAAACAAGGTGGTCCCATTGGAAGATCTGGAGGATAAAACCCTGGCGCTAGCAGAAAAAATCAGTGAAGCCAGCTTTTTCGCCATAAGTATTGGCAAGCAGGGATTTTATGCCCAAATTGATCAAAGTGACAACAAGGCCTTTCATTTTGCAAAACATACCATGACGATGAACAATCTGTCGGAGGATGCACAATGCGGGATAAAGGCTTTCTTGGATAAAAAGCCGTCCGTGAAATGGAAAAACCGATAAAGGGCTTATCCCTTTATCATCATTTTCGGGATCATTCCTGGAGGTGAAGCGAAGGGAGGCGGAGCCGATGTGAAGTGTCCCTTGCCGGATTATGGAGTTACGGTTTGATCTTTGCCAGTTGGGAAATTTTCCCTACAGCGACGAATCTTTCCCCTTTGCTGAAGACCTGGTCGGCTTTGGGGATATAGCGGTAGTCGCTTGTTGCGTTGCTTCGAACGGCGATGACCTGGACATCGAAGGTGTTTGTGATATCCAGCGTGCGCAGACTTTTGCCCGCCCAGTTGTTGATCAGAAACTCTTGTACACCCATTGTTTTGTCGAATGACAGATGTTCGATGAAACCCGGCATGGCGATCCGGTTGGCCATGGTGCTGGCCGCCATATATTCCGGAATGATAACCTCGTCGACCCCGATCTTGCGCAGCAGGTTTTCATGATCTCTGTTGATCGCTTTTACCCAAACCTTGGGAACTCCCATTTCTTTCAGATACATCGAGATCATGGCGCTGGCTGCAATGGAGTCTCCGACGCTCACAAGGACGCATTCAAGATCGTGGATTCGTATCTGTTCCAAGGCGGTTCTGTTCATGGCGTCGGCCTGAAAGACCTGGGTCAGGGCGCGTTGCCCATCCTGTACCCGGTCCGGATCGTTATCTATCCCCAGAACTTCGTTCCCGTGTTCGGTGAGGATCTCTCCGAATTTCATACCGAATTTTCCTAAACCGATGACACCAACCTGTGTTTTCATACGTTACTCCCTCCTAGCCTATGGAGAGTTTTTCTTCCGGTCTTAAGTAAAGAATGTTGGATTGAAATGACTGGATAGCCGAGAGCAGGACAAGAGGCCCCAGACGACCGATAAACATCAATAAAATGATGATGGATTTACCAAAAGGTGATAATTGTGCAGTCAGACCCGTTGACAGTCCGACAGTACCAAAGGCTGAGACAGCCTCGAACAACAATTCTAAAAACTGTCCGCGAACCTGGGCATGCGGTACTCCTCCGCCCTCTGAGAAATCGAGAAGAATCACGGAAACAAAGATAAGTACCAGTGTGAAGAAAACGAGGATGAGTGATTTGTTGATCGTATCGTTATCCACTGCATAGTTACCGATAACCACTTGTTTACTCCCTCTGATATGAGACCGGATAAAGGCCCATAAGACCCGAAAAGTGGTTACCTTGACGCCTCCGGCACAGGACCCAGGGGAGCCACCTACCAACATCAGAAAGATCATAAAGATAAGGGAGGCATTGGTCATGTCCCCGATGTTCAAGGTGTTGAATCCGGCGGTTCGACAGGTAACCGATTGGAAAAGAGAGGCCAAAATCGCTTCAGGAGTCTTCAAGTAGCTTTTGAAAAGGACGAACTCTGAAAAATAGATATAGACAGCACCGATAATTATCAGAAACATGGAGGTCCGGACGACGATTTTAAAATGCCAGCTCAGTCTTTTTTTCCTCTGTTGCCGCATGAAAAATGATCCCAGAAAGTTCTTTCCTTCAACAATTACTGAAAAGCCCAATCCACCGAGGATGATCAATGCCATGATAGTGAAATTGACAGTCCAGTTTCCGGTGACCGACATGAGGCTATCGGAATAAAGTGAAAAGCCGGCATTGCAAAAGGCGGAGACGGCATGAAAAAGAGCGGAAAAAGGGGGGAATTTAGTGGGTGCTGCGATATACAACAGGGTTGCCCCGGCAAACTCGATAACAGTGGTGACCACCACGATCTGGACCAGAAAGCTGCCGAGGTGAAAATTGGCATCGTTTAGAAGACTCTGGCCGACGGCAATTCGATCGTTCAGCGATACGCGTTTCTTCCAGAGGTAGACGGCCAGACTGGTAAAGGACATGATACCGAGCCCACCCAGTTGGATGAGTGTCACCACCATAACCTGTCCGGTCCGGGTGAAAACAGTTCCGGTGTCGACCGTAGTCAGCCCGGTTACACAGACAGCCGAGGTTGACGTAAAAAGAGCATCGAGCAGCGACAGTGGATGTGCGCCATGACTGAAGGGCGCATGAAGGAGAAGTGCTCCAATGATGATTGCCGAAAGAAAGAAGATGATCGGCAGAGATATTGGAGAGAAGATTTTCTTAAACGACATGGTCATGGGAGATACAAACACCTTTTGGATAACCAGAAACCTTTTCCCTGTCTCTATTTCAAAGCAAGGGTCGTGTCAATGAAAAATGCGGTTGTGATTGGTCCTGAAATGCAAGTTTTCCAGACCAAGATTATTATGTGAGGAATTTTTCGTTTTTTTAATTTTTCAGTAGAAAAATCTTTAATTTCCATTGAAACTTAATTTCATTAGGCCGAACTCTTATGGTTGGTGTCTCTAAAAGTATCTAAATGAGGTTCATCCGAATGAAGCGTACTTTTGTAAAGCTGAAAGGAACAATCCGGCAGAGGGCATCGCTTCCGGACCCTACTCTGCGGCCTCATCGCCGGTACACCCCGGCTGACAGGCAGGGCTTCCCTCCCTGGCGTGTTGTCAGGTGCGGACTACTATCCGCAGCCCTCCGGGCCTTGTGTGGAATACCTTCGGGCCTCCGCGAGGCGTCCTTCAGAGATGTCCTCCGCCTCCCGCGTTATAGATAAGTACTCTTAATCCGGAAGAACCCTAAATGAGCTTGCAGAGGAGAAAATTATCGGATAGCTTATGCAAGCCAATGAGGCAGGATCATTGGAAATGCGTTGTCGAAAAGAGAATCTTTCGTCGATGATGATCGTAACCCAACGTATGAAGTGATTTGTTACGTACTGTCGCTAGACAAATTTCACGGATTGAGATGGCCTGCTAGTCGAAGAGACTTGGGAAAGGCCATGCTCTTCCTTGTATTTGCCTTTCCCAAAAGCGACGCGGGATAGCGGACCATATCGATCCGCTCAAAGGGTGAAAACCCAGGGAATAACCAACTCATTACGGATACAAAATGTTCTCCTGAGCCAACAGGAAAATCATCGCATACCTCTACTCAATTAAATACATAATTATACATTTTCCCATGATTTTTATGAACGATCGGCTACGCATCCATCCCATAAAACGGCCAGGAGCTACGCCTTGCCAGATGATTCAATCGTGAAAAAAAGAATATTTCACAAGAGCTTATCGGCAGCAGTTGCTCCCTATCTGCTCGTTGGGTTGGCAGTGTTTGCTCTCTCTCGCACTTTTGCGTCGTTGGGAGGGATTGATGAATTTTCCAGGGCTTTTCGGGTTGAGTTGCCATATCTGACACTTGTCTATGCATCCCTTCTTTATCTGATGCGTCCCTGTCTCTTGCGGGCGGTGATTGCCGCCATTCCGATCATTATCGTCTACGTCGGCATGGATCTGTACTATATCTTCATGCAAAATGTGGTCAAACTCGATGATCTCTCTCTTTTGCCCGAGGGTCTCAGCGTCCTTCCCGGTTGGGTGAGTGTGGCGGGTTTTATGACAATAGCGGCCTGGATAATCCTTTTTTCCTATCTTCTCAAACGGCATTTCAGAGAACTGGTGGTCCCTTTGCTTCTCCTGGCTCTTGCTGCGGTCCCTCCGATATCGGCGTACACGATGCCCGAACAGTTTTTACACATCACAGAAGAACTGGGTGTTTACGTCATACCCTGGTCAGAGCGTTGGACCTGCGCACTGATGGGACGGGTAACCTCTTTGTATTTGTTTGCCGCGACCAAACACAAGGCCTTGGAGGATATGGCATCGCTGCCGATCATTATTGATCCTGATAGGGATCCTGACGTGCTTAAAGAGGCTTTACATGATGAACGAAATATTCATATTGTTGTCCTTGAATCCTTTCTTGATCCGTCACGGTTTTCGGCGCTGAAGTTTAGAACTCCGCCTGCTCCGAAACGGTTTGCGGTCGTTCGTAAAAAAATGCATATTTCCCAATCCCCTGTCTTCGGAGGTGGGACGGCTCAGGTGGAATTTGAGGTCTTGTGCGGGGTCCCGGCGCTTAAACTGTACTCGGCGGCTGAATTTAACCTGATGGATGGAAGCCCCACCGCCTGTCTGCCGGATCTCCTGACTAAGGTCGGATATCGGACAATCGCCACCCAGTCCTATCGGCCGGATTTCTTTAATTCTGAAAAAGCATATAAATCATTAGGCTTTCAGGAGGTGAATTTTCCCTCTGTTTTTGCTGAAAAAAGGCCTACTTACCTGAAATATGATAAGGCCGACAGCTATATATTTGACGGTGATCTCTTCACTCAAAACCTCTCCTATGTAAAGAAATTACTTGCAAAGGGAAAACCCTTTCTCAACTATGTTCTCGGGATCTACGGTCACCTTCCCCATGAAATTGATACGAAACGGTTCCCATGTATGGTGGATGTTGAAGGTGTTGGCAAGAATTCGCTCACCTACCGGGCAATACAACAGTTCTACTACCGGGCGGGAGCACTTGCTGATTATCTGATTCGTCTTCGAAAGATGGATCCGAAAGGCCTGATTCTGGTGACCAGCGATCATGTTCCACCTTTGGATCGTGGCCCGTATACCTATAAGAAGCTAGGTTACACGCTCAGGACTCCCGGTGGGGACTACACGCAAAATATCTGGATGTATGACGGACCTCGGGGCCCGAAGGTTGCCTGGCCGGATCACGATTATGAGTTTATGGATTTCCTTCTTGACATCCTGACTGATGGACGCTTTTGTAAACATGTTGCCTGTAAAAACCGCACGGCATTGGATCCGAAAAGATTAACCGCCGGTTACAATTCTATCATGGTCAAAGGAGCGGGAATATACAAGGGGCCTGGGCATGATAACCTGGTTGCAGGGGCACATGGTCGGTCGGCACCGACTGTCCTGAAAGGGGTAGTGTCGCAGAAGATTCACTGATACTGTTTTATCTTCCCTGCATTCTTGCTTTATCATTAAGCGGTGGTTGAAAGAAAAAAATATCAAGGCCCGGGTATGCCTGTTAAGATGAGGGATGGAACCTGCATGAAGCTGAAGGATATCCTGCAAGGAGTTCTGACCGAGACGGAAAGGCCGTTTCTGGTAAGTTCTTTTGATATTGTAGGCGATATCGCAATCATAATTATTCCCCCTGAGCTTGTGGATAGGCAAGATCAGATTGCGCAGGCAATTTTCAAACTTCACAAAAACGTCAAAACAGTTGCTAAACGGGTTGGTCATTATGATGGCGAATTCCGGACCATTTCCCTTGAAGTGATCGGTGGCGGGGAAGTGACTGAAACACAGCATCGAGAAAACGGAGTTCGCTTCTTCCTTGATCCCGGAAAGGTTTATTATTCGGTTCGCAGCAGCAATGAGCGAAAACGTATTGCAGGGCAGGTCGAAGACGGCGAGGAGATCTTGGTGATGTTTTCGGGTATCGGAGCTTATCCCCTGGTCATTGCCGCCAACAGTATGGCCAGGGAAATAGTCGGTATCGAGAAAAATCCTGATGCGCACTTTTTTGCACTCAAAAGTCTACAGGCCAATAGACGGATAAAAAATGTAATTTTTCATCTAGGAGATGTTGAAAAAACGGCCCCCCTACTGAGTAAGACATTTGATCGTGTTCTTCTGCCACTTCCGAGGACAGCTGAAAGACATCTTGGGACTGCTTTATCGATGCTCCGCCGCGGAGGAACACTTCATTTTTATGATTTCCAGACCATTGAGAAACGCTTCCTGTCGGTTGAAAAGGTACGGCAAGCCTCATCGGTTGAAGGACGTCTCCTGAAACAGGCGCAGGTTGCGGTGTGCGGCCATGTCAGCTCCCGGACATATCGGATTTGTGTCGATGCCCTGATCCAATAGACCGGCATGGCTTGACCGGACCGGTTGACCGAAACAAAACATTATCTGATTACCACTGAAACTCAGCCTATCGGAAAGGAAGGGTGTGAGCTGTTCGTTTCTCGGGTCTCTGCAGCCTGGACGGCTGCAGTGAAGCCCCCAAGAATGGGTTTATGGCGTTCCGCGAAACAAACAGCTCGCACCCTGGATTAGTTACTGAACATTAGTGGTAATCAGAAAACATTAAGGAACTTTCATAAAATATTCTAATTACCACAACTGGTCAACTACAGCTCACTCCCTTTTGTTTCGATGGGTTGGGACTCAAGGCTAATCAGATAAAAAAAGCCCTGTAACCGCCATGGGCGGATGCAGGGCTTTGACTTGACATGTTCCTGTCTATAATCTATTTTTTCTTAATCATATTCAGGCGTTTCCCGGCAAGCTGGAGTGCAGGTGGCCCGAGCCAGGTACCTGCCAGCAGCAGGTTGAAATAGGCCCATTTGAATAAGAGCTTTGAAAGGTGATTCATCTCCGTATCCTGCAACAGACCCATGGGGCCGATGCTTGGGAACGGGTATTGTCCGACAACTGGCTCGATATCGTAATTGAAATCAATGACGTAGGCTTTCCCGAAGCCTGATTCGATGAATCAGAGTGCATGCCCATCCGAACGCGCCAGCTGAGCCTCCCCGTTGATATACGCCATGATGTTTTCTTCCAGGACATCAGCCTGAAAATGGGCTACCGCTCCGGCCTTGGAGGTTGGAACGTTTGTTCCGTCGCCCAGGACCCAGACATTATCCCGATCTTTTGGCTGCAGGGTATGTTTGTCAACCGGGATATACCCCATGGGGTCGGCAATACCGGAATCAATCATGACCTGTGATCCGAAGTTCGGTGGAATGGAAACCAGCATATCGTAGTCGACCTCGGCCCCGTCGTAGGCCTGAATCACTTTTTTCTCGCCGTCTACGGCTCCAAGGGCAAAGTTCGGGGTTATCTTGATGTTTTTTTGCTCGCAGGCAGCCGTCAACACTTTCGTTGCAACCGGTTTGGTAAAGGCGCCGGTCAAGGGAGTGACGAACTCGATTTCTACCTTGTCGCGAATACCACGCTCGTGAAAATGCCAGTCGGCAAGGAAAGCGAACTCAAGAGGTGCAACCGGGCATTTGATAGGCATTTCAGAGACATTGATAACCATCTTACCGCCATCAAATTTGGCCAGGGCCTTTTTCAGCGCGATGCAGTCGTCATAGCGGTAGTATCCGTGGACATCTTTTCCCCAGGTCTCGGCCAGACCTTCAACCTCTTCCGGGAGGGCATCGCATCCGGTGGACATGACCAAGATGTCGTATTGAAATTTTCCTTGGGTGGCGGTGCTTACTTCCTGTTTGTCCCAGTCGACATTGACCAATTCTGAGATGACAAAATCGATTCCCGGCTTGATGAATTCCCGCTTGGTTTTCCGGATCTCTTTTTCTGTATTGATACCGAAAGGGACGAAAAGATAACCAGGCTGGTAGTCGTGGATGTTGTCCTTATCTATGATCGTAATATTCCATTCATTTCGATCAAGATGTTTTCTCATTTTATTGGCCATCATTGTGCCACCGCAACCGGCACCGAGGATGACGAGTTTCTTCATGATTTTTGTACCTCCTGTCAATTTTTCATGCGTTTTCTCTGTGGGCCTGAACCAATGCACCAAAGGCCTCAAGCATGGTAAACATGACCCCAAGGGCTTCCTGCACTTTGGGGTCATTGAGTTTCTTAAAGGCCCCAATAGGTCCTATCTTTTGTGATTTGCTAAGATCGATGTCACGAATAACCTCGCTCATCGCGTCGGCTTGTTCCGGTGTACAATTGAAATCCTTCAAAGATTCCATCGCAGTTCCGGCAACCTTGAGGGCTCCTCCGACTTCGCTGAAAAATTCAGTGATTTTCGGCAGTGTCAGTTTAGCAATAGGCTCAATTTCCTCTTTCAACTCCATCGTTGATTTTAATAAACCGATGGCGGTGTTGAAATGGTGTATGTTGCCGATGGTGTTCCTGAAAAGAGCTGCCAATTCGTCGGGATCATATTGTCCGTCAATCTGTGCGAATATTTCGGTGGTCTTGGGGATAATCAGTTTGGCAATGGGCTCAAATTCATCCTTAAGTTCCATCGCGCCTTTGACCGACGTCAGAAGACTGTTCAGGGTCTCGACATTCAGGACGAGATTTCTCATGAAATGTACAAGGTCTTCTCTTCTGTTTTCCTGATCCAGCTCTGAGAGACAATCCGATACCAGCGGACCGGTCTGGTGAACGATAGGCATCATATCCTGCTTCAGCTCTGCCAGAACACCAGCCTTCAAAGTGTGAATCTCATTGGAAAGGTTATCCAGTTTTTCTAAAATTAAGGCTTCATCCATTGCATTTGTTCCCTTTTGGTTCAATTGCCAAAGCAATATAGTTTGGGAGTTGCTTCTTATCTTTTATACATTGTCGTACTCGAGTCAGGAGATATCGGGTATGTGAATATACACATATTTTCCTTGTTCGTTGCTAACAATATACTACCGCGTGGCATAAAATGCTCGAAATATATACTACCGAGTAGCACTCTGTCCAGTCGAAAATTTGCAATATCAAGAAATAACGAAAAAATAAATAGAAATTTTTTCTTGGATTTTTTTTGATAATTCCACGTTAATTAAGGGAACTTAGAAAAAACGGTTGATTTATTGAGTATTCCTGTTGACAGTTTTCCAGGAAAATGATTAACGTTTTGGCTCGCTTTTTTATATAGATTTTGTTTTCCGGAGGGAATATGTGGAAGAATATCAAAGCGGCACCCGCCGATTCGATTCTGGGATTGACCGAGGCCTTTAATAATGAGTCCAATCCGCAAAAAGTTAATCTTAGCGTCGGTGTGTATCAAGATGATACTGGCAAAACACCGATACTGAACTGTGTAAAAGCTGCCGAGCAAGTCCTTTTACGAAAGGAAAATTCAAAGAGTTATCTTCCGATCTCTGGAGATCCCGCCTATGCACTTGGTGTACAACAGTTACTGTTCGGAGATGAGTGTGAGATTATATCCTCCCGGCGTGCGGCAACAATTCATGCACCCGGTGGTACCGGAGCCTTGCGTGTTGGGGCGGATCTGTTGAAAAAATTTAAACCCGACGCTCATCTATGGGTGAGTACCCCGACCTGGGCTAATCACAAAGGTGTCTTCGGTTCTGTCGGTTTTCCGCTGGAAGAATACCCATACTACGATCAAACATCCCGGAAGGTCGATTTCGAGGGATTGATCTCCTGTCTCCAGACCATTCCGGAGGACGATGTTGTCTTGTTGCATGCCTGTTGTCACAACCCGAGCGGAGTTGATCTTAATCCGGATCAATGGCGACAGGTAGTCGAAATAGCAAAGGAGAAAGGCTGGATGCCGTTTCTTGACTTTGCATATCAGGGGTTGGGACAAGGAATAGAAGCAGATCGGTTTGCTGTTGAGGCCTTTGCGGAAGCAGGAATCGATTGTTTTATCGCCAGTTCCTTTTCCAAGAATTTCGGCCTTTATAACGAACGGACCGGGGCACTGACCATCGTCAGTCCCAATGCTTACGAATCGGTCGTGGCGCTTAGTCATCTTAAGACGACCATACGAGTCTGTTACTCGAATCCTCCTGCCCATGGAGGTCTGGTGGTGGCTACAATACTTAGCGATCCCGGCCTGAAAGAACAATGGCTTGGTGAATTGAATGCCATGCGTGAACGTATAGTCGCCATGCGTCATGCTCTGGTTGACGGACTGGCAAAGCGTGGGGTTACTGAGGATTTTTCCTTTATTAAAGAGCAGCGGGGGATGTTCTCCTTTATCGGGATAACCGATGAGGTCGTTGCCTGGTTGCAGGAGAAGAAGGGCATTTATGTTGTTGCCGGTGGACGGATCAATCTTGCCGGCTTGACCTCGAATAATATCGACTATGTCTGTGATTCCATAGCCGAGGCGTTGAAATAGAGGCAAAAGGTTCTTTTCAGACTCTTGTTGACGCTGTCACCTGGGCAAGATGCTCACTTTGTGTGACATGAGAAACTCCGGGATCATCTATGAGGGAGAGCATCTTGTACCAACCCGCTGAAAAAACGGGGTTGGTTTTTAAATCCGCCCCCAAAGACCATTGACATCAGTAGTGATCTGAATTTCGCTGTCTCCTGTCTCCTGTCTCCTGTCTCCTGTCTCCTGTCTCCTGTAAAGATATTTTCGTTTTTGCCGATACATACGTGTACGAAGTGTTGGAAGGCAGCGGGGACCGGTCTCCATGAGCGTATCCTCATAGGTATAAATTCAACGCGACTGATAATTTCGATGCTTACCTATCATGTAAAAAAGGGTGATACCATCACCTGGGTTACCAGACATCTCAATATGGATTGGCAGTCTTTGAAAAGGCAGAACCCGGAAGCGGTCGGCAGATCTAAGAAAAACGGTCACTGGTTTTTACGGGAAGGAGCAGATCTCAAGGTCAACGAGAGCAGCTTTGCTTCGCATCTCAAGCAAGCTTCCAAGAAAAAAGAAGCCGAAAAACAGTCCGCAGGGCAGTCCGCAGATTATGTTACGTATACAGTAAAACCGGGAGATACCCTTTGGGGACTGGCCGTTGGGAAATTTCATGTGGATTGGCATGATCTAGCCAAAGATAACGGCATTGAGAATCCCGATCTGATTCAGGTAGGCCGGAAAATCAAGGTAAAAATGGCTGAGCCCCAACCTCCAAGTCAGGTGGTTGCAAGTTGGTACGGTAAGGACTTCGAAGGGAAACCGATGGCAAATGGCGCTCCCTATGATATGTATGCAAACACCATAGCCCATAAAGATCTCCCCCTGGGAACCCGGGTCGAACTCAATAACCCGCGTACCGGAAAGACAATCATGGCAACCGTGACCGATCGAGGGCCGTATATTGCTGGACGGGACGTGGATCTCTCCTACGGACTGGCCAAGAAACTGTCCCTGGTCGAAAACGGAGTTGATACTCTTATTATGAAAGTCCTATAGGCTGCTTTGAGAGATCGGCTTTCCGGTCAATCTAAGTCTGATCGTGGCCCCGCCAGGCACGATTTAATCCGCCATTTTCGTGGTAGTATAGTTGAATTTTAACAGCACTTCTAACCAAATCGGGAACGAAGTTTTCTAAGCCCATCATTTCACACTACACTGTGTCATATCCCGGTTGATTTATGGGGAGATGAACAAAGTATTCCTCAGTTTTTCTGAAGAACAGAAAAAAGTTCTCAATTACTCCTTCCCTACTCCTCACGTATCTATTAAAGATAAAAAAATCGTTTCCATTCGGGGGTGAATGGAAATGGGGTGGTTTTTCAAAAGATTTAACTGTAAGGAGTCCTGCCATGCATGTTACGTTTTTGGGCGCTGTCAGAGAGGTGACCGGTTCGATGCACCTTGTTTACACCGACGAAGACAGGGTACTGCTCGATTGTGGGATGTTCCAGGGAAGACGAAAAGAGGCTGCCGAAAAAAATCGGGTCCTTCCTTTTGATCCTGCCATGTTGACCAATATGGTCCTGTCCCATGCCCATATCGATCATTCCGGGAGGATCCCGGTCCTGACCAAAAAGGCATTTAACGGTCGGGTGTTTAGTACGCGGGTTACCGTTGATGCCTGTGCCTATCTCCTGCCTGATTCTGCCAAGATTCAGGAGTCGGATGCTCAGTATTTGAACTACAAAAGCGTCCGCAGCACCATGGCACGGATAAAGTCGGGAAATGGAGGTGTTCTCGACGATAAAGATATGACAGCCATCAAAAAGGTGTTGAAAAGCAACCACCATAAACTGAATACTGAGGTAATAGACGAGATCATCGAAAAATATGGCTTGAACAGCGTTACCCCTCTCTATACCGGTGCCGATGCCGATCAGGCCCTCGGATACTTCGAGGGTATTCCATATCGGAGAGAGGTGACCATCGGCAAAGGATTGACCTGTACCTTCTATGAAGCCGGTCACATCCTCGGGTCGGCAATAAGCATCCTCAAGTTTAAAGGCAACGGACAAGTAAAGACCGTATGTTATACGGGTGACCTCGGCCGTTTCAGCAAGCCGATCATCAGGGATCCGGCTCTTGATTTTGCCGAGGCTGACAGAAATATTGACTTGATGATTATGGAAAGCACATACGGAAACAGAGAGCATGAGCCGGTTATAGACATGAAACCCCGTTTAAAAAAGATACTAAACGAGACCATCAACCGAGGCGGAAGTGTTCTCATTCCATCCTTTGCCTACGGGAGGACCCAGGAACTCCTTTATATGATCCATGAGCTCTATGACGAGGGAAGTGTTCAACGGGTGCCCGTCTGGGTCGATAGCCCCCTGGCTACAAATATAACCACTGTTTTCGGACAGCATCCTGAGGTCTATGACCTGGAGACTCACGAAACATTTCTACGTAAAGGAGAGAACCCGTTTTCTTTCAACCAGGTCAATTTTACCCGGTCGGTTGAGGACTCCATCAACCTGACTCGGGAAGATCGGCCGCATGTTGTCATCTCAGCCTCGGGTATGTGTGAGGCGGGTCGTATCTTGCACCATCTCCGCCATAAGATTCATAATGGAAAAAATACAATCCTGATTGTCGGATTCATGGCAGAACACACCCTTGGACGGCGGATATTGGAACAGGGGAAGGCATTCGAAGAACGGGGGCGGAAAGGCCAGGCACCGATTTTACGTTTTTTCAACAAGGAATACCCGTTGCGGGCACGGGTCGAAAAGATCGGCGGTTTCAGTGCCCATGGCGACAAAAATGATCTTTTGCGCTTTTTACAAAAATCCAATCTTAACGTGGGCAGGATTGCAATTGTTCACGGCGAGGAGGATCAGTCCCTGGCGTTTGCCGATTTTCTGGGAAACAATGGATTTGCAACCATTGTTCCTCGGGTTGGACAAAGCATTGGAGTGTAAGAACCAGTACGTAAAAGGAGATATTTGTTAAAGAAAGGACGGGGCCTATGATAGAATTTATGAAAAAGCTGGCTGTGGAGGCAGGCCAAATGTGCCTTGAAGGGTCCGAACACCTAACAGCCTCGGATGTGGAGTTCAAAAATCCACGTGATCTGGTTACCGTGGTCGACAAGAAGGTTGAGGATTTTCTGATAAAAGAAATCAAAAAGATATATCCCGATCATTCCTTCATTGGAGAGGAGACCGGCCGCAGTATGAGCGGGAGCGACTGCTGTTGGATCATTGATCCGATTGACGGGACGACCTCTTTTGTTCATGGACAGCCGTTTTATGCGGTGAGCATTGCCTTTGAAAAAGGAGGTGATCTCCAGGCGGGAGTTGTCCATGCTCCTGCCCTGGGACAGCTTTTTAGTGCCGAGAACGGGAAGGGAGCCAAACTCAATGAGCGTGATATCCGAGTATCGGGCACAGGATGGATGAAGGAATCGGTCCTCGGTACCGGGTTTGCCTGTTTACGGGCCGGATGGGAAAAAAACAACATGGTCTATCTGAACAGGATCATGCCGGCTATCAGGGATGTCAGGCGTTGTGGTTCGGCGGCTGTCGATCTTGCCTATGTTGCTTCAGGAAAGTTCGACGGGTTTTGGGAGTTGAACCTGAATATCTACGATATTGCCGCAGGCGTATTGCTGGTCAAGGAGGCTGGAGGGACGGTCTGCGATTTTCAGGGAGGAAACTCGTTTCCGGAAAACGGCATCCTGGCCACCAACGGCAGGATAACCAAAGAGTTGTTGACCTTCCTCGATCATTAGAGACCAGGGCTTAGCCTGTTCCCAACACCTTTTTTTATGAGATATATTCCATCCCGAATTGTCAGGAACAGTTTCTCAACCCGTTCGTCTTTTCCCACCAATTCGTTGAAATCCGCCATCGCTTTGCTGTCCGTGTCCTGAGGATTTAACACCCGTCCGTACCAGAGGGCATTGTCGGCAAGGATCAACCCACCGTCTCGAAGAATCCTCATTGCTTCCCGATAGTAAGCACCGTAATTTCGCTTGTCTGCATCGATAAAGACAAGGTCGGTCGTGGCATCCGGAAGGGTCTTTAGGATTTCCATTGCCTCACCCACATGCTGAGTGATTTTCGACCCGAAAGGGCTTCTACCAAAAAAGCCTTTGGCGATCGCGGCATGTTCCGGCTTGTTGTCGATGGTCAGCACCTTGCCCTCCGGGGGAAGCGCTTCGGCCATGGCAAGCGCCGAATACCCAGTAAATGTTCCGATTTCCACAACCGTTAAGGCCTTGGACAACTGAACAACAAATTGCAGGAATCGACCTTCCACCCGACCGGTCAGCATACTGGGATAAGGAGTCTGGTTGAGAGTGAAATGTTCTATCTCTTCGAGAAGGTCAGACATGGGGGAGGTGTGATCCGCCGCATATCTTTCTGCCTCTTTGGCAACCATATCCATGTAGCAATTGATGGCAGAGTCTTTATCTCGAATAGTTGTGTTTGATGGCTTTTGGGACATGGGAACTCCTTCGTTTATGGTGATGCAATTTTTAGGTCTGCCGCTGTACAGGTCTTCTAAAAATCAGTAAGCATATAAGGCAATCTTTGCCAGCATTTAACAGAGGGCAAACATGTCCGGCAAAGGGAAACTTCCGCATCCGATAGTCTTTCAGAGATTGTCTCCTATCTTGTTTTACGGTTTTCCAGCTTGCAGTAATTAAAGAATTTCAGATTCTTTCCCATAATGAGGTGTGAAGAAAATGTGTTGTTATTTACGAAAAAACAGCATGTTATCTAGAATAATTCTTTAATGCTTGCAAGACTACGTCGGATTAAAGGCATTGACAAAAGCATTATGGTACTGCTTTTGCAAAATTCAATTCAAAATCGGACTGTTCCCAAAAGTTGGAGATGGTCTGATAAGGGTTCTTGCCTACTATGTGATATTGTAACTATATGTAAATAAGAATGTATTTGAAAATATTCGTGCCAAGAGCCAAGGACAAGAGATTCGATTGTATTACAAAAAAGAAATTGGTGGGACTACGACGAATGTAATCAAACCCGCTGTTAGTGGTTGTTGTAGATGTAAGAGGTTAACAATATAGGTTTTATTATGATTCTTCTCTTACCAAAAGGTAAGTGAGGAACTTTCCTGAAGAAATGTGGGTGTCCGGTTAATAGGTTCGGGTTTAACCTTCCCACAGATCAGGACCAAGATTTTTATGATCAATAAAAGAAGAGAGAGTATGAAAAAAAGCATATGGGCTGCCTTCGTCATCATTCTCATCTATGCAGGTACCGCTTCAGGTCAGTCAATAGTTCTGGACATTTCCAACTCTGCATCGAGTTTGACAAGCACGAGTTGGTTATTTAGCGGCCAAAAAGAGACCGGATTGGCGGGTAGTTTTACCGGCTCTAATGCCGATAGTAATTTTACAACGCCTGTTTATTGTATTGAAATTGATCAAGATGTTTATCTTGGGAAATCATATTCATACGATATTCATCTGCTTGCTGATGTTGCCGAAAAATACCAGGATGCGGGTTGGTTAATGAATCAGTTCAGCTCCTTGACCAATACCAAGGACAGTTGGGCGCTGCAATTTGCAATTTGGGACCTTGTTTATGATGGAGGAGGCAGTATTGATTTTTCGTCCGGAAATTTCCAGGCTTTGGGTAATAATTCACCTTTGTTATCTTCTATCGCAACCTCATATAATAGTACTTCGAATCATTCTTTTGATATGAATAATTTTGTTATCTTCACAAGTCCAACTGTTCAGGATCTGATCGGTATCAGGCAGTCACCTGTGCCGGAGCCTGCAACCATGATTTTGTTCGGTCTAGGATTGGTTGGACTCGTTGGAATAGTTCGGATCAAAAAACGCTAAAGTTTTGTTTCCTGTCCTCGGAGACAACGATACCTTTAAGAGATAGCGACTACAATTTCCCCCTGTTATTTTTCCTTGCTCAGAAACTGGTCGATGTCATGGGCGACCTGTACGGGGATCTCCCAATGCAGAGCATGACCTGCATCATATTCTATTAAGCTCGAATTCTTGATTCCTGAAGTCAGGAGGGCCTGTTCATCTTTGGCGAAGATTCCATCCCTTGCTCCCCATAGCACAAGGGTTTCCGATGTGATTTGATTTAAGATATCTCCGGTATCCGTTTTAAGCAGCTCCAGAAATACTGCTTTCCATATATCAGAGGGGATCTTTTTACTTGCTGAGATGATATTTTGCATAAACTCGGCGGGAACAGGAAGACTTGGTTTCTGAAATTCGGCTATAAATGATTCGCCGATAGGATCTTTCAGGCCCATGATTTCGTCTTGTACTTCGATAAGGACGTCGTTCCCTTTTGCTGCAATAGAAGAGCTTATTAAGATCAATTTTTCAGTTTGCATTGGGTAGGTCGCAGCAAAGATCTGCCCAATAAAACTTCCCATGGAATGACCGATCAGAGTACATTTATTAATACCGAGTTTCTGTTGAAACAAAGAGATATCATCAACAAAAACATTCATGCCGTAGCTGCCTTTCGGCTTGGATGAGTCGCCATGGCCTCTTAGATCCAAGGCAAAGCAGTGGTAATGAGGCGGCAAGGACTGAAGGACACGCTCAAAGGAGCGCCAGGAATCGGCATATCCATGGAGGAAAAGAATCGTATCTCCTTGTCCGGAGCCGAATTCGACATAGTTGATCGTCAGGCTGTCAGAGAGTTCGATCTGCTTGTATTCAAAAACCCTTTTAGAAGAAGTCATAGATACCTCGTCATTTCTTCATTTTTCATCTGTAACTTCTCGTTGCCCACTTTTTCTGACGACTTTGTCGGGGCTTTCCCGTTCCAGTTGCCGTTTTTTCAACCCATTCCACCAGTCAAGCCGCTTTTTAATCTCTTTTTCAAAACCAAAGGCAGAGGGCACGTAATAGTTTTTTTCCTGCATCTTGTCCGGAAAACATTTTTGATAGGTATAACTGTCCTGGAAATCATGAGAGTATTTGTAATCTTTGCCGTAACCGAGATCTTTCATCATCTTGGTTGGAGCGTTTCGAATATGCAACGGCACCTTCAGGTGACTGGTCGCCAGGGCATCTTTCTTGACCGCATTGTAGGCCAGGTAAACCGCATTGCTTTTTGGTGCTGTGGCCAGGTAGATAGTGAGTTGGGCGATTGCCGTATTGGCTTCCGGCATTCCCAGGAGATGGACGGCATCTTTGGCGGCCGTTGCCTGGACCAGAGCGCCCGGGTCGGCCAGTCCTATGTCTTCGCTGGCAAATCGCGTCAAACGACGGATCAGATATATGGGGTCTTCTCCGGCTTCGAGCATTCTTGCCAGCCAGTAAAGGGCGGCCTGGGGATCGCTTCCCCGTAAGGATTTGTGCAGTGCCGAGATCAGATTATAGTGTTCTTCTCCTTGTTTGTCGTAAAAAAGAGAGGTCGTAGAAATTGCATTTAATACATACTCACGGTCGATTTTCTCTCCGCGGGATGCCGTTCGACAGACCATCTCCAGCTGATTAAGACCCTTGCGGGCGTCACCGCCGCTTCTTGTGGCCAGCTCTTGTAGCGCATCATCATCGAAATGTATGTCCTTTTGAATGACGACGAGGGCTCTTTTTAGAATTTCTATTATCTCGGTCTCTTCCAGGGAATCGAGAACAAAGACATGACAGCGAGACAGGAGGGCCGGAATGACCTCGAATGACGGATTTTCAGTGGTTGCTCCAAAAAGTATTATAGCGCCTGATTCGACGTAGGGCAGAAAAGCATCCTGTTGTGCCTTGTTGAAACGGTGGATCTCGTCGACGAAGACGATGGTTTTTTTTCTTTCGGCTTTCAAGAGAAAATCGGCGCGTTCCATGAGGGCTTTGACCTCCTGAATCTTCGTGAGAACCGCACTGAAATAGCAAAAACCATGGGCGGTATTTTTCTCAATCAGCCTGGCTATGGTGGTTT
>CAWGGS010000063.1:0-61892 GCA_963822095.1 uncultured delta proteobacterium
GATGTATTGCTGTCCTGATTGACAAGGCAATGGGGCGGACCGTTGCCCCAGGATTTTTTTTCAGCCCTCGTCCCAAGGAGGCGATAACGCCGTATCATTCCGGTAATACCGGGATTCATCTTGGTCGAATAAAGACCATTTCCCAGGAGAACAAGACAGAATACGGGCTTATTTCTTTAAAGGAGCAGGTCGCAACCGGCGACAGGCTCCGCCTGCATTTTGAGGCTTCGGGAGAGCGGTTTGCCTTTCGCCTAAAAGAGATCATGGGCGCTAAGGGCCATCTCCAGCAGGCCAATGCAGGCGATAATGTAAAGCTCCTTCTGCCCACCGGTGTCAACTGCAGACAGCCGGGAAAGATAGAGGTGTATAAAGTCGATGTCCGCACCGGGACGGATGGGCCTGCTGCGCCGGGTCTGGCAGTAGAGGAAGTCAAACGTGAGCTTGTCCAGAAAAGGAAGATGCTGGGCCGAGGTATCAAGGCTATCCAGAAAGATATTGGACTTTGGGGAGATGCGGTCAATGAGCGCAAGGTTGAGAGTGCTCCGGCCCCTGGCCGGGGGCAAAAGACATCGACCTCTAAGGGCGGCAAAACCGGAGGAGGTCTGGAGCTGTGGCTGAAAACCGACTCCGTGGCGATGGTCCTGGGCAAATTACCCTTTTCCCCTGATCGTCTGGTCCTGACAATGGATAAAACCATGGTGGCCCAGGCCGGTCGTATCAGACAGTATATGGGACGGCAGACCCGAAATGTGATCTGGGCCTTGCCGCCTGTTCTTCTGGGGGCGGAATCGGGACGGGTTCGCAAGGTCGTCGTCTCATTGATCCGGTCAGGATTCAAGAATTTCCAGATAGCCCATATCAGCCAGATATCACTATTTGGCAAAGAGCGGGTGCATCTGTTTGGCGATTATACACTCAACTTGATGAACGACCAGGCCGTGAGCGTCCTCGGAGGGGCTGGTCTCGAGGCGGTGCAGCTCGCCATTGAACTGGATCGCGAGTCCCTGCGCCAACTCATCCTGTCCTACAGGGACGAGGGGCGAGAATTGAAGGGAGGGGGAGGTGGGTCGGGATCGAAGCTTGTCCTGGGGATTCCCGTTTTCGGCGCCCCGGCGCTTTTCACGGCCCGGGTTGCAGCCGACCATTTTCAATACGACCGTGTTCTTGTAAGCCCCAAGGGGGAGACCTTTACGATTTGTAAAAAAGAGGGAGGGACCCAAACGCTGCCCTGCCGTGGGTTTTCGCTGCTTCCGTACCTGCAGGAATTAAAGGAAATGGGACTTGGGTATGGTGTGGTGGATATCACGGGCCTGCCCATGGATAAAAAAGGCATACAGGATCTGACCAACAGGATCTCGGCTACGGGAAGAGTTGCAAAATTGCCGACCTTCAATTACCTCGGGAGATTAGAATAACAGGGTCTTTAATTGATCTTACGCACCCGGCCTTCATCCAAACGGCGCATGCCCTCCATCAGTAATTTCATAAAATAACCGATCTCCGGAACTTCGAAATCTTCCGGGGGAATGCCCGGCGTAAATCTGAACCGGCCAATATGTTCTTTTAAGATTTCGTAAAAGGCAGTTTCTCCGACGAAGTCAAAATACTTGGCTTTGATGAGAGAGCCCTGTCTAAAGGAAAATCTGGCCGTTCCCTTGGGCAGTTCCGAGATGGTCAGGATTCCGGTTTTGTTGTTCATGTTCAAGGTTTGGAAGAGGGCCTCCGGTGGGATCTCGGCAAGATTTCCAATCATTCCCGAGGTGAGATCCTGGGTGCGAATCAGGTTCGATTTGTTCAAACGGCTTGCCATCAACCGGGAGAAGTAAAGCTGAATTGTCGGGTAGCGGTCTAGTATCTTTTGGAAGTTTTCCCTGCCGATGGAGATGATGGATGTCGGCTCATAAACCTGAATGGTGGCGCTTACGTTTTCATTGCAGATCAGGCTCATCTCGCCGAAGACTTCACCTTTTCCCAATTTGGAGATGGTTATTCCCGCCTCGTTGATGACGCTAACGCTGCCCGAGACAATAATGTGGAAGGAACCTCCCGGCTCACCTTTTCGAATGACGATTTCGTCTTTTTGGTATTTGTTGAGCCTGAAAAACTGAACGACTTTGTCGAGGTTTTTCTGATCGATATTTTTAAAGAAGGCGAAATCGCTTATAAGATGCAACATGGATCCCAACTCGTTGGAGTAGGGCTCATCCGGGAGCAGGTCGGTGGTTTCTTCCTTGCTGTGTTCCAAACGGATCGAACCGGTACATCCACTGCAGCTAATCAGACAGGTTGGAACCTTGTCACCCCGTTCATAATGCATGATGATCCGGGTAAGATCACTGTTTAATATCTTGCATACCTTCTTTCCAATCGGGGTATGCACTATTGAAGTGGTGATAAAGGCATTCTCCTGCTCGTTGACGATGGAGATAGCAATACCGGTTACACTGAAAATATCCGCGTATTCATAGAGAGGGCATTGCTTGTTTTCGATAATCCTGAAAAGTACCTTTGGAAAACCCATCTTTTCCCAGAGTGAGGGGCCGAAAGGCCACAGTATGTCCTTAAAAAGTGTGCTGTTTTCACCATTTCAATATCATAGAACAATATCGTACATTAGTCAGATGTGTCAATAATAATTGATGGCTTAGGGGCTGTCAGTGAATAACTATAAATGGTTCATCCGACTAAAGCGTACTTTTCTATAACCCAAAGAGGTGGAGATCATCGTTTGCGGGCGCATCACGAAGGCCCGACTGGGAAGCATACCAGGCCCGGAGGGTTGCGGATAGGACGTCCGCAACTGACAGCAGGCCAGGGACGGCCTGTCTGTCAGCCGTGGTTCCCAGGCGATAAGGCCGCAGGGCGGCGACCGAAAGCGATGATCTCTACCGGGTTAATTCTTTCAACTTTTCCAAAGTACGCAATAACCGGATGAGCCCTATAAATTATACCACTTATTTCTTGGCAGCCCCTACGTAAAAAATCCCTATCCGGAGTCTCACTCTGTTCGCTTACCTGCTTCGTTGCTGTAGATTTTTTATCGTTACGACGTACCGTTAGTTCGCCGAAACCATAAAAATCTGCGCGCTTTAGCCATCCTCAATTCAAAGGTTGTTATAAGATTGGTATACTTGATGATGGAGAGTCCTGATCGGCATTATATTGGTTGACAATATCCAATTTTCGCAGTATATATCCTCCTTCTTTGTCCGTACCTGTTCAAGTACGGGTAGGTGCGGACTTTTGCATGAAAGTCTGTTATCCAGCACTGGTTTAGCCATGCTGGTCTTATGAGAAAACGATTCAAGGTGTACTAAAAATAAAGAACCGGAAATTCCGGTATCCTATATGAGAGAGTCAAAACAGGAGGAAAGAATTCGTGGCTAATCATAAATCCGCTGAAAAAAGAAATCGCCAATCTCTGGCTCGTCGTCTGCGTAACAGAACCAACAGGACCCAAATGAAGACTGTTGTTCGTAAGGTTAACGAAGCTGTTCAAAGCCAAACCGCAGACGAGGCGAAAGAAGCGCTTAAGATTGCTATTCCCGTGATTGCCAGGACCGCTTCCAAAGGGAGCCTTCACAAGAGAACCGCCTCTCGTAAAATTTCCCGTCTTGCAAAAAGAGTCAACAAAATGGAGTCGGCTGCCTAAGCTGAAGATTCCATCTGCTCGGATTGCATCCGCGATGCTCTGGGCATAAGAACCGGAAAAGAGTCATGAAGCCAGCAGGTTTCATGACTCTTTTTTTTTGGTACATCCGGCTTATGGGTACTTTTCTATAACCCAAGGAGGTTGAGATCGTCGTTTGCGGGCGCATCACGGAGGCTCGATTGGGAAGCATATCAGGCCCGGAGGGTTGCGGATAGGACGTCCGCAACTGACAGCAGGCCAGGGACGGCCTGTCTGTCCGCCTTGGTTCCCAGGCGATAAGGCCGCAGGACGGGGACCGAAAGCGATGATCTCTACCGGGTTAATTCTTTCAACTTTTCCCAAGTACGCAAAAACCTGATGAGCCCTTTTTTTTATGAGTACCACTATTCTTTCGCCATTTATGGACCGCGATTGATGAGGGGCAAAAGTGCATCTCGCAAGGCCCGCCGAGCTGGTGAAAAGGCCGAAGAACGCACTTCGGCATCCCTGTCAATTGCTCAAAGTCCTGGCTGAGCTTCGTTGGTATCAGATTTTTTCAGGTTGGCATACATCTGCCCTTTCATGTCTTTTGACTGGACCTTGTGTGGTAAATATTCTTAATGGTCTAGAATAATAGGATGTTTTGTTCATTCGCCCATGAAGGTTTTTTAACGATACTCCTTTCCTGGAAAATCTCTAGTATATTGTGCCTGCCGAGTTTTGCCGGGATTGCAGAACGGATTTGTCAAAAGGTATTTTTTTTTGTAGACTCTAAAACTTGAATTTGCTTTCGTTTAAGAGCATTAAAGGCTTTTACGAGATTGACAATTATACAGCAGCCGAAAAGGATTTCCGTGCATACCTGTTCCCCTGATTATAAAACTTTTTGCTCCAATGTTTCCTCTGCCGGGCTTGTGCCTGTTCACAGGCAGATCATAGCCGACCTGGATACGCCGCTGACCTTGTTTGCTAAGGTGGCAAGCAGTCATAGCCACGTGTTTCTCTTTGAGAGTATGGAGGGTGGAGAGAAATGGGGGCGATACTCCTTTATAGGATTTGATCCCCTGGTGACTTTTACCTCCAAAGGACAAGACGTTGTCATTGAGGAAGTGGCCGGAACTGTGAAGAAAACTACCAGAATCAAGACCGATCCGCTTAAGGCTTTGCGAACGCTTATGCAGGAACTAAGGGCTATGGAAGACCCCGACTTGCCGAGGTTTTGCGGTGGGGCAGTAGGTTTTCTGGGCTATGATATGGTCCGTTTCATGGAGGTCATTCCCGACAGGCACGAGCCTCTCGAACTTCCCGATTCTTCGTTCATGATTCCCCGGGTGGTACTGATTCATGATAGTTTTCGCCAGACGGTAACTATTGTCTGTTGGGTCCGGATGGTTGACACAATGGATACCAGGGAGTTGTACGAAGGAGCTGTCGAGCTGATCGATACCCTTGTCGGTCAGGTGAAGGGGCCGGTTCCTGAAGTGTTCAATATCGCACCCCAGGGAACCACGAAAATGGATCATGTCTTTTCCTCGAATATGGGAAAAGAGGATTTTTGCCGGATGGTAGAACGGGCCAGGGAATATATCATGGCAGGTGATATCATTCAGGTGGTCTTGTCCCAGCGGTTCCATACCACAACGGATCTCTCCGCCCTCACCTTGTACCGGGCGCTCAGGCATATCAATCCCAGTCCGTATCTATTTTTCCTGAAACAGAATGATTTGATCCAGATCGGCTCTTCTCCTGAAATTCTGGTTCGCAAGGAAGGCGATAGCATTGAACTCCGCCCCATTGCCGGAACCAGGAAAAGGGGGGGCACTCCGGAGGAGGATCTGGCCCTGGAACAGGAACTTCTAGCGGACCCGAAAGAGAGGGCCGAGCACCTGATGCTGGTTGATCTCGGACGCAACGATGTCGGCAGGATTGCCAAGGGCGGGACCGTTGAGGTCCGTGATCTGTTGGTCATAGAACGATACAGCCATGTCATGCATATCGTCTCGGGTGTCCATGGGATCATCGATCCTGACAAGGATCAATTTGATGTGATAGCAGCCTGTTTCCCTGCGGGTACGGTCAGCGGAGCTCCAAAGATCAGGGCCATGGAGATAATCGACGAGCTGGAATCGGAGCGCAGAGGTCCTTATGCGGGCTCGGTCGGCTATTTCGGTTTTTCCGGGAATATGGATTTTTGTATCACCATCAGGACCTTTGTAATGCAGGGAGCCGATCTGTGGGTTCAAGCGGGAGCCGGGATAGTTGCCGACTCTGACCCAGAGAAGGAATATGAAGAAACAATTAATAAATCCATGGGATTACGCCGTGCTGTTGAACTCGCGGAGAAAGGATTTTAGACTATGATCGTCATTATAGATAACTACGATTCGTTTACGTATAACATTGTTCAGACCATTGCCGGCACCAGTCGCCTGGAAGGAACGGAGGCGGACATCCGCGTTTTTCGAAACGACAAGATCAGCATCGACGAGATCGCTGCGCTGAAACCGGACCGTCTTCTGGTTTCACCCGGCCCCGGTGTTCCGTCCGATGCCGGGATATCTATCGACGCAATACGGTATTTTTGCGACAAGATTCCGGTCCTGGGGGTCTGTCTGGGGCATCAGGCCATCGGTGAAGCCTTCGGTGGCAGGACTATCCGGGCCCGGAGGATCATGCACGGAAAGACCAGTCCGATGCACCATGACGGGAAAGGCGTTTTTTCAACTCTCCCCAATCCGTTTGACGGAATGCGCTACCACTCGTTGGTTATCGAGGAACAGGGAATTCCCGACTGTCTGACCGTCTCGGCGCGTTCGGATCAGGGTGAGCTGATGGGGGTGCGGCATAAAACATTGCTGGTGGAAGGTGTTCAGTTTCATCCGGAATCGATAATGACCCCGGCCGGAATAACCCTGTTAAAAAATTTTATGAGCCCTGACTATCCGTCCTTACTGAGGGAAGGGCAGAAATCCTGATACGAGAATCCGAGGTGGCAATGAATATTAGAGAAGCAATTGCGCAGGTTGTTTTAGGGAATGATCTCACGGAAAGCCAGATGCATGACGTGATGAGCGAGATCATGGGAGGTGAAGCCACTGCCGCCCAGATAGGCTCATTTATAACGGCTCTGCGAATGAAAGGGGAGACTGTCGACGAGATAACCGGGGCAGTCAGGGTTATGCGGGAGAAGGCCACCTTTATCGAGACGGGCGTGAATGTAGGCAACGATGAAATTTTGATGGACATTGTCGGAACGGGCGGTGACGGTGCCGGGACCTTTAATGTTTCGACAACCACAGCCTTTGTTGTTGCCGCAGCAGGAATACCTATTGCCAAACATGGGAATAGGGCAGTTTCTTCACATTGTGGCAGCGCCGATGTTCTTGAGGCCCTCGGAATTGATCTCAGCCTCTCTCCTGAAGCGGTAGGAAAGTGTATTCGTTCTGTTGGAATAGGATTTCTTTTCGCTCCCATGCTTCACAAGGCTATGAAATATGCCATTGCCCCGCGCAGGGAAATCGGTATACGATCGATATTCAATATTCTCGGGCCTCTAACCAATCCAGCAGGGGCAAATGTCCAACTCACAGGAGTCTTCGCAAAAGAATTGATTCAACCGCTTGCCGAGGTCCTCGTCCGTCTGGGAACGAAGAGAAGCCTTGTCGTATGGGGCGAGGGCAACCTGGACGAATTGACCATCACCGGGGTTTCCCATATTGCCGATGGGCATGACGGCAAGGTAGTTACATACACCCTGACGCCGGAGGATGTCGGTTTGACTCGGGCTGGAATGGAAGATATCCGCGGTGGACAAAGTCCGGATGAGGCTGCCCAGCAGGTACGGGCTGTGCTTGGTGGTGAGAAGGGGGCGAAATTGGATATGGTTTTGCTTAACAGCGGGACGTCTTTCTGCGCAGCCGGAAAAGTACCGAGCATCAAAGAGGGCGTGGTTTTGGCAGCGGAGATTATCCGATCAGGTGCCGCGCTCAAAAAGCTTGATCAGTTGGTGGACTTTTCCCGGTCGGTTGTAACGTCCTGAACATGAAAAACAAGAGAGAGCCTTGCGTGCCTCACATATGAAGCTTTTTAGGTTCTTCCGGATTGAGAGTACTTATCTATAACGCGGAGAGGCGGAGGGCGTCGCTGATGGACGCCTCGCGGAGGCCCGCCGGGGAACCGCATAAGGCCCAGAGGGGTGCGGACAGGACGTCCGCACCTGACAGCAGGCCAGGGACGGCCTGTCTGTCAGCCGTGGTGTACCGGCGATAAGGCCGCAGAGTAGCGTCCGGAAGTAATGTCCTCTGCCGGATTGTTCCTTTCAGTTTCACAAAAGTACGCTTTATTCGGATGAACCGCTTTTTACATAGCCATCCTCGGATTAAAGGTTTTTACGAGGTTGACACAATTTAGGCAATAGAGTTTCTAAACATTGAAGATGCTTCTTTTCTGGAAGCGGATTGCCTGATTTTACGAGATAGAGTTGTTTATAAATAAGGGGAATACGTATTCGTCCTATGATTCTAGATACCATTGTTGCCAGGAAAAAGGAGGAAGTTGTTCTCCTGAAGAGCAAGGGCTTGCACCTGCCTGAGGAATTCCAGCAGAAAAAGATTGACCCGCCGCGCGGGTTCAGGAAGGCATTGCTGTCTTATCCAGGGGTTGCCATTATAGCCGAAGTGAAAAAGGCCTCGCCGTCCAAGGGTGTGATCTGTGCCGATTTTAATCCAACGGCCATTGCAAAGAGCTACCTGAAAAACGGGGCGCAGGCTATCTCGGTGCTCACAGATGTCCATTTTTTCCAGGGAAGTCTCCTCTATCTTCTTCAGGTTCGTGAGGTTGTAAACTTGCCGGTACTGAGAAAGGATTTTATCATCGACGAACTCCAGATTCGTGAGGCAGGCCTCTGTGGTGCGGATGCCATTTTACTTATCGCCGCCATTCTGGACATCCATCAGCTGCGGGATTTCCATGCCTGTGCCGACGAACTGGGCATGGATGTGTTGGTGGAGGTACATAACGAGCAGGAGCTGGACTTTGCCTTGGAGTCAGGCAGTCGTTTGATAGGAGTAAATAATAGGAACCTTAAAGATTTCTCTGTAGATATTGAGACAACCTTCCGTCTGAAAAAACGAATACCTGAAGATATTCCCGTGGTCAGCGAGTCCGGGCTAAAGGATAGATATGATATCAAACGGTTGAAGGATGAAAGAATTGCAGCCGCCTTGATCGGTGAGACCCTGATGCGCGCCGGTCTCGATGGCGATACGCTGCGGGGATTGCGTGCCGGTTGAATCCTGCCCCGGAACTGGATGGACAAGCCATCTTGGCTTAAACAGGAATGAGAAAATCAAAAGAGTCCAGGCAATGAAGAGAACGCGGATCAAGATGTGTGGGACCACCAACCTTGAGGATGCCCGGGCGGCTGTCAGGGCAGGGGTGGATGCGCTGGGGTTTATCTTCGTCAAAAAAAGCCCTCGCTTTGTTACTGTCCAGAAGGCCAGGGAGATTGTTTCCATTTTACCGCCTTTTGTCGATCCGGTCGGCGTTTTCCTCGATTTTGATCCGAAGGAAGTGGCTGAAATCGCCCGGGAGGTCGGGCTTACCTGTCTGCAACTGCATGGGAAAGAGGAACCTGCGTATTGCCTGGAGGTGTCGCGATTAGCTGCACCATGCAAGGTGATCAAGGCGTTTCGGGTTGGGGAACAGAGTCGGGCAGGGGATTTTGCTCGGTATCATGATGTTGTTCAGGGGTTTCTGCTCGACACCTATGTCAAAGGACTTGCTGGAGGGACGGGTGAGACCTTTGGTTGGCAACTGGTCGACAGACTCGATCTGCAGCGACCGGTCATTCTGGCCGGTGGACTCTGTCCTGACAATATTCTGGAGGCTGTCCGGAAGGTCAGACCCTATGGTATAGATGTGAATTCCGGTGTCGAGCTCTCACCGGGAAGAAAGGATCAGAAAAAACTCGGTCGCCTGGTCGACAGGGTGCGCCTGGCGGATAATGATCCTGATCCCGAATGATTGGGCGTACTCAAGACCGACTCAACAGGTTTTTTCAATAAGCCTGTTAGGCTACTATTTGGCTACGACAAAAGCTCCCATCCAGCCGTGCTGATGGATGAGCTTCTCGGCCTGATACGCCTCTTTAAGCTCCCTTCCAGCATAGACGCATACCCGGTAGAGAATCGACTTCTGGGAGAAAAACTGTTGAATGATAGTGGCATGACCGAAATCCGTGAATTTTTTTTGCATCCTCAGAGCATTCCTCTTCCTTTGAAAGGCCCCCACCTGAATATAGAATTCCCCGAGATTGAAGTTGATATCCTTGATGGATGTCGGTGCCGAACTGGCAGGATTTTTGGCCTGGCCGATGGCCGTGACCTGAACCTTGGCGATTCCGTTCTCAACGAGATCAAGCTTCTTGGCAGCGGTGTAGCTCAAATCGAGTATTCTGCCCGGAATAAAAGGTCCCCGGTCGTTGATTCGGACGATGGTGCTTCTGCCGTTTTCCAGGTTCGAAACAAGAAGTATCGTATTCATCGGCAACAGCTTATGGGCCGCGGTCTGGCCATACATATTGTAGACTTCACCATTCGAGGTGGTGTGACCGTTAAAATCGGGACCATACCAGGAGGCGATTCCGGTTTGCTTGAATCCCGATGATGTCGGCAGCGGATGATAGATGTGGTTATTGATGACATAAGGATGTTGGGTCGGAGAAATAGAAATGTTGTTTGCGCTGGCCTGTGCACCGGTAATGCCTAGGATAAAGAGAGAAAAAAACAAGAGCAAAATGGAATGGAGAACACAGGGCCTCTTTCTTGTCGGATTCGACAAGAACTGTTTTGGTGTATCGGAAATCGTCCGATTCGTATTCAATTTGAAAGAGCGTAAGTGGATCATAGGTATACATATAATATAGGTAATGGAAAAAGACAGTTTGCTGCAATATAAGAGTATTTTCGCAACAAACTCCTGTCTTTTTTCCGGTGAAGCTGGAGTGAACTTTGTGAGTATTGGCCACATGTTGAGGAAGATGTGATGAGATGCAAACAGGTCATAGTATCCATTCATCATTTGCCGTACGGGCCGGAAACCCTCCCGACACCTTTATACCACCTAACCGATTCCATGAGATATCGTCCCCCAGATGGGTATTCATTTGATGATCCGGCAATCTCTGTGGCCTCAACAACCTCCTTTTTTATGGCTTCTTTCGAAGCAATTGATGTGAACTGTAGCTAATCATCTGAATGTCCAAAAGATTTTTTGGCCATGTTAAGGACCTTTATAGGGTCCGTTTTCCAAAATCATTCCGTACATCATTTTCCAGCAGATATTTCCCGCACAATACTTTTATACTCTTTACCATATTTGCAAGCGGAATAGCCAAAGAAAAATGCCATTTTCAATAAGAAGAACTATTCCTAAAGAGAAACATTGTGGTTTAAAAAGGTTTTTGTTCTTATCAAAAATTTTGATATGTATGTGCAGTATTCTGCGTATGCAGCTTTGTTGTAAGGAGGCCTTAAAACAAATGACCGGTAATATATTGAATAAAACTATTGTTACAGTATGTTAGGTGGTGGTCCTTGAAATTGAATGTCTTGCTTAGCCATTTTTTCTTCCAGGTGTATTTCTGCAATCATATAAGCCAAGATGGAAATGGGGAGATTTGACGGAACAAGGCTTTAAAATTATAGGAAATAATACGTTGCAAGAAGACCAGCAACACTCATGGTGATCGTGTAGGGGAGGGCAAGAATTACCATTCTTCCGTAGCTGAGACGAATCACCGGTGCCAGCGCCGAGGTCAGCAAAAAGAGAAATGCCGCCTGGCCGTTGGGGGTTGCGACACTGGGGATATTGGTGCCGGTATTTATGGCCACGGCCAGTTTGTCGAACTGGTTCATGATGGCTCCTGCTTGAGTTGCTGCGGCCTGCGGTAAAGTCGCATAGACCTCTGAACGGTGCAAGGACGGCGAGGTCAGCTTGTCCATCAGTTGCGCCCCCGTCATCCCGATATCGGGTATCATATGGAGCAGTTGGACGATGTGGATTTTGGTTTCCGAGATATAGACGGTGGCGACAAAAACATTGTCCGAGATCATGGACAACAGTCCGTTGGCAATATAATAGGCGGCGAGTTGGGTATTGCCCTTGAGGCTGAGAACCAATTGAATGATCGGGGAGAAGAGATGCTGGTCATGGATTACCGCCACTATAGCGAAAAACACAACCAGAAGGGCGGTGAAGGGGAGCGCCTCTTGGAAGGCGTGGCCGAGCTGGTGCTCTTCGACGATGCCGTTGAAGGCCGTGAGGAGAATTATCACTGTCAGACCGATCAGGCCGACGGCGGCCAAGTGGAAGGCCAATGCTAGTATGAGCCAGATTCCGGTCAGACCCTGGATGATCAGTTTGATGGTGCCGCGATTTCCCCTTTTCTTTTCAATAATCGTTTCCGTTTCCAAAAGATGAGAGCGGATATTTCCCGGTAACAGTGCGCCATAGCCTAATATCTTGAACTTTTCGACCAGGAAGCAGGTCAGTAATCCGGTTATCAATACAGGTATGGAAACAGGCGCAACATTAATGAAAAACCGCATAAAATGCCAACCCATTTCCCCGGCGATGAGAAGATTTTGCGGCTCCCCGACCAGGGTGCAGACGCCACCGAGTGCTGTTCCTACAGCACCATGCATCATCAAATTTCTTAAAAAGGCACGGAACTGTTTGAGTTCCTCTCGATGCACCTCTTTGAGCAATTGATCACTGGTGAGATCGTGGGTGTCCTGCATTTCTATTCCTGATGAAAAACGGTGATACACATTATAGAAGGCGTAAGCAACGGCAATGATTACGGCAGTAACCGTTAGAGCATCGAGAAAAGCAGAGAGAAAGGCGCCCAGAAAGCAGAAGAGAAGAGAAATGGTTATCTTCGATTGGACCCTGACCAGTATTCGTGTGAAAGTGAACTGCAAAAAATCCTTCATGAAATAGATGCCGGCCACCATGAAGATCAGAAGGAGGATAACCTCAAAGTTGTTTAAGGCTTCGTTATAAATGGTTTCCGGTTTCGTCATACCGAAAATTACCGCTTGCAGGGCGAGAAGTCCACCGGCTGGGAGCGGATAGCACTTCAAGGCCATGGCCAAGGTCATGATAAACTCGGCAATGAGCAGCCAACCGGTAACAAAGGGGCCTACCGTGTACAAGGCAATCGGATTGGCGACGAGAAACAAGATGATTGTCAATTTGTACCATTGAGGAGCGTTACCCAGGAAATTGCGAACCAAGGCACCTGTTAATGTGGATGTCATGAGTCTGCCTTCATTGAAAAGGTGTAAAAGTTATGGGCCGAGATTAAACATGCCGATTACCACTACTGTTCAGCTCCCTCCCATTCCGATGGTCAGAGTTTCAGGGGTAATCAGATAAAAAATCCCCTCGTATAAGGGATACAAAAACAATTCTGCCGTGCCTAATAAAGGCCCTTCGTATTACCATATGAAGAGAGTTCGTGCAAGGTGTTTAAGGGTTGGGAATTGGCGGCAGGACCTCTTTCCTGGCGCAGTTTTCTTTAATGATGATGAGATACGGTTGGTTTTTTCTTGAAAATTCCGGTTGAATATTTTATCAAGGCAATTTCTGCCCATAGGCAAGTATACTGTTGCTGCCACTGTTTTTCCAGTGAAGGTGCATTACCATTGAATTTTAACCACTGACCTGATATATACCTGTTACCGAAGGTGCGGTATTTGGTTTCGGTCTGAAAATGGACGGAAGATGTAGTGGTCCAATGGTGTTTAATAGATCAAAAAGCAGCGCTTAATTGAAACTCTCATACACGCCACTTTAGCTCAGATGGTAGAGCGGCGCTCTCGTAAAGCGCAGGCCAACGGTTCGATTCCGTTAAGTGGCTCCAGGATAAAAGGACCTCCAGCTTCTGCTGGAGGTCCTTTTTTTTTGGTGCTGCTTTGAAGTGACTTTCTTGTTTACCAAGTATTTCAGGATCCGATGATATGGACACAGCACTTTCACGTTTCTCGGACCAGGAAAAAGATGTTCAGCTTTTTCTGGAATCCCTTGGCGTCTCTCTTCTCGACCATGATAAGGACGTTCCGGATGAGTATTTGTTTATCCATCTCAATCCTGAAATAGCTTCATTCTTCGAAGCCCGGGAAAACAAGGCGGTTCTCCTTGCCTATCGAGTATTGGGGAGGGTATTTCCTCTCTTGCTTGCCTTTTTAAAAGGAAATGAGGAAATTGACTTCTGCTACTCCAACCTTCTCCTCGATTCCTATTTCCAAGGAACCGAAACGGCACTGTTGTTAAGAGCTGCCACGGACGATTTTTTTTCCCAGGAACTTCCCGTGTTGCTCACCCGGTTGGAGCCGTCATGGGGATGTATTCCACTAAACGGATATTTGGACTGCCCGATATTCTGGGATACGAAACCAGAATTGAATGTAGTCATTGAATTGTTAAAGAAAGAGCTGGGCGAGATAGGCAGGATACCTCTCTTTCCAAGCGTCTTTTACTATAACAATATATATGATCAAAATCTCCTGGAAGCCGCTCTCCCCGAACTGGGCGGGTATAAGGATATCCTGGTGATGGGTTGCGGGGCCGGATTGGAGGCGATATGCATTGCGCTTAAATACGGAGTGCATGTCGATGCCACTGACATCAATCCGATAGCTGTCGCCAACACTGTTGCGGCCTGTAGGCGTACCGGCACAGAGAACATGGTGTCTGCATGGGTGAGCGACGGTTTCTCGGGTGTGAAAAAAATGTACGATGCAATCCTTTTTGAGGCACCTCTGGCCACCAATGAGAGGCATTTACAAGATCCCAATCGGTATGATTTGGGTGGAAAACTGCTGAGAGCGGTACTGAAGGCGCTGCCTCTCCATTTAAAGCTTAATGGACGAATGTACTTGATGTCCCGTCCAAACCTTACCCCATATCTCCCCCCCGGAGGCCTGGAGTCGAAGGTGCTTCGATATTTTGCAGAACATGAGAGCCTGGCGATCCATGAAATCCGGCTCGAAGAGTACAGGGACGAATCGAAACTGGCATGTTTAGAATCCTAAGGTACTCATTGGAATTAAGAATACCTCTGTTGGAGTAATACCAGACAGAACAACGAAGCCGATGGAGCATTTTTATGACGCCATCCTCAATTCAAAGGCTTTTCTCATGAAGAAAAAACCCTTCTCCCTCATTTCTCTCTGCTGCCAAAGATTTCCGGTGATGGGTGTCGTCCTTTGTCCACGATCCACACCACCATCGCCAAAAGACCAAGGGTAACGCCAAATGTACAAACACCTGTCCAGCCGGCCTTGGCGTAGGTGAGTGCCGAAACCGCTGAGCCTATAACCCCTCCGGCAAAAAAACAGGACATATAGGTAGAAGTCAACCGACTCCTTGCCTCGGGCCGCAGGCGGTATATTTCACTTTGGTTGGTGATGTGCAGCCCCTGCACACCAAGATCGGCCAGAACGATGCCCACAATAAGCAACAGAACGGAATGGCGTCCCAACCAAACCGGCAGCCAGGAGGCGATCAGCAAGATGATGGCAGCAAGGGTTGTCTGATTGGCTGAACCGTGGTCGGATAATCGTCCGGCCACTGATGCGGCAGTCGCACCTGCAATTCCGGCAAGGCCGAACAGGCCTATGGTACCTGGTTCAAAATTGAAGGGTGGTTTGGATAATAAAAAGGCCAGGGGAGTCCAGAGAGCACTGAATATTGCGAAGGCGAGAGCCCCATACAGAGATCTTAAACGAAGGCTATATTCTTCGATAAACAGTTTCGGCATGGACATGAGAAGTGCCGGGTAGCTCGATTTTATGTTGGGTAACCTATACGGCAATCCTCTGTACATTGCCATGGCGACAAGTGTCATGCTTCCGGATGCCAGCCAAAAAACCGCTCTCCACCCGAGGACCTGGGCAAGGACTCCTGCCGCGGTACGGGCAAGGAGAACCCCGAGGAGCAATCCGCTCATTACGGCCCCCACCACACGACCGCGCTCTGTAGCCCCAGCCAAATCAGCAGAGAACGCAACAAGAATTTGGGCAACTGCCGATAACACACCTACCAGCAATGAAAACAGAAGCAACATGGAGCCGGTGGTCGAAAAACCTATTCCGGCCAGGCTTGCAGCAATCCCCATTGTCATCACGAAAACAAGATTTCGACGTTCATAGAGATCACCCAACGGAACCAGCAGAACGAGTCCGATGGCATACCCCAGCTGTGAGGCCGTAATAATCAACCCGGCACCGGTTACCTTCATTCCGAGTGTGACCCGTATTTCCTCCAAAAGCGGTTGCGCATAGTAAATGCTGGCCACTGTCAGTCCGGTGGCCGCCGCCAACAACAGAACAAGTGATCTCGGTAAAGATTTTTCTTTCTCCATTTCCTCTCTTATGTCCTCACTCGTAATGTAGTATAATCAACTTTCCGTGTTGTGGTAATATGCTCAAATAATGCGTTATTTACAGTTTTCGCCCCGTTTATATTCCGGAGAATCCAGAATCTGCGAGCCTGAATTCAGAAGAAAATCAAACAAAGACAACCTCTCTGGATTCTGACTCCTAACTCCTGAATTCTTGCAGCGAGTATTAAATAACGATTCGTTCGATTGGTGCGACGCAATTATAATCAAATATACTACCCCGGAAAGTTGTGTAGTATAGTGTACCATCCAAAAATGAGATACCAGACGCAGCCTGCTTTGGATGGATTCATCTGAAGAACCGGCCTTTGACTGAGCTTTGCCATCATATCGTAACAGCATGCTTTTGGATAGATTATTTGCCGGTTGGGCTAAGAGGGGATATGTTAATAATAGATAATTCAAACCATGACAGTACAATAATTGGTGCATTAAACATTGGGTATGTCTCAAAAGAAGAGTTGGCCCGACACCTGGAAAATGTATCTCACAGTCAAAATGTTGATGGCCTGTTGACCAGATTGGTTGAAGAATATGGGGTGATTATCAAAAATGATCGACACCAGGGCTATACGCTTGATTGGCCTCTATCTCTTTACAATATTGATAAACTAAATACCCATATACAAGAGTCGGTCAAACAGAGGCTGAAAATCCTTGAACTCAATACCACAACAGAATCCACCAATAATGTGGCAAAAAAATACTGTAATGATTCCAGGAAAATTCCGGCTCTAGTGCTCTCCGAGCACCAAAGTTCGGGGCGTGGACGAGTCGACAACAGATGGGTATCCCCATTAGGGCAAAATGTATATTATTCGTTATCTTTCGAAGTTGAAAAACCATTGAATGATGTGGCCAATTTTGCACTGCTGGTTGCCATTGCAGTTGCAAGAACCTTGAAGGAATTATGTCTGGAAGAAGTAGCTATAAAGTGGCCCAATGATGTGATGATTTCCGGAAAAAAGCTTGCAGGCATACTCGTCGAGGCGGTCTCTGACTACAGTTCAATTTCCACAAAGTTAGTCGTCGGGATAGGACTGAATTTCAGGATGCATCCTTCAAATGCAGAGTTGATAGATAGAGAGTTTACAGATATTGTATCTCACACCGGCGTGTCACATATTGATAAAAATTATGTTGTTGCCGTTTTAACAAGCCATTTATTTCGTGTTATTGATGATTTTACAGACAATGGGTTTCTGGGGTTTTATTCGGAATACAGCTCCTATGATCTTACCAAGAATAAGGAAATCATCTTATCTCATAAATTAAACGGCAGGGAAATTGCCAGAGGAATATCAAACGGGGTTAGTGATAACGGTGGTATAAAGATTGTATCCAATGGAGAAGAGAAGATCTATTATGCAGGAGAAATAAGTCTCAAGCTAATATAACTGGTTCATTCTCTCTATAAAAATCTGGCAGCCGCATGACAGGTCCTGTTCCAACAATAATTTTTGTTCTGAGTACCACTCCTGTTCAGCTCCTGATCAGCTCACTCCCTTCCATTCCGGCAGGTTGAGAGTTCCATGGGTAATCAGAATATATCTGTGGTAAAATTTTGCGCATGCCTTGGAGTCAACGCTAACCTGATTTTGAACGAAAATCCTCCTTTTTCCTGAGGTTCAAAGGAAATGAATATGAGAAAATCTGTAGTACTGACCTTGTTATGTTTAATGCTCACTTTGCCTGCCTTTGCTGAACACGTCCCTGGGACGTCTGTAATTATTAATCCCCCGGAAGGTTTTGTCCTCTCTGAGCATTTTGCAGGATTTGTCAAAGAGTCGACAGGATCGTCAATAAACGTTTCCGAACTCCCCGGTCAATATAAGGAATTTTCAATCAACTTCAGTACAAGGGAACACCTGCTGGCCCATGGAATGAAGCTTATCAGCAGAGAATCGACTCAAGTAGACGGCCATGCAGCCCTGTTGCTGCACGTTGGGCAATTTCTCGACGGGACACTGTATAAGAAGTGGATTCTCGGCATAGATCGTTATGGTGATACAACGCTTATCATTGCCAAATATCCTGAGACCTATGATCGGCAGCAAGGGGAGAGTCTCAAGGCTGCGATTCTCGGCTTGACCTATATAAAAAATAGCGATCCCATCAATAAACTTCCGTTTTCAGTAGAGCCTGTGGTTCCATTTAACGTCGCAAGGGTTATCGGCAAGATTCTGTTTCTCACACCTGGCGGCCAATTTCCGTTGGAAGATAAAGACACCCCATTCATGATTCTGGGATCACATATATCAAAAGACCTTGAGGTGTCGGATCAAAAGGCATTGGCAGAACGTACTATAGCTAAAACCGGAGTTGTTGAAAATGTCAGTGCTATCCAAAGTAATCCGATAACAATCGGAAAATTATCAGGCTGGGCAACGATGGCCCGAGGTGTAAATAAAGATACATCTACGCCTTTTAGTATTTTCCAGGTTATTTTGTTTGATAGGCCGCTCTACTGCTTTATTCAGGGCGTTGCCCCATCAAAGGAAAAAAGCACCTATCTACCTATTTTCAACAAGATTGCTGAGACGTTCAAAATAAAAGAAAATCTGATTACCACTAATGTTCAGTAACTAAATCCAGAGTGCGAGCTGTTCGTTTCGCGGGACGCCATAAACCCATCCCTGGAGGCTTCGCTGCAGCCGTCCAGGCTGCAGAGACCCGAAAAACGAACAGCTCATACCCTTCCTTTCCGATAGGCTGAGTTTCAGTGGTAATCAGAAAAGAAAATGCAACAGAGAAAATTGGGAGCCGAAAAGAGTGAGATGCTCTTCCGCCTCCTTTTGCGAAATCCGTCAATGGTAGGGGAGGGGGCTGGGGGGATCCAGAGATTGTCTATTAGCCCTTGTTCTCATCAATGTGTTGCAACCCCTCCATCATTAATCCCATAAACCCGCCGAGGGACGGTTGGTTTTCCAGCTCGGAAGGGATTCCTTTGGAGTAGGAGAAATGGCCGCTTTTTACATTCAGCACAGCAAAGAGCGCTTCTTTATTACGATGGTTGAGGAAACGCGCATAGACGATTTCACCTTCCTTGAAAAAGACCATGGCCCGGCCGTTCTCGAGACTCAGTTCGACCGTTCCGGTCTTCTGTGAGGAATTGATGAGTTGAAACAGATCGACCGCGGAGATTTCTGCCAACTCTCCAGTCATACCCGAGGTGATAATTCCTGATCGCAAGGTCAGGGATTGGGCACGGTTGACCAGAAGCTTGAAGAGGAAGAGTTGGAGAACCGGATACTTTTTCAGGACATGCTTGAAGTTTTTGATACTGAGCATTGCCACTTGGGTGACTTCCAGCGTATGAACTGAGTTGGTTACCGGTTCACCCGACAGCAGGCTCATCTCACCGAAAATCTCTCCCGGTCCCATCTCCGCAACCCTTGAGCCGTCATCGGCCATTATTATTACCACCCCACTCAAAATGATATAGAGGTTACTGCCGAGCTCTCCTTTTTTAATGATGATTTTATCAAGAGGAATGGTCTTGACATCAAGGAGCAGGGTCAAATCACTTAGTGCATCGTCGTCAAGAGATTCGAAAATATCTATTTTCCTCAATATACTGAAGAATTTATCAAGATGTTGTCTGCGGCGTTTTTCCTCTGTCTCGTTGAGCAGTTTCATTTGCCGGGTTGCGAAATCCTTTTCCTTTTTAAATTCAAAGTAGAGTATCCCTTCGCAACCACCGCAATCGAATTTTGATTTTTGGGAATCAAATTTGGGAAACCCGATATAGCTGTCCCGTGTTGTTATGATGTCGACAATTTTTTGGGAGAGATAGAGGCAGCCGGGTTTGAAAGAAGGAACCGAAAGACTGAAATTTTCGACTTTGAGTTCTTCACCTATGTTATATATGGGACAGGAGCGCTCTTCCGTAACAATGAAGATTGCATCGCGATATTTTTTTGTTTGTATCTTCATGGTATATCTCGCGAAGTGTCAAGATGGGGAAATATTCGGGCAATATCATTTTGCCTGGTAAGGTGGTATCAAACCATATAAAAATATTAAGGTTTTTTGAGGAAGAGGTCAAGTTAAAACGCCAGAAAACAAAGAGATATAAATGCGGGTAGCCCTTTTGGCGGTAAATTCTTGACGATGATGTATGTGCCATACATATCAAACGTCCAGATATTCCAGGATGCTTTCGGCAGCCATCCTGCCTTCGGCGATGGCAGTCACCACCAGATCGGAACCACGAACCGCGTCTCCTCCGGCAAAGACCTTGTCATGGGAGGTGCGAAAGGGATACCGGCTTCCTGCCGGGGCCTCAATACGCTGGCGATCGGTTAAACCTATGCCGTTTTCGACAAGCCAGTCGGGGGGGCTTGGTAAGAAGCCGAAGGCCATAATCACGCTGTCGGCATCGAGTACAGTCTCAGTGCCGGGAACGGGGTTGGGGTGTTGTCTTCCTCTGGCATCGGGCTCACCCAGTCTGGTGGTTATTACCTTAACGCCTCTCACATTGCCGTTTTTATCTACGACGATTTCCTGGGGTTGCAGATTCCAGAAGAAGCGGACCCGTTCGTCCTCTGCATTTTTCACCTCGCGTGCCGAGCCTGGCATGTTGGCCCGATCTCTCCTGTAGGCACAGGCAACATCTGATGCGCCTTGGCGGATAGCAGTACGAAGACAGTCCATGGCCGTATCGCCGCCACCTAAGACTACTACACGTTGGCCGGCGAGGTTTACGTAGGGATACTGTTTATGCGTCACACCCATCAGATGGTAGGTGTTTGCAATGAGATACTCCAGAGCATGAAAAACGCCTTTTGCGTCCTCGTTTATAAGATCGGCAACAATAGGTGTATAGGTGCCGATGCCGATAAAAACCGCATCGTAATTCGCTAAAATATCGGCAAAGGCAATATCTCGGCCAACCTCAACTTGCAGGCGGAACTCTATTCCCATTTCTGTAAAGACCTTGCGCCGTAACTCCATAAGTTGCTTTTCCAGCTTGAATGCAGGAATCCCAAAGGTCAGCAACCCTCCTATTTCCGGATGCCTGTCAAATACCACGGGGGTGACGCCGCTTCTTACAAGCACATCGGCACAGCCCAGGCCGGCAGGACCGGCCCCGATCACCGCCACTCGTTTGCCTGTCGGGACAACTTTCGAAAGGTCGGGACGCCAACCCATCTGAAAGGCGGTGTCGACAATATAGCGTTCGATATTGCCGATGGTGACTGCTCCGAAGTCGTTGTTGAGGGTACAGGCACCTTCACAGAGTCGGTCCTGGGGACAGACCCGGCCACAGATTTCCGGCAGGCTGTTGGTCTGGTGGCAAAGTTCCGCTGCCTCGATGATTCGTCCTTGTCCGGCAAGACGCAGCCAATCGGGGATATAATTGTGAACGGGGCATTTCCATTCGCAGTACGGATTGCCGCAATCGATGCAGCGCTCCGCCTGCATCTTCATCTGTTTTTCCTGAAACGGATTGTAGATTTCCACGAACTCGTGGCGCCGTCGTTCAATCCGCTTTTTCTGGGGATCGACCCGTTCAACTTCAACAAACTGGTATAGATTCCGGCTCATAACATCCTCACTTTAAAATACAACTGCCAATGTTTCCTCCGGAGCGTTTCCGCGATGGCCCAGGAGATTGGCAACATCCGAGGTCTTTGGCTTGACCAACTTGAAGAGATCCATATACTGCTCGTCAAATCCACTGAGAATTTTTTCGGCCCACAGACTGCCCGTTTCCTGACAGTGTCCATCGATGATCCCCCGCAGATGCTCCTGCAAAACCTCCATATCAGCAAGGGGCAAAAGATCAACCAGGTCTTGGTTTACCCGCGACGCGAGGGTACCGTTTACATCAAGGACATAGGCAAAGCCCCCGGTCATCCCGGCTCCAAAGTTGACACCCGTCTCGCCGAGGACAGTGACGATGCCGCCGGTCATATACTCGCAGCCGTTATCGCCGATGCCTTCGACCACGGCATGGGCACCGGAATTCCTGACGGCAAAGCGTTCTCCGGCCCGTCCTGCTGCATAAAACCTACCGCCGGTTGCCCCATACAGGCAGGTGTTGCCGATGATAACCGCCTCATGGCTTTTATAAACGACTCCCAGGGGTGGCCGGATGACGATTTTGCCGCCGGCCATGCCTTTGCCCACGTAGTCATTGGCATCGCCGGTGAGCACCATATGTAACCCACCGGCATTCCAGGCGCCGAAACTCTGTCCGGCAGTACCATTGAAAAGAAGGTGGATCGGCTTGTCTTCCATTGCTCTGTTGCCGTATGCGCTGGCAATTCTGCCTGAAAGTCGTGCACCGACGGTCCTGTCGGTATTGCGGATTAAATAACTGCCGCCACCTCCGGAGAACTTATCCACAGCCGCCGCAAAACGTCTGTCAATTTCAAGATTCATGGCTCCCGGATCGGCAGGGGTGTTGTTTTCTTTAAAAAAGAGAGCCGTTCGGGGGGAGGGCTGTACCACGGCGAGAATCGGCGTGATCATCAGTTTTCGCTGCTTTTCCGTAATGCCTGGGATCACCTCGAGCAGGTCCGTTCGGCCGATCAGATCGGTGAGTCTTGTTACCCCCAGCTCGGCCATCAGCATTCGTGTTTCTCTGACCATAAACCGGAAATAATTCATCACCATCTCCGGGACCCCTGCAAAATATTGTTTTCTCAGCGTATCATCCTGGGTGGCCACCCCGGTGGCGCAGTTATTGAGATGACATATCCGCAGAAACTTGCAGCCGAGGGCGATGAGCGGCCCGGTGCCAAAACCGAAGCTTTCGGCACCGAGGATTGCAGCCTTAACAATATCAAGCCCGGTCTTCAGGCCACCGTCGACCTGCAATCGCACCTTGTGGCGAAGACCATTGGCCACCAGGGCCTGCTGGGTCTCTGCAAGTCCTAATTCCCACGGGCTTCCCGCATATTTCACCGAGGTCAGGGGACTTGCCCCGGTACCCCCGTCATAACCGGCAATGGTAATCAGATCAGCATAACCTTTCGCCACACCGGTGGCGATGGTGCCGACCCCCGGCTCCGATACCAGTTTGACACTGACCCGGGCCTTGGGATTCACCTGTTTGAGGTCGAAAATCAGTTGGGCCAGATCTTCAATCGAATAGATATCATGGTGAGGGGGGAGAGATAAGGGTCACTCCCGGAACGGAATAACGAAGGGCGGCAATCTGTGCGGTCACCTTGTGGCCGGGGAGCTGACCGCCTTCCCCCGGCTTTGCCCCTTGCGCCATCTTGATCTGGATGACATCGGCGTTCATCAGATAGTGCGGGGTTACCCCGAAGCGCCCCGAGGCGACCTGTTTGATCCGTGATACCCGCTCGGTCCCGAACCTGTCCGGATCCTCCCCGCCCTCGCCGCTGTTGGAGAATCCGCCCAGGCGGTTCATGCCGATGGCAAGTGCTTCATGGGCCTCCTGGCCCAAAGCGCCGATGGACATGGCGGCAGAATCAAACCGCGGGTAAAAGGTTTTCGCCGGCTCCACCTTTTTGATCGGAATCGAAGAAGACGACTTTTTGAGTTTAAGGAGATCTCTCAGGCAGGCAGGGGGACGACTGTCCACCAGACTGGAATACAGCTTATAGTCATCGTATTCTCCGGTGCGCACGGCTTTCTGCAGGGCCTGGACCACATCCGGATTATAGGTATGGTATTCGCCGCCATGGATATATTTATAGAGGCCTCCGCGGGGAAGCGGTTTAAATGCTCGTTTCCAGGCAAGACGGGACAAACGATCCTGATCTTCCTGAAAATCGGAAAAGTCTGCTCCGCCGATGCGGCTGATCACCCCTTTAAAACAAAGCTCAGTCACTTCGTCTGCAAGTCCGACTGCCTCGAACAGCTGGGAGCAGCGATAGGAGGCGATGGTTGCAATTCCCATTTTCGACAGGATCTTGAGCAGGCCCTTGTCGATACCCTTTCGGTAGTTGCGGATGGCCTGGCGAAGAGTCAGTGAGATATATCCTGCATCCACCAGACTGCCCAGAGTTTCGTAAACAAGGTAAGGGTATACCGCAGTTGCCCCCACAGCTATTAAAACCGCAAAATGATGGGGATCACGAGCACTTGCCGTCTCGACGATGATGTTGGTGTCGCACCGCCGGTTGTTTTCAGTCAGGCTGTGTTGAATCGCACCCACGGCCATGGGGGCTGGAATCGGCAGGGTCTCTGGGGAAATATTGCGATCGGAGAGGATGACAAGAACAGCGCCCTTGGCCGTTTCTTGCAACGCCTGTTTGCAGAGTTTTTCAATGGCACTGCTAAGGCCGAGTTCTCGAGGATAGTTGAGGTCCAGGATCACGTGTCGGTAATGGGTTTTGTCCAGCTTGAGAAGTTGGCGCATATCGCTGTAGACCAGCACCGGCGTTTGAAACATGACCCGGTAGGCATGTCCTTCCGTCTCATCGAAAACGTTCTGCTCTTTTCCGATACAGGTGGCAAGCGACATGACATGACGTTCCCGCAGCGGATCGATGGGAGGATTGGTCACCTGGGCGAACATCTGACGGAAATAGTCATAGAGGTTGCGCACCCGGCTTGATAATACAGCCATCGGAGTATCGTCGCCCATGGAGGAAACCGGTTCCTGGCCGCTCTCGCCCAGCACTTGTATTACCTGCTCCACCTCTTCGTTGCTGTAGCCAAAGAGTTTCTGATAGCAGAGTAACCGGTCGTCGTCCAGCGCCCTTTTCCCTGAATCAAGCCTGTTATTGGTATCAAATGACTTGAGGTGACGACAACATTTGTCCATCCACATCTTATAAGGATGACGACCTTTCAGTTCCCGGTCGATATCCCAGGAACTCCATCGAGTGCCGGTCAGGGTGTCGATCACCAGGAGTTCCCCTGGACCCACCCGTCCTTTCTCCAGCACTTCGTCCGGCCCATAGTCCCAGATCCCGACTTCGGAAGCAAGGGTGATGAGCTTGTCTTTGGTCACCACGTACCTGGCCGGCCGTAATCCGTTGCGATCAAGTCCACAGGCAGCAAATCGGCCGTCGCTCATGACGATACCAGCCGGTCCGTCCCAGGGTTCCATATGCATCGAGTTGAAATCATAGAAGGCCCTTAAGTCCTCGTCCATATCGGAACGGTTCTGCCAGGCGGGCGGTATGAGCAGGCGGAAGGCCCGAAACAGGTCCATGCCCCCGGCAAGAAACAGCTCAAGCATATTGTCGAGGGCCGAGGAGTCGGACCCGGTTTCGTTGACAAAGGGTGCTGCCTCCTCCATATCGGGCAGCAGCGGGGAGCGGAATTTGTAGGAACGGGCTCTGGCCCATTGCCGGTTTCCAGTTATGGTATTGATCTCCCCATTGTGGGCGAGATAGCGGAAGGGATGGGCAAGTGCCCACTTCGGCAACGTATTGGTGGAAAAACGCTGGTGGAACAAGCAGATTGCCGACTGCATCCGAATGTCTCCCAGATCGGGATAAAAGCTGGTCAGATCCGCTGGACGGCAGAGCCCTTTATAGACGATCACCAGGTTGGAGAGGCTGGCGATATAAAAATCGGGATCATCGATAATCCGTTTTTCAACCCGCCGTTTCACCATGTAGAGTCGTCGTTCCAGGTCCTTCGAACCCCAACCGAAAGGGCCGTTAAAAAGGACCTGGGCAATGAGGGGCATATTATCCCTGGCAATGTCACCCAGCACTTCAGGTTCCACCGGAACCGGCCGCCAGCCGACCACGGAGAGCATCTCCTTTTCGAGCTCCTGGTCGATAATGTCGCGGGCAATTTCCGCCTTTTTCCATTCTCGGCTGAGAAACACCATTCCAACTCCGTATCTGCCTCCGAGTCTCCACCCCTCCTCCTTTGCTATTTCCTGGAAGAAGCTGTCCGGCTTTTGAAGCAGAAGGCCGCAGCCGTCGCCGGTTTTTCCATCAGCGGCAATGCCCCCGCGATGGGTCATTCGTGCCAGTGATGTTATTGCAGTACGTATCAGCCTATGGCTGGCTTCACCCTCAAGATGGGCTATAAGACCGAAGCCACAGTTATCTTTCGGTTCCTGGGTATACAGGGTCATTGTGTCCTCTTGTGGGGGGATCTTTTGGTTGTTGAAGGCTGAATTTTGAAAATTCTTCTGTTAATGTAAGCATATTGGATGGGACAAGCTACCATTCTTTTTGTCAATTAGGTGCACGTCAACATGCATTATTTTCCATTTTTTCTTTGAGTGAACCGTGATGTATACCTATAGTATCGGGAGACGGCGGATAAATGGGCTTTTGGAAACACGCTCTCCCTTTACTGAAATCCGATTGCCCTTGCCACTCAGCCCATCGGAAAGAACGGGAGCGAACTGTTTGTCTCTCGGGGCTTTGCACCCGGGATGGCGTGAGCGTTGGCCCCTCGGGATGGGTTTATGGAGTCCCGCGAAATGAATAGCTCACTCTCTGGATCAGTGGCTGAACATTTGTGGTATGAGATACGAACACGCCACAAGGGGTACTGAGCTGAGTGACAGTTTTTCAGGAGTAAGGCACTAAAAAGAGTCGTCTGTTGGAGTTTTACAATTATCAAAACCACCTGGGATTACTTAAACCATGTCGTCATCATTAGATCTTTCTTCATGTATACAAGATATTCAGTATAACTGCGATATTTCAGATGCCCGGGACCATGGCATTTATTCAATGTGCACCATGGTCCTTAAACTTCGAAATCTCTATAAGTGGGAAAAGGGTTTGCAGCCATGGGAGGAACCGGAATCCTCCGATCTCCTTGACTGGATCGATGTCAAAGAGACTTATTGGAAAAGCATTGCCGAAGAGTCGTATCGTCCTCTGAATGCGGCGGGAAAGAGTTTGCCGCCCCTCGATCTCGAAGATATCAATGCGGTTCTCAACGGCAACAATGTATTGTACGGTGCGGGGTATGGCCGTTCCATGAAGGTGGTATTCTTTCTTGCCGAGAAGATGGAAGAGCGCGAGGATGAAGGGTGCCCGATAATCATCCTGGGAAAAGAATGGGCCAGGGAGATGTCCAGCCCGTTTGCCATGGTCCAGGACGGTTTGATTATAATTAGAAGGGAGGCTTTGCGGTTCTTTTTTTGGGACCAGGTTCAGGAGGTACGATCTTCCTGTCGAAGCTCGCTGAAAGAGGCCTTGGAATATTATGGGGTGCTCAATAACGGTACGCTTGATCAGAAGCGATTCAGGCAGTCCCTGGATACCATCGTCGAGCAGGAGATGAACCTTTTTATCTACCATGAGATCGGCGAAGCCTTGCAAACAACATTGGATTCCCAAACGCTGCAGGCGATCATCGGTCACTTTCCTGGTTCGGTGATGGAATTTGTCGGGCGAGGGGTCAAGGATATCCTGGCCGATACGCATCCTCAGGGGGTGTTGGCCTATGTGATCAGGGAAAAGCGGCGATCGTCACTCGGGTTTTATCTCACCTTCCTCGATGGTCTGAGAGAAAAGCTTTTTCCGGAAATAAAATTGGCCTGGCAACTTTTCCTTGCCGATCAAAACTGGCATCATATCGAAGAGGCACGCACCCAATGTCGTAACAGAAATCTACGGGTAGCCGGGCAGATAAAGGAGATCTCTGCAATGATCGGCACTGACTCGGAAGAAATAATAGTGCGGCGTTTTGATGAACAGATCCTTGCCCCCATAGGATTGGAAAAGCCCAAGGAGGCATAAAATACTACAAGGAGCCAGCTATGCTAGATACCAACCCTTTGGAAGATTTACGTATTTTGACTTTTGTAGGCGATCTCTACGAGGATCTGGAGCTTTGGTACCCAAGGCTTCGATTTATTGAAGCGGGGGCCCATGTGGTGGTGGCGGGAACCTCTGCAGGTGTCATCTACAGGGGGAAGAACGGTTATCCCTGTAGGTCGGATGCGGTCATCGACGATATGAACTCCGGCGATTTTGACGGGGTCTTCTGCCCGGGTGGCTTCATGCCGGATAAACTCCGTCGTGATCCGAAAGTATTGAAGTTGATCAGAGACTTTACCGAGGAAGGGAAATTGGTTGCGGCCATCTGTCATGGCGGATGGATTCCGATATCCGCAGGGGTATATAAAAATGTCCATGTAACGGGATCTCCGGGAATAAAGGACGATCTCGTAAACGCAGGGGCGATATGGGAAAACGCCTCTGTGGTTGTGGATAGAAATTTCGTCTCCAGTCGGTGTCCCGATGACCTTCCGGACTTCTGCCTTGCTTGTATCGAGGTGCTAAGAAGTCTTAAAGAAAAGTGATCAGGTATTGCCGAAATCAGATTGAGCCGTAGCTGTGGAGACCGGAGAGGATGAAGTTCACGCCATAGTAGGTGAAGATTACCGAAACAAATCCGATAATGGCCAACCAGGCGACCCGTTTCCCTCCCCAACCTCGGGTGTAGCGGGCATGGAGAGTGATGGCATAGATAAACCAGGTTATGAGCGACCACGTCTCTTTTGGATCCCAGCTCCAATAGGTACCCCAGGCGGTATTGGCCCAAACGGCTCCTGTGATGATTCCGGCGGTGAGCCAGATAAAGCCAAACATCATTGTTTTGTGTGTAATGTCTTCTATTTGCCTAAGAGGAGGAAGACTTCCGATAAGCGTATCTGAAGATCCTTTGCCTTCCTGGGTATTCTTAATAAGATACATAAGGCCCAGACCTGCAGCGATCGTAAAAGCCGAATAACCGATGAAGCAAGTGATGACATGGGCGATAAGCCAGTTGGATTGCAGCGCGGGAACGAGTGGGCTTATGCCTTGGGTTACATCGCTTGAAAAAGAGGCATAGGCCATTGCCAGAAAGGCAAACGGTACCGCAAAAACACCTATTATTCGGAGCTTGAACCTCCATTCGATTATCAGATAGAATGCGATAATGGCCCAGGCGAAAAAGACCACAGATTCGTACATATTGGTGAGTGGGGCATGCCCTATGCCCATTTGGTAGGATTCGTGCCAACGCAAACCGATCCCAATGGTGTGGATGATAAAGGCCAGGAGGGTAAAGCCTGTGGCAAATTTTCCCAGTCTTTTCGCCTTGAACACAAACAGTCCGACATACAGCAGCGTCGAAAACAGGTAGGTAAAGGTGGTGATACCCAAAAGGTCTGAACTCGTCATGAAAACCCCATAAATCGGTTGTCGTTAATTGGTATCTATCAGGAAACGGTATGTTGATTATCCATTGCAGCCTTTAACTTTTCCGAAAGTGCCGAAAAAATCTTATCAAATCCGACTTTATTCTTGTTTGCCGAGCCGGCCATATAGATCGAGGTCTTTTTACCCTTCACAGACAGGAGCAGCCAGACCCTGCGGTGGGATGTAAAAAAACTGACAAACAAGCCCAAAAGCAACAAGGCGCAGCCGATATAGACCCACCAGACTCCTGGGTCTTTTGCAACCTGCAGGCCGGTTGCATATAACTGTTGGCCAAGGATAAGGTACTGTTTTCCGCCTCGTTTAACTGTAGCTTTACCGTTAGTGTCCAGCCATAATACCGATGGGGTCCCACTTGCATCCGACAGCCAGATCTTGATGCGCTTGACCTTCTCGCCTGCACTGTCTTCATTGATCACGCCGAAGCGCAATCCCTCTTTCTGCCATTCCAAAGGCTTCTGGTAAGGAGCCATGAAGATCTTTTCCTTGCCCGTCTCCTGGTTGGTGATAGACAATATGAAATCGTTGTAGGCTTGATAGCTCGATTGATAAAAGGTAACGCCTTTGTAGGTAAGAGGGGTATTCACTTTTATGATTTTATGCAAGATCTGGCGTTTGTTTTCCAGGACTGTAAGATTCGAACGATATTCTTTCGGCATGCCATTGGAATAATAGTCGATCGAGAATCCATCACAACGGACCGTAAAGCCCAAATCAAGGAAATTCCCGGTATCGTTGATCCGTACCTTGTTGGTGCTTTCACCTTCTACAATGGATACATTTCCTTTAAATCCCAGAACTGAACCGATGATGGCGCCAACCAGGATCACCAGGATGGATCCATGGACCATAAACACACCAAGTCGGGTCCAGGCCCCTTTCTGGCTGCAAAGAAGAGTGCCGTCTTCCGTTTGGCGGGATTGAATTTTCCAACCCATTTTTGCAAGAAGCCCCGATATCTTTTCGGTTACGGCCATTGGGTCTCCGGAAACCGTCCAGGAGGCATTGCGTTTCATGGCCATTAGGCGTTTTGGAGGGGTTGCCAAATTGTCGGCTGTGATTTGTTTCCAGATACGGGGGAGGCGGTCTATGCTGCAGATGATCAAGTTGGCACTCAAAAGAGCCAGCAAGGCTTTGAACCATAATGATCCATAGAGATCTTCCAGATGAAACAGATCAAAGAAGCGGGCTACCTGGGGGCCGAACTTTTTAATATACCACTCAGGGGCCTCGTTCTGGGGAATGATGGTCCCGAAAATCGAAACAACTGAGATCGTACACAAGGTGACGATGGCGAGTTGCACTGAGGCAAAGAAGTCCCAGATTGCGGGAAAGAGACCTTTCGGCGATTTTTTTTCAACCATATTTTAGAGAAAACGTTTAAGAATTAACAGTCTCGTGAAATCTTTGAATTGAGGATGGCTGCGTAAATAGGTAACCTCTGCAAGGTGTGCAAATTTATTATTATTTCTGAGTACTAAGGGTACGTCGTGACAATAAAAAATGTATAACAACAATGCAGGTAAGCAAACATAGTGAGTGAGACTCCGGATGGGAGATTTTACGACGCCATCAAGAATTATTATTAATACAAATTCAGATATGTGCTACCACGCATGACTGGTGATTGCAACTAAAAAGCAAAGGAGTTGAGCATGTGTATCAAACCACTAAACGATGATACCGCATTGTTGATTTTAAAAATAAATGGTGTAGTGTCACCCAATCAAAAAAATTATTGTAAAATACTACGAGAGAGGATGTAAATGGAGCCAATAATCTGGGCGGAAGGATTCAGCGTTGGTGTTTCCGAGATGGATAACCAACATAAAAAACTCATTGCCATGATCAACAGGCTAATAGCCGAACCCAAGGCAACAGTCCAATCGGAAACAATTTCAGATTTGCTCAATGATATGATCAACTATGCCCAGGAACATTTTCGCGACGAAGAGGCATTGATGTCGGAACATTCCTACCCTTTCAAAGATCTTCAGACAGAACAACACAAATCTTTTATCAAAAGGACTGTAGATTTCTGTTCTGCCTCAGAAGGTGGAGTCGATATCGTTCCCCAGGCCATGCTTGAATATTTGAAGGGCTGGCTTATCCATCATATTCTGGAACAGGATATGAAGTATAAGGCCTTTTTTATCGAACGGGGACTTTCCTGATCCGTCTTCCTGGTTATTGCAGGGAGAGGCCTTTGTGTGTCTTCCATAGGCAGCAGTCCAAGAAGATTGTTTTGTTCTTGCCATTCACTGTAAAAAGAAGTATACAGATATGTTACGTTGAGATATTATGGAGATAATCGGATATTTTCTTCAGGGAGTCTGTTTAGAGTTCGTGGGAAGATAGAATGAGATATGATTTAAGGAGAGTGTACAATGGCAAAGGTATGTGAGATTTGTGGAAAAGGTCCGGCTACGGGTAATAATGTTTCCCATGCCCATAACAAAACCAGACGACGTTGGCTTCCGAACCTGAAAAGAGTCCGGATGGTGACGGAAAATGGTGGTTCAACTCGGGCTAAGGTCTGTACCCGCTGTATACGCTCTGGGGTTGTTGTTAAACCTGCATAAGGAGCTTCTTTATAATAAGAATGAAGGCGAGTGGAGTCTATCCAGCTCGCCTTTTTTTGTTTGTCGGCTTCGCAAAAAGTTTGTCGGCCGACAATTTGATCTCGTAGCTTGTTGGATTATAGTGTTGCCCCAGCAGTGTTCGGGATGCTTACGAGGCTATTTTAGTTGAGGTGATCGGTTATGACTGAAAATGACGTAAAATTTCTATCCGTTGAAGAAGCATTGAAGATCGTTGCGGCCATTCAGGAAGAAGAGGACATAAACCGGATGGATAAGCGGGTATTGACGGTTTATAATTATGAAGACAAGGAAATATGCTGGTTTGATTATGACGAAGTGATGGCAGCGGTCGGAGCCGAGGGGAAGAAAAAGGCTGAAAAATCCGTTGTACAGGATTATATCCTCCACCATATTCCTGACTGGGCCAAAACTATTTGACATGAGCAATCTGAGCAAGGAGCAACGGGAACGTTACAGTCGCCACATTCTCTTGCAAGATATTGGCGAAGAGGGTCAGAAAAAGCTCCTTGCGGCCAAAGTACTTCTAGTCGGGGTTGGAGGACTGGGCTCTCCGATTGCGCTTTACTTGACCGCAGCAGGGGTCGGGACACTCGGAATTATCGACAGCGACAGAGTCGATCTCTCTAATCTGCAACGACAAATTGTCCATTTTACAAAGGATATCGGTCGGGAAAAGATTCAATCCGCCCAGGAAAAACTCCATGCTCTCAACCCGGATGTTACGATCAGGACCTATAATCAGCGTCTGGATGCGGGAAATATCAGAAATATTATTGCCGGATATGATTTCGTTGTCGATGGAACGGACGATTTCCCGACTAAATTTTTAATAAACGATGCCTGTGTAGCGGCAGGGATCGCCTTTTCTCATGGCGGGATATTGCGGTACGACGGTCAGACCATGACCGTCCTACCCGGAAAATGTGCCTGCTATCGGTGCGTCTTTAGAAACCCTCCTCCCCCCGATATCGCTCTTCTCTGTTCCAAGGCAGGACTTCTGGGCGCTGTGGCTGGAATGCTGGGGACCATCCAGGCTGCGGAGGTTCTGAAATACATCACCGGAACGGGAGAGCTTTTAACCGACACCCTGCTAACCGTTAATGCCCTGACCATGGATTTTAGGAAAGTCAGTCTGAAAAGACAGACGGAATGTCCAGCCTGCGGGGGAATTGCAGACGGGCAGTTGGGTCGATAGTGTTTTCAGTCAGATTCTTCTCTATTTGCAAAAGCCAGATGAATCACGTGATGGGAAAAATTTGTGTAGGACACTAAAGAGGCTTACAACACAAAAAATCTTTTTACAATTACTTACTAAATTTGTTGCAGCTGTAAGGCTTGGCCCTGTCGGACCGGTTAATTAAACCTGTTTAACCATTCCTCCAATTCCATGGGTTCGGGAGTGGAAAATTTCGCTGCCCTCCAGGTGCTCTGGTTTTTGAATTCCATTCCATATTGAATTACCGATACCGGGCGATCCGAGGATACGACAACCAGGAGGGTGTCCGAGTGCTCTGTTGAAAAGCGCAGAGCCGAATTGTAGCGTGCGCCTCGTGCCCGATCCTCCCCGTGGATGGTGCGACCGTCGAGCAGACAGGCAAAACCGTAGAGACGGCAGTCGCTGCCGATATGGAGAGCCCCGTCGACCTTCGATAATGCGCAGGCAAGTTCCAAAAGGTCGGCTTGTCTGAGATCCATTGGACGGTACAGAGGTTGTCCGGAGATATGGGTTGGAGTGGGATTCAAATCCAGGACCAGGCTGCAGCCGTGTTTTTGATTCTGGGCATTGTGGACAAGGGTGGAAATAATTTGAAACAACTGGGTCCTGACCGTCGTATCAAGCTTGTAATCAATCAAGGCCTCCTCCACCTCGAATAACTTTGCCTGGTGGGTGGTTGAGCTGAATCTTCCGTCGGCAAAGCTGCAGATGCCGTCTTCGTTCATCTTCAGAAACCCGGTTCTGCCCTGAAAGTCTGCTATCAGGCAAAAATCCGGCAATGTTCTATCCGATATGCCAAGAATCGTTTGGCCGTCGGAGATCAATTTACGGCCAGAGTGGGTTACGGATTGCAACAGCTTCCTCACGTGTTTGTAATGGTCGAGTTGAGGCTGTTCGTTAATCTTGAACCGTGCCAGGAATTTGATCTGGTGCATAAGCTGCGGTTCGACAAAAATCAACTCCCCTGATGGCCAGGCCCGTTCTTCACGCGTTTTGGAAATGCCTAAAACGGCATCCAGAATAGGATAGATCCGCAACTTTGCTTCACCGCCGAACCGGGAAGCCGTCTCCTTTTTGATGTGGTCACGGATTGCATGCATATCGTATTCACGAAGGAAACTTCCGGAGATACCTGTATACAGGTCTTTTTTGTTGGCCATATCATGAGAAAAGCGCAGCACAGTATGTTCAAGCCAACGCTCTGTCGGGCCGATGCTGAAAACATCGGGATGATGTTCGGTAAACCACATCTGGTAGGCAACCGTTGCAGATTTCCCTCCATACGAGATTACGCCGTCAAGCTGAATATCATTGCAATATTCGATCAGATTGTATGTTGAGCGGTTGGAATAAATGCCCTCCCTTTCGGCCCAGTTTCTGCCTTCGAGGTAGCTGCTTCGCAGAATCGATATATGGTCTCCAAGGAGGTTCTGGGGATCAAAGATATGCAACGGGCCTTTGGGTTTCAAGCTGTAGATAACGGCTACGCTGCTAGGACCTGAGAAGAGCGAAATACCAGCACGCAGACCTCTTATGGTATCTCTGATACACGTCGCAACGAATTCTTGGTCCTGATTTTTCATAGGCCGGCTTTAGAGCAGAGGCTGTATAGAGGAATACTTGGTCATCTCCAACCAACGAGAAAAAATTATTAACCTTACGTTTATTTGATGTAAATTAACGTACACATGATACCAAAATGAAATCTTTTTGTCGTTTTTTTATATATTTTATCAGGAAATAAATTCTCTTTTGTGAATTTTATATTTGTTTTTCATGGGATTTTTTTAGATAATCGGGAAATAACATATTTTAAAGGGAAGAACAGGCGGTTGCCGGTTCTTCCCTTTGAGTTTTCAAGTAATACCGGAGAGCAAACGAAATGAAACGAAAAGCTTCAATCAATCTCAAAGTCAACGTGCTTGTCATAGCTAGTCTGTTTTTGCTGGGTTTGTTGACGTTAGCAATTTCTGCTTACACAATGTTTAAACGGGGGCATGAAGAGGTCTCTGCTTATCGATCTGAAATAATGGCAGAAAAAAAAGATCTCCTGCAATCTCTGATCAACGTTGCCTATCATATTGCCGAGGCTAATTATGCTGAGTCTAAGGATACCGAAAAACTGAAAAAACATTATGGGGATATTGTCCGGAGCGCCGTGAATGAGGCCTATGGGGTCCTTGAGGCATCCTATGAGAACGAGGCCCTCGGGAGCATGGATGCCAGGAAAGAGTATGCCCGGAAAGTCATTGAAAAGATGCGTTACGGGCAGGACGGCAAAGGGTATTTCTGGCTCAATGATCTCCACCCACGGCTGATAATGCATCCATTCAAACCGCAGGATGCTGGAAAGGATATGTCGGATTACGACCTTGGAGGGATCAAGGTATACAAAGAATTCGTAAAAGCCGCTGAACAGGAGGGTGGAAGCGGGTATGTAGAATATTCAACCAAACAGTATTCATCCGGAGGTGAACAGCTGAAAAAGAAGATCTCCTATGTGAAGCTGTTCAAGCCCTGGGGATGGGTTATTGGTTCGGGCATTTACCTGGAATCGACAGAGGCGGATTTAAAACAAAAGACATTGAACACTATCAATTCGCTACGTTACGGTAAGGACGGTAAAGACTATTTTTATACCATGGACTCTGTAACCAGAAAAATGCTGCAGCATCCGAACCAGAAACTGGTCGGCAAGGAAGATACCTTTTTTAAAGATCCGGACGGCAAGCAGCAGATTGTTGCCCAGATAAATATCGCCAAGGAGAAAGGGGAAGGCTTTGATTCGTATAAATGGCCTAAGTTGGGAGAAAAGGAGCCGCAGCCGAAGTTGACCTTTGTCAAACTATTTAAGAATTGGAACATGATCATAGCCACAGGGATCTATGTCGATGATGTGGATAAGGTTATTGCCAAAAAAGAGAACGAGATATCGAGTGCCATCCGGACAGAAATCGCAAAAATGGTTGGGATCATAGTCCTGATTTTATGTATTGCAGTCGTCGTCTCTTATTTTGTGGTTGCCAAGGGTGTTGTGAAACCGATACGCAAAATGATTGTTCTTCTTCAGGACATCGCCGAGGGAGAGGGCGATCTGACCAAGCGAATTACTGAAAAATCAGGAGACGAAACCGAAGAAATGGCTGGTTGGTTCAATATTTTCATCGAGAAGATCCACACAATTATCAAAGATGTTGCAGCGGATGCGATGAATCTGGAAAGATCCTCCAAGGATCTCCATCAAATTTCCGTGCAAATGGCCGGGGGAGCAGAACAGACCTCTGAGAAGGCCAGTACCGTTGCGGCTGCAAGCGAGGAGATGAGCTCGAACATGAATTCGGTGGCTGCCGCCATGGAAGAGGCTGCGACCAACGTCAATATGGTAGCTGCGGCGACGGAGGAGATGTCGGCTACGATCAATGAAATTGCTGAAAATACCGAGAAGGCACGCAGTATTACGAGTGATGCGGTGGGTCAGACCAGCAGTGCGTCCAATCAGGTGGAAGAATTGGGCAGGGCGGCCCGTGAAATCGGCAAGGTTGTGGAAGCCATAACGGATATCTCCGGCCAGGTCGATCTGCTTGCCTTGAACGCAACCATTGAGGCTGCCAGAGCCGGGGAAGCAGGGAAAGGATTTGCGGTCGTTGCCAATGAAATCAAGGAACTTGCCCGACAGACAGCCGAGGCCACCGGTGAGATTAAGAACAGGGTGGAGAGCATCCAGACGACCACGGAAGGAACGGTCAGGGAGATCAATAGTGTTTCCGGGGTGGTAAAGGAAATAGATTCCATTGTTTCGACAATTGCCACCGCAGTGGAAGAACAATCCGTGACCACGAGAGAGATTGTCAGCAATGTCTCCCAGGCTTCGATGGGTCTGGGCGAGGTGAACGAAAATATTGCCCAAAGCTCAGGAGTGTCTACTGACATAGCACGCGAAATAAGCGAGGTAATGCATGCGTCAACCGAGATATCAAACAGTTGTGCGGAGGTCAAGGCTAACTCCGAACAACTGACTGAACTTGCAAATAGGCTTAACGCCATGGTTCGCAAGTTTAAGATTGAATAAGCGTTCTCGGCTGACTGGGAATTTTTTATGACGAAAGGGGCCTTGAATTGCTGCGGCAATTCAAGGCCCCTTAGGTTTTGGTGAGTATAAATCTATTCGGAATGCTGGGCCAAAAGTCGAACATGTTCTTTTCTCGGAAAATAGAAGAGCATAGTTACGAATGCCACCAGGGTGAGCAGATACAGATCCGTTCGGTCCTTTCCAAGAAAAAAAAGGATAAGGCCGAAAACCCCTATGCTTTCACACATTGCCAATGCAACAACCATTGACACGAAATATTTCCGCACCATTGGGTTTTGGCCGGCCGTGTTGCCTGCTTTCTCATTATCGGGCCGGGATAATATATAATTACGCATATAACCTGTAACTATCAGTATGATGAAAGCGACAATATATACACCCATTTTTACGGACTCGAAGGTCTTTGGATCGAGGTTTTTCTGCAGGGTGGGTTCCTGTTGTATTCCCAACATAAGGTAAAATAGAGGACCGATAACCAGGCATAGCCAAATCATCCTCATTGGTAATAACGTCTTATTCAGCTCTTGCTCGGAAATCATAATTTCACCTTAATGACAGCGCTGTCTTTTGTTGATAGCTTTTGAATCGGTTTCTTCCGGGTCGTTATAACGGGTATTGTTAGGTTTTGGCAATAAAAAAGGAGTGCCGTATCTATTGGTCCTGTGGTGTGATCTCGGTATAATGCCGTTTACAATCAATTGATTTGCAGGATGGATGCGTGAGCTTATTATCCATGGCAAGCTCTCTAAAAATACGATATAGTCCTGGGCTATCTCCTGAATAACCCAAGGGCGAGGGCTTCGAAGATGTCCGTTTTGTGGTTCTTCCGGATTGAGTACTTACCTATAACGCGGGAGGCGGAGGGCGCCCGGAAGCGATGCACTCTGCCGGATTGTTCCTTTCAGCTTTACAAAAGTACGCTTCATTTGGATAACCCGTTTTGTTGAGTCCGAAAAAATTACCCGTTATTACCCATAAACAGTATACCTGCAGGAAAAGAAAATGAAAAAGGTTGGAATCGTAGGTGGGCTTGGCCCGGAATCAACAGTTGCCTATTATCAGGGGATAATCGATGCCTTTAAACCGACGTTTGACCTGATCGGTTACCCTGAAATCGCGATAGAAAGCGTCAATCTCAAAGCCGTTATGACCCACTCCGAGAAATTCGGCTGGGAGAACATCGGTGCCCTGATCGCCAAGAAATTTGAATCCTTAAGGCTCGGAGGTGCGGATTTTGGGGTGATTGCCTCGAATACGCCTCATATTGTTTTCGACTCGATTCAGTCCCAGACCTTTCTTCCTCTTCAAAGTATTGTCGATGTCACTCTAAACCATGCAACACAGCAAAAATACAGCAAATTGTGTCTTCTGGGGACGAAAACCACCATGAATGCTGTTTTTTATCAAAACATGTTCGAGAAGGAAAATATCGAGCTGGTTGTCCCCAACAACGAGGAAAAGGAGTACATCCACAATAAGCTGTTCTCCGAAATCGAGTTCGGGATTGTCAAGGAGGAGACAAAAAAGAATTTCTTGTCCATCATCGAAAGGATTGAAAAAGAGGAAAAGGTCGAAGGAGTCATCCTGGGTTGCACCGAATTGCCCATGGTCATCGAACCCGGTGACATCAAGATAGGCTACCTGGATACAACCAGGATACATATAGAAGCCGTCGTTGACATCTGCAGACGCGACGAATAAACCGCAACCCGCTCTTCTCGCAATCATCCGGCTTCGGAAAACATGATGTCATCCGAAACCGGTGTTTTGTGTAAGATTATTTAGCCACTGAAAGTTGCTGTTCGGCGGCAAGCTTCTTTTTCTGTGAACTCTCCTGTAAATTTTGGATGATCGAAGAGTCCAGATTGGGATTTTCATCGATGCTCAAAAAAGAAAGTGATGCATCGCAGGCGTCGGCGAAGACAGCCCTTCCAATCGCCGTCCGTGTGACCACGGTCGTCCATCCTTCACCCGCCCCGAGACCTCCAAAGGAGATATCGGCGTATTCGGCCGAAAAATCATCGCAGAACGAACAGGCACTTCGTTTGGCAAACGCAAGGTCCCTGAAGGCGACCTTTGATGTCCCTCCGTCTTTTCGATGGAGCAGCAGATGGTCTTTGATGTTGATCTTTTCAATGCTGTCCATGGCGCAATCGGCAAGTTTTTCGAGTTCGTGGAGCTTGCCGCCTGAAAAATCGAAGTTGGCTGTACAAAAGAGACCAAAATAATATTTTATCGCATCGGACGGGACGATCTTCAGGGCCTGCATCTTCCTGACCGATTTTATCTGGCATGGGGTGCCGACAAAGGCAATGCGTTTCAATCCCTGCCTGATCAAAGCCCCCAATGCCTGGGTAGATGGTGAATAGGTCGAGTACCGTTCTCCCAGATGGGCGACTCCCTGGGTGGTATCGAAGTGGGAACCTGCCGAGGCAAGGATATCCTCGCGGGTCGTTGCTAGAAAGGGTTCTCTGCCCTCGGTCGTATTCTTTGTGACAATGGCGCCGTCTATCCGGCCGGTATCGAAGAGATGGAGAAGCATGCCGGTGACGACGCCGCCGTCGGTTGCCCGGGCTCTCTGGTCTTTATCTCTTACTTGGGCAACGGTTATGTCGACGACTCGGCCGATGGGAGCGCTCCAGGCAGATTGTTCTTTTATCTTCTGGTCCAACTCGTCGATCACCGGACAGATCATATAACAAAGGCCACAGTCAATACATTTCTCGACACTCGTATAACGGGGGATATTGTCGTCGCCCATTTCCAGAGCACCATAGTTAATGGCTGTGCAGAAGGTGACGCAACCGCCGCAGCCATGGCAGCGCCCTGTGGCGTGAACCTCTTGTTTCAAATCAAAAAATGTTTTCATAAATACCTCATTGCATTGCACAGGAAACAGATTTATGAGAAAAGTGTTCCATGATGAGTTCAACGACTTTACTGATTGCCTCTTCAACCATGGGCGAGCACTCTTTGGTGAATTCGAAGTAATCCTCGGCCTCAATTAAAAAAATCCGCAGTTTTTGGGGCATATCATCCGGGAAAAGTTCGTAGCCGACTTTTAGGGTTGAACCCAAGGTTACGGCATGGGAGGTCGTCAGGTTGTGGTCGGTAAAGATCTGGTCGATGGTAACTTCCGTTATTGTTCCGGGTGGATAGCCTATTTTTGCGGCATCTATGATGATGACATCATCGTAGCCCATAAGCTTGTCATTGACTTCGAAACCGACACCATAGATGACCTCGGTATCGACTTTAAGACAGGATCCAGCGATCCGCTCGGCCACTTCGATGCCGGCACGATCATCTTTTAACATTGGGTTGCCTATTCCACAGACGAGTGATTTCATTTTCATCAGAAGTTTCTCAAAGAATGAACCAGTTCCTTGTCTTTGTCGTATATCTTGATCTCCACAGGGGATGAGCCGGGTCGAATTGCATGGGTGGCGCATCCGAGGCAAAGATCATAGGGCCTGTAGGCCATCTCCACATGATTCAGGATGCCCTCGTCCACCTCGCCGTTTTTGATGAAGTGTTTGGCAGCCTTTCTGACCGCAAGATTGATCGGCCCTTTGTTGTGCGTTGTTGCGACAACAATGTTGGCATCAGTTACGATCCCGTTTTGATCGGTATTGTAATGATGAATCAGGGTACCGCGTGGCGCCTCGATGATTCCGACACCTTCTCCTGTGACCTCGCCCAGAGGCGCTCTGTTATTATCGCCGGTGATTTCCGGATCGCGTGCAAGCTCAAGGCAGCGCTCGGAGCAGTGGAGGAGCTCGATGGCCCTTGCCCAGTGATAGCCCATGATATTGTGAACCGGCCGACCACCGAAGGTGGCGAAGAATTTTTGAAATTCCTCATTGGCAAGCGGTGTGGAGAGACCTTTGGCCACATTGAAGCGTGCCAGGGGACCGACACTGTAGAGACTGGTTCCTTCGCCATCGACGATTCCTTTCCAGCCGATTTTCTTCTGGTACGGCATCTTCAGGTAGGTCCAAGGCAATACCCGCTCCGAGATATGATCGATATACTCCATACCGGTAAACGAGGCAATCTCGTCACCATTCACATCAACCACCTTCTGCCTGCCGTCATAGAGGGATATCATGTCGTTTTCGTCAACCGTTCCCATATAGTTGACCGGCACCTTATACATATCTCCGGTTACCAGTTCCATATAAGCAGGATTCCCCAACACCACATCCTCGAAGACCTTCAAGGTCAGCTTGGACAAGTCGATCAGCTCATGGCTCCAGGCTTCGATCTGCTCACGTTCGACCTCGGACAGGGTCTTGGACCAGCCTCCGGGAAGGGCGGCGACAGGATGATTGGGCTTGCCACCCAGCATCTCGAATATTTTTACCGCATAGCCGCGTTTTTTAAGGACCTCTCGGCCGAGTTTGGCTCCCACTGCATTGATGAGTCCTACGACATTGCGCTCGGCAGCAGGTGCGTCGGGGCCGACTACAAAGTCCGGCAAACCCAGAGCATAGAGGATAACCGCATGGTCTTCGACGTAATGGGCATTAAAGAACAGCTCCCGGAGCTTACGAGCGGTGGCCGTAGGGGCAACACCGTAGACCCCGTCGGATGCCTTCATGGCTGCGGTGAAATGGACTCCGCGACAGACACCACAGATGGTGGAAACCGTGCGCGGAACCTCTTCAATCGGCAGTCCCACTAAAAATTTTTCAAATCCCCTGAATTCGACAACCTGAAAGAAGGCTTCGTCCACATTGCCGTTATCATCGAGGAAAATGGCTATTTTTCCATGACCTTCAAGACGGGTCATCGGATTTATTTCTATCTTTTTCACGTAATTCTCCTTTTTATTTCTATCCATGCACGTTCTACATTCTTTTGGGAAGCGTGCCGGAAGGCAGGGCATAACGGTAAAAGAACTTGGCAAGGTTAGGGTATTTTTCCATGAGTTCGGCGGTTACCTGATCGTCTTTTAAGATCGATCCGATGGTTGATAGAGCCTGGGCGCCGTAATCCTCGTTGCCGGGAATCGGACCGCCGCAACCACGACAGGGAATGTTGACATTGAGGCAGGAACCTCCGCAGTCTCCCTGGGTGATCGGGCCAAAACAGATATACCCCTGCTGGAGAAGGCAGGTCGAGTCATCGGGTGTGCCTTCAACTGTCCGCAACACTTTATTGATCATGGTCCTGTGCTGGGATCCGGCCTCGTTTTTGGCCGGGTTGCGGTCACAGACATCGCAGACGGCGCGGCCGTTTGTTATCCAGGAACCCTTAGGGGGCAGCTGCCCGCTTACAAGCGCGCCGATCGCAGCAGCGACATGGGAGTGGTGGGGTGGGCAACCGCCTATATAGTAGTCGACATCGACAATCTGGTTGAGTGTTCGCACCTTATCCTCGTAGATGGGAAGGGTGAGGTCGTATTTACCATCTACGAGGCAGCTTGCCTGTGGGTAAATCCCATCCGGATTATCGGTTGTCGGGGTGTTCTTGAAGGCTTTCTGAAAGAGTTCTTCTTTCGTATGAAGGCTGCCAAGCCCAGCTGTACCGCCCAGAGAAGCGCAGATACCGAAGGCAATCAGGGTCTTGGCCTTGGCCCGCATGATCTTGGCCATATGGATATGTTCGTCGAGCCGGATCATGCCGTCTATAAAGGCCACATCGATGGCATTGTCTTCCATGCTCTCAAGGTCTGTGTATTTGACGTCGGCAGCAGTGGGGGCCCAAAAGACCACCTCGAGGTGTTCCAGAGCATCGACCAGTTTTTCCGACAAATCGACCACGGCCATCTCGCAGCCGGCGCACCCGCCAAGCAGCAGAAAGCCGATCTTAATTTTATCTGCCATTATTTTTCTCCTTTCTTCAGCGGGTTGGGGCCAAGCTCGGTGAGTTCTGCGGTGAAATCGGTGATAACCTCCGCAAATTTCTTGCCCTCGGCACCGGAAATCCATTCACGCCTGAAACGCCTCTGGTCAAAGCCGAGGTCGATGAGCATCTGTTTGAGCATGTCCATGCGGTTCTTGGTCTTGTGATTGCCGTCCTTGTAGTGGCAGTCTCCGAAGTGGCAGCCGCCGACCAGAACACCGTCTGCTCCATGGGCAAAGGCCTCCATCACATATTCAGGCTTGACGCGACCGGAACAGGGGACCTTGATGAGTTTCACGGTCGGTGGATATTTACAGCGGAGATTGCCGGCTAGATCGGCTCCTGCATAGGTGCACCATTGGCAGGCAAATCCTATGATATTAGGTACGAATTCCATTAGATAACCTCCTGCTTGATCAGCCGTGCTTCGGACTGGATTTTCTGGATGATAGCCTCTCTCGGGGTCTCGCTGACGGCGGCCACCTGACTCGGGTCGAATCCAAGACATAAAGCCAGGAGCTGGGTATAGTAGAAGACCGGGATTTCGAAATCGATCTCCCCTTTTTCTCGTAGAATTTTTTGTGCCCCATCGAACTGCAGATAGCACGAAGAACAGGTGGTAACGATCATATCGGGGTCAGTTTCTTCCTTCATTGAGAGTAACTTCTCCTTCACAAGGCCGATGGATCGTACCTGGTCGGTACTGCGCATCGCTCCCATTCCGCAGCAGGCGTTTAATTTGCTGTAGTGGGGGACGTCGGCTCCCAGAGCTTCGCAGAGTTCTTTAAGAATGGTCGGGAAGAAGGGATTCTCTTCTTTTACCGCCATGACCTCGCTGGGCCAGAGGATGTGGCAGCCTGGCTGGACTGCGATTTTCAGCTGTTTCAGCGTATATTTCAGATTTTCTGCTATCTTGTCCGGTCCGATGTGTTTGTACAGGACGTGGGAAACATGGTAAATCTCTGATGATCCAGAGAATTTTCTGTTAATGAGCGACAGGCTTTTCTGCAGGGTCTTCTTGCGTTCTGCATCGTGTTCAACCATGTGCTTTGCCTCGCTGAGTACACCAAAACAGGAGTTGCACCCCGTCATTATGTCGATGTTTTTCTCTTCTGCAATGGTGATGTTGCGTCCGGAGACGGCAAGCCAGGTGTCGATATCAAAAGATGGGGCCGTACCCCAGGCCGGGCAGCAGCTTGCGCCCTCCATATCCACGACCTCAAGACCGAGGGCGGGGAAGACCTTATAGAATGACTGCTCAATATCCGGCGCCTTGAACGGGATATTGCATCCCAAATATATTCCGCATTTTTCCATTATATTTTCCTTTTAAAAAATACCCAGTTCACTCATCGGGCTGTTGTCCAAAAGTGTCCGGATCTCTTCTTGTGCCTTCGCATTTTCAACGGAGGTGACTGGAGCCGGGGGAAGCCCGACCTTCTGTCTCAGTTCCTTCGATGCCTCTGAATAGACAGCGTGGCCGGTGGCGTGAAGATTCATGAGAGGGGTGAAGGCCGATGTGGAAATGGCCAGTTCTCCTGCCTGTATTCTGCGAAAGGCAAAGACGATCTCGAAAGGTTTTGCATCCCTGGGGCAGATTTCTGTGCAACGGTTGCAGGCCTGACAGGCCCAGCTGGAGGGATCTTCGATGATCTCTTCGAAATGGCCGGTCTGCAGTTTCCGAAATAAGAGCCTTCCATAGAGTGGAAAACCTGCCTTTGCCACAGGACAGACCGAGGCGCAGGCGTTGCATTGGATGCATTTAGTGATACCCTTGCCGCCGTGTTCGATAACCTTGGCGATGATCTCGTGTTTATCCATTTTGCTAAGATTAAGTGCTGCCATCTTTTGCTCCTATGCTGTTAAGGCAAAAATTTGTGCCATGATCTGATCTTCTGTATAGCCATGCAAGCCGATTGCTGAGGACGGACAGGCTGTGGTACATACGCCGCATCCTTTGCACTGGGTCATCTCGATTCTGGCCCGGGGGTGAGATGGGTCCGTCGTGATCATAGCAATTGCTCCATAGGGGCAGAGGGGTTCGCAGATGCCGCAGCCGCTGCATTTTTCAGAATCGATCTCTGAGATGGTTGGATTGATCTTGACCCTGCCCTGGGCAAGCGGCACAGCCGCTGCCGCAGCGGCTCCTTTTGCCTGGGCGACAGTGTCCGGAATGTCCTTTGGTCCCTGACAGCAGCCTGCCAGGAAAATACCTTCAACAGCGGTCTCCACAGGTTTAAGCTTCGGATGCAACTCCTTGAAAAAGCCAGAACCGTCCAGGGTGAGGCTCAGCTTCTGGGCAAAGGGCTTAATGTCGTCCTGCAGTTCGATGGCGGTTGCCATAACCACCAGATCAGAGTCTATCTCGATGTTTGTGGCAAGATCGGCATCGAATGCCATAACGCGGAGCTTGTCGCCGGGAAGTTTATCAATACCTCCCACTCTGCCGCGTATGATGTTGATGCCCATATCAAGGGCGCCGGTATAGTATTCATCGAAATCCTTGCCTGGAGTACGAACGTCCATGAAATGCATGTAGATCTCGAGGTCAGGGTATTTTTCTTTAAGAAGTTTTGCTTGCTTTATCATATACATACAGCATACTCGCGAGCAATAGGTGTGGTGCCGTTCGTCGCGTGAGCCGATACAGGAGAGAAAGGAGATGGTGTGGGGTTTTTTCATGTCGCTCGGACGCAGAAACTGGCCGCCGGTGGGGCCGGTGGCAGAGATAAGACGTTCGAGTTGAAGAGCGGTGAGGACATTGGGCGAGTCCGAAGCGAGATTTTTGAAAATCTCCTTGTCCATAACCTTGAAACCGGTGGCAACGACGATGGCGCCAACCTTGACATCGATGATATCGCCATAAGGATCTACAGCCCTGGTGCGATCGATGGCACCTGCGGGGCAGGCGCGTTCACAAGGGGCCAGAATCGGCTTGCCGGTCTTTTTGCTCATCCGTGTTTCACTGCCGATCTTCCTGCCGCCGCAGTTTATGCAGGAGGTTATATCGACAACGGCTTTTTTGGGCACAGCCTGCGGAAAATGCACATAGGCGGCTCCGCGGTTGTCGAGTCCGGCATTATAGTCATTGGGGGTGCGAACAGGGCAGGCATCGGCACAGGCGCCGCATCCGGTGCATTTTTCCCAATCGACATAGGCTTGTTTCTTTCGGATCTTGACGTCGAAATTTCCGATATATCCTTCGACTGCCTCTATCTCCGAGTAGGTCAAGAGTTCAATATTCGGATGGGTCCCGGCATCGACCATGACCGGGGTCAGGATGCAGGCGGAACAGTCGTTGGTGGGAAACGTTTTGTCCAATTGCGCCATCACCCCGCCAATGGAGGGCTCTTTTTCCACCAGATACACCTTATTGCCCATATTGGCGAGCTCCAGGGCAGAGAAGATACCGGCCACCCCACCGCCGATAACGAGTGCCGCTTGGGTTACATCGACATATTTATCTTCAAGGGGACGAAGGTTTCTGGCCTTGGCCACGGCACTATCGACAATCTGTTTTGCCTTTAAGGTAGCGCCCTCTTTATCGTTGGCGTGGACCCAGCTGTCCTGATCGCGGATGTTGGCCATTTCAAAGAGATATTTATTTAAACCTTCGCCCTCGAGAACCTTCCTGAAAATAGGTTCGTGGGTACGTGGCGTGCAGGCAGCAACGACAACCTTATCAATGATACCATCATTGATATCCTGACGGATCATCTCCTGCCCCGGATCAGAACACATGAACAGGTTCTGCCTGGATACAACGACATCCGGCAGATTTTCCGCATGTTTGCGGACGGCTTCAACATCGACGACTCCGCCGATATTTGATCCGCAATGACAGACATACACTCCAACTTTTGCCATGCTTACCTCCATTAACGTAAATGAAAACGGCCTCTTGAAGAGAGCTGCCGTTTGGCCTTTTTATACAAAGTATTCGACTGGGGGGGGCGTCCTAGCGTACAGCCCATGCCGATTTTGACCCCCGTTGTCTCTCTTAGTTGAACAAAAAGCACAATTAAGATTGTTCGTAATGTTCAATTTGTGCAATAAATAATTTATTTTTGTAAATTGTAAAGAAGTTTTTTTTGATAAATGTATCAAGAGATTTAATATGTACTCGTTTGTGGTACCGCATTCACGTGCTGCTGTATTAGTATACAATAATGTATGTGTTTGTTTATAAATAATAAAAATAGACATGTTTCTGTGCTCTCCAGAAAGTCTCAATGTGTTTTGATGTGCCGAAAAAAAAATTAGAGATAGTTCAAGAAACCACAATACGCATAATACGCATAACTGGTTTCCGGTAGGATATTGATGGTCTCAAAAGATCTACCGCAAGAGAGTCCCGGAATAATTTTGCTTCGGACTTGCAGCCGGTAGAAATGGCCTTATAGTAATTGCACAGGATTTAGGAGTTCCTAAATTTACAATTTGCCCCCTGTCTTATTTTTCGTCCCCTATGCTGCCATAGGGGACGGTTTCATCTAAAAACACAGTGCTGATGGTTAGGGTGAAAAAAGAAGGGGGGCAATTTTGATATTCCACATATCTTTCCAGGAATTGAGGATCGACTGCCGGGGAATATTTCTTGGCATGTCGTAATATCTTGATAGTTTGGAACGAACATGTACCTATTGGTTTATAACCGTTTTATAATAGAAAGAGGTGAGACTATGAAAGGTGATTATGGTTCAATGATTTGGGTGAATGATAAAAAAGGAAGGGAGTATGTCTGTACCGTAGATATTGAGCATCTGAGAGAGAAGGATTTCGAACGGCTCAGCGATGAAGAACGCAAAAATTGCTCTGATGTCAACCAGATCATTGGCTCTGAGCGTTGGTGAGATCCAGGTGGCATTTTTGAATCAAAATCCACTGACTCGAAATGCCTTATGAAACAGGAAAGCAAAACCATAGCGGCCTTTTCATAGAAAGTACCGCCGTCATTAACCAACGAGGCGGACCAGACCTGACGGCCGCAACAGAGCATGAAAGATCATTGCTCAGAAATGGAAGGCCTGTCGCCTGGAAGACTTTCATTAAGCAAAAGGTCTTTATATAGACGGCACCATTCAAGATGAATGATGCCGTCAATTTTTTTTAGGAAATAGCGGAGATGGTCCGATCCTATTTGCCCATCATTTTTTCATCAGCTGCCGCAGGACATAGGGGAGAATGCCGCCGTTTTTAAAATAACTGACCTCGATGTCGGTATCCAGGCGGGAAATCGCCTCGAATCTGATTTCTGACCCGTCTTGTTTCACTGCCCTGACAGCGAGCCTCTGTCTTGGTTGCATTGAATCGAGGTTTTCAATAAAGAATGTCTCGGATCCGTCAAATCCCAGGCTGTCGATGTTGTCTTCCGGAGCGAAGATCAGTGGAAGAACACCCATGCCGACCAGATTGTTGCGGTGGATTCGTTCATAGGATTCAGCGATGACAACTTTGATCCCCAAGAGGGTTGTTCCCTTGGCGGCCCAATCCCGTGACGATCCTGTTCCGTATTCCTTGCCTCCCAAAACGATCAGCGGCACTTTTTCAGCCTTATATTCCATGGCCGCATCGTAATTGTACATTTCCTTTTTTTCGGGATATTTTATTGTGTAGCTTCCCTCTTTCGGTGCCACCATCCGGTTTTTGATTCGAATGTTTCCAAAGGTTCCTCGCATCATCACTTCATGGTTTCCCCGCCGTGATCCATACGAGTTGAATTCCAGGGGAACAACCTTGTTCCGCCTCAGATATCGGCCTGCGGGATAGTCGGCCGGAATGGAGCCGGCAGGGGAGATATGGTCGGTGGTTACGGAATCTCCGAGGAGCAGGAAAGGACGTGCGCCCTGTAAATCATCTGTGGAGGTGGGATCCAGTTTGAACCCATCGAAATAAGGGGGTTTTTTAATGTAAGTTGATTCCGGATTCCAGGCAAACGTCGTGCTTTCCGTTACCTTAAGTTTTTCCCAGAAGGCGTCTCCATCGAAGATTTTGCCATACTCCAGGGCAAATGATTCTTCTTTGACATGGGCCTTCACTAATGAGTCAATCTCTTCATCGGACGGCCAGAGATCTTTCAGGAAGACCGGTTGGCCGTCTTGATCTTTTCCCAGTGGTTCCTGGGTGAGGTCGATGTCGATACGTCCGGCCAGGGCGAAGGCCACAACGAGCAAGGGAGAGGCAAGGAAATTCGATTTGATGTTTTGATGAATTCGGGCCTCAAAGTTTCTGTTTCCGGAGAGCACGGCAGCGACATTGAGATCGTGTTCCTTAATTGCCTGTTCGATGGTCGGGTGGAGTGGTCCACTATTGCCTATGCAGGTCGTACAGCCAAAGGCAGCCACATGAAACCCCAGTGCTTCAAGCCCTGACATGAGACCTGCCTCCTTCAGATAATCGATAACCACCTTTGATCCCGGTGCCAGCGATGTCTTGACATGCATGGGAACCTTTAGTCCTTTTTCTGCAGCCCTCCTGGCGATAAGCCCGGCTCCCATCAGTACGTAAGGATTGGAGGTGTTGGTACAGGAGGTGATGGCAGCAATGACCACACTCCCGTCGCCGATCGGTATCTGTCGTCCGTTGAGTTCTATTGTGGCCTTTTTTCTCTCTGTCGGTGTACATTCAGGAGGCCGTACCGACTCCGATCCGGACTCCTCATGGAAGACGGAGATATGTTTTACGGCAGTGTCCCGGTTATAGGTGCAGCCGAGTATGTTTTGGAAGGCCTTTTGCATCCCGGAGAGGGGAATGCGGTCCTGTGGCCTTGAGGGACCGGCAAGAGACGGCTCGACACTTGCAAGATCAAAGTCGATTACCTGGCTGTATTCAGCGGTTTCTTCACCGGTTGCGAACAGGCCTACTGCCTTGGCATAGGCTTCGGTCAGCTCGGCGCGTTCATGACGGTTGGTCAGGCGCAGGTACTCGAGGGTCTTGTCGTCAACCGGAAAAAATCCCAGCGTTGCACCATATTCCGGAGTCATATTTGAGATGGTGGCTCGGTGAGGTATGGGGAGGTTTTTCAGGCCGGGTCCGAAATACTCCACGAATTTTTCCACAACTTTGTATTTGCGTAAGAGTTCGGTGATGGTTAGTACCAGGTCGGTTGCCGTAATTCCCGGTCGAAGTTCTCCGGTCATTCTGACCCCCACGACAGCAGGAATAGACATGTAATACGGTTGTCCGAGCATGACCGCCTCGGCCTCGATACCGCCCACTCCCCAGCCCATTACCCCAATACCGTTAATCATCGGAGTATGGGAATCGAGTCCCACCAGGGTGTCGGGGTAGGCAATAAGACCTTCCTGGTTTTGTTCTGCAATGACCACCCGGCCAAGGTGTTCCAAATTGACCTGATGACATATACCGGAGTTGGGAGGGACAACCTTGAAATTGTCAAAGCTCTTTTGCGCCCATTTCAAAAGCTCGTAACGTTCGCCGTTTCGTTCATATTCCTTGGCCACATTTTCAATGAGGCAGTCCGGGGTCCCGAAGGCATCGATCTGGATGGAATGGTCGACGATCAATTCTACCGGGACCAGGGGGTTAATTTTAGCCGGGTCTCCTCCAAGGTCCTTTACGGCATCCCGCATTACCGCCAGATCGACCACAGCCGGAATCCCGGTAAAATCCTGCATCAGAACACGGGCAGGATGGTAGGGAATTTCCACCGGATTGTCATAATGTGTCTGCCAGTTGGTAATGGCCTGTATGTCTTGTTCCGTAACGATACGACCGTCCAGTTTTCTAAGAAGATTTTCAACGAGGATGCGGATGGAAAAAGGCAGACGTTTAATTGAGCCTATACCTTTTTTCTCAAGGGATTGGATATCAAAATACCGGTAGGTTTTTCCTCCGCATTGTAGGTGGCTTATAAAATCATTCCGCTTCATCGTGAGGGGGTCTCCTCTGTTAATGGTTGTTCTGTGATATGAAAGACGTAAAAAACAGCGTATGCCGGGGTGGATCACAGGCTGAAAAATAGATGATGAGAATCCGTTTCATTTTGGATACCATCTGGTATTTATTATCATACTGAGTGGAGAAAATGGAAGAGGCAATTTGATCGCTTTGAAAAATGTCTTTTTGTCCAGAGGACATCTCAATCCGTGAATTATGCGGTTTAATCATGCGCAAAAAGTATGCGCCAGGAAGCGACCGGAAATGAATATGCAAATATTTCGATCAATTATTGTTTGTTATGCCGGTTGCCGTATTTCTGTAAGAGGAAAGCTCAACGTAAAGGTGGTCCCACGACCGGGGTCAGATTTCACGTCAACATATCCCTTATGGGCTTCCACCACCTCTTTAACCAGAGACAGCCCCAGTCCCGATCCGGTGATATGCCGGGTTGCCTTCCCCTTGACCCGGAAAAAGCGGTCGAAAATATGAGGGAGATCTTCCTTGCTGATGCCGATTCCGGAATCTTTGACGGTCAGATTGACTAAACCGCCATTCACCGATGTGGTGATTTCCATTTCGCCGCCTTCCGGGGTGTATTTAACGGCATTAGAGACGATATTCATAAACGCGGTCCGTATGTGGTCATAATCGACATTGAACCACCAGTCTTCGATGCAGGGGGTATAGCGGACCTTGATGTTTTTGCTTTCGGCCTGGGGGAGTGCAATGTCCACGATATCTTTTACGATCTCGTGTCCTCTAATTGGTTCGAGGTTGAATACTACCGTACCGCTCTCAAGCTTTGACAGGTTGAGCAGGTTTTCTATGAGACGTAATAGATCCCGGGTCCGAACAGTAATTCGGCTATGTAACCTGTTGCAGGAATGTGCCGCCTCGTATTTACAATCGATCTGCAGGGCATAGATCATCTGTTCGATTGAGGCTAATGGCGCTTTGAGTTCATGGGCAACCATGGCCACGAATTCGGATTTCATTCGGTCGATCTGTTTATGGGTGCTGATGTCTTCAAAGGCTGTGACCGATCCGAGTACCGTACCTTTGTCAGATATGACGGGTGCGCAATGGGCGCGGAGAAATTTTCGGGATATGGTTCCTGGAGCGAATTCACGGGTAACAACAGTGGAGTTGCTGATGGCCTCATTGACCATGAGAACCGCAGTATTGTCCTGGATTGAGGCGGATAGAGGTTTGCCGATGACCGGGTCCGTCTGAATTTCCAGGATCTTGATCGCCGCCGGATTGTGGTGGACGACAACGCCATGCCGGTCGGTGATCAAAACTGCTTCTGCCATGCAGCTAAAGACGGTCTTTAATCGGCTTTGCTCCTTGTTGATGGCCGCAAGGCTGAGCGTTCGTTCTTCCCGGAGTTTTTCCGTTTCAGCCTGCAGGGTCAGCTTGTCGACGGCGCGATCCACCACTATCCTGATATAGTCGGGTGTGAACGGTTTGCCGACAAAGTCAAATGCACCTTGTTTCATCGCCGTTACGGCCTTGGAAACGGTGGCAAAGCCGGTAATGACGATGACCTGGATCTGGGGTTGGTTTTCCTTGACCCAGCTCAACACCGTAAACCCGTCAATACCGGGCATCATAAGATCCAGCAGGACAATATCGAAGCCTTTATCCTTAATCATCTCAATGCCGCGTTCTCCGTTTTCAGCTTTATCTATTGTATATCCTCTTCCTGCCAGTGCACGCTCTACACCTTCACGGATAACCTTTTCGTCATCAACGATCAATATGCGGATCTTATCCATAATATTTTTCCAGGTAGAAGAAAGCTGTTGCGTAGAAAGCCCGCGAATCCAGTAGTATGGCTCGCTGATTTAAAAGCGATTGGAATGCAATCAATGTTCAGGATACCAACTGCCGTCGCCCATTACATAAAAATGCCTTACTGTTGCATGAGAAGTATACAACAGTAAGGCAGGGCAGGCTATTTTAGCCAGTTCTTGATAAGTTTCAGAAGCTCTTGAGGCTCCACGGGTTTGGGCATATAGTCTTCGGCATCGCTTTCCAGCATATCACGATGGGTGTAGGTGCTGGTGGTGACCCGATCTGCTACGGCGGTCAGCAGGATGACCGGAATCTTGGCGGTATCGGGGTTTGCTTTTAGTTTTGCGCAGGCCTCATGCCCGTTCATTACCGGCATCATAACATCAAGGACGATCAGGTCAGGTTTTACGGTACCTACAGCTTCAAGGCCTTCTTCACCGTCATAAGCGACGCTTACATCATAGCCACCGTTTTCGACTATAACTTTAACTGCCTCAACGAAATCGGGATCGTCATCAATCAGCAGAATCTTTTTTTTCTCAGCCATGTGTTACCTCCATTTGTCGTGCTTTGGTAGTATGCTTTTTCCTCTTATTCGACAACCGGCCTCGGAAGCAGTCCGGCACCTCCTATAATCTCGGCAAGTTTTTCCTCCCATTCAATAGCCATAACATGAACACCAGCAATGCCTTCCAACTCTTTGAGCTCCTGGATCTGCTCAATACACATCTCTATCCCTTTTGCAGCCTGTTTTTCCTTCGGCTCGTCGGCGATACGCTTGATCACCTCATCAGGAATGTCCATTCCAGCGACCATCCTCTTCATGAATTTTGCCATTCCCGCAGATTTCAGAGGTGTTACGCCCGCCAGGATTTTGACCCTTTCGTGAAGCCCTTCTTTTTTGGCCAGGTCCAGATAGGTTTTGAATTTCTCCATATTGTAAATACATTGGGTCTGCACGAAGTCTGCCCCGGCATCGATTTTCATCTTGAGCCTGGGAACGCGGATCTCAAAGGGATCAGCAAAGGGGTTGACCGCGCAGCCGATATAGAATTTCGGCGCACCATCCAGCTTCTGGCCGGAAGGAAAGATGCCTTCGTCCCGCATGGTCTTGACCATGTGGATGAGCTGCATGGAGTCGATGTCAAAAACGTTTTTCGCCTGGGGGTCGTCACCAAACTTCTGATGGTCTCCCGACAGACAGAGCATGTTGCGCACTCCCAGTGCCGAGGCCCCCAGGACGTCGGATTGCAGGGCGATGCGATTCCGGTCGCGGACAACCATCTGCAACAGGGGTTCGATACCCATCTCTTTGATCAGTATACACCCGGCTGTTGAACTCATGCGGACCACCGAGGTCTGATTGTCCGTGACATTGCAGGCATCGACATTTCCTTTGACCAGTGCCGCCTTTTTGCGGACAACCTCAGGATCGGCGCCTCGCGGAGGACCGCATTCCGCAGTGACCGAAAAGTTGCCGGCCGTCAATACTTTCTCCAGATTGCTTCCTGATTTCATTATATCATGTCCTCCCTGACAATGCGACGTGGACCACCATCTCGTGATGAGTTCCACCCTTTATACGGTTTCAGTTTGGTATAATTGTCCATTTGGTTCAGGGATTTCAGGCGATCGACGATCAGCTGCCAGCCGCAGGGAACGCTTTTGTCGACCTCGCAAATCCCTTGGGAAGAACCGCCGCAGGGCCCATGGAAGAGCGATTTTGCGCATCGGGTCACCGGGCAGATGCCGCCGGTCAGATGCAGTACGCAGTCACCGCAGCCCTGGCAACGCTCGGCCCATTCCCCCTGGCGTTCGGTGACCCCCAGAAAACCGGTGTTGATCCCGGGAAGAAGGGGGGTGGTGAGGTATTTTTCGGCAAGGAACTGGATCCCGGCACCGCAGGCAATGGAAAGTACCGCCTGAAAGTCTTCGACATAGGGGCGCATGGTTTCCACATATTCTGGATCACATTGCCTCTCCAGGCAGACCTCCTTAATAGTAATTTTTTTGCCGGCCGCCTCCCTGGCCAGGCGGATGGTGGAGGCGAGGATTTCGACCTCTTTTTCTCCGCCGACACGACAGACGGTCACGCAACCATAGCAGCCGGCCAAGACGATATTGTCGTATGGCTCAAGCATCTGCAAAATCTCTTCAATGGGTTTTGGCGTACCTGTTATCATACGGTTTTTACTCCTATTGAGATTGTTGGGGAAGAGTTTTTCGAGCCACATTGATTGGGCTGGGGCCCAGCTCCCGGATTTCCGTGACGAATTCGTCAACGAAGGAGGCGAATTTGGCCCCGTCGCCCGCGCTCAAGTTAAACATTTTAATTCGGTTAGTACCGAGATTTATTGTTTCTAAAATAGTGTCCACACGTTTCACCCGCGCTCGTGCCCGGATATTACCGTTTACGTAATGGCAATTTCCCTCGAGACAACCCATGACCATGACGCCGTCGGCGCCGTTTTCAAAGGCCTTAAGCAGCAACGACTCTTCAACCCGTCCCGTGCACGGTAAAAGGACAATACTGGTCGTGGCGGGGTACGACCTTCTTTCCGAACCTGCCAGGTCCGCTGCGCTGTACGCTCAGTAGCGGCAGGCAAAGATGATGACATTTGTCGTATGATCGCTCATTCATGTCCTCCTTTATGATACCGTTGAGTCGCTCGTACTATAGGCCTCGAGTTTGGCGACGATGTTGCTGTCCAGATACCTTCCAAGCGTAATCGCTTTTGCGGGGCATTCCGCCACACAGATACCGCAACCCTGGCAGAGGGCGGGATTGATCTCGGCGGTGTGTTGATCGTTTATAAACGGCACTCCGTAAGGGCAGGCCCTGACACAGGTAAGGCAGACCGCGCAATTCGTCGGGTCCACCGTCGACACCACTCCGGAGAGTTTCAGCGTTTTCTTTGAAAGGACGGTGGTAGCTCTGGCGACAGCCGCCTGGGCCTGAGCTATGGTCTCCGAGATATCCTTGGGGGCGTGGGCGGTTCCGGCCATATACAGACCTTCGCTGGGCAGATCGACGGGCCGCAGCTTGGCGTGGGCCTCAATGAAAAAACCGGCCTTATTGCGGGGAATTCTAAGCAATGTGGCGAGCTCTTCGGTGTCGCGGGATTTTATCCCGGTCGACAGAACCAGCAGGTCCGGTCTCAGACTGATCTGCATGCCGATCGAGGGATCGGCGACCTTGATTTCGATGCCTTGTTCATCGGCCTTGATATCAGGTGGGTTTTCATCGGGATCGAAGCGGATGAAGTTGATACCTTTCATTCGGGCCTCGCGGTATTGGAGTTCACCGAGTCCGTAACACCGCATGTCACGATAGAGGATATCGACCCGTCCATCCGGATGCTGCTCCTTGAAATGCAGGGCGTTTTTAACCGCCTGATTGCAGCAGACCCTGGAACAGTAATCAAGATGGTTGCTGTCGCGGGAGCCTGCGCACTGCAGCATAACGACTTTTTTATAGTCGTCTGTTGAACCGGAAGTATACAGGTTCATCTCGAAATCGGTCTGGGTGACGACATTGTCGATATCTCCGAGTCCGAAAATCTCGGGACGGGATTCCTCGGCGCCGGTGGCTACCATAATTGCCCCGTGTTTAATCTTTCTGCTACCGCCGGAGGGAGTCATTATCTCCGATTCGAAGGAACCGATGAATCCCTTCTGGTCGACGACCACGGAATTGACCAGGATCTTGATCCGGTCGTTGTTCATGACCTGATCTTTCAGACTCTGGACATATTGTCCGATATCCTTTCCGTCAAAGCTCCATCTGAGCGACTGGGCGTGACCGCCCAGCGTTCCCTGCTGTTCGACGAGATAGACTCCGAAACCCTGTTTGGCGGCTTCCAAGGCGGCCGTCATGCCGGCCACACCACCGCCGATAATGAGAAGGCTCGAGTCGACAGCGAATTCAAGTTCAGTCAGTGGCCTGGTCTGGGAGGCGTTGGCCACGGCCATGCGCATCAGACGTTTGGATTTTTCCGTGGCCAGATCTGGTTCGGTAGGATGCACCCAGCTGCATTGATCCCGGATGTTGGCCATATCGAAGAAATATTTGTTGATTCCGGCCTGGCGCAGGGTCGACATGAAAAGGGGTTCGTGGGTGCTGGGTGAACAGGCGGCAATGACCACGCGATTTAGCTTGTTCTCCTCGATGATATCGCGGATGCCTTCCTGGGAATCCTGCGAGCAGGTATAGAGCGGGTGGTCGGCATAAACAACTCCTGGAAGGCCCCTTGCGTATTCGGCAACACCCGCCACATCGACCACCGAGGCAATGTTGGCTCCGCAGTGGCAGACGAAGACGCCGATGCGCAGCTCCTCGTCGGGTGAGGAGGGGTGCTCTTCCGGTAGAACCTCCTGGGTAATCAGGCTTCCGCGGGCCGTGGCAAGGTCAGCTGATGCCGCCTGGGCGGCGGCAGAGGCTTCACTGACCGTCTCCGGAATATCCTTGGGGCCGTTGAAGGCGCCGCTGACGAAGACGCCCGGCCTGGTGGCGGCAAGCGGATTGAAGGTATCGGTCACGGCAAAGCCGTAATCGTCCATATCGATGCCGAGAACGTTAGCCAGGGATTTTGTTTTCTCGGGTATCTGTATACCGACGGACAGGACTACCATGTCGAAAATTTCGGTTATTTTATCCCCTGAGCCGGTGACGTATCGCAGTTCGAGATTACCGGTCTGGGGATCTTCGAACACCCGGCTTACCATGGCACGAACGTAGCGGACATTCTTTTCCTTGGCACGGGTGACATATTCGTCGAAGTTTTTTCCAAAGGAGCGCATGTCGATATAAAAGATCGTGGGCTCAATGGTCGAATCATGTTCCCGGGCGATAAAGGCCTCTTTGGTGGCATACATACAGCAGACCGAGGAACAGTAGTCCCGATTGCAGGAATGATCGCGGGAGCCGACGCACTGGATCCAGGCGATCTTTTTCGGATGGGCACCGTCGCCGGGGCGAGAAACGGTTCCAGAGGTCGGCCCGGAAGCGGATAGAAGGCGTTCGAACTCGATACTGGTGACGACGTTCTTATAGAGTCCGTAACCGAATTCACCACGTTTTTTGGCATCGAAGACTTCAAATCCGGGTGAGAAGATAACCGAGCCGACATCGATTTCGGTCTCAGATTCAGTATGATTGTAATCGATGGCACGTAATCCACAGACGGAACCGCAGATGCCGCATGCACCTGTGTTGAGGTGGACGCAGCTTGCCTCGTCGATCACCGGAACCCGCGGAACCGCCTGGGGAAAGAATATGTTGACGGGTTTTCTGGTGTTCAGGCCCTCGTTGAAGGTGTTTATCAGCGGCCGCGGTACCTTGTTGGTCAGCTCGGGAACCCGCAGGAAATTCACTGGGCAGATCGAGGCGCAGGCGCCGCAAACCTGGCAGATGTCGATTCCGGCTTGGATGCCGTTCTCCACCATCTTCAATGCGCCGATATTCATGACTTTTTGACACATCATTGCACAGAGACCGCAACGGATGCAGTCCTGCATGTCCTGCCCGGAGATCTCTTCTTTAATGGACTGGGACCTGGCGACGATTGCCGCCCCCAGGCTTTTTTCCATCTCGGGGGCATTGCTGACGGTGATGGCTTCAAATTTTTCCGGGCAGGCTACGAAGCAGGCACCGCAGGCAGTACATTTTTCCGGCAGGATCTTGGCAATGCTGCCCTTTTCCCAGACGATGGCCTGCTGGAGACAGGAACGGAAACATATGCCGCATTTCTGGCATTTTTCTTCATCGACGGTGAATGTCCATCCATGAAAGGATTCAGGTTTCGGTTTTCCGGGACCGGTAATGACTGTTTTTTCGACGGATTTGAGCTTTTTCTTCTTTTCGCCGGGGGCGGGTTGTTCGGGAAAGGTGGAGGTGTAGGTAACCGGACAGGCGATTTCGCAAGCACCGCAGCCGTTACACTTGGCAGTATCGACATACCGGGCATGACGGGCGATGGTGGCCTTGAAATTACCGGTTGTACCGTCCAGGGCCGTGACATCGCTGTGGGTCATGAGTTCAATGTTCTTATGCCTGCCCACCTCGACCAGCTTCGGAGAGACAATGCACATCGAACAGTCGTTGGTCGGAAAGGTCTTGTCCAGCTGGGCCATTTTGCCACCGATGGCAGGCGAGCTTTCCACCAGATGGACTTTGAAGCCGGAATTGGCAAGATCGAGAGCGGATTGCATGCCACTTATTCCACCTCCGACTACCATTACGGCTCCGGTGATGGGAGTGGTGGAGTTGGCTTGTTTGTGGGTATCATGAGTCATGCCGCGTCCTCCCTGGTTGCCTGGGGTTGAAGAAATAAATCGGTAAGGACATCTGGCGAAACGAGATGTACTTTCTGTTGTTTTTTCGGGTAGTCACCGCTCAGGGCGGCCGCGATCAATTCGGTGGCGAAGAAGACCGGCAGACCCTTGTTAGCCCCCCCACCGTCGAGTTGACGACTCTCTACGTTGGCCTGGCACATCGGGCAGTCGGTCACCATGGCCGTGGCACCGGCCCTTGAGGCAGCGGAGGCGATATCGCCGACCAGCTTGACGGCGATGTCCGGCCGGGCCATGGTCAGGCTGCCGGAGCAGCATTCGGTGCGATGGGACCACATGACAGCTTCAGCCCCGATAGCCCGTACAATGTTTTCCAGAGTTTCGGGCATTTCATGGTTTACGGCCCCTGTGATCTTAGGATGTCGCAGTGACAGGCAGCCGTAGTAGCAGGCAATTTTCAGGTCCGCAAGTGGTTTGGTCGTAAGCGCGGTGATCTGTTCTAAGATCTCCGGTTTCGAGAGCAGGGTGCTGATATGGACGATCTTCATTTCCTGATTATACTGGGTGATATCCCAGTAATCTGGGTCTTTCTTGACCGCCTTATCCGCTGCGCAAAGTCTTTGAAAACAGGCTGCGCAGGGAACCAGAATGTCGTGGCCCGCCTCCTGGGCGAGCATCAGGTTGCGAATGGGAAGGCGCATTCCGATTTCATGATCGGTCATGTGGGCCGATGAGGCTCCACAGCAGTTCCAGTCCGGGATTTCAACAAGATCGATATCGAGCTTTTTGCAGATTTCCTGCACTGAATGGTCGTAGTCGTGGGCTGTTCCATGCAATGAGCAGCCGGGGTAGTAGGATAGTCTCATCTGTCATACTCCTTTCCCTTGCCCGAGAAGATCTGCTTGATCTCGGCCTTTTCCTTGATGGAATGCGGGAGAATGTTGAGTTTTCCTTTTTTGAACATGTCAAGGCCCAATTTCATGTCGCCCATGTAGTCGCCGGAGCGAAGTTTGTACCCAGCGATCATTCCCACCTCATAGGCGCGTCCCCAACGTTTGATCGAGTCGAGCATCGACTGATGAAAAATCGGGATCCTCGGCTGGGCCGGAGTAATGCCTTTTTTCAGGGCCAATGATCGGAGAACATCCATCAGGGCAGCTATTTCAATGTCGTTGGGGCAGCGGGTGGCACAGGTCTCGCATGCGGCGCAGAGCCAAATGGTGTTGCTCTTTAAAAGGATGTCCTCCATGCCGTAAGATGCGAGACGGACAACCTCCATGACCTTCAGATCGAAGAAGTCGGAAACGGGACACCCGGATGAACAGCGTCCACACTGGTAGCAAGCATGAACATCGATATTCATCGTTTCCAGTTTGCTCAGGAATTTACGATTCTCCATTTCCGGTGAAATGACATTATTGTTCATGATTTTCTCCAATTAGATTTTCCATGACCGCCGGAAAACGCAAGGTGAAGGTTGTGCCGGTTTCCGGTGTGGATGAAACTCGAATGCTGCCTTTATGTTCCTTGACAATCGCATAGGAGACGGAGAGTCCAAGTCCCGTTCCTTCACCGGTTGCCTTGGTTGTAAAGAAAGGGTCGAATATTCTTTCCTGAAGCTTTTGTTCGATCCCGGGGCCGCTATCGGAGATCTGGATTTCATCGATATCCTGGTTGGCCCGTGTCCTGGTGGTAATCGTCAAGGTACCGTGGCCTTCCATGGCCTGGGCGGCATTGACCACCATATTCATGATAACCTGGTTGAGTCGCATGGAGTTGCCGAAGATGGGCAGGATGTTATCCTTAAGGTCGAGTTTGATCTCGATATTATGGAAAAGAGGCTGATTTCTCAGCACACCCAGAGTTTTTCGGATCACCGCATTGGGATCGATCAGATCCATCTCATAGGTCGTCTGGTGCGAGAATTCAAGCAGGTCGGCCACAATCACCTTGCAACGTTCCGCCTCACGGATGATGGTCTTCAGATCTTCCTGAAGTGGGTGTTCATCGCCTAAATCTTCCTGGACCAGATTGGCGTAAAGCATGATACCCGACATCGGGTTGTTGATCTCATGGGCGACACCGGCGGCAAGTCGGCCAAGGCCTGCCATCTTCTCCGACTGGATGAGCATGTTGTGGGTATGCTCGAGGTCCTCCTCTATTTGAAGGATCGCCCGCATATCGGTGAAGATCCCGAAGGTGGCGATCTCCTGTCCCTTATCGTAGATGATTCCTCCGGAAAAACTCACCGGGATGTCATGACCGTCCTTGTGCTTGACGATTATCTCGTGTCGCAACAGCTTGCCTTTACCGCCGAAATCGTTACTGCGCATGCGCTTTATCAGTTCATAGGCGACGTTTTCCTGGTACAGGCCTGTAACATGGAGGTTTGAAATGGCCTCCTTTTCCGTGTACCCGAGCAGGGACTGGGCGCCTTGGTTAAAGAGGATGATGTCGCCTTTCATATCCGAGGCGATAATCGAATCGACAGAGGAATCGATCAGGTTGTGAAAGAAGGCGTTGCGCCGCCTTAGTTCTCGTTCTAACTGTCTTTTAGTCGTGACATCGATAAGATAAATAAGATAGTATTCCGGAGTCGAAGGGAGGTAGGCAACAACTGCATCAAGTACGCAACGAGAGCCCTCTGAAGGTTCCGTGACGATCTCATAGCGCAGTCTTGAGGTCTCCATCTTGTCTATCCCCTCCAGAAATTCTAATATCATTTCCTGGAGTTGATCGTTTTTTTGGCCGATGGCCTCTCGTAGGCTCAAACCTGCGAGATCGCCGTACTTATATCCGAGAAAATGGCTTGCCGAAGGATTGGCATAGATGATTTGATGTTCGAGACTGACGATGACTACACCATTCGGCGTTTCTTCGAGTATCTGGTAGAGATATACATTCGACCCAAGTTTTTGGGTAACT
>CAWGGS010000064.1:0-35525 GCA_963822095.1 uncultured delta proteobacterium
GCGGTTTGTCGAAAAGAGGTGAAGGAATAAACAAGCGGCTGGAAGGGTCTCTTTTTTCCTTTGTAGAAGAGCAGGCAGTAAGGGCCGATATAAAAAAGCATATTCTATCAATGAGGCCTTCGACCATCGATACGGGAAATAATGTACATGAATCTTCCGTTGAGATTAAACTTGGGAAAATATCTCTCGGACGATTGGTTGCTTTCCTCAAACTAATCGAAAACTCAAAAACAATGGTGTTTGTTCCTACTATTTCCATACAGGATTCCGGGTCGGATAATGTGGTTAATGTCATAATGCAGGTTGCAACGCTGGTAAATGAATGAATGAGGTTGCGTCGAGAAATCGGATATTATTGTATATCCTTTACTTTCTGTACGGTTGCATTTTAACCTCGATTCTCTTGGTGGTATTTTTCCCAGCTGATAAGTTTCGGCTGTATCTTGCCTTGAAAGTGGAGAAGGAGTTTCAAGGCATCGCGTGCCGCATCGAATCGGCAGAGTACCATTTCCCTTTGACGATCCGGTTCAAGAATATACACTTGTCTGAAATTCATAGACCAGAACATGCTTTTATCGTAATCAACGACCTTTCCATCACTGGGAATTTGCGGCGGCAGTTCAAGATTTCCGGTCATCTTTATGGAGGGGAGTTTCAAAGTCGATTGTCCATAACACAACATTCCGGTTCCTTGCGGTTAGCCGATATCCGGATCCATCATATCAACCTGGAAAAATGGACGGAGTTGCGAAGCTGTTTGGGCAGAGACCTCTCAGGGTATCTCGATATCGCCGGCAGCTACTCCGGGAACCTGAAGGGCCTTTTAGATGGAGAAGCGAAGGGTTCGGCAATGCTCCACGATGGATCTGTCGAATTATTGCAGCCGATTTTGTCCCTTACGGAGGTGAATGTCAGAAGATCAGAGGTGAAATTTACCTTGCAACAGCGAGTCGTAACCCTTGGAAAGAGCAGTTTCAATGGATTGGAATTCGATGGAACGTTTAGCGGGATGTTTCATATTGCGTTTCCTTTTGACAAGAGTATGTTTGAGATTACCGGCAATGTATCACCGACGCCGTCGCTTATAAGGACGTATTGGCAATGGAAAAATGCGGCAGACATGCTTAAAAGACGATATAAACAATCAACATTGCCGTTCGTTGTCAACGGCACGCTGGGCAGTCCTCGATTCCGGTTTGGCGGGTGATGGTAAATGGGAGAAATGTTTTGATATTTTTTCGCAATATACGGCCATATCTTTTTATAACATTTTTGTGTATTGGAGGAGTTTTTCTCTTTTATCGTCTAGTGGGATATTATTGGTTGGGACCATTGGCCAGCTCCTCTGAAACTATACGGATGCAGAGTGACAAAGTTGGCAGCGGACAGGGAGAGGGACCTTTAACTTCTCGGATTATTCTCCAAAGAAATCTTTTTGGGTCCGGATCATTACCTTCGGAAACCGAAAAGGATCAATCTGATTTGCTGGCAGGTCTGGCAAAGATTTCTCCCGAGTTGCTTTTGATGGGAACGATTACAGGAGATGGCAAGGAGAAGGAGGCTGTCATTCTCGATATTCATAAGGCAAAACAAGAGCTGTATAGAATAGGTGATCGAATAAACGGAGCGGTTGTTAAAGATATCCTGCGGGAGAAGGTGGTTCTGCATTTTAGAGAGAGAGATGAAACTCTAGATATGGCGGATACACGAAAATACTTTTCCCAAATCGCAGCATCTGATCCATTCCGACATCAGGAAAAATTTCCTTCATTTTCTAAAGATACTAAGGGTATATCGACCAAACATTCTTCAACACAGATACTCTCTCGTGTACGGGAGGTGTTCAACAAAACAGAGAAGGTGAGGAATCATTAAAACACGCAGTTACATAAAATATTTATCCGGTGAACTTCAGTGAGAATAACTATTTATAGTTCTATTGTGCTCGTATTGTTTTGTTGGATGCTGTTTCCATCAACATTTTTAGGTTCCGAAGTCCCGACCAAAGACCAGGCCGGCCATAAGCTCGGGGACGAGCGTTTTATAAGCATTGATTTCGATAATGTGGATATCCTGTTGTTCATTAAATACATGAGTGAGCTGACCGGGAAAAATTTCATTATTGATAAAGCAGTACAGGGCAATGTTACGATCATGTCTCCAAGAAAAATTTCCGAAAATGAGGCGTATCGGGTTTTTGAATCTGTCCTGGAAGTACATGGATTTACTACAATACCGTCGGGACCTGTAATCAAGATTGTTCCGAGCATGATTGCTCGCACGCAAAATATAGAGACGTTGCAGACGGGGAGCAAAATAGGTCCCGAGGATAAGGTGGTCACTCAGCTTATCCCCTTGAAACATACCTCGCCGGAGGATATTAAAAAAGCCTTAGCCCCCCTTCTTGCCAAAACCTCAGTGATGATAGCCCATACCCAGTCCGGTATGTTGATTGTAACCGACACCCTGTCCAATATTCATCGGTTGCTCTCTATTATTAAGACGCTCGATGTTCCCTATTTAAGGGAAAAAATAGATGTGATTCCATTAAAAAACGGTTCTGCCGACGTTACTGCAAATATTATCAATACAATTTTTCAAAGGGCCGTAACCGGAAAAACGTCTGCTCCAATAACAAAAGAAATTTCCCGGATCGTTCCCTATGAACGGATTAATGCTCTGGTTGTGATGGCATCAGAAGGCAATCTCAAAAGAATCAAAAAACTGATAGCCTTATTGGATACGGAGAAGGAGAAAAACGGAGGGAATATTCATGTCTTTTATCTCCAGAATGCCAATGCCAAGGAGTTGGCAAAGGTCTTGAATGCCCTCCCAATGGACCAGGAGGGGGCGGATGCACAGGGAAATCTGAAGACGGGCTCGAAAGAGGTGAAAATCATGGCTGATGAGGAGACGAATTCATTGATCGTCAATGCGTCTCCCGCCGAATACACGACTCTGGAAAGTGTTATAAAGAAGTTGGATATTCCACGAAAAATGGTCTATCTCGAGGCCTTGATAATGGAGGTGAGCACCTCTAAGGATTTTTCGGTCGGAGTACAATGGGTGAGCTCAGATGGGAAGGTATTTTCCGGGTTCAGCGGCAATTCGACCTCGGCATATAACAACATAACAAATTTAACCTCGGATACTCCTCGTCTTCCTGCTGGTGGGACATTCGGAATTTTCAAGGAAGGTATCAGTGTCGGTGGGGTGACCTTTCCGAATCTCGCTGCTCTTATCAATGCCTATAAAAACGATTCGGACATTAACATCATTTCGACACCCCAGGTGTTGACCACAGACAATAAAAAGGCAGAGATCAGTGTCGGTGAGAATGTCCCGTATATTACCAGCAAAAATACGTCAACCGGAACACAGACGGATTATACAAACTATGATTATAGGGATGTTTCAACAAAACTGACCATTGTTCCCCATATTAATCAAAAAGGTTCCCTGCGCCTCGACATCAAAACTGAAGTGGTCAAGCTTAAAGATTCAAGTTCATCGACTGCGTCTAGGACTCCGACGACATTAAAGAGAACGGCTGACACCTCTGTGATTATTCGTGACAATGAAACCGTGGTCATCGGAGGGATCATCGGTCATGATGAAACGGAAAGTGATTACAAGGTCCCGTTATTGGGGGATATTCCTGTTTTGGGCTGGCTTTTTAAAACCCATTCGACCACAACAGAGAAAACAAATATGTTTATCTTTGTGACACCGCATATCATTAACAACCCCTCGGATATCTCCCGGGTCACCCATATGAAGGAAAAAGAGTCAGGAAAGGTGGTCTCAAGTGTCAAGGAAAGTCTTGTTGGGACCGCAGATAGAGCGCGGGCTCTGAAAATCTCAGAACGTGGTTACGATGCATTACAGAATGGCCGAATAGCCGAGGCAAAAAAGTATTTGTTGGAATCATTGCAGATTGATCCGACAAATCCGTATGCCTTGATAAACCTTGCAGTGGTGTACGAAAAACAGGGACAAAGTGATAAAGCTGTTGAGACCTATCGTAAAGTCGTTCTTTCCAGAACCAATAAAATAGCTAAAGGATCGAGCGATTCGAAAAATATTGGCAAATCTTTGGGCCGCATTGCGCGGGAGGCCCTGCAACGACTACATGCCGAAATTCCCGAAGGTCCTGTTGAAAAGGCCTCATCAACGTATTGATAAACCGGTTTTCTAAAGGAATTAATGAAAAAAATCGGAGAAATACTTATTGAAACCGGAGTCGTTTCGGCGGAGGCGGTTGAGCGCGCCCTGGTCATGCAGAAGACACAGGGCGAGAAAATTGGCCGGATTCTCATGAGCATGCATGAGATCGAGGAACAGGATCTTCTCAAAGCTCTCGGAATCCAATTCGACATGGAGGTCGTTTTAACGTTACCCCTGGAGATTCAGACCGATTTCACTTCCAGGGTTTCAATCGGTTTTCTCAAAAAAAACAATATGGTTCCAATAGATTACAATGGCGTAAAATACATCGCTATTAGTGATCCCTTTGCATTTCAAACCCTCGATAGTCTGCGTTCGGTCCTCAATTGGACCGGAAGCAGAGCGGTGCTTTGCCCCTACGCTGCAATTGTCAAAGCCATTAATTTTGCCTACAATATGACCCAAGGGAGTCCTGAGCAGGTAATGCAGGATATCGATGATGAGGATCCGGAGGTGTTGTTTTCCGAGATTGAGGATACGGCTGATCTCCTCGATAATACCAGTAACGCTCCAGTTGTCCGTCTTGTGAATCTCATGTTTTCCCAAGCTCTCCGCGACAATGCATCCGATATTCACATCGAGCCTTTCCAGCATAGTTTGAAAATTCGCCAGAGACTTGACGGCATTCTTCATGATATGTTGAGTCCTCCCAAACATGTCCAATCGTCGCTGATATCGAGGATCAAAATAATGGCCAGATTGAACATTGCCGAAAAACGGCTTCCTCAAGACGGGAGGATTGAGCTGAAAATAGCCGACAGGGACATTGACGTTCGGGTTTCCACGTTACCTACCTCTTTTGGAGAACGGGTGGTTCTTCGTTTGCTGGACAAATCATCAATTCTTCTGTCCATGGAAGAACTCGGCATGCCCAAAGATCGACTGCAACCTTTTTCTGAAGAAATCCGGAAGACCGGAGGTATTATCCTGGTCTGCGGTCCCACGGGATCAGGGAAAACTACTACTCTATATGCTGCCTTGTCGTCTATAAATACCACAGACATCAACATTATAACCATTGAAGATCCTATTGAATACCAGATAAACGGCATCGGCCAGATGCAGGTCAATCCGAAGATCAACCTCACCTTCGCCTCCGGCCTGCGCTCGATAGTCAGGCAAGACCCGGATGTCATTCTGGTCGGCGAGATTCGGGATACAGAAACTGCTGAGATAGCCATCCAGTCGGCGTTGACCGGGCACTTGGTTTTCTCAACTTTGCATACTAATGATTCGGCCAGTGCCGTTACCCGCTTGCGGGATATGGGGATCGAACCCTTCCTGATCGCCTCCTCCGTCAACGCGATATTGGCCCAACGTCTTGTAAGGATAATTTGCCCCCACTGCAAAGAGCAATACACACCAAGCCATGATGAGTTGGCAAAACTTGGTGTTTGTCCCAAAGAAGGGGAAAGAGTGATGGTGTCTCGCGGCCGAGGGTGCCCTTCTTGTCACGACACTGGATATAAAGGGCGTTCCGGAATTTTTGAGTTTTTGTTAATGACCAAAGAAATGAAAAGCCTTGTTATGAAAACAGCCGATGCTAATCAAATAAAACAGGCTGCAATAGAGGGTGGAATGATTACTTTGCAACAAGACGGAGCAATGAAAGTTCTTCAAGGAATAACAACCATCGAAGAGGTTTACCGGGTTTCCCGTGAATAAATATTTTTGTGGGGAATATTTTGAGCCAAGGTGACCTATGCAAAAAATTCTTATAATAATAGGCATCGTCGTTATACTGGTCGGCCTGTTCTGGCCGATTCTCGGAAAGATTCCCTTTGGCAGACTGCCGGGGGATATTATCATTTCCCGGCCGGGCTTCAGATTTTATTTTCCGATCACAACCTCCGTGATTATCAGTATTATTATTGCGGTGATCCTGAAGATATTCAAATAGGATGGACTCGTAAAAAGCCCGATCTTCGTCGTTGTAGATTTGAAACGACGATTTGCCGTACCATCTGTACTGCCAAATCGTCGTTTCAGATACTACCTCTAGCATATCGAGCATTTTTCAGAGCCCATCTCGGCGACTCCGATGACTTCTTACGAAATCATCAAGTAAACTCTGTCCCGGAAGGCATGCAATAAAGGAGGAAAATATGACCATTGAATCGATCGCTTCGAAAATCCATTGGTTGGGGCATGATGCAATCAGGATTGATGCCGGTGTAACCATCTATTTTGATCCGTTCAAGATTGAACCCGGTCCGGTTGCGGATATTATCTTTATTTCCCATGATCATTACGATCACCTCTCATCGGAAGACATAGCCAAAATTCAGGGTCCGGAGACGGTGATTGTAACTGCCGAATCCTGTCGTAAAAAGGTGAGTGGTAAGGTCAAGATTGTGGCGCCTGGTGATACCCTTACCGTGAAGGATATTCCAATTGAAGCCGTGGCATCGTATAATACCAATAAAAAGTTTCATCCCAGACAAAATGGTTGGCTGGGGTTTGTCGTGGAGATCGGGGGAGTCCGAGTCTATCATGCGGGGGACACCGATGTGATCGAAGAGATGGGAAAAATCAAAACGGATATTGCCCTTCTTCCGGTGTCGGGAACCTATGTGATGACAGCCGAGGAGGCGGTGGAGGCGGCACTTACCATAAAACCGGCCCTGGCTATCCCAATGCATTACGGCACATTGGTGGGTGACAGGAAAGATGCTGAACGTTTTTGTGATCTTCTTCGGGGAAAGGTTGATGTAAAAATACTGGAAAAAGAATAAAAGTCCTCTCCTTTGGACGGCAGTTCTTTTCCGGAATAAATTGTGGGGATCGGCTTCGATATCATTATGACCCGGATCATGTTAAATGATCCGGGTTTTTTAGGTTTACGTTATCATCTCAAGCCGATACTCTAGAAGATAGAGAAATATTACCAGAAGTGAAAGCGGTTGTTCGTCAGGATACGGAGGAGTGATTGATGGGTTTTTCCGATAGGGGGAAAGGGGGATATCAAGAGCCGGTTATCAATTTTCTTCAAAAGAAGATGGAGGTTGTTAAAGACGGCCTGGAGATCAAGATGCGTATCTCCGAATTTGTCAGGGCAGGTTCTTGCCTGGCGAATTTCCCGAGCCCTGAAGGCTATGGCCAAAAGAATAAAGTAAAAAACTCCTTGAAGGCAGGAAATAATACCCGATTCTCAGACGACGGCGATTCTCTTTTAGCCGTTGTCTCCGGCTATCCGAAAATCGAAACCCCGGATCGCAAGGAGAACAAGGTGCCAACGACTGTTATCTCTGTTGAGCCGCTGGTATTGATACCTTCCGACAAGATGCAGGCTGTCTTGTGTCTGCAGCCGGCACTTCCGGGTGCCTCCTCGCTGGTGGGGCAGGATCTTCCCGGTCTGTTGGAAGAAGCAGGGGTCGTCTATGGAATAGATGCGGAAGCGGAACAAAAGGCTCAATCCATAATCCGAAAACAACCAAATGAATTCACTCAATTCGTCATTGCTAAAGGTAAGGCTCCGGGAAAAAGCAGTGCTGCCGAAATCCGGTTCGAACTGGAAATCGGCCCGATTGCCGGTAGAGTCTTAGAAGACGGGAGTATTGATTTCCGTGAACGTCGGATTATGGTGGGGGTTCCTGCCGGCCAGCATATTGCAACAAAGATTCCCTGCATCCCGGGAACTCCCGGAATCAATGTCTTCGGGGAGATAATCGAGCCTGCCGAGGGAAAGGACATACAGGTCCGGGTATCCAATGATGCGGTCTATTCCGAGGAAGATTTAAAGGTCACGGCGGCAAAGGACGGCGTTCTCTCCGTTGTCAATGATTCGATTATCAAGGTCTGTTCAAAGCAGGTTATCCTTAGCGATATTGATTATAAAACGGGTAATGTCGAATCCAACAACTGCCTGATTGTGCGCGGTTCGATCCATCCGGGTTTCAAGGTCCTGGCAGAGGGAGACATCGAAATCGGTGGCTCGGTGATGTCGGCATTGGTGTCGGGGCAGGCAAATTCCGTGATAAAAGGCGGGATTACCGGAAAAAATTCTCTGATCAAGGCCGCGGGTGATGTGGATATTCGCTTTATAGAACAGGGAAGCATCGAATCCGGTGGAACTGTGGTCGTTCGCACCCAGTCATACTACAGCAGGATTACGGCCGTGTCGGATATTCGCTGCGGGAAGACGAGCAAGGTCATGGGAGGGGACCTGATTGCCGGCGGCCATCTTACCGTTTACGATGTCGGTTCAGTCAACTGTGATTCAACCATTCTGGCGGCGGGAGTCGATGCTGAACGGCTGAATCTTCATAAAGAGCTCCAGGACAGTATCCTGGCGCAGCAGAAGGAGATTATCCGCTGGCTGCAGCTCTACGGAGGAAGTGCCAAGTCCAAAAAAATCCGGAAAATGGAGAAGGAACTCTCTGATACCAAAATAAAACTGCTTCAACTGAATCTGATACCGGGTACCGGTCTCTACTCCCGTGGTGGCGGAGAAGACGGCACTGGAGAGGATGAATTCGCTGACATAGCCAAAATTCGGATCGATGTCCATGGAACGATTTATGCCGGAACCAGGATCCGGATTGGTAACCGAGAAATGGCTTTGGACCGGACTGTTTCCAAGAAATCATTCCGTCTGAAAAAAAACCTGAAGTCAATCGGTTTCACGTCTCTTAAATAATGCCGCCGGATTTCAAAGAATCGGCAGTCAGTAAGGCGTATCCACTTGAGATCACTTCTATCCGGTGGAGCTGTTGTGTCTCATGGAGTTTTTAGAATCCCCGGCAAACATTGAATGTCTGGCTCTCTGTTCTATTTTTCGGGCATGAGAAGAAGCCGAGCTTCGAGGTTTTTCTGGTGGGTGATATCCATGACATACCCTAAAATTTCGATGAGTTTGCCCTGATCATCGAAGCGGCCTGTGCCGTTTAAGAGAACCTGAATTGGGGTGCCGTCGGTGCGAATGAATTGGGCTTCGACGTGTTCGAGCTTTTTCTTTTTGGTGAGATTGTCCAGAAGTTTGGCACAATGCCCGGGGTCTTTAAAAAATCGGCATAAGTTTATACCGACTGCCTCCTTGAATTGGGTAAATCCCATGATATCGGCAAAGACCTTGTTGTACAGAATCAGTTCGCCACCGGGAGTGGCTATGTAAAAGCCGCTGAGATCAGCTTCGAAGATCTGCCGGTAACGCTCTTCGCGTTCCTGCATTCTTTTCTGCTCTTCCTTGAGTTGGGAGATATCCTGAACCTGGGTGATATAATAGAGAGGTTTCCGGTGTTTATTGACAATCAGGGCGATATTGAGAAGGGCCCACACGGTCTTCCCCTGTTTGGTGACATACCGTTTCTCCATCGGCTGCACCTGGTGCCCGGCGATAAGGGATATGATAATTTTTTTAGTCAGGCCGACGTCGTCCGGGTAGGTCACCTCCCGCCAGTTTTTCCACTCCAGTTCTTTGGTCGTATATCCGAGCATACGCTGGAAGGCCTCGTTGACCCTTATATAATGTCCTCGAAGATCAACCAGGGCCATGCCGCTGGCCGCGTTGTTGAAGACGGTTCGGAATCGCTCTTCACTCCTGTGCATGACCTCGAGGGAGCGTTTACGTTCGGTTATGTCCAATACACTTATAATAATGTTTGAAAAGTCCTCCTGTTTTGAGGGTAGGGTTGTATTCAAGAGTATATGGATTCGTTGTCCGGTGAGCTTCCGGCTTACGGTTTCGCATTCGAAAAATGTGTGTCCCTTGGCAATTGCCGTCACTATCTTTTTGAATTCGTCCATGGAGTCGGAGGTGAAAATTCTTCCGGAGGATTCCAGAAGGTCCTCCTTGCTGTCGGCCCCATAGAGGCGGAGCGCGGCGGGGTTGACAGCAAGGATGGTCAGCATCTTGGTGATCGAGTCAACGTATTGAGGGTGGGTGTTTAGATAGTTCTCCATATCCGTAACACCTTGTTTTTCCATCCTTTCAACCTCAACTTTAATGGCAAGGAAGTCTTCTTCGAAGAGAGCGACGGCAGTGTTGTTGAACATGTTCTGATACCGGTCTCTGGCTGACTTTAGCGATTTGGCTGCTCGTCTCCGGTGCAGGTCGGCGATCAGAAGCAGAATAATGATAACCAACAAGGAGATAAAACCTATGGTTATCGGCAGGGTCATTGTTGTGTTGTTATGAGATGTCGGAAATTCACTTGCAGTCATCTGATGGGCAGGAGATACGTTACGTTTTGACGCAACAGGTTTAGCTGAAACCGAAGAAATATTGTTGCCATTCAGGCTGAACAGGGGAAGAAAAGATCTACCAGAGAGTTTGTAGGGGGATTGCAGATGAAGAATACGGAAAGAGCCGCTGACTCCAGCCCGGCTGGAGAGCGGCCAGGAGATTATGAGACCGGTTACAAGACAAATGACAGCCAGAAGGCATGATACAAGTCTGCGGCCGTCTTTTTGGGACGTACATAGTTTTTCGTTCATTTATTCGGGTGGCGGTTAAACTGGTAGCGTTATTTTTAATCTATACTCACCGTTACTTTATCAAGCGCGTCTCCTTGGTCGGTCATGCTGGACGTCTTTTATGCCGTTTAATCAGAGGAGCTGAATGGCCGTCCACAATAAAGCATGAAAGTTTATCTTTCTCCTGTGTGGTAAGGTTGGAGCTCCTGAGGAGATTTTCATATCATTGTATCCTAAATTAAGAAAAGGGACCTTTGTCCATTTTCCCCTTTTTTCCCATTTTTTGCACGAGTTCGAATATAATTGCAGCTGTTATCCCCCAAACGAGATATTTCCCTGTTTTATAGACAACCACCCTGTAATTCATTCCTTTGCGGTTTTGACCATATTTAGCGGGCAGGCCCAATTCCTCCACTGGCAGAAGTATCTGTTCCTTTCCATCCGGTCCGATGGTCGAGGGCTGTACCTCTACCCTGGTGAAATATATTTCCGGTTGGTGGTCGATAAACCAGGAGATAGGGATTGAAAAGAGTTCTTCCACCTCACCGGGGGCCGGTCGCAGCTCCGCCAAAGTATCGATGGCCAACCTGCCGATAAAAGTTTCGACTATGACTCCACGCGGTGTCACCAAGGTTCCGAGACGTCCGGAAATGATAATCCTGTCTCTGGTTATCCCCAACTCTTCCATTGTTTCCCGGATGGCTGTTTCCCGAAAGTCGGGATCAAGGCCTGGATCATGACTGCCTCCGGGAAAGCAGATTTCGCTTCCCTGGCGGATATCCGCAGCCCTTTTTTGAAAGAGAAGGTGGTACTCATGATCTATCAGAACAAAGGGCACTACTACGGCGGAATTGAAATAGAGGTCCCGGCAGAGGATTCCTGGAGCCTCCGGAAGGGCTTCAATAAATTCCCTATATTCGTTTTCTTTCATTTTTCGTGCTGTGTGTGATTCATTCAAGCTTTGAAGACTGGCCTGAAGGCCAAAAGGACGATATGACCGTCAAACCGTTACCTTCTCCATTGTGATTACAAAGATAGAGAGAAAAACTCAAGCACAATCCTGTACCTATTAGGAGTTTACACGTTCTAAAACGTTTCGGGTATGAGGGAGACAAGCCCAGGAGAATGCGGATAGCGGTTGCGAATCAAAGGAGCAATGATTACATCTATCCCGGAAATTTCATGGGAATACTCTTGCGAACTAGCTGGGGCGTACACCCTAAAAGACATTGCTGGAACCGATATCGGGAGATGGATTATGCACTATGAAGGCAACGTATTCAGACCTCCAAGTGAGGCAAACAGCATCCTTTTGCAGGTCACCTGCGGATGCTCACATAATAAGTGTACATTTTGCGGGATGTATAAGGGGACCCGTTTTTCTCTCAAGGACGATTCTGTAATCTTTTCCGATATTGACTTTGCAGCCCACCATTGCCGCAATCAGCCCCGGCTTTTTTTGTGCGACGGCGATGTCTTGAATATCCCCCAAAAACGCTTGGTACCGATACTCAAGGCAATCAAGGAGAAACTGCCCTGGGTGAGGCGGGTTGCAACCTACGCCAATACCAAAAGCATCTTTCGCAAGACTCCTGAACAGCTAAGAGAGCTCTACGACCTGGGCCTCACCATGGCCTACATGGGCCTGGAGTCAGGTGATGATGTGACCTTGAAGGCGATCAACAAGGGTGCAGACTCCGAAAGAATGATCGAGATGGGCAGAAAAATCCGGGCCGCAGGAATGAAACTCTCGATCACGGTCCTTCTGGGTGTTGCCGGGCCTGAACGTTCACAGATTCATGCCCGGGAGACCGGCCGGGTCCTGTCCGCCATCGACCCGGAATATGTTGGAGCTCTGACTCTGATGATCACTCCGAACACGCCTCTCTACGAAGAGCACCAGGCCGGACGTTTTCGCCTCCTTGAGCCCTTAGAGATGCTAACGGAACTGCGGGAACTGTTTGCCGCCACCAATCTGAGCAGGGGGCTCTTCCATGCCAATCATGCCTCCAACTATCTGCCGATCAAAGCAAGACTGCCGCGGGATAAAGAGGCGATACTCTCCTTGATCGACAGCGCCTTACGAGGCGATACGGCACTCAAACCGGAGTACATGCGGGGGTTGTAACCTCGTCTCTTATCCTCTATACATTGTTGACAATAACAGGAAAAAGATTTCCGCAGCGGTAACAACTTCTTTTTCCTCGACGGATTCATCCGGGACATGGGCTTTGGTCAGGCTCCCCGGCCCCAGTAGAATGGTTTTGACCCCATGGGCCCAGAGGAGGTTGGCATCTGAATGGCTTGGGAAGGCAGTCGGTTTCCAGGGGAGGTCGAGCGAGGTGTAAATTTTCTGCAACGACTCGATCACAGCTCCCTTGAGTGGGAGATCATACCCATCCTGAATGGTATGGAAGCGCACCTCGGCAGGGCCTGAAGCTCTCTCCGCCTGTTTGGCGGCAATGATCTCCTCGATTTCGGCACAGACGGTTCCGGTTGGAGTGTGGGGAGGGAGATGAAGATCCAGCCAGGCATGGCACCATTCCGGGACGGCAAACCCGGATTGGGAGGTTCTCAGATCCCGGATGTTGTAGACCGCCTCCGGGCGCTTTATGTCCATATGATGCGTCAAGGCCAGGAGGGTCTTAAGCATGGATTCCACGGGATTGATGCGTTTTTGGGCAAGGGAGGCGTGTCGGCGCTTCCCTCGGGCTGTCAGCTGCATTTCGATATAGCCGTAATGGGCGAGACAGGGTGCCAGGCGGGTGGGTTCAGCGATAATAGACCAGGGAAAGTGATACTCTTCCAGCAGTCTGGCGGTACCGTCACCGTTCTCCTCCTCCCCGACGACCAGGATCAAAGCCACAGGTTGATGGCCTTGGCCTGATTCCCAAAAGGAAAGGTAGGCCTCAATGATTGCAGCACACCCTCCCTTCATATCCGCGGCACCCAGACCAGTGATACAACCATCTGTGGATGAAAAACCCATATCCTCCAGGTCAAAGGCGGGGACGGTGTCCACATGACCGATCAGGGCCAATTCAATTTCGATATCCGATGGGGCGACGATGAGATTATAACGGCCGTCTTCCAGCATCTGGCGTTTAACCGGGAGATGTTGTTTCTTGAAAAATTGAAAGAGATAGCCAAGGAGCTCCTCCTCCTTTCCTGAAGGGCTGTAGATATTGATCATCCGTTCGAGAAGACGGATAAGACGCTGGGGATGAATTGAGCCCTGGGGTGGAGTTGTTTGGGGCATCGGTTATTTCTTGGTCCGGCCGTTTCCTTTCTTCTCTGTGGCGATCTGCCGGCGGTTGGAAAGATTCATGGTCAGATAGATGTGTTCCTGGGGGTTTCCGAAACCCATTTTTCGAAAGAACTGCAGTGCCGGGAGGTTATCGGCTTCTGTATCGACAATGAGCATGCGTACGCCTTCTTCGAGCATCGTTTCAAGGAAGTGATTGGCCAAGCGGTCTGCTATCCCTTTCCGGGAGAAGGCCAGGTCCACCCCCATCCAGATCAGATGACCGTATTTCCAGGCGGACTTGGTCTTGGTGATCACCGTACCCAAGACAAATCCCACCAGGTGGTCTTCGATCTCAGCCACAAAACAGAATTCGGAATCGCTTTGATACAGTCCGATCACCTCATATTCGTCCCATGTTCGATAGAGATTGGGTACCGTAGTGGCGGTGAACAGTTTCTCTCCCAGGTGAAACACAGGTGCGAGGTCGTCCACCTCCATGGGGCGGATTTTCAATCCGGACCTTTTCTTTATTTCCGATTTTGCCATGACGGCTGCCTATCCATCGGGTCAATGACCTGAGGTTGTCCTTGAGAGATAAATAGAAAGAGTTGAGATTATCTTAGGTCTGTTTGAAAGCTTTTTCAACAACGAAAGCGCTTTGTGCAATGAATGAAGTACGGGTTTGTTGCCGGATATCTACCGCTCATAACCGGCATCTACGGGCAGGTTACGCTTGTTGGCGGATGCCACGGCAAGTTGATCGCATCGTTCGTTGTTGGGGTTTCCCGCATGGCCTTTGACCCACCTGAAAATGATGTCGAGGTCCTCGGTCAATGTCAGGAGCTCGGCCCAAAGGTCGTGGTTCATGGCGGGCTTTTTGTCCGATTTTATCCAGCCGTTTTTACGCCAGTTTTTCGCCCATCCCTTGTTGATTCCGTTGACTACATAACTGGAGTCTGAGTAGAGGGTTATCGGTGCATCTTTTTGCTTGAGTTCTTGCAGAGCAACGATGCAGCCCATGAGTTCCATTCTGTTGTTGGTTGTCAGGCGATAGCCGCCGCAGATCTCTTTTTTCCTGTCACTGTGGATTATGACAATGCCGTAGCCGCCGGGGCCGGGGTTACCCAGTGCCCCTCCGTCGGTGTAGATCTCTATCTCTGCTTTCCGGCAGGTCTCTTCCTTTTGAGGGTGGTGTATTTTTTTTTGCCCGGAAGGTGATGTCGACGGGTTCCGCAGCCAGTTTTCGGCCTCTTCCCTGGTGGCAAATCCCTTAAAGCGGGCCTTGGGAAAACCCTTTACCTGGGCCTGGGCATCCGGCCAGCTGGTATAGATTCCCGGCTTGCGTCCTGAGGCAATGGCATAAAATTTTTTTTTGGCCATCTGTTTTTTAAACTCTTCCAAGACAAAAAAGGCAGGCCCATATATACGTATACGGACCTGCCTTATGAACTTCTACAACCTGCAGAAAATCAGCATCCGCTGATGCCTCATTGGCCGGCCTTTTTCTTCTCTTTTGTGGCAGGAGCAGCCTCTGCTCCCATATTGATGGCGTCTCGAGAGACCTTGACCCGAATATCCTTGTCGATTTCTATGGTCACAATAGTATCGGTAAGACCGGTGATCTGTCCATGGATCCCTCCCTTGGTTATTACCCTGTTGCCGACCTTAAGATTGTTGAGATATTCCTGATGCTTTTTGGCCTGTTTCTGTTGGGGTCTGATGAGCAGAAAATAGAAGACAATAAAGATAAGGACCAACGGCGCAAAAGAGGCGAGCTGTCCAAACCCTCCGGCACTTGCAGCTTTGGCTCCCTGCTCTGCTGCATAGGCAATTCCCGTCATGATAATTCCTCCCTAAAATTTATACCGGTTTGGTTTCCGATAGAGTTTCCATCCAAATGTGCCGTAACATAATCATTCATCCTCGAGCCTGCCATAAAAATCTTTCCGGAATGCTTTGAAGCAGTCCTTTTCAATGGCCTCTCTGATCCGTGCCATCAGCTGCAGGTAGTAGTGCAGGTTGTGGATGGTGTTCAGATGGTAGCTGAGGATTTCCCGGGACTGGTAGAGATGGCGGAGATAGGCTCTCGAATAATGTCTGCAGGTCGGGCAGTCGCAATTTTCGTCAACCGGACGGCTGTCATCTCTATACCGGGCGTTTTTGATGACGATTTTTCCTTTCGAGGTGAAGAGCTGGCCATTCCTGGCATTTCTGGTCGGCATGACGCAATCGAACATGTCGACACCGCGCCATACGCCCTCCACCAGATCGGATGGGGTGCCCACACCCATCATATAGACCGGGTACTCTGAAGGGAGATGGGGAATGGTGGCTTCGGTCATCTCCTGCATCAGAGTTTTGGACTCACCGACGGAGAGTCCGCCGATGGCATAGCCGTTAAAACCTATGTCGACCAGGGCCTGTGCCGACCTCTGTCTCAGGTCCGGGTACATCCCTCCCTGGACGATCCCGAACAGGAGCCTGTCGGTTTCACGTTGGGCACTGCCGCATCGTTTGGCCCAGCGGGTGGTAAGATCGGTTGAGGCAAGGGTCTCATCCCGGTCCGCCGGGTAGGGGATACAGGTGTCAAGACACATTATGATATCGGAACCGAGAGCCTCCTGGACCTGTACCGCATCTTCAGGGCTTAAGAAGAGCCTTGAGCCATCCAGATGGGAGCGGAAAGCGGCGCCTTCCTCGGTGATGGTCGCGAGTTCCTTGAGGCTGAAGATCTGAAAGCCGCCGCTGTCGGTGAGAATGGAACGATCCCAGTGCATGAAGCCGTGCAGACCGCCGAAGCGTTTTATCAATTCGTGTCCGGGGCGGATAAAAAGATGGTACGTGTTACCGAGAATAATTTCGGCGTTCATGGCCACAAGGTCTTCCGGAGTGACCGCCTTGACCGTCGCCTGGGTTCCGACCGGCATGAAGATCGGTGTCTGGAAGCTGCCGTGCCGGGTGCGAACTACGCCTCTTCTGGCGCGGCATTCGGAAGAACGACAATGAAGGGTAAAAGGAGAATTTCTCATGGGAAAATACCTATACCAGAAGATGGCCGGTTCTTCTATGGTTTTCCCAAAAAAAATTTCGAGATTGCAGCGGTTCAGAGTCCAAAATGACGTCCAGCCGCAACGATGGCCACCCCTAGAAGCATGGAGACGAAGACATTGCCTGTTTTCAGGCTGCAGATAGCGCAGGCGATGGTTGCAATCCAGCCCCAGAATCCTGCAGCCAAAGCGGCAGGGACAATCAGTGAGAGCAGGATCGTGCCCGGCAGGGCGTCCATAAAGCTGCGAAAACGTCCGGTCTTGGGCAGGCGTTCCGCAAGAAGCAAACCACCGAGGCGTAGACTGTAGGTGACGAGAGCCGCCAGGAAGATGACCAGGATAATCCGAGTGTCGTCAGTCATTTGCAGCCTCACTTTCCTTTCGGTTTTTTTGCGGTAGACAGGCCGTAACCAGGGCCCCGCCGATACCTCCGGTCAGGATATACCATCTCCCCGGGATCAGTCGTTCGGTGACAATTGCCAAGAGAGCTGTTACCAGCCAGGGAAGAAGATCCTGTTTGCCGCGCCAGAAGCTGAAGACCAGGGCGGTAAAAACGGCGACAAAGGCAAAATCAAGGCCGAACTGTTCCGGATTGCCGATGGCGGCGCCCAATTGATGGCCGACGAGTGTCCCTGTGCACCAGGCCGCCTGGACGCAGAGGCCGCCACCCAGGAGAAACCAGGTCGTGATTTCTTCCTGGTGGAAGCGAGCCATGGTTATGGCCCAGTTTTCGTCAGCCACCAGATGCATAAACAGGGCCTTATGTCGGAGCGAACGACCGGCAAAGAGCGGGTTGAGGGAGGCGCCGATGAGCAGATAGCGCATGTTGATGACCATCACCGCAAGCGTCATTGCAAGGATCGGCAGTGGCGGTACCCACATATCGATCATCACGAACTGGGCGGAACCTGCAAAAACGCTCAGATTCATCCCCAGCAGCTGGAGAAAAGTCAATCCCTTCTTGGCGGCCAGCAGGCCGAGGACGCTGCCGTAGGAACCGACGCTTGCCGCGACCACCAGATTGGCGATGAAGCCGGCCCGGAGCTGGTCTATATTATTGGATTGGCGGGAGTTCATCCTCAAAAAAATAACATGATGCAGATGGAAAATCTTGGACAAAGTTGCTTTTTAATCTGCTTGCCCCTTCCATTCCGACAGGCTGAGTTTCAGGGGTACTCAGATTTTTAAAGCTCTTGAATTGTTGGGTGCAATGGAAGATTATGCCTGTTTGTTAAGGGGGATACGTATGAGAGAGACAGTCAGGCGATGGCTTGCTGGAATTGGCGGGGGGTGATACCGTAAGCCGCCTTGAAACGCCTGGAAAGATGACTTTGGTCAAAAAAACCTGATTGCAAGGCAGCATCAGCGATCTTCGCGCCGTCCATTAAGGCTGCCTTTGCCAGTTGCAACCGTCGATTGAGGAGAAAGGCATGGGGAGAGATACCTTGCGAAGCGGTAAAGGTGCGCAAGAAATGGTAACGGGAGAATCCGGCGATCTCGGCCATATCGTCGAGGGAAATGTTCCCTTCCGCCATATCCAGGATATAGGAACGAACTTTTTTTATTGCCCCCGGGGCATGATTGTGGCTGACTTCTCGTCCTTTGGAGGAACCATGTCGTACAAGGAGGTCACGTAAGAGGGAAAAAAAGGAAGAATGGATTTCGAGCTCTTCCGTCAGGGGATCTTCCAACACATTCAAGAGCTGCGCCAACCGTTCCGCCAGCTCCCTGTCATGGGTTACGGGAGAGAGGAAATACTGCGATGAATTTTTAGGTCCGATCGCCTCTCCGATCTGCCGCATCGTCTCCAGGGGAATGAAGAGCAAACGATATCTATAGGGTTTTTGGTCAGCCGATTGCCCGTCGTGGATTTCATCAGGATTGACGGTGATCAGGCTGCCTTGCGGGGCAGTGTGACGTCCGCCCCGCAAAGAAAAGCATTGCACGCCTTCTTCGATCAGGCCCAGAGCGAAGTCTTCATGGCTGTGTCTGGTGAACCTGAAAGTGTGATACTGGGCCTTGAAGAGCAGGAGGTTGTCCAGTTTCTCAGCTCTGGATAGAATGGCTTTTTCCATTACACCTGCAATTCTTGATCGGACATCCTCTCTGTAATATGGGACCTGTCCTGCTCATCGACTCTCTTATTTAACGTAATCGAAGGTCAGCTTTTGGTCCTTACAATCCACTCTGGCCTCGCCGCCGTGGTTCAACTCGCCGAAAAGGATCTCTTCGGTCAACACGTCTCCGATTTCCTTCATGATCAATCGTCTTAAGGGGCGAGCGCCATAAACAGGATCGTAGCCTTTTTGGGCCAACCAGCTTCTTGCCTCCGGAGTCAACACGATGGAAACCCTTTTCTCGGCCAACTGATCCTGTAACTCGTCTATCAGTTTGTCGACGACCTTTTCGATGGAATCCGTATCCAAGGCCGAGAAGGAGATAATACCATCCAGTCGGTTACGGAATTCCGGGGAGAAAAGTTTGGTCACAGCCTGCTGGGCTTCACCCTTTTTGCTGCTGTCGGTTACAAAACCGATCGAGGTGGTGCTCATCTCCCGCGCGCCGGCATTGGTCGTCATGATCACAATAACATTCCTGAAATCGGCCTTTCTTCCGGAGTTGTCGGTGAGCGATGAATGGTCCATGACCTGGAGAAGGATGGAATAGATATCCATATGGGCCTTTTCTATCTCGTCGAGGAGCAGGACGGAATAGGGGTGTTTGCGGATCGCCTCGGTCAACAGGCCACCCTGGTCGAAACCGACATATCCGGGAGGAGCCCCGATCAACCGGGCGACGGCATGTTTCTCCATGTATTCACTCATATCGAGGCGTTCGAAATGGACCGACAGCACCCGTGCCAGTTGCCGAGCCACCTCAGTCTTGCCCACTCCGGTGGGACCGGCAAATACGAAACAGCCAGTGGGAGAGTCCGGATTGCCGAGCCCGGCCCGTGAGCGTTTGACGGCCTTAATCACTGCACCAATGGCCTCATCTTGACCGAAAATCACCTTTTTAAGCTTCTGGGGAAGATCTTTTAAGGATTCGGTTTCAGAACGGTTACTGCTCTTGGCGGGAATCCTGGCCATATTGGAAACCACTTTTTCGACGTCGTTGACCTTGACCATTCTGTGCAATCGTCCTTCAAGGCGGAACAGAGATCCAACCTCGTCCATCACATCGATAGCCTTGTCAGGCAGGAAACGCTCGTTTATGTAACGGTCCGCCAACTCCGCCATTGCTGAAATGGAGTTTTTCGAATACGTAATCTGATGGTGCTCTTCGTACTGGGTTTTCAAGCCTTGCAAAATCAGTTTGGTATCGTCCACCGACGGTTCTTCGACATCGATTTTCTGGAAACGTCTGGACAGCGCCCGGTCCTTTTCAATGTGATTCTTGTATTCTTCGTAGGTGGTCGACCCTATACAGCGTAAAATACCGGCCTGCAGCGCGGGCTTGAGGAGATTGGAGGCGTCCATCGAGCCGCCGCTGGTGGCACCGGCACCGACTACTGTATGCATTTCATCAATGAAGAGAATGGCGTTTTTCTTCTTTTCGATAGCTGAAACGACGTTTTTGAGCCGTTTCTCGAAATCTCCGCGATATTTTGTTCCGGCCACGAGAGAGCCGAGATCGAGAAGATAGATATCCACGTCCTGCAAAAGATCCGGAACCATCGCTTTGTCTCCGGCATCCCTGGCCAGTTTGTCCTGGTGGATACGCAGCGCCAGTCCTTCGGCGATGGCTGTCTTGCCCACGCCTGGTTCACCGACCAGGACCGGGTTGTTCTTCTTGCGGCGGCAAAGGACCTGCATAATCCGACTGATTTCCATTTCCCGGCCGATCAGAGGATCGAGTTTGCCTTCTGCTGCCTGGACGGCAAGATTAATCGTAAAATCCTGCAGTGCCTTTTCTTCGGCCCCCTTTTCCTTTTTCTCCGGGTCCTCGGGAGGTTTGGTCAGGGGTTCCTGTTGCAGGTGTTGGGGAAGTTCATGGGAGACGAAATTAACCACCGCCATGCGACCGATACCTTCCGATCCCAGGAAGTAAACGGCATGGGACTCCGCTTCAGAAAAGATCGAGACCAGGACATCACCGCTGTCGACCTCCTGTTTCCCGCAACTCTGCACATGGGCCACCGCTCTTTGCAGGACCCGGTTGAAGGCCAGGGTCTGGGAGGGCTCGTTGCTATTCTCCGTAGACAGGCGGGGGATCTCGCCGGAAAAGAACTTCTCCAGACGTTCCTTCAGGTTATCAATGGATCCGCCGCATTCACGGATGATGTATCTGGTCAAATCGTCATGAAGCAGACCATAGAGCATATGCTCTATGGTTACGTATTCATGGTTATAGCTCTTGGCTTCTCTGATAGCCCGGATAAGGGCCATTTCCAGTGTTTTGCTCAGCATGGTCATGTACTCAAATTATCGTTATGCCGGTTCCATGGAGCAGCGGAGAGGAAAGTTATTTTTCCTGGCCAGCTCATGGACAACCGCTATTTTCGTTTCACAGATTTCCCGGGTGTAAACTCCGGCCACCCCTGTACCTTCGTTATGAACATTAAGCATGATTCGGGTGGCTTCTATTGTCGATTTGTTAAATATTTTTTCCAATAAAGAAACCACAAACTCCATAGATGTATAATCATCATTATGTAACAATACTTTAAAAAACGACGGCTCCTTGGTATCGGTCCGGTCCTGCGCAAATACCGATCCTTCTTGTTTCGGGTTACTCATGGTGATGTCTCAATGATTGCTCTTCGTTCGCAGTTTCTTGCCTTACAGGAAAAATAGTAACGAAATATCCTTTTTCAATGTTGATAATGGAGGAAATACATCCGGAGGCTTTATCCGTCACTTTCTTACAGGGACATTTTACCATAGATTAAAGAGGGGCAGCCAATTTTTTTTCTGCTTACCCTCCTGTTCAGCTACTGATCCAGAGAGTGACGAGCTGTCATATTTCGTTGTGGCCGACCGATCTGGCCGGGTCATGCTGGTTTAACGGGTAGACCTGGTGGAAAGCATGGTGAGCATGAGTTCGTTCAGGATTATGTGCTGGGGAAGAGGGGAGCCTTTCAGGCGGAACTCGGCCTGGAGAAGGAGTTCAAGCCATTTTTTCAAGGTCGAGCAGGAAAACTCCGCCGCCTTGGTGAAGTTCATGTAGAGGGCATAGGGGTGACCCTTCAGCAGGTCGGGCCATTCTTCCATTTTTTTTAAGACGGGAAGATAGTTCCCCTGGAACTGTTGGGGGCTCATCCCCTGCTGCCAGCGGGGGGTTGAGCGGAGCTGGAGAGAACGGAAGATCAGGAGCCGGCGTATGTAATTTCGCATTGTGGCGAGGATGGCCAGGCTATGGAATCCGTCCTCCAGGAGATGGTGCAAAACGATGAGTGTTCCTGCAATCTGTCGTTTCCCGAAGGCATCGGTTAGCTCGAACAGGGCATCCTCCCTGCTTCGTCCCACCATGGTTTCCAGATCAAGGCGGGTAATCAGTGGCCTGTTTTCTACATACAGGGCCAATTTTTCACACTCCATGACAACTGCCACCGGATGAAATCCAACCCGTTCCAGAAACATATCCACGGACTTGGGTTCAATCTTCTTGCCGAACCCATCCAAGGTCTTTTGCATCAGCTCCAGAAGGACCTCTTTTTGCACCTTTTGGGCAGCTGTTCCCGCCCCGGCGTCCACCGTACAGTCGATTGCCAGGCCGCTTTCTTTGATAATGGTGAAAAGCCGCTTTCGCTTATCCACGTTCTCCGCGGTCAGAATGAGGATGTTTTGGGTGGGCAACCCTCTGATAAAGGCCTCCCGGTAACGATCGACCAGACTTTCCGAGGCACTTTTCGGGAGTGTCCGCGGCCCAGCCTCCAATAGAAGTTTGTCGGCCCAGTCGAGGTTGCCTTGGGGCTTTTCCGTTGCAAAGAGGGTCTTCCATTGGTCGCGACCCAATTCGGAAAAAGAGTCAAACTCTTCAAAAGGAATTCCTGCCAGACTCAACATGTTGAGCAGGTAGCGAAGTGCTGCCGCGGGTCGTTTAGCCTCGAACTCCCCTGCGGCCTTGTCCCAAAAGTCTGAACCCATATTTTTTGATTGGAAGAGACGACTGTCGGTGACGCGATAGATCTGCAGGCCGGGCAGCAAACTGAAACTCAACAATTTGTTCAGGGTTCGGCCGGCGTCTTCCTGATCCCCGTCGATGGGATGGACTGCTCCGGCATTGTTTTGAAGCAGAGCTTTTTGCAGCGAGTCGGCGGCCTCCTTGCAAAGATATCTCTCCCCAAAGAAGAGATAAATTTGCTGCATTTTGCCCTGCCCAATCGCATTAAGGATGGCGGGCAGTTCGTTTCTTTTGGCCAGAGGCATCGACTTTCGCTCCTTGCGGCTCCGATCACTATTCAGGGTGGGGTACGGTTTCAATTTCGACTATACCATTGAAAATTGAATTGACAAGAAAACATGGGCCTTATACATTTGCCTAGTTAACTATTAACGAGGTAATAAAATGACCACATGTACCGAAGAATCCTTGGGGCGCCTCATTTACGATACGGCCCAGGAAATGCGCAATATTGCCGAGAAATACCTGTATCCATTTGATATGACGATGGAACAAATGCATCTTCTCAAGCATATGTCCATTGATAATGGAATGACCCAGAAGGCCCTGGGGCTCATTGTCAATAAGACCCCTGCCAACCTGACCCGGCTTTTGGACAGGCTCGAGAGCAAAACGCTGATCGAAAGAAGGGCCGATCCCGGAGACCGGCGGGCATATCTGGTCTTTTTGACGGAGAAGGGAACGAATCTGGTCAAGGATCTCCATGATACATTCCAGGGGCTCTCCTCCAATTTGGTTAACGGAATCACCGAGGAAATGCAGCAGATCGTTAAAATCTGTCTGAAAACGATGAGCGCCAATATCGAGAGGATGAACAAGGAGTTTAAAAGGAATACATTGTAAATTCAAGCAATTTGCTGACCAGTTGGCTGGACCATAGTGTCTGCAAGGAACATGAAAGCTCACCGCTTCGGCACGTTTTCCTTCCAGATGCCTTTCCTCTGGACCGTCTCGGTCGGACCGGGGCAATCCAGCTGAAACGAAAAATAAAAACACAACTTTCCAGGTTAGTATATTTGATTGTAATTGCGTCGCAATTATCGAACGAACCGTTATGTAATACTCTCTGCAAGAATTCAGACTCCCGGATTCTGGATTCTCCGGAATATAAACGGGGAGAAAACTGTAAAGAACGTATTATCTCAGCATATTATCATAACACAGAAAGTTGATTAAAAATTAAGTGCTTCGGCATGACAAGGCCGGTACTTTGCAAAGATTTTCATATGAATGTTTTTTCAGGAGGAGAAAGATGAGATACGCAGTACTGGTAATGGTGATGTTTTTCCCGACCTGGGCTTTGGGGGCATCCCCTAAAAAGGAAGCACCCCCCCCTATGGTGACGGCGGTTACGGTGACGGCTCAGGATGTCAATCCGCCGGCTGAATATGTCGGTCATGTCGAGGCGATTCAGGCTGTAGACATCCGCGCCCGGGTCGAGGGATTTATCAAAGAGGTCAAATTCCGGGAGGGGCAGGATGTCCATTCCGGTGATCTGCTTTATGTCATAGAACAGGCTCCGTATCGGGCCAAGGTCGACGCTGACAGGGCCAGGGTGGCTCAGGCCCAGGCCAATCTTGATCGGGCAAGTCAGCATCTGCGGCGTCTCAAGACAGCACGTCCCGAGAGCGTCCGGGCAACCGATATGGATAATGCCGTGGCCGACGAGGCCCAGACCAAGGCCCAGCTTCAGGAGGCCAAGGCCCAACTGGTTGCCTCCCAACTTGATCTCGGCTATACCGAGATCAAGGCGCCGATTGACGGTCGGATCGGTCGCACCGCTTTTACCCGCGGAAATCTGGTGAACGCGTCCTCGGTAACACTGGCCCGTATCGTCCAGCTTGATCCGATAAGGGTTGTCTACTCGATCAGTGAAAATGATATGGCAACTGTTCGGACGGCCTTGAAAGATGCCTTGGACACTGCGAAAAATCCGGTACTCTCGCCACGGCTCAGATTGGCGGATAACGTGCTTGTTCCCACTGTCGGTCGGATTGATTTCGTCAACAATGAGGTGGATGCCGCCACCGGCACTATTACCGTTCATGCCGTGTTCGACAACCATGAGCATCTTTTATTGCCGGGACAGTATGGTACCGTCCTGGTCAAACTCGCACAGCCCCGGATTTTGCCGGTGGTTCCCCAATCTGCGGTACTTTCCAACCAGAAAGGTCGTTATGTCTTGATCGTGGATGATCATGGGATTGCGACACCCCGCGCGATCACGACCGGTTCGACCGTGGGTACAATGTGGGCCGTCGAGTCTGGAGTGAAGGCCGGTGAGAAGGTTATTGTCGGCGGCATTCAAAAGGTGCGTCCCGGACAAAAGGTGCAGGTTGCCCCTGACCAGCAAAAGGGGAGGTAGGCAATGCTGTCAAAAATTTTTATCAACCGTCCGCGGCTGGCGGCGGTTGTCTCTATCGTCATCACCATTGCCGGGTTGATCGCCTTGTTCAATATTCCGGTTGCCCAGTATCCCAGTATCACGCCGCCGGAGATCCGGGTTTCCGCCGTGTATCCGGGAGCGAGCGCCGAGGTGCTCGCTGACACCGTGGCGGGACCGATAGAAAAAGAGGTTAACGGCGTCGACGATATGCTCTATATGTCGTCATCCTGCTCCAACTCCGGAACCTATACCCTCAGCGTCACCTTTGCGGTCGGCACCAACCCCAACATCGATCAGGTCAATCTGCAAAACAGGATTCAGCTGGCCACGTCCAAGCTGCCCAAAGAGGTTGTTGCCCAAGGGATCAGTGTTCGCAAGCGCTCAAGCGATATCATGGCCGCCATCAGCTTTTATTCACCGAATAAGAGCCGGGATATGTTGTTTTTGAGCAACTATGTCAGCAACAACACCAAGAACGCCCTCGTTCGCCTGAGCGGGGTCAGCGATGTCTTTATCTTCGGAGAGAAAGAATATTCGATGCGTATCTGGCTCGATCCCTCTCGTCTGACCGCCCTGGGGCTCACCGCAGATGACGTGATCGGTGCGATTCAGTCCCAGAACATTCAGGCGGCGGTCGGCTCGGTGGGTCAGGAGCCGACCTCGGATAACCAGCAGATTCAATTTACCCTACGGGCAAAAGGACGTCTGTCCAGCGTCGAGGATTTCAAGAATATAGTAGTGCGCAGCAACGAAAGGGGGGGCCTGGTAAGGGTCGGGGACATCGCCCGGGTGGAGTTGTCCGCCAAATCGTTCGGTTCCCGATCGGCTTTGAACGGCAACCCCGCGGCAACCCTTGCCGTCTATCGTTCCAGCAGTGCCAATGCCCTGGATACGATGAAGGAGGTCCGGGCGGAACTTGAGAAGTTGAAAAAGCGGATGCCTTCGGGTATGGAATACCAGATCATCCTCGATACGACCAAATACGTGTCGTCGGCAATCGATGAGATCGTGCTGACGCTTGGGATTACGTCGCTTCTGGTCATCCTGGTCATCTTCGTGTTCCTGCAGGACTGGCGGGCGACCTTGATTCCCGCTATGGCTATCCCTGTGTCCCTGATCGGCACCTTTGCGGTTCTTTTGGCGCTTGGTTACATTGCCAACACCATATCGCTCTTCGCCCTGATCATGGCTATTGGTCTGGTGGTGGATGATGCGATCGTGGTGGTGGAAAACGTGCATCGGGTCATGCACGATGAAAAGCTTCTGCCCAAGGAGGCCACCCTGCGGGCCATGGGGCAGGTGACGGGACCGATCATCGCAACCAGTCTGGTACTCTTCGCAGTCTTCGTGCCGGTGGCCTTTATGCCGGGCATCACCGGGCAGCTCTACCGACAGTTCGCGGTGACCATGTGTACCGCGGTTCTGATCTCGGCCATCTGTGCGCTTTCGCTCAGCCCCGCCTTGTGCGCAACCGTTCTCCGTGTGACCAAACCCCACACCGAAGGTCCCTTCGGCTGGTTCAACCGGTTTGTAGGTGTTGCACGGCAGGGCTATGTGACGGGCTCCTCTTGGATGATTCGCCGACTGGCTGTGCCGCTGGTATTGCTGGCGATTATTTTCGGGGGTGCCGGTTTCCTTTTCAGCCACAGTCCGACGAGTTTTCTTCCCGATGAGGACCAGGGATATTTCTTTATGAATATCCAGCTTCCCGAGTCAGCCTCGCTTTCCAGAAGCTCCAAAGTTCTCGCCAAGATCACCAAAGAGATACGGGCCATTGACGGGGTAAAGGATGTGATTGGTGTGTCCGGTTTCTCCCTGTTAAGTGGTAATGCGGAGAATGTCGGTTTTGCCATCGCCATTCTGAAGCCCTGGGATGAGAGAAAACGCTCGAGTCAGCAACTGGGCTCCATTGTCGGCCAGGCCCAGCGGAAACTGATGGCATTGACCGAGGCCAATGCCTTTGCCTTTGCTCCGCCGCCGATTCTCGGCATGGGGACCAGCAGCGGTTTCGACTTCCGTCTGCAGGCACTTGAAGGACAAAGCCCACAAGAGCTCTTCGGCGTTGCCATGAGTCTGATGATGGCGGCCAATAAGGATCCTCGTCTGAAAAGGGTCTTCACGACTTATACAGCTAATACGCCGCAGATATTCGTTGATGTCGACCGTACCCGGGCCGAGTACCTGAAGGTCCCGGTGAGTCGCATCTTTTCCACGCTGCAGGCTGAGCTCGGTTCGAGCTATGTCAATGACTTTAATCTTAAAGGTCAGACCTATCAGGTCAAGGTCCAGGCCGAGTCCGACTATCGTGATCAGGTCTCCGATATCAAAAAACTCCATGTGAGAAGCGATGACGGTAAAATGGTGCCGCTGGCAAGCCTTGTGCGTCTGCGGACCGTCCTTGGTCCACAGATTGTCAACCGGTACAACCAGTTTGTCAGCGCAGGCTTCAACGGCAGCGCCGCACCCGGTTTTTCATCCGGCCAGGCCATGGCGGAGATGGAAAAGCTGGCCGCCAAAATCCTTCCCAAGGGTTTCAGCTACGACTGGTCATCCATGTCTTACCAGGAGCGGAAGGCAGGGGGGCAGGTCGTGGGGCTCTTTGCCCTGGCGTTGATCTTTGCCTATCTGTTTATGGTCGGCAACTATGAGAGCTGGAATATCCCGCTGTCCATAATCATGTCAATACCGGTGGCGAGCATGGGCGCCCTGATGGGGCTGTGGATTACCGGGATGCCGCTTTCCATCTATGCCCAGATCGGACTGATTCTTCTGGTCGGACTCGCCGCCAAGAATGCGATCCTGATTGTCGAGTTCGCCCAGGAACGGAGGCAAGACGGCCTGTCGATTGCAGAGGCTGCGGTAGACGGGGCCAGAATCCGCTTTCGTCCGGTGGTAATGACTGCCTTTACCTTTATCCTCGGGGTTCTGCCCATGGTCATTGCCACCGGTGCAGGTGCCGGCAGCCGACGGGCGATTGGTACCACCGTCTTCTCCGGAATGGTGTTTTCGACCATGTTCGGCATCTTCTTTATTCCATCCCTCTACTATATCTTTCAGTCAGCCAGGGAAAAAGGAGGGGCTTGGCGCAAGAGACGGTCCGAGCGGCATAACGGGAGTCTCTCTTCAGAGAAAGAGGCATAAGCGGTGGACCGTTTGAAGGCCTACTCAGTCTGGATTGGAAGGCCTTCAAACGCTAACTATACAAGTGAGAAAACGATGAAATCGATAGAGTTACAGCCAAACTCCTGCAAGATAAAGGGAAGCGGCCTATTTATAAAGGGGATGATCCTGCCGGTGATCCTCCTGCTGACCGGGTGTGCGATGGTCGGACCGGATTATAAGGGCGTGGACCAGAAGACGCCAGCGGCCTGGCACACGGAACTGCAGGGAGGTCTCGTGGCTGGCCGGATGGATCCGGAGGCCCTTGCTCTCTGGTGGAAGACCTTGCATGACCCGGAACTCCAAAGCCTTGAACAGAGGGCGGTGGAAGGGAATAAGGATTTGCAGGCGGCCAAGGCCAGGGTCCTTGAAGCAAGGGCCAGGCGTGGGATCAGTTCAGCCGGGCTTTTTCCTTCCCTGAATGCTTCAGCCTCGGCGGTGAACAAGCGAACCAGCTTGAATAACGGGGGGACAGGCGTTGAGAATACGATCTATAAAGCAGGTTTCGATGCCGGATGGGAGCTCGATCTCTTTGGCGGTCTTCGCCGTTCAGAGGAGGCCGCGGAGGCGGATCTTCAGGCAAGCCGGGAGGACCTGCATGATGTCCTGGTCACCCTTACGGCCGAGGTGGCCCTGAACTATGTGGAGGTTCGTACCTACCAGGCCCGGTTGACTGCATCCGAGATAAACCTGAAGGCCCAGCAGGAGAGTTATGATCTCAATCTCTCGAGCTACCATGCAGGACTTATAAACCAATTCGCAGTCGAACAGGCCGCCTATGGCCTGGAACAGACCCGCTCGCAGATTCCCAGCCTGCAGACGGGGCTTGAGGCCGCCAAAAATCGACTGGCCGTGCTCCTGGGTGTTGCTCCCGGAAGTATTCACAAGGAGTTGGAGAAAAAGAAAGCGATTCCAGCTATCCCCGTGCGTATGACGGTGGGAATTCCGGCCCAGATGCTTCGCCTCCGGCCCGATGTCCGGCGGGCGGAGAGGAATCTGGCAGCCCAGACGGCCAGGATTGGCGTGGCCACTGCCGATCTCTATCCCAAATTTACCCTGAGCGGCACCATCGGCCTCGAGTCCATTCCCTCGTCGGAGCTCTTCAAATCGGAAAGCCGGGCCTGGAATTACGGCCCGGGCATTTCCTGGAACATCTTTGATGCAGGAGCAGTACGTCGGAATATAGAAGTACAGAACGCACGTCAGAAACAGGCACTGATAGCCTATGAAAGCACAGTCCTGAAGGCACAGGAAGAGGTGGAAAATGCCCTTACGGCCTACTCCAAGGAACAGGTTCGTCTGCAATCGCTTGCCAGGGCGACAGCTGCAGCCAATCGGGCCTATTTTCTGGCCCGGGATCAGTATAAGGCCGGACTTGTCGATTTCACTACTGTCCTCGATTCCCAGAGATCTCTGCAATCCCTTGAGGATGAGCTGGCCGTTAGTCAAGGCACGGTAACCTCGAATATGATCAGACTGTACAAGGCTCTGGGCGGTGGATGGATGCCGGAAGACAAAATTTTGAAAGCAGAGACCGGAAAGAGAAAAACAGAAAACTGAAAAGGAGCAGAGCACGATGAAGATTTTGGGAATTGAAGGAAGTCCGAGAAGAGACGGCAATACCGAGAAACTGGTTCGGAAGATACTGGAGGGTGCAGAAGATGGCGGTGCCCGGACGGAATTCATAAAATTGTCGGATCTCTTGTTAAATTTTTGCCGTGGTTGCGGCACCTGCAGGGCCACAGGAAAATGTGTCCAGAAAGACGACATGGACCAGGTGGTCGATGCGATACAGGAAAGTGACGTGATTGTGTTGGGCTCCCCGGTATATGTCTGGCAAGTGACAGGTACTACTAAGGTGTTCATGGACAGGCTCTGTCGGCTGTTGACTCCGGAGTACAAAAGCCGTCTCGTCGGGGAGAAAAAGATCGCCTTTGCCTATACCCAAGGCAATCCGGATGCAGATCTCTTTAAACCCTATTTCGACTTTCAGGAAAAAGTCTATACTTTGCTCGGTTTTACCTTGGATGGCAGGATACAGGCAGTCGGCACCCGGAACAAGGAGGATATCCTGTCCCAGGAGTCCACGCTTTCCCAGGCATTGTCTTTTGGACGGGAACTGGCGGGGTCAAATGCCGGATGACAGAGATCAACCCTTGGATCTTTTCGGTTCATCCGAATGAAGCGTATTTTTGTAAAGCTGAAAAGGACAATCCGGCAGAGTGCATCGCTTCCGGACGCTCCTCTATGGCCTCATCGCCGGTCCACCACGGCTGACGGAGACCGTCCCTGGCCTGCTGTCAGGTGCGGACGTCCTCTCCGCACCCCTCCGGGTCTTGTGTGGAACACCTTCGGGCCTCCGCGAGGCGTCCTCCAGAGATGCCCTCCGCCTCCCGCGTTTTAGATATGTACGCTTAATCCGGATGAGCCGATCTTTTATTTTTTGGGAATGCAAAAAGGATGGCTTATTGTTAACAGATTGAATTTATTGCGATATCTTTGGTCTGGTTCCATGACGATTTTTGAGGGAGGGCTTTTTTTTAGGGGAATTTGTTGAAAAATATTTATTCTTTCGGATGTTTAAGGTTAGAATAGAGTTGTTGGCAGTGGGAAGGGTTGGAATATGGCGGCAGATGGTTGAAAAACGTATCCCGGGGAAGTATGGCCACTATTGACCCAAAAAACATTCCAATCAAAATTCATTTTGTCTCGGAAACCATTTCCGTTCAAGACGGAGAATTGACGCAGGATTTCGAGATATCCCAACTGGTCCGCTCCGGAGGCCTGGTGGTTTCAATAGACCAGGAAGAAGAGGGGGCGGCCTCGTCGAAAAAGAAAAAAACCTCAGCTATTCATTTGATAGCACAAGAAAACTGTGAGCTATCAGCCGGTGCTCAATCAATTTTATCCACCGTAGCCGGATATCCCCGGATCGACCTGAAGGAAGAAGGTGAGGCCTGCCAGGTAACGGTCTCCATCATTCCGATGATAGCGGTTCTTGAGGATGGGATGAAGGCTGCAATCACTCTGTATCCTTCGGTTGGTGGAGATCCCCAGCTGACGTCAGAGGATTTGTTACGGTTTCTCAGGGAGGCAGGGGTTGTCTATGGTATCGATCAACGTATCTTGAAAAAGGGACTGGATCAGGCGAATCTGGAAAACAAGCCGGTCATCGAGATGGTTGTCGCCCATGCCATGCCAGCTATCAACGGAACGGACGCCTACCTGCGTATGGAGGTTGAAATCGGCTCGATTCCCGGAAAGATAAGAGGTGACGGAAGTATAGATTTCAGGGAACGCCGGATGTTTGTCAGCGTGGAGGAAGGGCAGTTGATCGCCACCAAAATCAAAGAGACCCCCGGCATTCCCGGAAAGAACGTTATCGGGCAGGTGATTCCTCAAAAGGAGGGTCGGGATATCCTGGTTCGAGTTGCAGAAGATGCTGTCTTCAATGAAAAAGACCTGTCGGTGCGTGCCCTGAAGGCCGGTGTCGTATCCATCGTCAAGGACAGTACCATCAGGGTATCGTCCAAACAGGCGATATCAGGCGATATCAATTTTAGTACCGGTAATATCTATTCAAAAAATTCCATTGAAATAGGAGGGTCGGTACGGCAGGATTTTGTCGTCGCGACCCGCGGCGACATACTGATAGGCGGCGATATCCAATCGGCTACGGTCAATTCCCACGGGAATCTGGAGGTCAAGGGGGGAGTGGTCGGGGCTGCTTCCAATATCAATATACGCGGTGATGCCGATATTAATTTTATTGAGAACGGGGTCATCCACGCCGGCGGTAATGTGGTGATAAGAAAGAGTTCGTATTACAGCACCATCGTGGCAGGTGGAAATATTACCGGAGATCAAAAGACCAAGGTTATGGGGGGAACTCTTGCCTGTGGAGGATCTTTAATTGTCGGAGAAATTGGTTCACAAACCGCTGGGATTGCAACGATAACGGTAGGTGTAGATATCAAGCGTTATCAGCATTTCCAGGATCTGCAAAAAAAAATAATCTCTTTGGTGGAACAAACAACGCTCTGGTTGCATCGATATGGATCGGACATGCAGAAATCGAACAAAATTATTGAGATGGAGAAGGAATTAGCCTCTGCAAGGGCTGAAATCGCCTCTTTGAATTTAATCCCAGGATCCCCTGAACACTCGCTGTCAGAAGAGAGCACCATTGAAAATGAGGCAAAGATCATTGTCTATGGAGCATTGTATTCGGGGACCAAGATACGTATCGGTAACGTGACCACGACCGTCTCCCTGAATCAGAACAATAAAAAATGCAAAATCGATAAAGCAACCAATATGATTGTGTTCGAATCTCTTTGAAAGGAAAGGAAATGTTTGTAAAACTGTGGATGAAAAAAGACCTGATCGTGACAACTCCGGACCAGACCCTGGCCGAGGCGGATGCCTTGATGCGGAAACATGGCGTTCGACGATTACCAGTGGTAGGCCCGGACAATGTTCTGGTCGGAATAATCACCCGGGAAGACATCGTCAGGGCGATTCCGGTGGAACCGGCCTCGGATGATGTTATTGTCGGATCCCAGGCTCCGGTTGCAGCCTTCATGGTCTCAAGTCCTATCACCGTCGATCAGATGGAACCTATTGAACTGGCAACCGATACCATGCGTAAAAACAAGGTCGGCGGATTGCCTGTGATTTCCCGGGATGGTGGGTTGATCGGGATCATCACCGAGTCGGATATCTGCCGGGCCCTCGCCGAAATTCTCGGCGTTACGGAACAAGGGGCAAGAATTGAGCTCCAGATCGGCAAGGATGTCTCCGATTTTTATGAGACCTTTCAAATTTTAAAAGATTATGATATGCAGGTCACCTCCGTTGCCTTATATCCCGGCTTCAGTGAAAATTATCAGCTATTGACCGTACGTGTCCATGGAGAGGAAATGGAGGAAATGATGGATGCCCTATGGAAATCGGGAGTAAAGGTTCATAGAGCAATTCTTGATGATGCTGAAGGATGATAAAACATGATATCTCTAGTAAAAAAAGGTATCCTTTATCTTGTTATAATTTTAGGAATAATTTTTGGATATTTTTATCTTACCGGGAAAAGTCTTAGTAGCCTTCCCTCCGAGGTTTCGGGTTTCTTTAATCAGGAAGGCTCGTCAAAGAACACCAACCCCGTATACTATAAAGATCCCTCGGAGAAAATGCCGAAGGACCAATAACCTGACTATCGTATATCGAATTTTATCCTGCGCCTTGTGCCCTTTTGAGGTTCCAGTTCATAAAGTATCAGGCAGACAAGGAGAATGGTAAAGATACCCACATGCAGGGCCAGAAGGAGAAAGGCTGTCAGCATCTTCTGGGTCGCATCCATCATCACCATATCTACCTGGGAGGCTTGGGCGGCATTTTTTCTATATTGCTCTGTATCCGATTGATTGACGGAATAGAGGCTGTAGGTGATATCCGAAGATTTATACGGGAGGGCGACACCATATTTTTGGTAAATGAATCGGGCTGCAAATTGCCTTTTTTGAAGCGGTTCCGCCCTCGTCAACATCTCGGCAATTTCAGGTGCTATACCTTTTCCAGAAGCATTTCCCAACATCTTCTGGGCGGCATAATTTCGTTCAAGGGCATAGAGCAGTAAGGCGCTGTTGAGGAAGAATATACCTATAAAAAGAAGTGATCGGAATTTTTTCCCCTCCTGCACCATGAGCCAGAAACTTACAGGAAGCAAGATGGAAAGAAGGGTTGCCAGCGGGTATTGAACATACTGATTAAACAGAAGCTGTGGAAAAAATTTATAAGCGGCAACCAACAGGAGCCAAAGCAGAAAAGTGAAGGCCGGGACTTTTTTCAACGTATCTTCCTCGCGGGGTGGTGTGCGTTTTTCTCTATCCGACCAGGCCCAGGATGTGGGACGAGCCGCAGCTTTTTTATAAACGGAAACCAGTGGATAGTGAAAGTCTATATCATTTTGCCTAAAGAGTGTAGAAAGAAAATAAGAGAGTGATAATCTCCTCTCCGCTTTTGGAGAGGACCTGATATGTATAATGGCCTGCAGAATGGGCTAAAGGATGTGTTCCAATGAAGGCAATGGTTTTAACATCTCTTGGTACATTTGAACAGAATCGGACTCCGCTCAGTTTGATGAATTTTCCAAGGCCTGCTCCGGCTGTGGACGAGATTCTGGTAAGAGTCACTGTCTGTGGGGTATGCCATACCGAATTAGATGAAATAGAAGGTCGGACCCCGCCGCCAAATCTGCCGTTAATCCCCGGGCACCAGGTAGTTGGGCGGATTGAGGCACGTGGTGAAAAAGTCGAGATCTTCGAGGTGGGTGAGCGGGTCGGTATTGCCTGGATCAACTCGGCCTGTGGACAGTGCAAGTTTTGCCGTTCTCAACATGAGAACCTCTGCCGCGATTTCAAAGCCACGGGCAGGGATGTTCATGGCGGATACGCTGAATTCATGACTGTTCCAGCGAGTTTTGCCTATCGTATTCCCGAGGATTTTTCTGATGCCGAGGCCGCTCCTCTCCTCTGTGCCGGGGCCATCGGCTACCGCTCCCTGAGATTGACCGGGTTGCAGGATGGGCAAAATCTCGGTCTCACCGGTTTTGGCGCTTCCGGCCATCTTATCATGAAATTGGCCAGGTACGGGTATCCGAGATCAAAGATCTTCGTTTTTGCCAGAAGCAGAGAACAGAGGGAATTTGCAATGCAGCTTGGCGCCCACTGGGCGGGCGAAAGCCAGGAGAGATCGCCTGAAAAAATCGACTGTATCATAGATACCACACCGGCCTGGAAACCTGTGGTTTCAGCTCTGGAAAATCTCGAGCCCGGCGGCAGACTGGTCATTAATGCCATCGGCAAGGAAGAAAGAGACAAAAGTGCTAGCAATACGAAACTCAAAAAAGGAAAAAAAAAAA
>CAWGGS010000065.1:0-50625 GCA_963822095.1 uncultured delta proteobacterium
CATGTTCACGGCTTAATCTGATCGCATCATCAGGGGTACTTGCAGCTAAAATGTTGTAGCCAAATTTGGCCAGCAGTGATTCAACAGTTTCCAGCAGGGCTTCTTCATCTTCAACAACAAGCAAGGTCTCACCTGAGCTTATTGGAAGTTTCCCGCCTTTATTCCTTTTCTCTTCGGGGTTCAAACCAGCACATATCGGTAAATATATTTTAAAGGTTGTTCCCTGGCCTAGTTCACTATAGACATTGATGAAACCATTGTTCTGCTTGACGATACCGTACACCGTCGACAGCCCGAGTCCTGTTCCCTTACCGATACTTTTAGTCGTGAAAAAAGGTTCAAAAATTTTAGACCTGGTTTCTTCATCCATGCCGGAACCGTTATCACTCACGATTATCACGGCATAATCTCCGGGAGTAAAATATGGATGCGAAAAACACGAAGAATCATCAAAAAGAATTCTTTGTGTTTCGATTGTAATTTTACCCCCTTTTGCTATGGCATCTCTGGCGTTCACGGTCAGGTTGACCAAGAGCTGGTCGAATTGACTGGGGTCGATCTTCACTCGATTGGTGCCGGCTACTGGATGCCAAAGCAAATCGATATCTTCACCGATGAGGAGGCGCAGCATCTGTAGAATAGAGTTAACTGCTATGTTGATATCGATGATCTTTGGGACTACGGGCTGGCGGCGTGCAAAAGCAAGCAGCTGCTTTGTCAGCTCAGCTGAACGCTGGGCAGCATCCTTGATTTTGGTGAGATGGATCTGAAGTTTATCATTTGCTTCTTCATCAAGAATGGCGAGTTCGGTATGTCCAATGATAACGCTCAACATATTATTATAATCGTGAGCCAGCCCTCCTGCCAACCTGCCGACAGATTCCATTTTCTGGGCCTGCAGCAGCTGGGATTGCAATGTCTCCTTTTCCTCCACTGCCTTCTTTTTTTCGGTATAATCATAGATCAACGAAAGCATAGCCTTGGTTTCACCTAGCTTTATAATCTCAGCGGACCAAAACACATCACGGACATCACCATTCCTGGTCACAATCTGCGTAGACACGTCCTTGAAGTGGCCGTTGAGATTGAGATATTGCATCATTTCTGCTCTTAATTTAACGTCCTGATATAAACCGATCTCTATAGATGTACGGCCAATAACTTCTTCTATCGAATAGGCAGTCATTCTTAACCACTGTACATTAACATCTACAAAACGACCTGTTTCAATGTCACTTATGACCATAGGGGCAGGAGATGATTGAAATGCTTTGGAAAATCTTTCCTTGCTGTTTTTCAAAGACCTTTCTGCCTGTTTCCGGCTGGTAATGTCCTGGAGACTGAGCTGAATCACCTCTTTTTTTTTGAGGGTAAGGCATTTCATATGTACTTCTGCGTCCCAGGTTGTTCCATTAGAACGTTGGCAATTCCATTCAAAGGTATGAAAACCTTGGGTAAGGGTTTGCTGAATATTTCCTCTCAAGGATATTTCTGAGAGTTGGCCGCTGTATTGGCAAGGTGTCGACACGTCTAAAAGCGTCTTACCTAAAAAGAGGTTTCGTTCTGTAAAGTCAAGGATTTTTAGCGCAGCATTATTACCGTCGATGAATTGGATGGTCTCAGGGTCCAGCAACACCAAGGGAATGAGAGAATCATAAAACAAAACTTTATTGTATGCTTCACTCTCGCTTAATGAGTCCTCAGCTATTTTTCTTTCTGTGAAATCAAAAAACAGTGAGAGCATGACCTCATACCCTGCCAGGCTGATTATCTCAGCCGACCAGAGCACATATCGTGTTCCCTTTGATTGTGAGAACAATTCAATTGGAACTTCCTTGAGATATCCTTGTTTTTGCAGCTCCTCTCCCATTCTGATTCTAACGCCAGGATCGTTCCAAACACCAATTTCAAAAGAAGTCTTATCGATGATTGATTCTCTTGACAGCCCAAGCATCTCCAGCCACTTATCGTTGACATCTATCAGGCGCCCGGTTTTTATGTCAGATATGCTCATTGGGGTTGGAAGGGATTTGAAAGCCTTAGAAAAACGCTCTTCACTTTCTATAAGCTCATCCACCGCCATTTTCCGTTCTGTAATATCGAGGTAGGCAACCATCAGGGTCCGCTTTCCGACCTCTCCGGTTAATTGACCATGAACTTCACAGATCCTGACAGCACCGTCCCGACGACGCATGAGTATTTTGAATTCGCTGATACGATTCTGCGCAGTCACTGAATCAACGAAATTTTTCCACTCCCGACTGTTAACCCACAGACCGATTTCAGTACCGCTCCGCCCTTCGGCTTCCTCACGGCTGTATCCGAATTCACGGTACCAGGAATCATTCCAGGTCGTTGCATTATATCTGTCCCTTTCTGTGGCAACAGCCATTGGAATGGGAGCAGCTTTAATGAGATTCATTCGTGTTTTTTTCATCCCCAAATAAATCCTGTCCTTTTGATAACAGTATATGTAGATAAGTCACCGCAAAGTCATTCATACTCTCTTGAAATTTGACGTGAGTGTTTAAAACGTCTAAAATTAGTGAGTTGAATTGTCCTTGCCATTACTTGCCATTATCTTCTTTAACATCACGCCCTGTTGGTACAGGAATTCATCTGAAATAGGATTCACCTATCTTTGGCAATAAAATAATAGGGTGATGTTGAAATGTCCAATATATTTATATTGAGTGATTAATACCCTCTTGGTATTAATAAACTATGGAACTTCGCCATTTAAGATATTTCATTGCAGTGGCTGAAGAGTTGCATTTTGGCCACGCTGCACAAAGACTATCTATTGCTCAGCCGCCATTAAGTCGCCAAATTAAGTTGCTGGAGGAAGAGATCGGTGTGGTTTTGCTGGAGAGAACAAAACGGCAGGTGATTCTTACAACGGCAGGTGAGGTTTTTCTAGTTGAAGCGAAAAAGAGCGTATCGCAAGCTGAGAATGCTATACGAAACGCTCAGCGTGCGGCTCTAGGCGAGATTGGCAAGCTAGCGATTGGATTCGTCCACTCTGCTGGGTACAATATAATTCCTTCTCTATTTCGTTTGATGCACACTCGTTTTCCAGATGTGTCTTTATCCATAGATGAAATGACGATTGAAGAACAGGAGGAAGCAGTAAGGACTAATCAGATTGATGTTGGTATAGTACGGCCTCCGCTTATTTCGACTGAAGGACTAGGCCTGCAAGTCATTTGCACAGAGCCTCTGGTGGTTGTTTTACCCGAGACAAGTCATTTGGCAAGAGAGACGGAGATTTCTGTGAGATCACTCGACCAGGAAGCCTTCATCTTACTCCCACGTCATGCCGCACCAGGTTATTATGATCAGTTTATTAACTTATGTGTCAATACTGGCTTCACACCAAAAATTGTACAGGAAACTAAAACTTCTCCTGCAATTATCAATTTGGTCGCCAGTGGCATTGGAATATCTATTCTTCCGTCTTCGTTAGAGAACCTACAACGTCCAGGCGTTGTTTACCGTCCTCTAAAAAAACCGGCACCGACTTCAGATCTAGCCGTTATTTGGCGTATTCATGACAAATCTCCATCTCTTTGGTCATTTTTGAGAATTGTTTGGGAAGTGGCTGGAATAGAATACTGAATCTGAATGAAGGTAAGGCTGAAAGAAACAATCTGGAAGAACCTTCTTTATTTTTAAGTGGCGACGTTTCTGTACTCCATTTTGTACCCCGCCGAATTCCAGGCACAAAAAAAGGGCTACGGAAAAACCGTAACCCTTTTTTTTAGCTGGTCGGGATGAGAGGATTTGAACCTCCGGCCCCCTGAACCCCATTCAGGTGCGCTACCAGACTGCGCTACATCCCGTTTTGTGCCGTTTTCTTACCATGCGAGCAGACAACTGTCAACTGAAGTGTGTGCTCATCGGTGTGATTTTATATCCCTTTGGGAAATCTTATGTTTATATTTCTATTCACAATTACTCTTTCTTGCCAGACGTATCTAGTTTACCTTTCTTCAGTCTTTCTTCTCCTTCAATATATCCTGTACTTGGAGAAGCTCATCCTTGATCTTGCCCAGGAAAGTTGACATATCCTGCGTTTCGGGGGCAGGGGAGACTCGTTCAATTTCTTCGCCGCTCGCCAGGAACTTTTTGGCCCCGGAGATGGTATAGCCACGTTCATGGAGCAAGGTCTTAATCTTCAGGATGATGTCGACATCGGCCCGGCGATAAAGACGTTGTTTGGAGTTGGCCCGTTTGGGGCGGATCTCGCTGAACTCGCTTTCCCAATAGCGAAGGACATGGGGGGCCACGCCCGCAATGTTGCTTACTTCACCAATCTTAAAATAGAGTTTGTCCGGAATATCAGATTGCATACACTCCCTTAAAAGATGGTAATGCAATTATTCGTTTAACTGCTCCCGGAGAATTTTGCTTGGTTTAAAGCTTACCATCTGACGCTTTTTTATCAAGATGGATTCGCCTGTCCGGGGATTTCTTCCATTTCTGGGATTTTTGTCTCTTAATGAAAAGGTGCCGAAATGGACGATCTTGATCGGCTCACCTTCCATCAGGGAAGTCTTCATTGTCTTGAAAAAGCTGTCAACAATCTCGGAACAGCTGCTGCGAGGGTAACCGAGTTGGTTGGCAACCGCCTCGGCCAGTTCTTTTCGGGTCAGATTCTGTTGTTTCATTTTTTATACCTCTCGGAAGCTCCCATGGAATTTCTGTGTCAGAGTATTGACGATTTTCTGGTGAGCCTTTTCGACGTTTTTTTCGGTTAATGTTTTTGTTGCAGACCGATAGGTGATGGAAAGCGATACGCTCTTATGACCTTTTTCGATCGGTTTGCCGGTATATATATCAAAAATCTCACAATGCTCAATAAGCTTTTCGCGGGTTGCAAAAACCGCATCCAAGAGTTCTCCACCAGAGACTTGCAGAGGGAGTATCAGGGATATATCTCGTTGTACGGCCGGATACACAGGCAATGAAGAAAAGGCCTTTGGAGCCGATGACAATTCACAGAGCGCCTCAAAATCGAGATCGAAGTAGTAGACGTCCTGCTTGATGCCAAAACGCTTGAGAACCTCTTTTTTAAGCTTGCCAAGAGAGCCCAGAGATTGCTCGTTGATGGAGATAGCAAGCGATTGTCTCGGATCGGAAAAAGTCTCTTTATGGTCGGAAGCGGGCACCTTGAAACAGATCTGTGCCTGCGGCACTATACCCTGCAAACGCATTTGATCGAGGAGGAACTCGACAGCCCCTTTGGCATCGAAAACATCAACGGGTTGCGGTTTATAATAGAGTTCCGGGTTCTGCCCATGAATATTGCCGGTAAGCACCCCGGTAAGTCGGTTTTTTTCGATGGGTTGCTCGTTGTCTCCGGTCGGGGTGAACACCTTGCCGATTTCAAAGAGCCTGACGGCTGTCTGCTGGAAGCTCAGGTTCCTCTTGACATTTTCCAGAAGTCCGGGCAGTAGCAGGGTACGCATGACCGCCTGTTCTTCGCTGAGCGGGTTCAACAGTCTGACCACCTTGCGACGGTCATCTTCCCGGGCGATCTCCAGCTTGTCTAGATGATCCTCGTTAGTGAAGCTATAGTTGATCGCTTCAAAGAATCCGATAGCCATCATAATCCGGCAGGCCTCCTGCCGTTTTAATCGGCCTTTATCCTGCTCGGGATAGCTGAGGTCCACCTGGGGCAGGGAAGTCGGAATCGTATTGTAACCGATGAGTCTGGCCACCTCTTCTACAAGGTCAGCCTCTCGCTCAATATCGACGCGAAATGAAGGCGGTGTGACGATGAGGGTATCGGCATCCTTTTGCGTACAGGAAAGACCGATGGAACACAAAAGTCCGATAATTTTATCCGCATCCAGTTTCATGCCGATCAGATCGCTGGTTCGTGATACCCTGAGGGTGAGAGTCGGCAGGTCTTTTCTCCCTTCATACACATCGGCCCCTTCAGGGTCGCAGGTGCCGCCAGCGATTTCGCAAAACAGCCGGACCGCCCGTTCCATGGCATTGACGCAGCCGTCGGGATCGACGCCGCGCTCAAATCGATAGCTGGCCTCGGTCGCAAGGTTCAGCCTCCTGGCGGTCTTTCTGGTTGAGATTGGATTGAAACAGGCACTCTCAAGGAGGACGTCGACCGTATCGTCGCCGACCTCGGAGTTCAGGCCACCCATGATGCCGGCTACTGCAACCGGTTTTTCACCATCGCATATCATCAGCATGTCCGGATCGAGCTTGCGTTCGGTGCCGTCCAGGGTGGTGAAGATTTTTTCTCCCGAGCGAGGGGTCCTGACCACGATCTTGGCACCGGCCAGATTGTGAAAGTCGAAAGCATGCAGGGGCTGCCCGTATTCGAGCATCACATAGTTGGTGATGTCGACGATATTGTTGATCGGTCGTTGCCCGACGGCAAGCAGGCGATTCTTCAGCCATTGCGGCGACGGCCCAATCTTAACTCCTTTGATCAGTCGCCCGGCATATCGCGGACAGAGATCGGGTGATTCCACTACGACTGAAAATTCGGAGCTTGTATCGGCGATTGTCGCATCAGTGATCGGCAGGCATAGCTTACGGTTGGTGATGCCGGCCACCTCTCGGGCAATGCCGATTACCGAGGCGCAGTCAGGTCTGTTCGGGGTGAGATCGACCTCGATCATCGTGTCGGCAAGACCTGTGGTTTCGATGAAGGACCTCCCATGGGGCGTATCGGCGGGAAGTTCCATGATCCCGGTATGATCGGTGGAGAGTTCCAGCTCCTGTTCTGAGCAGAGCATGCCGGACGAGGCAACGCCACGCACCTTGGAGGCCTTGATTTTCAGGCCGCCCGGCAGGACGGTTCCAGGCAGGGCAACGGTGGTGATCAGGCCCTCACGGGCATTGGGGGCGCCGCAGACTATCTGTAGAGTCTCCTCGCCTACGGCCACCTCGCACACTTGAAGATGGTCGGTGTCAGGGATGGGCGTAGCCTTCTTGATAAGGGCGGTCTTCAAGGGAGACAATTCAGTGAACATCTCTTGGACCGAGTCAACCTCCAGGCCCAGCATGGTCAGATGATCGGCGATTTGCTCTGCTGTAAGCCCGTCTGTATTGACATATTCTTGTAACCAACCGAGGGTAAACTTCATGGCAATGAATTCCGAATCGCAAATGTTTCTAAAACTGAGAGAGAAAACGAAGATCGTTTTCGTAATACAATCTGATATCGTCGATGCCGTATTTCAGCATGGCAATGCGTTCGACACCAAGTCCGAAGGCAAATCCACTGTAGATCTCCGGGTCGTAACCAACCATTTTGAAGACCTCGGGATCGATCATCCCTGAGCCCAGGATTTCCAGCCAGCCCGTCTTCTTGCAGACTCGGCAGCCCTTGCCGCCGCAGATGACGCAGGCGATATCCACTTCGGCGCTCGGCTCGGTGAAAGGAAAAAAGCTTGGACGAAAGCGAAGGGCCAGGTCCTTTTCGAACATCTTCTGGGTAAAGACGGTGAGAACGCCTTTCAGGTCAGCAAAGGACACCTTTTTGTCGACCAGAAAGCCCTCGACCTGATGAAACATCGGCGTATGGGTGATGTCGGAGTCGCAGCGATAGACCTTTCCGGGAGCAATGACCCTGAGAGGTGGCTGCTGATTTTCCATGATCCTGGCCTGCATCGGCGAGGTATGGGTGCGCAGCAGTATGGAATCACTGATGTAAAAGGTATCGTGCATATCCCGGGCTGGATGATGGGCCGGAATATTCAGGGCCTCAAAATTATAATGGTCGTGCTCGACGTCCGGACCTTCGGCAACGGAAAAACCAAGGCTTTCGAAGATGGCGCAGGCCTCGTTCATGATCTGGGTCACGGGATGCAGTTTGCCGATGGCGGGCCGTCTGCCAGGCAGGGTCAGATCGGTCGCTCCCAGGTTTACTGCCTGGGCCTCTGTTGCGGCCGAAAGGTCCGACTGTTTCTTGTGAAAAAGGTCTTCGATCTCCGCCTTAATGGTATTGGCAAGTTGGCCGAGCCGTGGCCTGTCTTCCTGGGGGACCTTGCCGAGACTGCGCATTACAGTGGTGAAAGATCCTTTACGGCCGAGGAAACGAATACGGAATTCCTCTAGTTGACCATTTTCGGAAAGGGTAGCCAGTTGTTGTTTCGCGTCTTTCTGGAGACGCTGTAGTTCCTGCTCCATAGCTTGCTCAAAAGATTCGATGAACGGTTACCAACAAACAATAGGCCGGTTTCGACTTATGGAAAATCGGAACCGGCCTGCATGAAAAACTACTGGGGATGAAAAATATCAGCCGTTTGCAGCAGTGGCCAGTTGTACCACTTTGGTAAATGCTTCGGCGTCAAGAATGGCCATATTGGCAAGGACCTTCCGGTCGAGGTCAACACCGGCCTTTTTCAATCCGCCCATGAGTTTGCTGTAGTTGGTACCATTCATATGGGCTCCGGCATTGATCCGGGCGATCCACAGGCGGCGGAAATCACGCTTTTTGGTGCGTCTGTCCCGATAGGCATAGTTCAGCGCACGGTCTACGGCCTCGGTGGCAGTCCTGTAGAGACGGCTGCGACCGCCGACATATCCTTTGGCAAGTTTGAGTACTTTGTTTCTTCTTCTTCGTGCTTTAAAACCTCGTGTAACGCGTGGCATTTGCTGACTCCTTTAAAATTGCGCCGGCACTCTTCTTGAGGGGTGCCGTTCCTGTTCTTCTGCCCTGCTTAAAAAAAACGAGACCGAAGGGATTTCGGTATCACGGGCGAATCGAAAATTACATGTACGGAAGAATCTTCCTGATGGCCTTGATATTGGCTGAATCCACCAGATCGGCCTGACGCAGACCGCGTTTTCTTTTTGTTGATTTTTTGGTAAGGATATGACTGGCGTATGCTTTACTCCGTTTTACCTTTCCCGAGCTTGTTTTTGTGAAGCGCTTGGCGGCACCTCTGTTGCTTTTCATCTTTGGCATAGTATTACTCCTTTTCAATCTCTATCCATTGCTGTGGGCGATGTCCAAAGACTCATCGCGGAGCGGGTAACACCATCCCAGAGCTATATTTCAATATGCTGTTTAGTAAGCTCAGTTTTTCGGGCCGATGAACATGATCATCTGCCGTCCTTCCATTTTCGGCGGCTGGAGAATGTTGCCGTCCTCCACCAGGGCCTCGGCGATCTTGTTCATCGCCTCCAGACCGATGGACTGAGAATACACGATCTCCCTTCCCCGAAACCGCATGGTAATCTTTACTTTATGTTTTTGGCCGAGGAACTTCTTGATATTTTTAATTTTAAAACTGAGATCATGCTCTTCGGTCTTTGGACGGAATTTGATTTCTTTGGTCTCAACCGTCGTTTGTTTCTTTTTTGCTTCCTGTTGCTTCTTCTTCTGTTCGTAGCGGAACTTGTCATAATTCATGATCCGGCAGACAGGCGGGTCCGCATTTGCCGACATCTCAACAAGATCAAGTCCTTCCTCGTAGGCCTTTTCCCGTGCCTCTGTGGAAGTGAGAATACCCAGCTGAGATCCGTCACTACCGATCAGCCTGACCTTGGGGTAACGGATATCTTCATTCGTACTTACCTGATTCTCTCTTACCGGAACAACTTTTCCTCTCTTGATAATAACTCCACCTCCTCGGATCTACGAACCTAAGAATTATGTTTTAACCGCATCAAACCGCTGTGCTTTAATAAAACACATCCCTGTTAAAAACAAGACTATTGTTCGTTTGGTGTTTTTTCCTCCCATCTGGCCATGGGGCAAAAGGAGACGAACAATACAATTTATTAAAGGGTTATATTCCTCGGCCTTCGCGGCATTCCTCGTTAACTTTATTGATAAATTCCGAAACCGTCATGGCTGGAAGGTTCTTTCCGTTGCGTAATCGCACGGTGACCGTTCGGTCTTCCTTTTCCTTGTCCCCGACAATGAGCATATAGGGAATTTTTGCAAGCTGTGCTTCCCTGATTTTATAGTTCAACTTCTCATTGCGCAAATCTTTTTCGATGCGAAGACCGGCCCGGCGCATTTCAGCATAGATTTCCTCACAATATTGGGCCTGATCGTCGGTGATATTTAAAATGCGGGCCTGGACCGGTGCGAACCAGAGAGGGAAGGCACCGGCATAGTGCTCAATCAAGACTCCGACGAATCTTTCCAGGGATCCCATCAGGGCCCTGTGGATCATGATCGGTTGATGATCCTGATTGTCGGCGCCGGTGTAGGTTACCTCAAAGCGTTCAGGCAGGTTGAAATCCACCTGGATTGTTGAACATTGCCAGGACCGACCCAGCTGGTCTTTAATCTTGATGTCTATTTTGGGGCCATAAAACACGCCTTCTCCAGGATCAATCAGGTAGCTCAGTCCTTTTTTTTCCAGGGCCTGTTTCAGGGCCTCGGTGGCCTGATGCCAGTTTTCCTCGCTGCCGACATATTTATCGGGTCGGGTCGACAGGTAGATATCGTACTCGGAGAATCCAAAGGTCTGCAGAATGTGAAGGTTCAGCGCCAGAATATTAAAAATCTCGTCTTCGAGTTGATCAGGCCTGCAGAAAATATGGGCGTCGTCCTGGGTAAATCCACGAACCCTGAGCAGGCCATGCAGGGCACCGGCCCGTTCATAACGATAGACCGTGCCCAGTTCGCACCAGCGGATCGGGAATTCGCGATAGCTGCGTTTGCGGCTCTTGTAAATCCCGATGTGGAACGGGCAGTTCATTGGTTTAAGCTGGTATTTCACCTCGTCGATATCCATGGCTGAGTACATATTCTCAGCGTAGAAATCCAGGTGACCGGAGGTCTTCCACAGATCCTGGCGGGCAATGTGCGGAGTGTAGAGCAGCTCGTACTCATGGCGATAGTGCTCGTCTTTCCAGTAGTCTTCAATCAGCTTTCTGAGAAGCGCTCCCTTGGGCTGCCAGAGAATGAGTCCCGGACCTATCTGATCCTGGGTGGTGAAGAGTTCGAGTTCTTTTCCAAGCCGACGATGGTCGCGTTTCTTGGCCTCTTCCAGGGCGTTAAGATACTTTTTCAGCTCCTTCTTGTCATAGAAGGCAGTACCGTAGATACGTTGCAGGACGTCTCTTTTTTCGTCTCCCCTCCAGTACGCTCCAGCCACTCGAAGAAGCTTGAACGCCTTTATAAAAGAGGTGTTCGGGAGATGTGGGCCGCGACAGAGATCGGTGAACCCACCCTGGCGATAGAGTGATACACTTGGGGTGTCCAGATCCTCGATCAACTCGACCTTATATTTTTCCCCTTCGGCGGCAAAAGATGACACGGCAGTTTTGCTGTCGATCTCCGTTCGGACAAACGGGGTAGCGGAAGCGGCAATTTCTTCCATCCGCTTTTCGATTCTGTCAAAGTCCTCGGGACTGAAAGGGGTATCTCTTAGGAAATCGTAATAAAAGCCGTTTTCAATTGCAGGCCCGATGGCCACTTTGACCTTTGGGCCGAAAATATCCTTAATCGCCTCGGCCATGACATGGGCGGTACTGTGTCTTAGGATCTCGAGGCCTTCGGCACTGTCGATCTGGATTGGAGCGATGACAGTATCGTGTTCCAGGGGAGTGCTCAGATCGACAGCAACGCCGTCAACCAAGGCTGCGACGGTACGTTTTTGCTGCTTATTCGATTGAAGCTTCGCCAGGGCCTCTTCTGCCGACGTGGAGGCGGGGACCTGAATATTTGCACCGTCCTGCAATGTTACGGAAATATTTGCCATAATGGAACAATCTACATAAAAACAAAGGCTAAAGAGTGAACACCTTGACAGAAGTGCCCGTCCTTTAGCCTTTCGGTATCAGTGTGACCAGCCTCGAATTACTGAAGCTGGTAGGCGCGGGCGGGGTCGAACCGCCGACATCTACCACGTCAAGGTAGCGCTCTCCCACTGAGCTACGCGCCTGCTTCCACAACCTCCACCGCTATTGGGAAGGTTGAATAAAAAGTGTGAGTTAACCTGATTCAATTACCAATAACGGTTACTTCTGTCAAGAAAAAAGATAATCCGACAAGGCAAATGATCAACTCTTTTCAGTCGCCTGACCACGGCTTTCAATGGCCCTGGCCAGGGTATATTTATCGGCATATTTAATATCCATTCCCATGGGAATGCCACAGGCAAGACGGGTCAGTTTGACCTTTTTGGATTGCAGCCGATCGATCAGGTAGGAAGCGGTCGCCTCTCCCGGGACCGTGGAACTGGTGGCGATCAAGATTTCTCTGGCTGTGCCATTTTCAATCCGGGCGATCAGCTCCCTGACTTTAATTTCCTCGGGACCGATGCCGTCTATCGGTGAAAGAACGCCATGCAGGATATGATAATGACCGTTGTACACTCCGGTTTTTTCAATGGCCAAAAGGTCAGCAGGCTGTTCGACGACGCAGATAAGTCCTCCATCACGTCGTTGGTCAGCACAGACCGCGCAGGGGTCGGTTTCCGAGAACGTGAAGCAACCGGAACAGAGTTGGATGGAAGTATGCAAGGCGGATAGGGCTGCGGCAAGTTCCAGGGCGGCAGCGGGGGGGCGGCGAAGAATTGTAAGCGCCAGGCGCATTGCCGTCTTTTCACCTATCCCTGGAAGTCCTGCCAGGGTATTGATCAGCCTTTCCAAAGCTGGGGGTATGACCTGCATTGCAACAGACGACCGTTTAAAACATGTCGGAGAGGCCGGGCAGGTTTAATCCGCCGGTAAGTTTACCCATCTCCTGTCGCCCAAGTTCCTTGGCCTTGCGCAGCCCGTCGTTGGTTGCAGCCACAATGAGGTCTTGGAGCATTTCCTGTTCATCAGGGGTGAGGAGTTCTTTTTCAACCGCCACGGTCATAACTTCGCCGCGGCCGTTAACCGTAACGGTGACCATGCCGCCTCCGGCGCTGCCTTGCACATTCTTTTTGGCCAGTTCTTGTTGAATTTCAATTAATTTGGCCTGCATTTGCTGGGCCTGCTGCATTATACTGTTGACGTCCATAAGGTGATCCTTGATTTTAAGACTTACGACAAAACTTTGAAATAAGTTGGCAGCTTTTTGCCGACTCCTGACCCCCTATCTGCTTCTCGGACCGATGCGGATATCCCCGACCTGACCGTTGAAGATATCGATTGCCGTCTGGACTTGAGGATCATTAGCCAGTCGGTGTCTCTGCTGCTGCGGTCTGTCAATTTCCCCTCCTTCGGCGTTTTCAGTATTCTCAGGAAGGATGAAACGTACTTTGAGTTCTTTCTGAAAAAAATCAAGGACGAATTCTGTGAGTAGAAGCCGATTTTCTTTGGTGCGGAGCAGGACGCAATTGGCAGGGTCGGAGTAGTGAATGTGCAATTCTTCTCCCTGTTGACGTGCTGAGTCGGCCCTTTGGAGGTCCTTGGACATCCATACCTTCCTATCTTTTACATATTCGGTGAAGGCCAACCAGTCCCTGCGTACGTCGCGCTCATGGGCATGGATTCCAGCGGTTTTCGGCGTCGTCTGGGAAGGGGTGATGAGGGACTTATGCTCTTCCTTGGGGCTGCCTTCATCCGGTTGGGGTTCCGTCCGGACGGAAGTCTCGGGGGCAACCGGGGGGGGGGGGACGGTCTCGGCTGGGGGCTGAGTGGCAATTTCCCGGGCATTTAATTGCTCTTGCTGCAAAGAAGGAGCAGCGGCCGGAGTCGATGGCACATGCCCGGGAGCGGCATTTCCATTATCGGAAAGAAGCTCTTCGAGATGCCCAAGCAGTGTGGTGACCGGAACGACATTTCCTGCTTCGATGATCTTGAGAAAGGCGGTTTCCAGAGCAAGCCTCGGCTGAAGAGAATACCCCATCGATTCCACGGATTCAATGAGCAGGGTGAGTTTTTGATGAATGGTCTCCAAGGTAAAATCGGAGGCCAGCTTTGAGTACATCTTTTTATCCTGTTCCGGTATGTCGAGAAGTTCCCGGCAACCTGGAATTTTACAGAGGATCAGCGTCCGGAAACAATCCATGAGATCTGCGCAGAATCTCTTTAAATCAATACCGAAATCAAAGGTTTGATGCAGGGATGTGAGTGCCTGGGCACGGTCACCCGCAAGGAGTGCCTTCGTGATGCTCAGCAGTGCATCTCTATTGATAAGGCCCAGAATCTGTACGACATCCTGTGTCCTGATTGTAGTATCGCTGAAGGAAAAGACTTGATCGAGCAGACTGAGACCGTCCCGGACGGAACCTTCGGCTTCTCTTACGATTAGAGCCAGGGCCTGGGGGTCTATCTCTTTTCCTTCCTGGGTCGCAAGTTTATAAAAATGGTCCGTCAGTTCCTGGTTGGGGATGCGTTTGAGTTCATAACGCTGGCATCTGGAGAGAATGGTGATCGGCACCTTGTGCAACTCGGTGGTTGCGAACATGAAATAGACATGTTCCGGCGGCTCTTCAAGCGTCTTCAGCAGGGCGTTGAAAGCCTCCGTCGTCAGCATATGGACTTCATCTATGATGATAATTTTGTGTTGTGCCGAGGTCGGCAGAAAACGGATCTTTTCTTTGAGTTCACGGATTTCCTGTATTCCGCGATTTGAGGCGCCGTCAATCTCGTGCAGGTCGAGTGCCGAGCCTCGCATGATTTCCCGGCAGGAGTTGCAGGTATTGCACGGAACCTTCCCATCTTTGCCTTCACAGTTGATCGCCTTGGCCATGATTCTGGCAAGGGTGGTTTTCCCGACTCCCCGTACGCCTGAGAAGAGGATGGCATGGGCGACCCGGTTTTGGGCGAGGCTGTTTTGCAAGGTTTTGACCACCGGGCGTTGGCCCACGACCTCTTCGAAGGTCTGAGGTCTGGATTTTCTTGCAAGAACGAGATAGGACATGTTTATCGGGAGATAAAAACCTCGTATATAACGGCCTGAAAAAGATGATAGCCGGGCGCCCCTGGCACACAAAACGGGTCACTACCGTTGCTTCCTCCCGGACCTGGCGGGTTTTGTGATGCTTTGTTGCACAGGACCCGGCTATCAAAGCGAAATCGTGGATGGCACAAGGGGGAAAAGTATACTGTATGCACACGTGTGTCGACAGCTGGTTGTAGAATTCATGGAACAAAAAATCTACAAAAAAGTGCCGCATGCTCCCCTCATTTTGCACTGCCCTTATATCCGGTTTCACAGGCGCAGTCAAGAGTATTTATAAATCGGTCTCTCTTTGCATGGCGGGACATGCTCTTATCATTTTACGGTAAGGGCAGGCGAATTGTAAAGAGGGCGCCACCGGATTTCGACTTTCCTGATTCGATGGTGCCCTGATGCTCTTGGATGATCTGTCGGATGATGGCCAGTCCAAGCCCTGTTCCGTCAGCCCGCTGGGTGAAGAAAGGCTCGAAAATTTTTTCCCTGAGGTGATCGGGGATCCCGGGTCCATTATCTCCCATCATGATGATCACCTCCCCAGTGCCCTCGTCATCCTCCTGTTCTTGCGCTTTTATATCGACCATCTCCCGCCCTGGAGGACAGAAGCCAATGGCATTGACCAGAAGGTGGGTAAAGACTGTGAAGCATTGCCGTTCATCGGCCCAGATGTCGAGGTTTTCATCAAAACATTTGTTTATTACAGCGGTATCCGGCCAGAGGGGATCTGCTCTACAGACCTGGAGGACTTCCTCCAGACAGCTCTGAAGGGAAAACCATTTCTTGTCGACGGTCTCGGGGCGGGCGAATTTTAGAAAGTCGGCAATGGTTTCAATCAACCGGTTCGATTCACGGACGATAATGGTAGAAAGTTCATAATTGGTCTGGTCCTCCCTTGCTTCATTGCCTGAAAATTCCGCGGCGAGGACCTGGGCCGAGCCTGATATCGCGGTTAATGGATTCCTGAAATCATGGGCGATCCCGGCACTCATTAAACCTATGGCTGCCATCTTCTCCCGTTGACGAAGTTGGCGTTCGAGCTTTTCTACCTCGCCGATATCACGAAGAGTTATAAGCTTTCGGTCCTCGTCGATCTCTCCTCCTATCCTCGGCTCATCCTCTTCCGAGCTTGGGAGCCTGGATAAGGAATAGCCAATCCGGATTTTACTGCCGTCACTTTTTTTAAGATCGGCGGTGTACCTGTGAAGTTCGTTCTTCGGTTCGAGATTCGGGAAGACGTTGTGGACATTCTGTCCGACCAGGTAATCGGAAGAATAGCCGGTGATACGACAGACAGCCGGGTTGGCTGAAGTTATAATATCATTTTCAGAGAGAGTGAGAATTCCGGTATTGATGTTGTCAAAAATTTTCTTGTAGAGAAAGCTTAGCTTGTCGAAATCCCGTATGCTCTGGGAGAGTGCCTCCTCCGTTTTGCGCAGGCGGGTACCGAAAAGGGCGCTCAGCAGTGCGGCAAGAAAAAAGGTCAGTCCTTTTACGGCGAAGTGCTCAAAATGAAAATTCAAGGAGTGGCTCGGTATAAAGTTGTAGAGGTGGAAATACTGTGGATAGATATCGAAGTATTCCAGACCGAGAATCACGCCATACTGCAGAGTGGCCGCGGCAGCGGCTATCATTCCACCCTTTCTCGGAGTGATGAGTCCGCCGGCGATGATCGGGAAAAAATAGACAGTGGAAAAAATGGAGTGGGAGGCACCGGTGAAATAGACCAGTATCGAGGCGAAAAAAGTATCCAATAAATTTTGGATGAAGGCAAAATTGTACAGTCTTTCTGATGAAAGATATCCAGGAAGAAAAGCCGAAAGGATGGAGGATGTATAGACTGCCAGGATCAGCAGGATAAGAAGAGGTCGTGGCAGTACGATAATCTCGAATTCCGGACTTCCCAAGAAAAAGATCACAGCCAAAAGAAGGGTGTAGAGAATGACACGAAGCAACAGCATCCACTGCAGCTGCTTGATCAGATCGGAATTGATTGCGGAAGGTTCATTTGGTGGGGAAAACAGAGTTTTGAGATGCATTCCGAATTATTCGATGCCGTATTTTTTTATTTTATAGCGAATAGACCTGAAACTAATCTGGAGGAGGTCGGCGGCTTTCATTTTTGAATTGGCGGTTTTCTTCAATGTATAGGTGATGAGTCTTTTTTCCAGGCTTTCCATGATCTTATCGAGCCCTCTGTCAAAAAGTTCATCTTCGTCGGATACGGCCTGGAAAACCGGAAGGTTTGTCACTTTTTCCTGTCCGTTTTGGCGGGCTGAAGTGGACAGGGAAAGGTTTTCGGGCAGGATGATGTTGGAACTTTCCAGAGCAACACCCCGCTCGATAATATTTTCGAGTTCTCTGACATTGCCGGGAAAGTCGTAGTTCATCAGAACCTGCATGGCATAGGAGGAGATCTCCTGTACCTCCTTTCCGAGTCGTTTTGAGTATTTATTTAGAAAGTGATGGACCAGTAGGGGGACATCTCCCTTGCGTTCCCGAAGTGGCGGCATTCTAATGGGAACCACGGCTAACCTATAGAACAGATCTTCTCGGAATCTGCCGGCGACAATCTCTTCTTCCAGGATTTTGTTGGTGGCGGCGATGATTCGAACGTTGATCTGGTGGATTTTGGTCCCTCCGACAGGTTTTATCTCCCGTTCCTGAAGCACACGGAGGAGTTTGGTCTGGATCAGTGGTGTCAACTCCCCTATCTCGTCGAGAAAGGCCGTGCCGTTGTTGGCCTGGGCAAAGAGTCCGGGCTTATCGTTGATGGCACCGGTGAAGGATCCCTTGACATGGCCGAAAAGTTCGCTTTCCATCAATTCGTCGGGGATGGCACTGCAGGTTATAGGCACGAAGGGATTGCCGGCCGCTTTGCTGCCTGCATGGATGGCCTGGGCCACCAGTTCCTTGCCGGTTCCTGATTCACCGTATATCAGGACGTTGGCGGGGGTCGGGGCTATGCGTCTTATAATATCGAAGACCTTCAGCATCTCCCTGCTTTGGCCGATGATTCCGGGGAACGAGTCCATGTTCGGGGCAGCTGGAACGGTTTTATTTTTCCTGGAAGTAGCCGATTCCACAACTGATTTGATTTCGTCAATATTGAAGGGTTTGCTGATATAGTCAAACGCCCCGTTTTTCATTGCAATAACGGCGTCGTCGGGAGAGGCGAAGGCGGTAATCATGATTACCGGCAAGTCAGGACAGGTCTCTTTGATGCTGGACAGCAGCTCCAGACCGCTGGTTCCCGGCATTCGGATATCGGTGATAACAAGGTCGAAGGAGTTTTCTTTTAAAGAGGTGAGCGCCGTATCGCTGTTGGCAGCGGTTTCAACCTGATACCCTTCCTTCTTCAGCATGATTTTCAGAAAATCACGCATACCCTGTTCATCGTCAACAACAAGAATTGATATCATCTGCTGTAACCGCTGTCCTGTATTCTCGATAGAGCCGCACATACAACTTCGGCATAGGGGATATGACTGAAAACACACTGTGTTTTATGATCTTTTGATAGTCTACATCATTGTGTGTCGATTTCCAACTCTTGACTGCTAATTAGCTGACGCTTTTTATCCGCCGTCATCCTTTTTATGACATGTTCTCGTCTGGATGCCAGTGACCTGGTGGGGAAGGATTCGGTGTAGACAAGAGTGACCGGCCGGCGTCCCCTGGTGTATTTGGCTCCATCGGTCGTCGTATTGTGCTGGCGCAGTCGTCTTGGGAGATCGGTCGTGATTCCGGTGTAAAGGCTGTTGTCTTTGCAGAGGAGGATATAGACATGCCATGGCTTGGGTGTTGATGTCATTTGAGCCAGTCTTTGGAATATTCTTGGCTCATAAACACGGTTTTGCCTCCAAAGCGTTGCAAATTTGACGAGCCAATGGTAAAAAGACCGCGGACCGTCTTGATAGTGTAAAAACAAAAAACACCAGCGCAGGTACACACCATTCCATGACAACGAATAATACAACGGAGCAGTTTTCGAAACAATCCTTAACTGAACATCTGCGAGATCTCCGTACCTGCCTGATTGTGTCGCTGGTTGCCGTTATTATCGGATTCGGAGTATCCTATGCCTATATCGAACCCGTTGGCGCCTGGCTTTTTAAACCTCTGGTCAAGGTGTTGCCCAAAGGAACAACCCTCATTTTTACATCGTACCAGGAAGGGTTTTTTTTTATCTAAAGCTTGCCCTGGTCTGCGGGATACTTCTGGCCACTCCGGTTATATTTTCCCAGATCTGGCGTTTTGTTGCCCCCGGCTTGTACAAACATGAAAAAAGGGTGCTGATTCCCTTTACCTTCCTCTCTTCTGTATGTTTCCTGGGGGGAGCCGCCTTTGGGTATTTGGTCGTTTTTCCGCCGGCATTCCGTTTCCTGGTCGGCTACAATAATGCCTATTTGACCTCGCTCCCTTCCGTGAGCGAGTATTTTTCCCTTGCCCTGCGCCTGTTGATTGCCTTCGGCGTAATCTTTGAGTTGCCGATTTTCATGGTTCTGCTGGCCAAAATAGGCCTTGTAAACGTCTCATTCCTGAATCGGAACCGAAAGTATGCGATATTAATTAATTTTATTGTTGCAGCAGTCCTCACTCCAACTCCCGATGTGGTTAACCAATGTTTGATGGCGGTCCCCTTAGTACTTCTATACGAAGTGAGTATTGTGGCCGTCTGGATTTTCGGCCGGAAACATATGAAAGATTTTGCAGGGGAGGGAGAGGCAGATGGGGAAAGCACGGATGAGGAGACAACAGATTAACAGGGAGGCGTAAATTCTTGCCCGAGGTCAGGACAAGCCAAAGATTTTTCTACTGGTGTTGATTCCCTAAAGGATCAAATCTTCGATGCAATATGGGAATTAGACAACGGGGCAATTTTTCAGGCGTGCCCGATGTTACTGGATTTCTCTTTCCCGGTGGGTTACAATAAAACTTTCTATCTAACTATCCATTTGAAGCTGCCTTGAACATTTTACAGAGATCGAGACGAAGGACAATATTTCATGATTGTAAAAAACCAACAGTAACATGGAGGTCTCAATGACTTTACAGGAAGGATTTAAGAAACTACTGGAAATCGGACGGCCACCCAATATTAAAAAATTATTCCCCAATTCCCAGGGATTATTGGTTAGCGGCAAGGTGATCGACAGGGCATTGACCGCCAAGGGGCAGGCAATGACCATTGCTGCCAACGGCAGATCCAATTTTGTCATCCGCGGGGCATTGAAGGCTGCCCAACGTGCAGATGCTGCAATTATCATAGAGATCGCCCGTTCCGAGTCGACCTATTGTGCGGTCAATTTTTTCAATATCGCCCGGCAGGTGGATGCAGCCTGTAACGAGTTGGGGATAACGATACCTGTTGCGATTCATGCCGATCATTACGGCATAAAATCCGTCGATGATATTCCCTTTGCCAAGATGGAGATCCCGTCGATGTTTGAAGCCGGAATTACTTCGATTGCCATCGACGCCTCCCACATGCCCGACGACCGGAACCTTCTGGCCAATCTCGAATTGAATCAGTATGTGCCTGCCTGGGCCGGTCTAGAGACCGAGGTCGGGGAGATTAAGGGCAATGAAGGCTTGTCCACGGTCGATGACGCATCCTTTCTGATCAAGGGTCTAAACGCCCATGGGATCAGTCCTGACTGGATTGCGTTGAACAATGGTTCTGTCCATGGTATCGAGGCCAGCGGGCAGGGAATCCAGGTCGGATTGACCGCAGAGATCCATAAGGCGCTAGCACCATATGGAGTATCCGGCGCGCAACATGGTACTTCCGGGAACAGTTCTGAGAGACTGCGGGAGATTGCGGCCAAGACCCATACCACCAAGGCCAATGTGGCGACGGCACTGCAGATGGTCTCCTGGGGGGTCGAGGTCAACGATTACGGCAATGCCATCCTTGACTCCGGTGGTAATTTAAAGAAGGTTAAAGGAGAGGGGGTAACAGAAGAGACCTGGAAGAAGATGCTGGCCTATGCTGCCTCCAAGGAGTTGCGCGGTGGTAATTTCAAGAAACTGAATCTGCCGATGGACAACCTGCTGATGGCCCAGCCACGTGAGGTCAGGGATCGGATGTGCAAGAGGGTAGAGGACTTCGTCTACAATATTCTGGTCAATGTCTTCAATGCCGGAGGGACGGCGGCAATTGCCAAGGAACTCCTGCTCCAGGCTGGATCGGCGGATCTTGGTCCGAAGGGGCAAAGGATCGAGGACCCTGCCGAGTGGACGGATGAAAAAATTATCAAGCGGGCCAAGACCTTGAATGTGAATACGGGGCCGGAAGGGGATTTCGAAGATTGATGGCGTCATAAACACTTTCAATCCGGAGTCTCACTCTGTTTGCTTACCTGCTTTGTTGCCGCAAATTTTTAATCGTTACGACGTACCCTTAATGCGTCGTAACAATAAAGATATGTGCGCTTTGCATATGAATTTTTGTACTTAGCCATCTTCAGATTAAAGATTTTTACAAGGTTTTCAAGATTGACATGAAGAAAATTTTAATTACAGGTGCTGCCGGTTTTATCGGAGCGCATCTGAGTAAAAAAGTCATTGCCGGCGGTGCAGAGGTCGTGGGGCTAGATAACCTGAACGACTATTACGATCCGAATCTGAAACGGGATAGGATGGCGGCTTTGGCCGCCTGTGACAGTTTTCTGCATGTCGACTGTAATCTCGCTGACCGGCAGGCGATGGAGAGACTTTTCCAAGAGCATCGTTTCGATGCGGTGGTCAATCTGGCGGCTCAGGCCGGAGTTCGATATTCTCTTATAAATCCGCATTCCTACGTTGATACGAATCTTGTCGGCTTCGTCAATATACTGGAAGGGTGCAGGCATTCCGGAGTCAAACATCTGGTTTACGCCTCTTCCAGTTCTGTCTACGGAGCCAATACCCGGATGCCTTTCTCGGTGCACGACAATGTGGATCATCCCGTCTCACTCTACGCTGCATCGAAGAAGACCAATGAACTGATGGCGCATACGTACAGTCATCTCTTTGGGCTGCCGACCACGGGGCTGAGGTTCTTTACCGTTTACGGACCATGGGGGCGGCCGGATATGGCCCTCTTCCTCTTTACCAAGGCCATACTGGAAGGACGGGCAATCAATGTCTTCAACAACGGAAATATGGAACGCGATTTCACCTATATAGATGATATCGTCGAAGGTGTGGCCAGGGTGATCGACAAGGTTCCCGAAGGCAGTGAGCTGTGGAACGGGGATGCGCCGGATCCGGCCCTGTCCTATTGCCCCTACCGGATATACAATATCGGCAATAACAAAAAAGAAAGATTGCTCCGATATATCCAGGTACTCGAGGAATGTCTCGGGAAGAAGGCGGACAAGAACTTCATGCCGATGCAGCCGGGAGACGTTCCGGCGACCTACGCCGACGTGGATGATCTGGTTCGGGATTTCGACTATAAGCCTGATACCACCATCGAACAGGGGATTGCGGCTTTTGTCCGATGGTATAAAGAGTATTTTAAGATATAAACACTGATTCTGAGGTGGCGATCACTGGTTCAGTCATGGAGTTGATTCCCACCCATCAGTTTCAGAGTGGATCTGATAATGGCAGGGGAGTCGAGGCTGTTATCCTTCCAGAGATTCTTCTGTGGGCCGTGCTCGATGAATACATCCGGGTGGCCGAGGCAGCAGGTCATTATGTTGCAGAGCCTTCGGCGGCTGAACAACTCCAGGATTGCACTGCCGAACCCTCCCTGCCGGACATTATCTTCAATGGTGACTACCCGGCCTATCCTTTTGGCATAGGTGCAAATCAGGTCGGCATCCAGGGGTTTGATGAAACGGGGATTGATGACGGTTGCGTTGATGCCGACCTTTTTAAGACCCTCGGCAGCCTGGAGCGCCGGATAGACCCTGTTGCCGATGGGCAGGAGCAGGACATCATCTCCCTCAATGAGGACTTCGCCTTTCCCGATCTCCAGCCTTTGCAGGCTGGAGCTTAAGGGCACATCCTCACCCGAGCCTCTGGGATAGCGAACGGCAGCAGGACCTTTGTGCAGGACTGCGGTGTAGAGCATGTGCTGCAGTTCCTCTTCATCCTTCGGGGCCATCATGATCATGTTGGGAATGAAGCGCAGGAACGAGTAGTCAAAGACCCCGTGATGGGTCGGTCCGTCGTCACCGACAACCCCTCCTCGATCGATGGCCAGGGTTACAGGAAGATTCGGTATACAGATGTCGTGGATTATCTGGTCCAGCGAACGCTGAAAGAATGAAGAATAGATGGCCACGACCGGCAGGATTCCCTCCACAGCAAGTCCTGCTGCGAAGGTTACGGCATGCTGTTCGGCAATTCCCACATCGAAAAAGCGATCGGGAAACTCTTCGGCGAATCGGGTCAGCCCTGTTCCGGTGACCATGGCTGCTGAAATGGCCGCCAGGCGCTTTTCTTCCCTTGCCATCCGTACCATCGTGTTGCCGAAAACCTCTGTGTAAGATTTCGGTTTCACAGATGATTTCGGCTTGCCGCTGGTGATGTCGAAAGGGCCTATCCCGTGAAAGGATCCCGGGTTGTCTTCCGCGGGCTTATAGCCTTTGCCCTTGGTTGTCAGGACATGGATCAGGACCGGTCCCCGGGAGCTGTCACGCACCGTCTCCAGCGTCTCGATCAGGTCTTCGAGCTGATGACCGGGAATAGGGCCGATATAGTTGAATCTGAATGCCTCGAAGAGCATCCCAGGAGTGAAAAAGCTCTTGAAACTTTCTTCGCTTTTTTTAAGAACATTGAGGATGTTCTCTCCGACATTGGAAAGTGAATTCAGTCGTTCTTCAATGTGGGCTTTGACCCTACGCATGGTTCTACCGCTTAATTTACGGCTTAAGAAGCTGGAAACGGCACCGACATTCGGTGAGATGGACATCTCGTTGTCGTTTAAAATCACGATCAGGTTCCGATCAAGATGGCCCGCATGGTTCAAGGCCTCGAAGGCCATCCCGGCGGTCATGGACCCGTCTCCGATCACGGCAATAGCCCGATTGTTCCTGCCTCTGATGTCTTTGGCAAGGGTCATGCCCAGTGCCGCCGAGATCGACGTACCGGCATGGCCCGTGCCGAAGGCATCATATTCGCTTTCCTCGGTCTTGGGGAAACCACTGAGCCCTTTATACTGTCTGAGAGTGGAAAAACGGTCGTACCTCCCTGTAATCAGTTTATGGGCATAGGACTGGTGCCCCACGTCCCAGATAAGTTTATCCTTTGGAGTATCAAAGACATAGTGAAGCGCGAGGGTCAGCTCTACCACACCAAGGCTGGGGGCCAGGTGCCCACCTGTTTTGGCGACGGTGGTTATGATGGTCTGTCGGATTTCCGCGGCAAGAGCATTCAGCTCAGGAAGCGAAAGTTCTCTTATGTCTTGGGGCGTCTTGATTCTGGCCAGCCGTGGGGGATATGTCTCCTGCATTGGGTACGTCAACATGGTAGTGGAAAACCTTAATAAAAAAATAACCACAGCAGGTTCATGTTCGAACCGGCCGGATCTGTGCTCTTATTTCGATCTGAGATAAATATAATCAGCTATGGCTCGAAGAGGAGCTGCTTTTTCATCGAAACCTTGTAAAGCGTCTTTGGCGGCGTTTACGGCATCGAGGCCTTTTTGCCTGCTGGTGTCCACCCCGAAGAAAGCCGGATAGGTCGCCTTTCCTCTACTTTTATCACTCCCGGCGGTTTTGCCAAGCTGTTCCGTGGTGGAGGTAACGTCAAGAAGGTCATCGACGATCTGGAAGGCGAGGCCGATCAGGTTGCCGTATTGGACCAATTTTTCCTGTTCTAAGGGACCAGCGCCCGCACCAACGGCCCCGGCATGCACAGCTCCCGTAAGCAGTGCCCCGGTCTTGCTTTTATGGATCGTTTGCAGAATTTCAAAGGGGAATTCCTGATTTTCATATGCTATATCCATGGATTGCCCGCCGACCATACCAAGTGGTCCTGCCGATGCTGCGATAATATTGGCAATCATCAAACGTCTTGGCGCAGGGATCTCTGATTCATGTCTGGTCAGCAAATCGAAAGCCCACGTCAAGAGTCCGTCTCCGGCAAGAATGGCCCCGGCCTCTCCGTAGAGCATATGATTGGTAGGTTTGCCTCGACGCAGCTCATCGTTATCCATGGCTGGAAGGTCGTCATGGATCAGGGAATAGGTATGGATGCACTCAAGCGCACAGGCAACCGGTAGGAGATTGTCCCTCATCGAATCACTTGGGTCTATGGCGGCCCCGGCAGCAAGGCAGAGGATCGGTCGCAGGCGTTTGCCGCCGACAAACAGGCTGTAACGTATGGCCTCTATATGCCCGGCAAAAGGCCCTTGAGCCTTTGGTATGTATCTTTCCAGGGCCTCCTCTACAATTTCCCGCTGGCTATTCAGGTAATCTTTGATCTCCACCGTCCATACCTTCGAAGGGTTTTGCCTCTAATTTCCCATTTTTTTCCAGAAGGAGTTCAACCTTGGCTTTCGCCTCGGTCAACTGGGCGTTGCAGAACTCGGCAAGTTTTATTCCCTCGTCAAATTTCTTAAGGCTTTTCTCGAGGCTCAGGTCACTCTCTTCCAGTTCCCGGGTGATCTCCTCCAGTCGTGAGAGGGCTTCCTCAAATGTTTTTTTTGCCATATTGGTCAGTAATGGTCGTTAAAAAGATGGTTGAATCCTTTTTCCTTTCCGGATAGAAATACATGCATCTCTCGGCAAAATATGACCGAGCACTATATTATACTATACATCAACCTTGCAAGAGTTCATTATTTATCTTCGACAATGGATAAGGGCCTGGACAAAGAACTCGGTATAAACCGGGCCATCGAAGAATTCTCTCGTTGGCTGGAGACGGAAAAAGGGTATTCACTCAATACTGTTCGTGCGTATCGAAGTGATCTCATAGAGTTTGTAAAGTCATTGAAGTTGCACTGTCCACCCGAGGACATCTCTCCTGCTGATATCCGTTCATTTGTGGTTGGTCTCTATGGCCGCAATAATGCCGCCTCTGTGGGAAGAAAGCTCTCCACTCTCAGGACCTTCTGTAAATTTCTTCTGCGTGAAAAAATCATAAAGATCGATCCGCTGACCGGAATCTCGGGCCCGAAATTAGGTCGGAGTATTCCTGTATTTCTGACGGTGGATGAGGTCTTTTCCCTCTTGGAGGCACCAAAGGCTGGAGACACGTACGTCCTCCGCGACAAGGCAATCCTGGAACTTTTGTATTCCACGGGTATCCGGGTTGCCGAACTCGTTTCCCGGGACGTCACCGACCTTGATTTTGAGGGTGAAATGCTTAGGGTGAGGGGCAAAGGAAATAAGGAACGGCTTGTCCCCGTCGGGTTACCCGCCAAAGAGGCGGTTATTGCCTGGCTGCCGCAGCGGCAGCAGCTGATAACCGCCAGGCAAGGACGTGGCAGGAGTGTGGAAAAAGACGCCCTGTTTCTGAATGGAAGGGGCAGTCGATTGACAACTCGTAGCGTCGAGAGAATGGTAAATGTGTATGGGGAAAGGGCCGGCATCACCCAGATTGTCACACCCCATGCCCTTAGGCATTCTTTTGCCACCCATCTGCTTGAGATGGGTGCCGATTTGCGTTCGGTTCAGGAACTTCTCGGTCATGCCAGTCTTTCTACAACTCAGCGGTATACCCATTTGACTCTGGATCATCTTGCCGAGGTGTATGACAAGGCTCATCCGTTGGCAGGGAAAAAAAACCAATGAAATCTCGAATAAAACCAGATTGGCTACCGGTCTACACGTTCGGTAACTCTTTACAATAACAAAATGATAACCTAAGAGCAGTAAACGCCCCGTCGGCACCTGGTCGACCCGGGTAAAAGTGAAAATCAATTGAGAGAACGAATGAAGATACGATCTACGACTATTCTTTCCGTTCGCCATAAAGGAGAGGTGGTTATCGCAGGTGACGGCCAGGTCTCTTTAGGGAATACGGTTATGAAACACGAAGCCAAAAAGGTACGACGGCTCTATCATGGAAAGGTCATAACCGGTTTTGCCGGAGCCACTGCCGATGCCTTTACCCTGTTTGATAAACTGGAACAGAAGTTGGAGCAGTATAATGGGAATTTAACCCGTTCAGCCGTGGAGCTTGCCAAGGATTGGCGTATGGATAAAATGCTCCGCCGATTGGAGGCAATGCTGATTGCAGTTGACAATGAATCCTCTTTGCTCTTAACAGGCAACGGTGATGTGATCGAGCCCGATTCCGGCGTCTTGGCAATCGGATCCGGGGGGCCGTATGCCCAGGCCGCTGCACTCGCGCTGATCCAACATAGTGATCTCGATGCCGAACAGATCTGTCGGGTGGCAATGGAAATAGCCGCCAATATCTGCGTTTTTACAAATCATTCCATAGTTGTAGAGAAAATATGAAGAAAGTACATTCCCAGACCCCCAAAGAGACGGTTGTAGAACTTGACAAATATATCGTAGGACAGGCCGCCGCCAAACGCTCGGTGGCCATTGCTCTTCGTAACCGCTGGCGCAGGCGACAGGTTCCCGAACCGCTCCGGGAAGAGATCGCCCCGAAAAATATTATTATGATAGGACCCACCGGGGTCGGCAAAACCGAGATTGCCAGAAGGTTGGCCACCCTTGCGCAATCGCCGTTTATCAAGGTTGAGGCCTCGAAGTTTACCGAGGTCGGCTATGTCGGAAGAGATGTGGAGTCAATGATCCGGGACTTGGTGGAACTGGCAATTAATATGGTCAAAGACGAGGAAAAGAAGCGGATCGAAGGCTTGGCTGCAGCAAATGCAGAGGATAAGATCCTGGATCTGCTTCTGCCGCCGACCCCGGCGGCCCACGATATGTCCAAGGGACCTGATGGCGATAGCTCGTTTTTGTTAAGAGAATTCAATGGACAGGACACCGCGCCGGTCAAACAGGAAGACTTCTCCACCCGGGAAAAGTTTCGACAGATGTTGAGGGAAGGCAAATTGGACAATCGGGAAGTGGAATTGAGCCTGCAGGAGTCGCATCAGTTTCCAATGGTGGAGATTATGACGACCTCCGGTCTGGAGGATATGCAATCGAACCTGCAGGACGCCTTCAGCAAACTCTTCCCTAAGAAGAATAAAAATAAAAAACTTAAGGTTCCTGATGCCTTGTCCGCGCTTACCAAGGAAGAAACGGAGCGCTTGGTCGATATGGATGTGGTCATGAAAGAGGCCTTGAGACGTACGGAGGAATCGGGCATTGTTTTTCTCGATGAGATCGACAAGATTGCCTCAAGAAGCGGTGCGGGGTCCCAGGGGCCGGACGTGTCGCGGGAAGGTGTCCAGAGAGACCTGCTGCCGATCGTCGAAGGGACAACGGTCACCACCAAGCACGGCATGGTGAAAACGGACCATATCCTTTTTATTGCCAGTGGTGCCTTTCATGTGAGCAAGCCCTCCGATTTGATTCCTGAGTTGCAGGGCCGATTTCCAATTCGGGTCGAATTGCATGCATTGGGTAAGGACGAGTTTGTCAGGATCTTGACTGAACCGGAGAACGCACTGATCAAACAGTATGTTGCGTTGATGGAAACCGAAGGAATAGAACTGGTCTTCGAAAAAGACGCCATTGATGCCCTGGCCCGGATAGCTGTCGATGTCAACCAACAAACAGAAGAGATTGGTGCTCGGCGACTGCATACCGTGATGGAGCGGGTTCTGGACCAGCTGTCCTTTGATGCGCCGGAGCGGGAAGAAGGAAAATTTGTGGTGACCGCCGAGTATGTACGTGAGCAGTTGGAGGGTATTGTTCAGGATCAAGACCTCAGCCGCTTTATACTGTGATTTGTTGTCATAAATGAAAAACGCTCATCAGTACCCCATCTGTGCATCAACAGGTCAGCCCGCAGAGACATACTCTAGCGGGCCGACCTGTTGATGCACACCTGAAGCACTGCTGGGCGTTTGTGGTAACCTGCTGGTTTGAGAAATAAATTCTCACAAAAAAGTCTTTTCTATCTCTTCCTCGTTTCCAGGTTAAAAGTCTAAAATCCAGAATGCCGGAGTCGGATTTCGGAAGGATCAGTTAGCTTTCCGGGTTATGATAATCAATGAAACTCACTGGTTATTATTCTTTCTGATTACCGCTGAAACTCAGCCTATCGAGAAGGAAGGGTGTGAGCTGTTCGTTGCTCGGGTCTCTGCAGCCTGGACGGCGTAAGCGTTGCCCCCAGGGATGGGTTTATGGCGTCCCGAGAAACGAACAGCTTACGCCCTGGATAAGTAGCTGAACCGTAGTGGTAATCAGATTGGACAATTTATGTAATTGTAAGGAGTGGTTTGGCTCTTCTGTCTATTTTCCGTTTCCGTTGCCGTTTCGCCTGTTCCATTTCTTGCGCTGTGGTGCCTCCAGGGGTTTCTTTTTGAACGACAGGGGCTGATAGCCCACGATCTTTTCAATACTGTCGGAGAGCCCTCTGCACGGCCTGACCGTCAGCTCCTTCATGACCTCGATATCCACCTCGCCCTGTCCCTTGAAGTGCAATGTCAGAAGCAGCGGGCAGTCGCCGTGGAACTGGTAGCAGGTTTTCTTGATGGCCTCCATCTGCTGTCGATTGGTCTTGTCCGCCTCTAGTCTGATTTTCACGAGCTCCGTAAATTTTTCCCGCGCCTCCTGGAGGTCGAAGAGGGATTCGGCAATGATCTTTGCCCCTCGCTCATCTTTCTGCACGTTACCTTGGATTATAAGCGGGTCATTGGAATTCAGGTGATGTTCGCAACGGGCGTAGGTCTCTGGGAAGACGATCACCTCAACGGTCTCCAGTATGTCCTCTATGGTCAGGAAGGCCATCGGCTCTCCTCGCTTACTTTTCAACCGTTTGCAATTGCGGATCAGTCCACCGATCCGAACCGGTTGGTCATCTCCCAATTCGTCGAGATTGTGGATGTCGGAGTCGGTAATGGTCTTGATTTCGCTCAGCGTGTTGTCCAGGGGATGACCGGTGATATAGAAACCGACGGTTTCCTTTTCCAGCATCAGCCGTTTTCGTTCGTCCCATTCAGGGATATCAGGCATGGCTATTTCGGTAACCTCGGTCTGAGTAATCTGTGGGGCAACTGAAAAAAGCGACATCTGACCGCTCTGCTTATCTCGTTGAACAGCCTTGGCCTGGTCCATTGCCTTATCCAGAATCGCCATCAGCTGAGAACGCTTATACCCCAGCGAGTCGAAGGATCCGGATTTGATCAGGGACTCGATAACCCTGGAGTTGACCCTCCTGGAGTCGACCCGGTTGCAAAAGTCGGCAAGTGAGACATAATGGCCGTTCTCAAACCTCTCCTCTATAATCGAATCGAGGGCAGAACCCCCGACATTCTTTACCGCTGCAAGGCCGAAACGAATACGGTCATCGACTACACTGAAATCTTTGATGCTTTCATTGATATCAGGCGGAAGGACCTCGATATGGTGGTCCTTGCACTCACTGATATAACGAACCACCTTGTCGGTATTGTTCATGTCGCAGGAGAGCAGAGCGGCCATGAACTGGGCGGGATAATGGGCCTTGAGATAGGCTGTCTGATAGGAGACCAGGGCATAGGCAGCGGAGTGCGACTTATTGAAGCCGTAGCCTGCGAATTTGGCCATCAGATCGAAGATGTATTCCGCTTTGTCCTCCGGAATGCCATTTTTAAGCGCACCGGCCATGAACTTGCTCCGCTGCTTATCCATCTCCTCCGAGATTTTTTTGCCCATTGCCCGTCGCAGGTTATCTGCATCACCCAGGGAATAGCTGGCCAGGATGTTGGCGATCTTCATGACCTGTTCCTGGTAGACAATGACTCCGTAGGTCTCCTCCAGCACGGACTTTATCTGTGGCAGCGGATAGTGGGGGGCTGCCCTGCCGTGTTTGGTTTCCACGAAGTCGTTGACCATTCCAGATTCCAGCGGGCCAGGTCGGTAAAGGGCTACGAGGGCGATCAGATCACTGAATTGGGTCGGCGCCATTTTGACCAGGAGTTCACGCATACCCGAACTCTCAAGCTGGAAGACGCCTAGGGCATCACCTGCGCAGAGGAGGTCATAGGTCTTGGCATCATCCATCGGGATTCCGTCGATATCGAGTTCGATACCGACATCAGCCTTGATGTGCTTCAACGCCTTATCGATGACCGTGAGGGTCTTCAGACCAAGAAAGTCGAACTTTATGAGCCCGGTCATCTCGGTATGCTTCATGTCATACTGGGTCAGCGTCTCGTCGTTTGAGCCCTTGCAGGTCGGCAGATAGTCGACCATCGGACCGGGTGATACAACGACGCCTGCCGCATGGGTCGACGTGTGTCGGGCCAGGCCTTCCAGGGTCTGTGATACTTTCAACAACTCCTCTATCTTCGGATCTTTTTCGGCAGCATCCTTGAGGCGCGGTTCTTCCTCCATCGCCTTTTTGAGGGTCATTTTCAACTGCTCAGGAACCAGTTTGGCGATTTTATCGACATCACCGAAAGGGATGTCCATTGCCCGTCCGACATCACGGATGACGCCGCGTGCCTTCATGGAACCGTAGGTCACAATCTGGGCCACATGCGAGGCGCCACCGTATTTTGATCGTACATAATCGATGACCTCGGCCCGTCGATCCTGGCAAAAGTCGACGTCGAAGTCGGGCATGGACTTACGCTCTATATTCAAAAAACGTTCAAAAATCAGACCGTAAGGAATCGGGTCGATATTGGTGATCCTCATGCAGTAGGCGGCAAGACTTCCTGCCCCGGAGCCCCGGCCGGGACCGACCGGGATGCCGTGATCCTTGGCCCAATTGATGAAGTCGGCCACGATCAGGAAATAGCCCGGAAAACCCATCGTGTTGATGACGTCTATCTCGGTATTCAGGCGTTCCGTATAGATCTTTTCCTTATCCGGAGTAAGGGTGCCGGCCAGCCGCATCGCGGCAAACCGCTCTTTGATACCTTCCCGACAGGCAGTGGTGAACATCGACTCCAGAGTCTGACCCTCCGGTACAGGAAACCTGGGGAAATAATAGTTGCCGAAATCTATATCAACATCGCAGCGGGCGGCTATTTCCAAGGTTGTCTCTATGGATTCCGGACAGTAGGCGAAGCGTTGTTGCATGAGGTCGGGCGGTTTGAAATAGAACTCGTCACTGGCGAAGCTGAAGTGCTTTGGATCGGTGATGGTCTTTCCGGTCTGGATGCACAGCAGGATCTCGTGGGCGTGGGCCTCTTCCCGATTCAGATAATGGCAGTCGTTAGTTGCCACCACTTTGATTCCCATCTCCTTTCCCAGCTTGATCAGTCCGTCGTTGACCGTTGTCTGTTCGGGGATGTTGTTTTCCTGGAGTTCGAGGTAGAGCCTGTCCCCGAAGATTTCGTACATCTCCTCGGTTTTTCGCCGGGCTCCTTCCAGGTCGTTTTGTATAATGAGCCAGGGGATTTGTCCGTGGAGACAGGCGGTCATGGCGATAAGCCCCTCATTGTACTCGGTCAACACCTCCATATCGATACGAGGTTTATAATAAAACCCTTCGAACTGGGCGATGGATGCCAGTTTCATCAGGTTCTTGTAGCCCGTGGTGTTCATTGCCAAAAGGACGATATGAAAGGCAGTTGTTCCCGAATCCTGTCTTTTCTCTCTTCTGTTGGTCGGGGCAATATAGAATTCACAGCCGATGATCGGCTTGATTTTTGCCTTTTTGGCTTTTACGTAAAACTCCAGTGCACCGTACATTGCTCCATGGTCGGTGACGGCAACACTGTCCATGCCGTATTCTTTACATTTGTCAAGGAGGTCCGAGATACGGATGGCACCATCCAGAAGACTGTATTGGGAGTGGACATGAAGGTGGACGAATCCTGCGCTCATGGGATATCCTTTCGTGATTCTGGCGTGTTAATCGATATCATAACCAGGTAATTGTGCCGGTTCCGGAGGTTGCCGGTGCTATGTGACTCCGGGGCGGAAGATATATTTGCAAGGCAAAAATACTACCATGGCCGAAGTGTTTTTGCACTTGCAAACGGTTCATTTCCCCGTTGAAAAATACGGGCCGGCCTGTCTGTTTGCATGCCTGCCGTTTCCCCTGAGAGGTAATGATGGGTTTACAAGGTATTGATTTGGTCGGCGTCAGGGTCCTGCTACCAAATGAAAAGGCATCAGCATTTAAATAAAAATACCGATGCCTTTGTATGTGATGGCGGAGAGGGTGAGATTCGAACTCACGGTACTTGCGTACACACGCGTTCCAGGCGTGCACCTTAAGCCGCTCGGTCACCTCTCCGCAATTAGAAATAGCAATGTCAAATTGTGAGCTAGTATGTAAACCGTGACGCTGAATTTCGCAATCAAAAACCGACAAACGGTTAAAAAACCCCCAAGGTAGCAAGGGTAATATGGTAGCGAAAGGTTTCAACACTGAACCATTGGTAGGAAAATTTTTGCAGAGTCTTCAAGGTGCTTTCACCGTCTTTGCCGGAAAAATTCTTTCAATAGAGCTCCGCATTCTTTTTCCAGGACACCGTTTACGACGATAAGGGTATGATTGAGCAGGGAGTCAGTGCCGATTTGGTAACGGGATTTAGCAGCGCCGGTCTTAGGGTCGTGGGCGCCGAAGACCAGACGTTCGATTCGTGCCTGAATGATGGCGCCCATACACATGATACATGGTTCGAGGGTAACATAGAGAGTGGTCTCGGGAATTCGGTAATTTCCCAGGATTTCAGCCCCTTTTCTGATAGCCAGGATTTCAGCGTGTGCAGTGGGATCTCCGTTCGTGATAAGACGATTGCCGGCCGCTGCCAAAAGTGTATTTTGTTTGACCAGGACGGCTCCAACCGGGACTTCTCCTGCCAGTGCCGATTTCTCAGCCTGTTCGAGGGCGAGTTTCATCCATTCATGGTCTATTTTGATGTCCTGACTTAATAATGTTGTCATGTGGAGGGCTTCGATTGCCAAATGATGAGTGTTGTCTATAAAAAAAAGAGAGCGTAGATGCGGGACTTATGATTGCAATTTAAGGTTTTCTCCCGTATAAAAGAGGAGGGGAATTACAAAAATGAAATAACGGAGGCAGTCAGAAAACGGGGGGTTATGTACAATATTCTTGTGTATGATTCCGGCCATGGGGGCAACGACCTCATGAAGTCGGCTCTTCAGACTACCGCGCATCTTACTTTTAAATCGGTCCAGAGAGAATTTCAAGATGAGATGAATGCTCAGCAGTATGATCTGGTCTTCCTCGAAATCGAACCGACCGGGAAAAAGAACCTCGATCTGCTCGATGACACGCATAAAAAAAGCCCGTATATGCCCATAATCATTACCAGCAGGGTCGAGAAGGCGGAACTGGTTGTGCAGGCAATGAATAACGGAGCCTGTGATTTTCTTGTCCATCCTCTTTCCAAAGAACGGATTGCAATGGCCTTGAAACGTGCCATTGAGATACGCGATCAGCGGTTTGAGATTGATTATCTGCGCCGGAAACAGGATGTTGTCTACGATTTTAAAGAGGTTGTGGCCTACAGTTCCTGCATGAAGGATATTTTGAAGCGGCTAGAGAGGTTTTCCCGGACCGATTCGACGATCTTGATCACCGGCGATACCGGCACAGGCAAGAGCTTTCTTTCCGGGACAGTCCATTTCAATTCTCCCCGCAAGAAGAAACCTTTTATCAAGATCAACTGTGCCAACATTCCGGAAAACCTTTTGGAGTCTGAGCTTTTCGGTCACGAAAAAGGCGCTTTTACCGGAGCGGACAAACAACGAATCGGCCGTTTTGAACAGGCCAACGGCGGGACGATGTTTCTCGATGAAATCGGTGAAATCAGTCTTGGACTGCAAACCAAGCTCTTGCGGGTACTCGAAGAGAAATCCTTCGAACGGGTGGGGGAAACAAGACCATCCATGCCGATGTCCGGGTCATTGCTGCCACCAATAAAAACCTTTCAAAACAGATAGACGCCGGTCTGTTCCGGGAAGACCTTTACTACCGGATCAATGTTCTGCCCATACGGCTTCCTTCTCTTAAAGAACGGGATAAGTGTATCCTGCCCTTGTCCAACGTTTTACTGAATAAAATATGTAAATCGCTCAAACAACGGAATATAACGGGATTTTCAGACAAGGCTCTGGAAAGCATCACGTTATATGACTGGCCGGGGAATATCAGGCAACTGGCCAACACCATAGAGAGAGCGGTTATCCTCGAAGATGACACCCTTATCCATGAAGAAAATCTCTCCCTGCCGACAACCAGAAAGCATGATCCCGCTGAGGTTAAGGACTTTACCCTGCCGTTTAAAGAGTCGAAAACGGGAGATTCTCTTGCAGGGCAGGAAAAAGAGCTCATCCTGAAAACTCTGGAAGATTGCCTTTGGGTCCAGAAAGATGCAGCCGAAAAGCTGGGACTCAGCCCGAGGGCCTTGAACTACAGGATCAGGAAGTTGGGAATCACCCACCCCCATTGGCGGAGGAATAAATAGGGTTCATCCGAATGAAGCGTACTTTTGTAAAGCTGAAAAGGACAATCCGGCAGAAGGCATCGCTTCCGGACGCTACTCTGCGGCCTCATCGCCGGTACACCACGGCTGACAGACAGGCCGTCCCTGGCCTGCTGTCAGGTGCGGACGTCCTGTCCGCACCCCTCCGGGCCTTGTGTGGTTCCTCTTCGGGCCTCCGCGAGGCGTCCTACAGAGATGCCCTCCGCTTCCCGCGTTATAGATAAGGACTCTTAATCCGGAAGAAACATAAATAGAGTGGTAGCTGGCTAAGTTTTCTCTGATTACCCCTCAAACTCAGCCTATCGGAATACCAGGGTGTGAGCTGTTTGTTGCTCGGATCGCTGCAGCCTGGGCGGCGTAAGCGTTGCCCCCTGGGATGGGTCCATGGCGTCCCATGAAGCGAACAGCTCACACCCTGGATAAGGAGTTGAACGTTAGTGGTAGTCAGAAAGGTATATGAGACTTCAGCTTACCACGTTCTGGGGGCTGCCCAGGAGATAGGCCTGAACGTTGGTAACCGAAATTGCCAGCAACCGAGCCCGGGCTTCCCGGGTTGCCCAGGCAATATGAGGGGTGATGTAACAGTTTTTTGCCTGGCGAAGCGGGTTCGATTGCAGAGGTGGTTCTACTGAGAGGACATCGAGCCCCGCTCCTGCAAGACGACCCAAATTTAAGGCATTGGCAACGGCTGCCTCATCCAACAGCGGCCCCCTGGCCGTATTGATCAGGAACGCTCCTTCTTTCATTTGTCCCAGACGTTCGGCATTGACCATCTTTTCCGTGGCCTCTGTGAGCGGACAATGAAGAGTCAGGAAATCAGCCTCTTTGAAAGCCAGGTCGAGATCGACCAAAGTGATGCCTGCCGACAGTCGGGAAGGGGGGGTACGGGTATGGACAATTACCTTCATGCCAAAGGCCATGGCCAGCTTGGCAACGGACTCACCGATATCGCCGTAGCCGATAATGCTCAAGGTCTTCCCTGTAAGTTCAATCTGCGGACTCAGGCAGTAACAGAAGTCATCCGCAATATCCCAGTCTCCATTTCTCACGCTTTCTGAATGCTCTCCGACCCGATTGGATAAATTCAGGATGTGGGCAAAACACATCTGGGCCACGGAGTGGATTCCATAGGCAGGGACATTGGTGACGGTGATGCCACGTTTTTGGGCCGCCTCGATATCGACAACATTAATTCCTGTTGCAAGAACACCTATATACCGCAGCTTCGGCAGTCGGTTCAAAATTCTGCCGTCAAGGGCTGTTTTATTGGTCAGCAGGATTTTTGCCTCCAGGGAACGATCAATAACAGACTCTTCCGGTGTTCGATCATATACCCGGACCTCACCGAGTTCTTCCAATTCCTTCCAACTCAGGTCCCCAGGGTTTAAGGTAAAGCCATCAAGAACAACGATATTCATGAAATCCTCCCTCTCTAATGAGTCTGTGAGATACGAAAAACAGAGGTCAGCTTCTTTGCCATTTCATTATCTTTCAATCTGTTGCAGCATTGTGTCGATTACCCCAAGTCCCTGATTCCAGAATGCCGGGTCATCAAGTTCGATGCCAAAAGGTTTCAGAAGATCATAGGGAGACGCCGAACCCCCAGCTGCAAGAAGATCCGTATATTTTGTAACAAATGAATCACCTTCATGCTGATAAAGACCATACAGGGCAAGGACCAGCAGCTCGCCGAAGGCATACGAGTAGACATACCCGGGGGTCGACAGAAAATGCGGGATGTAGGACCACCAGATTCCGTAATCCTCTCTTAAATGAACCGAGTCGCCGAACATTTCTCGCTGGGTCTGCAGCCAGAATTCACTCAATCGTTCAGAGCTTAATTCTCCCTCTGTGCGTCTTCCTTCGTGCATCATTTTTTCGAAGCGGTTCATGGCGGTCTGTCTGAAAACCGTTGCAAAAATCGACTCCAGTTTCTGGCAGATAAAGGCCCTTCGTTCTTCTGCCTTGTCCAAGAGGCCAAGCTGAGCCTGAAAGATAAGCAGCTCCGCAAAAACCGAGGCGGTTTCGGCCAGGACCAAAGGGGTCTCGCTATTGTAGTACCCCCTTACCGAGGCCAGCACTTGATGGACCCCATGGCCCAGTTCATGCGCAACCGTCGAGACATCTCTTAAGGTACCTGTGTAGTTGACCATGACGTAGGGATGAACCTCAGGGACACAGGGATGGGCAAAGGCTCCGCCTCGTTTTCCCTGCATAATCGGGGCATGGATCCATTTTTTCTTGAAAAAACTCTCGGCTATATCGGCAAGTTGTGGGGAAAAGGCAGCAAAGGATCCAAGCACGATCTCACGACATTTTTCCCAGTCGATTGTGGTCGAAGGAAGGTCGGGGAGGGGGGCATAGCGGTCGAAATCGACCAATTCATCAAGTCCCAGAATATTCCGTTTCGCCGTGTAGTAGCGTTTAACGATATCATATTTGCCGACAACGGTCGAAATCAGGGTGTCCACGGTGGTCTCAGATAGTTCGTTTTCGAGATTCATCGATCCGATCCAGCTGTTGAATTTCCTGAGCCGGTCGGTGATCATCTTTTCCGCGGCCAAAGTATTGAAGATGTGGGTCAGGATATGACTCTGGCTCTTCAGTCCTTCGGTCAAGTCGAAAGCGGCCTGCCTGCGCACCTCGCGATCGGGATTATAGAGGTCGCTTAAGACCTCCTCTTCGGTTCGCTTCTTTACTCCAAAGCGTATTCCCCCGACCACCTTTTCGAAAAGCGTCGTCCAGCTGCTGCGACCTACTGGTTGTCGGTCCAACAGAAGCTTTTCTTCAACCTCTGCAAGTTGATGTGGTTTGTACCGGCGCAGGGACTGGAGGTAGTGGCGATAGGTGGAAAGGGCGGGATCCCCAATCAGGGAATCGGCCTGATCCTGGTCGAGCCGGTTCCAGTCGAGCTCAAAAAAAATGACTTCGCGGTTGCACCTGCTGGAGAGTTCCTGCATCTGCTGGTAGAGTTTACCTGCCTCTGCATTGTCGACCCTGGTGATAAAATTCAGGAAGGCATAGGTGCCGAGTTTACCGATCAGGGTATGAAGGGTTTCAAGCCTTTGTACAAGTTCATAGAGACCTGCTGGGTCGATTGCGGGGAATTTTGTTTGATATTCGTCTTTGATTGCCAGGGCTTCGCTTTCGCAGAAGGTGATATCCGGCTGCATGTCATCGGTCGATTTATAAAGATCGCCAAGGTTCCATACGACCTCCGTACACCCGAATTGGTCGGTTTTTTCGCTATTCATGATTGATCAATCCTCCCCTATGGTCTCAGGCCTGCTATAAAGGGCCCTACGGCTGCAGTTCCCTGTTCATCGACCAATTGTATGGTCCGCGACCCGATGACCGCCATATCGGCCTTGCCGATCAGTGCCTTGATGTCTTCTCTGTCCTGAATACCAAAACCGACCGCAAGGGGTTTATCGGTAGCAGCCCGGCACCGTTTGAGATAGCCTGTGAAGTCCTCGCCAAACTCGGATTTCTTGCCGGTTACTCCTCGCCTGGCCATGCAATAGATAAAGCCGCGGGAAAAAGCATCAAGGTCACGCATCCGTGTCTCGGTGGAGGTCGGGGCGAAAATCAGGATCGGGGCGACTTCGTATTGGTCAGCAAGCTTGAAGAAGGTCACTCCCTGTTCAGGCGGCAGGTCCGGAATGATAAGACCTTTGATCCCTGTCTCTTTGGCCTTGGCCAGGAACGCCTCTTCGCCATATTTAAAAACGATGTTATAGTAGGTCATATAAAGAAACGGGATGTCGTAGGTAGTCGCCATTTCGGCTCCAAAGGAAAGGCAATGGGATATCCTGGTGCCTGCGGCGATACTGTCCTGATTGGCCTTCAGGATTACCGGCCCGTCGGCCATGGGCTCTGAAAACGGGATCTGCATCTCGATACAGTCCACACCGTTTTTAACCATCTGGCGGATAATCTCCCGGTTTGCCTCGAAAGAGGGGTATCCCAGGACGATATGGGTCATCAATAGAATGTCCTTTTTTCGTAATCGCTGATTCAAATCTTGTTCCAAATTCATATCATTCACCGACGTATGTCTCCAATTTCTGGTGTCTATTTGCTGTATTCTCTACCGCGCTGGATGATGAACTCTTTCCAGGACGGATCGTCAAAGGCATGGGCTATGGTGAAGATGTCTTTATCTCCACGGCCCGACATATTGATAATGATCGCTTCTTTTGGTGAAAGCTGTGGAGCTTCTTTGAAAGCCTGGACAAAGGCGTGAGCCGACTCCAGTGCCGGGATGATGCCTTCCTTTTTCATAGTGAGGTCCAGGGCCTCCATGACCTCCTGATCTGTTGCCGATTCGAAGCGGACCCGGCCCTTCTCCCAATGATCGGTGAGGATAGGTGAGACACCAACGTAATCGAGACCGGCTGCGACTGAATGGGTTTCCTGCATTTGACCGTCTTCGTTCTGCAGAAACATGGTTTTATAACCCTGCGCGACTCCTGGAGAGGAATCTGCGCCGGAAAGACGGGTAGCATGCAGCCCTGAAGAAATGCCCTTGCCTCCTGCCTCAACACCGACCAACTCAACGCCCTCTTCTTCGAAGAAGCGCCCGAATATACCCATTGCATTTGATCCCCCTCCGACACAGGCGAAGATTCTGGAGGGCAGGCTGCCGTGATGGGCGGTAATCTGATTTATAGCCTCTTTGCCGATGATCGACTGGAACCAGGTGACCATCTCCGGGAAGGGGGCTGGCCCACAGGCGGTGCCGAAAACATAGTGAGTATCATCAACATTGGTAACCCAATCCCTGAAAGCTTCGTTAATGGCATCTTTCAGTGTACGAGAGCCGTCTTTAACCGAAACCACAGTGGCGCCCATCTTCTCCATCCAAAAGACATTCGGCCGCTGGCGTGCAACATCCACCTCGCCCATATAAATGGTGCAGGAGAACCCGAAACGGGCGGCCATGGTGGCAGTTGCCATACCATGCTGACCTGCTCCAGTTTCGGCAATGACCCGTTTTTTGCCCATACGCTTAACCAGCAGCCCCTGGCCCATAACATTGTTGGCCTTGTGGGCGCCTGTGTGGTTAAGGTCTTCGCGTTTTATATAGATTTGGGCGCCTCCAAAGTGTCTAGAGAGATTTTCGGCATGGGTGAGCGGTGTCGGTCTACAGGAGTAGGATGACATAAGGGCGAGATACTCCTTCCAGAAGGCCGGATCTCCCTTGGCTTTTCGAAATTCTTTTTCCAGGTCTTCGAAGGTCTGGTGAAGCACCTCCGGAATAAAGGCGCCCCCCCAATTGCCGTAATATCCTTTCATCGTATTCTCCTTTGCTCGATGGGAAAAGTCATCAAATATTGTATAAAGAACCTCTAATAGTTTCTTTAAAATCCGAATGTTGCTGGCCGAAAAAATCGGAAAAAGAGATAGGGCTCTGTGTTTTAGGGATCTATCTTGAACTTGTAATCATTTTTCTGATAGTATTAACGGTAGGGAATTTTCTTTTATATTAAAGGATACTTTGAAGAACGACATTGTACTTGAATTTCTTGGGCTTCCAAAGCAATCCCTGGAATATGAACTGACCCGGCAGGGACGTTGTTATGTTTCCTACTCTTGAACAGAAGAAGACACAGTTTCTTCAGACAAGCTAAAGGAGAGCCGTATGGCTATTACTAAAACTGTTTCCGCACAGCCTGAAATCGATTCAGGGAAAATCATCACTTTTCCACAGGGCATTCCCGGCTTTGAAAAATACACTAAGTTTACTATTTTTCACAAGGAAGAAAAAGGGATGAACATCTATTGGATGGATTCAGTTGCGAGTCCGACGGTTACTTTTACCATAGTTGATCCAACCTCATATGGTCTCCATTATGAGTTGCAGCTGACGGATGAGGAACAAAAACTCCTGGAAGCCGATGACCCCAAATTCATTGCGGTCCTTTTAATATTGAAAAAGACCGAGAAGAAAGAATCCGTCCAGCCGGGTCTTAATGCCAATATAGCCGGTCCTTTAATCCTCAATGTCAAAAAACGTATCGGACTGCAGAAGGTTATCATCCGCCCGGATCTCAGCATCAGTGTCGGGGAAGGATAGAGGGAATCATTGTTTGTCGTTTATATGCCTCCTGCAAACCTGGGCAAAATCCTCCGGGTAATGGCCGTTGATGAATCGTAGCTGGGCTTCGCTGAACGCCCCGGGTGATTCCGGCAGACGGGGAAGAAAGGCATAAATCAGAGGTTGATTGATATCAACTCGCCCGAGACGCTTTGAATATTCGATACTTGTAACCATCCTTGCTCCAAGTGCGGCCAAGACCTTTTGGGCTTTCAGTATTCCGGTATCCAATGATTTTCTTGTATCGGGGTCGGTTTCCAGGACATTTCCAGGAAATTTCCCCGAATTTTCCTGCTTGGTCATGAGTTGAAGCTCCCATTGTGATGTCTGGGCCTTCGGAACAAAGAGCATGACGCGTTCGTCTTGCCAGACCAGAAGATCACTTTCTCTATCGTCTCGATCGTCCATGCGTGCATTGCTCTTCATAGCCTGAAGGTAATCGTTAAAGAAATCTCGTTCACAAAAGTCTCGATATCCCTCTATTACTTCTGCAATCATATCGCCGCAGCAGTAGGCTGGAATAGTTTCGACGGAGGTGTTGAGCGTATCTGCAACTGCGGATACCGATTCAGGAATCATCGAATATTGTTGGTGAATCTGTTGATGTGAGGCGTGAAGCCTATACTTTGACGGTGCGTAATCGAAACCGAAGTTCCATCCCCAAAGGGTGGCAAAATGGGGCAGGGGAGTTTGGGTCGTATTTTGAACGATTTTTTGTCGCAACTCTTCAAGTTCATCAGAGGATAAAGGTCGTCGTCGGTCTGGCAAGGTAATCCCCAGATGGTGGGCAAGACGTATGTAGGTGCGTTGGTAATAGAGATGCCTGAGCCCTTTTATGTCGGATGGAGTCAGCGCATCGATGGAATACCGTATCGAATCATCGGCCATGTTGGCTGCATAGTGGCCGCCCGCAATGTAAGAGTTTCGACGAAGATATTCGTAGACGTGGGTATGGTTTTCCTCTGTCCATTCACCGACAATTTCGCTTCCGCCTTGGGCTCCAGGACGAAGGACCATTACTGTTTTAAAGCTGTCTGGGAGGGCAGGGTTGTTGGCCACTGCCTCGAAAAGAGTGTGATTGTGGATAACCGGAACAACCCGGCCGCGAAGATCCTTGGTATAGCATAATCCCTCAGGGGTCTTGTTGTCGGCAAAGGTGAGGTCACAGCTCAGTTCGGCCAGAATCATGAGATCTTTGGGATCGGTAGAACAGGTGGCAAGAGCTAGCAACATCGGGGCTGGAAGTTTTCCCAGGAGTGAGGGGTCGGTATCTGTCCGGCGCAGGAGATCGGAAAACGAGACCTGGGTGGTTTGGGGGAGTTTGATTCTCTGGGGATCTTCAGCCGTGGCATCGGCCCACTCCTTGTCGATGAAGGTGACACCGCGAAAGGGGAAAGGGTTGGGTATTTCAAAGATCCAATCCGCCAGGTCGACATCTATGTCATGGTCCGGAAAGTTTTTCCTGTTGTCGACGAGGCTTTGGTCGGTCATTATTCCCAATTGTTGAATGTTTCCTTCCGGTCTGAGGTTGGTAACTGTGTAGGCCGGTTTATGGATGCCGTAGCGAAAATGTCCTTCGGGGGTTACACAACTGGAAAAATGTTTCATGGAATACGAATCCTTTATATTTGAAACTAGATGTTATTTGAAAGGGTTAAAAAGCATAACGGCCTATGATTGATGGTGGCTCGAATGATGGATGGCGCGATTTTTCCCTGCGCTTTTTGCCATATAAAGAGCTTGGTCAGCTTGGTTGACGAACTTTTCAGCAGATAAGGTCGTCATATTCTGCTCGACGGTGGCGATGCCTATGCTGATCGTGATAATCGGTTCAGGAAGAGAGGTTTTATGTAAAATATTCAACGATCGAATATTTCTTAATATTTTTTCTGCGGTGATGAGTGCCCCAGAGCCATTCGTGTCCGGAAGAATGACGACGAATTCCTCACCGCCATAGCGGGCGCAGAAATCTCCGGGCCTTTGCAAAGATGTTGTGATTGTTTGCGCAATGCTGCGCAGGCATCTGTCACCGGCGCTGTGGCCATAGGTATCATTATATTCTTTAAAGTTATCTATATCGCAGAAGAGTAAGGATATCGGTTCGTTTTTCCTCTTACCGCGGTTTAGTTCTTCATCGATTTTTTTGCTGAAGTTCCTCCTGTTAGGGATTGCGGTCAAGACATCCATTTCCGCCTGTCGTCTCAGGACCGAGTATGCCTTGTCGAGTTTTATTCCAAAAAGCAGGATACCTAAAATACCCAGAACACCAACTAAGGCGTGGGCTATCAGAAGGGGGCCAAAAATCGTGGCTTCAAGTGAGGGTATGGTAACGCTTATTCCACCTCTGATATCTCCCTCTTTATACCCCTGCACCTTATGGCATTTAAGACATGCCTGAGTCGTTATTAACGGTGCCATATAAAAAAAACTATTGTTTTTGGCGTTTGCTAAAAAAAACCCAACTTCTTTGGTGCCTTGGTGGAAAGCCTTTAAGGCTTTTTCCTCCCTTTCGGTTGCCTTATTGTGGGGGTTGAGAGGGTTAAGGCTCGTTATATGAAATCGGACACCTTCCTTTTTAGAGGTAATTTCGGAAATCTCCCTGGTCATGAAAGCAGGGTTTATCTTGGTGAGTACAAGGTCTTTGTTAATCCGCAGGTCCCGGTCCGGATCTTTCAGGTAGGGATTAGGTTGGGTGGTCTTGGATATGGGGACATAGACACCACCATGACGGGCATTCCATTCCCTGGTGAAGATCAGCTCATTGAAGAGGCTGCGTGCGGAGCGCATGGTAATGTTAAAATGATGCTTCTTTTCATTTTCAAAATTCCAGAAAAAAGAGATGCTTATGGACAGGATCCAGACAATCAAAAAAATCGTGGTAAATTTTTTCATTCCGCTACCTTCCATATTGCAAGTGCCTTACGGTAAATTTCCGAGCGGGAAAGATCAAGATCAGATGCCAGACGTCTGCAGGTGTCCTTGAGACTCAGACCGGAATGATCCCTATACCAGGCCAAAAGGTCATCTATGTTCTTATTCTCGACCTGTCTGGATTTTTCGGGAAAAATGATCAGAACGGATTCGCCACGGTTGACTTGAGCATGTGAAAGATCAAGAAGGTCTTGCAAAGTCTTTTTGTGCAATTCTTCATGGGTCTTGGTGAGTTCCCGACCCCAAAAAGCCAGGCGATTGCCGAGTTCCGTCAAACAATCGGTGAGCAGGGACTGGATTCTGCGAGGGGATTCATAAAGGATAACAGGATATTGGCTCGTAGCGACACTGCGTAGTAATGTGCGCCGCTGCCCTGATTTTGGAGGAGAAAATCCAAGAAAGAGAAAGTTTCCGTCATTGAGTCCGGCAGTGGATATGGCGGCAGTCAAAGCAGAAGGACCCGGTATCGGACAGACAGCAATGCCTTCTTCATGGGCCATATTTACCAGGATTGCACCGGGATCGGATATTCCCGGCGTCCCGGCATCACTGACCAGGGCGATAGTGGATCCCTTTTTTAGCTTTTCGATGAGTTTTCCGGCACGTTCGCGTTCCTTTTCGCGGTAATAACTGATCAGTCGTGTTTTGATATTGTAATGATTCAGCAGTTTTTTTGTGTGACGGGTATCCTCGGCGGCTATAAATTCGACTTCCTGGAGAACTCTGACGGCTCTAAACGTCATATCCTCCAGGTTGCCGATTGGGGTTGCTACAACATAAAGTATCCCGGTGGTGGAGGTCTCGGAGTTTTGCATAAGGATTGATTCTCATTTTTTTGGAATAGGAACTTCTTTTATTATGTACAATACCATGGAAAATTGCATCTGGTTTCTTGACATTTCCGGATCATTTGTTAAATATATGAGCAGATACTCATATAATAGAAAAAGGAGGGGCTGTTCCAGGAAATGAACGAGGAGAGATGTGGAGTCAGAATAATTCATTTTGAAGCAGTAGAGAAAGCCAGAGCCGCTTCTCTCGGCAGCCATGAACTGGAAAAATTGTCGCGGATGTTTAAAATCCTGGCTGACCCGACACGCTTGAGGATCTTGTTCGCCTTGGAAAAACAGGAAATGTGTGTCTGTGATCTCGCCGCACTTCTGGAAATAAGCGAATCGGCAGTAAGTCATCAACTTCGGCTTCTCAGAGGTGCGAATCTTGTTCGCAATAGAAGGGACGGGACGATCCTCTATTATCGATTGGTTGATGATCATGTGAAAATACTGGCGGAGGTCGGGTTAAACCATATAAGGGATGATAATGATTGATGGCGTCGTAAAAACTCTCCATCCGGAGTCGCACATGTTCGCTTACCAGCTTCGTTGCTGCAAATTTTTAATTGTTACGACGTACCCTTAGTACATCGTAACAATTAAATGTTTGTGCTCTTCACATATGAAGCTTTTTACTTAGCAATCCTCAATTCAAAGGTTTTTCGAGATTGTCATGATTGATATTATAGAAAAAATTTTCCGAGAATCGTGGAGTATCCTGTTGGATTCTTCGGTGTACATACTGTTTGGAATATTGGTTGCCGGAATGCTAAACGTTGTGCTTAATCCGGGATTTATCCTCAATCATATGGGGAAGGGGCGATTTTCTTCGGTAATCAAGGCAGCCTTTTTCGGAGTTCCTCTTCCGCTTTGATCGTGTGGGGTGTTGCCGGCGGCAACATTTTTACAAAGGAAGGGTGCGAATAAAGGGGCAATCAGCGCTTTTCTTATCTCAACTCCGGAATCGGGAATCGATTCAATCGCTATTTCTCTTGCTCTTCTTGATCCGATCATGACCGTCATGCGCCCTTTGTCGGCCTTTATAACCGCCATTAGTGTGGGATTGTTGGAGAATATTCTTAATTGGTCGAAAAACGATGCTCCTCTACCCATTGATTTGAGTTGTCCGGTTGACGGCTGTTGCGATGGTTTGGAATGCCCTCCAGAAGAGCACGCCCACCATCACAGTATGTTTGAAAAGGTTCGGGCAGGTATCCGGTTCGGGCTTTTGGATATATGGGGAGATATCGTCCTCTGGTTTTTTGCCGGTCTGGTGATCGCAGGAGCCATCATGGCATTTGTACCGGATACTTTTATGGAAAACTGGCTGGGGGGCGGCTTTTCCTCCATGCTGGTAATGTTGGTCGTAGGTGTTCCACTCTACATTTGTGCCTCAGCTTCTACTCCGGTTGCTGCTGCTTTGATATTAAAAGGGGTAAGTCCGGGTGCGGCCCTTGTGTTTTTGCTGGTGGGGCCGGCAACAAATATTACCTCACTTTCCGTTCTGGTTGGAATCCTCGGCAAAAAGAGTACGTTGCGTTATCTGCTGGTTCTGTCAATATTCTCTCTGTGCCTAGGGATGGGACTTGACTCGGTCTATCACTTGACGGGAATTGAACCCCAAGCGGTAATAGGCAAGGCTGCTGATCTTATTCCTTTGCACATTAAAGAGGTGGGGGCTGTACTTCTCCTTTTGCTCTCCGTAAGACCTGTTTTTACGCAAATAAGAAAGAAAATCCACAAGCCGGAAAAACCAGTACAATTTCAGAGTGGATTCCCTGAGATAAGAAACCTCAAATAGGAAGTTATTCCGGGTTTGCTCATAAGCGGTTTTGTGCTATATCTTTTGCATTCATTGTAAATAATGAGTGACTCGGAAACGATTTGCTTGATTTTAGGGGAGGGATGTCTCAAACTCTGCTTCCAGCAGGATCGGGCATGTCAATGAAAAGATAAAGGCAATCAAATGATTAAACATATCGGGATACTAACTGCAGGTGGTGATACTCCTGGGTTAAACGCTGCTATCAGAGCTATTGGGAAATCCGCTCTTGGAAGCGGCAAGATGCAGATCGTCGGTTTTCGAGACGGCTTTCGCGGGCTCATGGAAAACAGAACGATGCGTCTGGACCGGGACGTTCTTTCTTCAATCCTGACCCTGGGTGGAACTCTATTGGGTACAAGCAGAGATAAACCGCATAAGATGCCGGTCGGTGGGACGGTCATGGATATGACCGACGTAATCTGTGACAATTATCAACGGCATAATCTTGATGCCCTTGTCTGTATCGGTGGTGGAGGGACACAAAAAAATGCCTACAAACTGTCACAGCGTGGTCTGAATATTTTGACCCTGCCTAAAACGATAGACAATGATGTGGCCATGACTGATGTGACTTTCGGTTTCCATACGGCCATGGAGATTGCCACTGAGGCAATAGATAGGTTGCATTCGACGGCTCACAGTCATCACCGGATTATCGTAGTGGAGATGATGGGACATAATGCCGGTTGGCTGGCGTTGGGTGCCGGTCTTGCAGGCGGTGCGGATGTGATATTGATACCTGAGATTTCCTATGATCTTAAAAAAGTAGCTGAGGCAATTCGCCAGAGGCAATTGCGAGGTACACGGTTTAGTATTGTTGCTGTTGCAGAAGGTGCAATGTCCGACAAGGACTCAAAATTATATGCTGACTTGAAGAAGAAAAAAAGCGAAGCAAAGGAAAACGGAGACATCAAAAAGAAGAAAAAATCTGAGGAAGCACTTGTTAAATTTTATCAGGAACGATCAGACCATGCCCTGCGACTTTCCAAGCAATTAGAAGAGATGACGGGACTTGAAGCCAGGATAACTATTCTGGGTCACCTGCAGCGAGGAGGCACACCATCGGCCATTGATCGTGTCCTGGCCACCAGATTAGGCACAGCCTGTGTTCAATATATCGATCAGGGGATAAGCGGGGTGATGGTTGCGGTTCGCGGGGAAAGTACTGAAGCCGTTCCTTTGGAACAGGTGGTGGGGAAAAAACGATTTGTTCCTGCTGATCACGCCTTGCTTGAAAGTGCCCGAAGGGTAGGGACTTGCCTGGGCGATGAATGAAACTGTTTGGATTTTCAAAAGAAGGAAACGCCCATCAGCACACATCTGCGCACGATCAGGCGGGCACACATAGCCTTACTATAGCGTGAGGCCGGCCTGATTACGATCGCAAACATCAGGAGCATCTTGAACGTTTGGTATTGTTCAGGTGATCAGGCAGTTAAAGAAAATACCAAAGAAGCTAGAAAAGCAAAAAGGCCCAGGATTGCCAAAGCAATCCTGGGCCTTTTAAAAGGAATTCGGCGGCGACCTACTCTCCCACACAGTCACCCATGCAGTACCATCGGCGCAGAAGAGCTTAACTACCGTGTTCGGAATGGGAACGGGTGGGGCCTCTTCGCTATGACCACCGAAAATTTGTTGAAACTGAGATCAGCACTCCGCCTCTTATCCGATCAGCCCGCTCGGCATACCGGGTTGTATAGCCAACCGGTCTGCTCAAAAAGATGCGAAGCGCTGCTGCTCAGTTTCATCGAGGATGAAGTGGTGAACGTTTCATATAAAACGATAATCGAATAGTAGAGTAGTTCAGCAGCCTATTAATCAGAGGATATGGATAAGCCGCACGGCTGATTAGTATCGGTAAGCTCCACATGTTACCATGCTTCCACACCCGACCTATCAACGTTGTGGTCTACAACGAGCCTTCAGGTGGCTAATGCCACGGGATATCTTATCTTGGAGTAGGCTTCCCGCTTAGATGCTTTCAGCGGTTATCCCTTCCGAACTTAGCTACCCAGCAATGCCCCTGGCGGAACAACTGGTACACCATAGGTTCGTCCATTCCGGTCCTCTCGTACTAGGAAAAGATCTCCTCAAATATCCTGCGCCCGCAACAGATAAGGACCAAACTGTCTCACGACGTTTTAAACCCAGCTCACGTACCACTTTAATTGGCGAACAGCCAAACCCTTGGGACCTGCTCCAGCCCCAGGATGTGATGAGCCGACATCGAGGTGCCAAACCTCCCCGTCGATATGGACTCTTGGGGGAGATAAGCCTGTTATCCCCGGAGTACCTTTTATCCGTTGAGCGACGACCCTTCCATGCGGAATCGCCGGATCACTAAGACCTACTTTCGTACCTGCTCGACGTGTCCGTCTCGCAGTCAAGCTCCCTTATGCCTTTACACTCTACGGCTGGTTTCCAATCAGCCTGAGGGAACCATCGCGCGCCTCCGTTACTCTTTGGGAGGCGACCGCCCCAGTCAAACTACCCACCAGACAATGTCCCGGATCCCGATAAGGGACCGCGGTTAGATTTTTAAGATAACAAGGGTGGTATTTCAAGGGTGACTCCACGACTACTGGCGTAGCCGCTTCAAAGTCTCCCACCTATCCTACACATGTTATCCCAAAAAACAATGCCAAGCTATAGTAAAGGTTCACGGGGTCTTTCTGTCTAGTTGCGGGTAACCGGCATCTTCACCGGTACTACAGTTTCGCTGAGTCTCTGGTTGAGACAGTGGGGAAATCGTTACGCCATTCGTGCAGGTCGGAACTTACCCGACAAGGAATTTCGCTACCTTAGGACCGTTATAGTTACGGCCGCCGTTTACCGGGGCTTCGGTTCATTGCTTCGCTTGCGCTGACAAGTCCCCTTAACCTTCCGGCACCGGGCAGGCGTCAGACCCTATACATCGCCTTTCGGCTTCGCAGAGTCCTGTGTTTTTAGTAAACAGTCGCTCCCCCCATTTCACTGCAACCTGACCAGGCTCATAAAGTAAATTTAATCACCACGCAGGCACACCTTCTCCCGAAGTTACGGTGCAATTTTGCCGAGTTCCTTAACCAGAGTTCTCTCAAGCGCCTTGGTATTCTCTACCTGCCTACCTGTGTCGGTTTACGGTACGGTCACCTGTATGACTAGATACGAGGATTTTCCTGGAAGCATGGAACCAGCCACTTTGTTGTCTGAAAGACATCGTCATCACGCCTCAGTGTTGAATAAGGACCCGGATTTGCCTAAGTCCTCCACCTACACGCTTAAACCGGGACAACCAACGCCCGGATGGCCTTACCTTCTCCGTCCCCCCTTACCATAACATCATACCGGTGGTACAGGAATATTAACCTGTTTCCCATCGACTACGCCTCTCGGCCTCGCCTTAGGAGCCGACTAACCCTGAGCAGATTAACTTGACTGCAGGAAACCTTAGGCTTTCGGCGACAAGGTTTCTCACCTTGTTTTTCGCTACTCGTGTCAACATAAGCTCTTGTGGAACCTCCAGCACTCCTTACGGTGTACCTTCGCAGGCGACCACAATATTCTCCTACCATCCAGAAAACTGATTTAAACCCATTAACATCTTATCATGCTTAGGGGAGGGGATTTGGCTCGCGCTGC